>CACNUQ010000006.1 GCA_902623685.1 uncultured SAR86 cluster bacterium
GTCGTTGGTATTGGTATTGATCGCAGCAATGTTGAAGGCGAGAGGGTTGCTGTTCGCGGATTTGGTCCTGAACTCAATCTAGTAACTTTGAATGGAAGGCAAATGCCAACTGTACCAGGCCAATGGGGCGGAGGTAGATCCTTTAATTTTGGAGATATCTCATCTCATGGTGTATCAGCAGTAGAAGTTTATAAATCAACAAATAGCAGATTGCCTTCAGGTGGTATTGGATCAACCATCAACATGGTTACAACAAAGCCATTAGCTATTCCGGGTAACTTGACATCTTTTAGTGTTGATATGCTTAAAGATACCTCTAGCAAAGAAGGTAAAAATCCCCTAGAAGCAGCTTTTGTTCATAGCTCAAATAAAGGTAAGTGGGGCTATGCAGTATCAGGATCTTTTCAAGATAGAAATAACAGAGAGACAGGTACTAGAGAATCAAATTGGATTACTGTTGAAGATTTAGCGTTAATAGAAGGTTACTCAAGAGTTGATAAAAATGCAGCCGGTATCACAAACAACAATCAAAGGGCAGATGGGAAGACTTTTTACCAAGAGCCATCCGCATATCAGTTCAAGGATAACGATCGTTTAAGAATAAATGGTCAAGTGACAATTCAATATGAATTTACAGAGAATATAGTTGCTACCGCAGATTACACCTATTCCAAAGTTGAGTTTAGTTCGAATGGTCAAATGTTTGGTTCTTGGTTAGGTGGATGGGGAACTCAGCAAGCTACTATCAATTCTAATGGCGTATACACAGATTTAGTTGTTGGTGATAGGGGATATGATCATCAGCTAATTTGGGGTGATACAGAAAATTTAAATGAATCAATAGGATTTAATTTGGAGTGGAATTATTCTGATGCACTCAATTTTCAGCTTGATTATCATGACTCATCTGCTGAAAAAGATGGTTCTGAGATACCTAACGAAATGGGATTTGCAACACCAGCTGATGCTGTGATAACTCATACTAACGGTGGTGCTAGCGGTATTAATTCTTTTGTTTATAACAAAGAATTTACAACATCTGATTTTGTTCATACAGGCCTGTTTTACAGAGATGCTGAAAAAGAAAATCAAATGAAACAATTTCAGTTCAATGGAGAATGGACGAATTTAAATGGTGGATATTTAAAATCTGTTGAATTCGGTATCTCATCTATTGAGTCAGAGTTCAGAGATGTTCGCTCCGAATTAGTGACATCACTTAGCCCAGCAGTGGCAGCATCTGCTAGTATTTTTACCAGAAGATCTCTTAATGGTTTCTTTGATAACTATAACGCAGGAAATGGATATTATTTTGAAATAGATCCAAAAATTGCTAAAAATAATTGGCAGGGTCGTGTTGGATTATTCAATGCAGGCCCAGTTGATACAAATGATAGAGTTGAAGAGACAATAGACTCCATGTTTATCCAAGCTAACATGGAATTCACAGTTGCTGATAGACCTTTAAATGTTGTTGCAGGCATAAGGTATGAAGAGGCAGACGTCATGGCTATCGGTCTTGAGTCTACGCCAACAAATATAAGATGGGACATGATAAATGGACTACAATATCTTACGGGAGGGCCAGTAGATGCTCCTAAATCTGCTAGCAATGACTTAGTGCTTCCTCAGGTATCAATGGCATATTCCTTAGATGATGATCGAGTATTGAGATTTTCTGCTGGACAATCAATGGCAAGACCCAGTCTGCAGGACATGCGTTCTTCTTTAAACTTTAGCAACAGAGATTTCTTTACTCCTACTGCATCAGGAGGAAATCCTAGCTTAGAACCCCTCAAATCAACTAACTATGATCTTGCCTACGAATGGTACTACGATGAAGGTAGTTATTTTGCAGTTAATTATTTCTTTAAAGAAATTGAAGACTTTATTGAAAGTCAAATTACCACTGGTGAGCTTTATGGCTTAAGAAACCCTGCATATGGAGAAATTGGTCAGTATGCACAAAATTGTGTAAATGCATGGGATCAAGCAGGTAGACCTGATCCTGGTTTTCCAGGCGAGTGGGGTTCAAATCATTGCGTATCACAACAAGCTTTATGGGCTCAAGGCTGGATGAATACTCAGCAACATATGGGTTGGGTTGCTGTTGCAATGTCCAGAGGTATTGATGTTTCCGGTGGATTTCCTTGGGGTGCATGTGAATCAGGTGGATGGTGGAGATGTGAACCTGGTTATATAGACGCTACAGCAAGCGATCCATTAGCAGTATTTGAGATAACAAGACCTGCAAATATAGCTACTGGAGAGGTAGATGGTTTTGAGATCGTTCTTCAGCATTTATTTGGTGATACAGGATACGGTGTTCAATTAAATGCTACTTTTGTAGAGGGCGGTGATGTTGATATTGACAGAAATGCAATTGGTAGACAATTTATTCTTCCTGGCTTAGGTGACTCTTCCAATGCTTCAGTTTTCTATGAGGATGAAAAAATCACTGCAAGAATAGCACTGAACACAAGAGGTGAAACAGTAGCCGGCTTTGGAAACTATGATCAACCGCTTTATGTGATGGAGCGAAATCAGATTGATGCTTCTTTTGCATACAGACTGAATGAGCAGGCATCTGTTTTTGTTGAGGGTCAAAATCTAAATGATGAGGATACAAGGCTATATGCTAGATATCCTGAGATGCTTTTCTTGGCTCAAGATCATGGCCCAGTTTATCGCTTAGGCTTTAGATATAAGTTCTAAGGAAAGCCTATCAAATTAAAAAAGAGGGCAATAGCCCTCTTTTTTTTAATTGAAAAAAATATATTTATTCAAAAAAATTTTTCCAACCTCGAAATCCACCATCTAAATTTTTTACATTTTTAAAACCTAACTCTAGGAGTGTTGCTCCAGCCAATGCTGCTCTGCTTCCACCACCACAAAATACTACAATGGGCATTTCTGGTTTCATAGATTCGTCATTAGGACTTAACTTCATTTCGATAAGACCTCTAGGAATATTGACGGCTCCGTCTATACTGCCTGTTTCCTCAATTTCGGAAGATTCCCTTACATCAATTAAAATCAAACCATCTTTGCTTGCAGCCAATTCCTCACATTTAATCGTAGGCACAACCATGTGTGCTTCTTTGATCAGATCTGCAAGAGTTTTCATTTATTCATTATCTACCTCTAAAAATCTTCTATCAATACAAGACTAACTAAATAGATAAATATTGTTTACAAAAAAAACATACAATTGGCACAATAATTGCTTTATAATATGTGTATTATTTAAACATAAAATAGATTTTTCGTATGAACATATCTATTTAAAATAAAGGATCAATATAATGAAAAAAATTCTATTTTTTGCTGCTATCTCTTTACCTTTTTCTATATCTGCAGAAATAGCAATCCAAGATGGCTATGAAATCCAAGGCAGAATATTTTCTGTTAAAACTGCAAAAAAATATTCCTCTGTTGAGGGATGTTCAAAGTATGCTCTGACAAAATCAAAAGTCCAGGGCTTTACTTTTGATAAAGTATCTCAAAAGTGTACTTTATTTAAAAAAGTAAGAAATCTTAAACCAGAATCAAACTCTGTATCCGGGACAAAATAGGGTATGCAGATTTTCTAAAGGGAGCTTTTTAGCTCCCTTTTTTTGTTTTTATGTCCGAATATATGTAAGATTTATGTTTTTTTAAAGCATACTTTAATGGAAAATACACAATCATCTAATATCCTTCTCTGCATTACAGGAAGCATAGCTGCATATAAATCTGCTGATTTGGCAAGATTATTTATAAAGAATGGACATAACATAAGAATTTTAATGACAGATTCTGCATGTGAATTTATTACACCTTTAACCATGCAGGCAATAAGTGGAAATAGTGTTCATCGTAACCTTCTTGATGAAAGTGCTGAGCAAGCCATGGGTCATATTGAGCTTGCTAAATGGGCTGATATTATTTTAATTGCGCCATGTAGCGCAGAGACGATATCTAGACTATCTTCTGGAAGAGCCGATGATTTATTGGGTGCTGTAATTTTAGCTTCTAAAGCTCAAATTTATATTGCTCCAGCTATGAATATGAATATGTGGGCAAATATAGCCACACAAAATAATGTGGAGTCTTTGAGGCACAGGGCAATGATATTTATTGGCCCTTCAAAAGGCGAACAAGCATGTGGAGATAATGGTTATGGAAGAATGTCAGAGCCCGAGGAGATTTATGAGACAATTCAAATGTCAGAAAATAAGCTCTTAAATGGAAAAAAAATTATCGTGACAGCTGGCCCAACACGAGAACAAATTGATCCTGTTAGATTTATTTCAAATAACAGTTCTGGAAAAATGGGTTTTGCTCTTGCTGAAGCAGCTTCAAAATCAGGAGCTGATGTTACGTTAATAGCAGGCCCAGTATCTTTAGAATGTTCAGATCAAATATTAAGGATTGATGTTAATACTGCTGCTGAGATGTATTCAGAATCAAAGAAACTTATTGTGGATGCTGATATTTTTATTGGGTGTGCTGCAGTTGCAGACTATAGCCCAATAATTCAAAATCAAAATAAAATAAAAAAATCATCTTCAAAGGACCTACAAATTTCACTGAAAAAAAATATTGATATTATCTCATCCCTGTCTAAGGAATATCCGCATAAAAAATTTATGGGTTTTTGTGCTGAAACAGAGAATGTTGAGGAGCATGCAAAAATTAAACTTGTTGAAAAAGGTTTGGACTTCATTGTTGCTAATGATGTTTCAAAAAAAGATATTGGATTTGATTCTGATTTTAATGAAATTAGTGTTTTCACAAAAGAATCTCATACCCACCTTCAAAAGGCATCAAAAAATCTTTTGGCAATTCAGTTAATTAACATGCTGAGCAAAGACAATCAATTTATTCATTAAGCATGTCAGCTCAAAACTCTCAATCACTGATCACCATAGATACGCTGAATAACTATAAAGTTAATGGAGAAAAATTTGCTTGTCTAACTGCATATGAATCAACTTTAGCAAATGTAATTAGTGGTGCTGGAGTTGAAGTTATATTAGTTGGCGACAGTTTAGGAATGGTTATTCAAGGTCACGATAGTACTTTACCGGTAACAATGAATGATCTTATCTATCATCTAAAGAATGTTAGTCGCGGAAATATAAATTCTCATTTGATGGCTGACATGCCATTTATGAGCTATTCAACCAAGGATAAAGCTCTATCTAATGCTGCTTTGCTAATGCAAAATGGTGCACATTCAATTAAATTAGAGGGAGGTCGTTGGATCTGTGACTTAACAAGCACCCTAGCTGAGCGGGGCATACCAGTGTGTGCTCATATGGGATTAACACCTCAATCAATTAATCGTATTGGCGGATATTTTGTTCAAGGTCGTGATACAGATAAAAAAGATGAAATGATCTCTGAAGCTAAAGAACTTGAATCTGCAGGAGCTTCCATTTTATTGCTCGAATGTGTTCCGGATAATTTAGCAGCAGAAATTACACAATCACTATCTATTCCAGTTATCGGAATAGGTGCAGGCGCATCAACCGATGCGCAGGTAATGGTAATTCATGATTTACTTGGTATTTCTTGCCTAAAGAAGCCACCAAAATTTATCAAAAATTTTCTTGCTGAAAACGATTCTGTGCAAAGTGCAATAGCTGCATATGTTCAAGAAGTTAAATCACAAAAATTTCCAGCAAAAGAGCATACCTTCTTTTAAATTTGCAAATCATTCGTTCAGTCAAAGATTTAGAAGCAGTACTTCAGCAATATGAAGAAATTAATTTTGTTCCAACGATGGGCAACCTTCATGCTGGTCATCTGAGTCTTGTATCTGAGGCAAAAAAATATGATGGGATTACTCTCGTATCTATATTTATTAATCCTCTTCAATTTGCTCCAAATGAAGATCTGGATATCTATCCCAGAACAGAAAAACAAGATTTAAAAGAATTAGAAAAAATAAATTGCGATGTGGTTTTTTGTCCTGAGCCCAATTTTGCTGAAGGAGTCAAAAAATTACATGCAAATTCAGACCTATCAAAAAAATTATGCGGAATTTCAAGACCACATTTTTTTCATGGCGTTATTTCAATCTTGAATCACTTTTTTCAATTAATAAAACCAAAAAATGTTTTTTTTGGATTGAAAGATTACCAGCAATATTTGATTGTGAAAGACTTTTTAACTCAATCAACATTGAAAACTTCTATTCATGGGATCCCAATTGTTAGGGAGCCAGATGGACTTGCTATGTCCTCCAGAAACAATTTATTAACACCTGATCAAAGACTGATTGCTTCGAAATTATCGGTAATTTTAAAAGATACAGCTCTGCAAGCAAAGATTAAAAATTTAGAGCATTTAAGAGTTGAAGGTATTAAAAAGTTAGAAGAGTTAAATTTTAAAGTTGATTATTTTTCATTTTGTAACTCAAGCACATTAGAAGAAATAGATGATTTTGAGGAAAATACTTTATTGGCTATTGCTGTAAACCTCGGAGGAGTAAGGCTTATAGACAATTATCTTATTCAATAATTTGGATTTTAGGCATTTTTCTTGCATACTGCTCAACCTATGGAAAGAGTATTACTAAATTCTAAGCTCCATCGTCTAAACGTAACTCAAGTTGAAATTGATTACGAGGGCTCTTGCGCTCTGGATACCAATTTTATTTATGCAGCAAATATGACTGAATATGAAAAGGTTGAGATATATAATGTTACCAATGGAGAGCGTTTTTCAACCTATCTTATAGCTGCAGAGGCTGGCTCAAAAACGGTTTCTATCAATGGTGCTGCTGCTCATAAAGCATCTCCTGAGGATATTATAATTATTTGTTCATATGTATCGATGCACGAGGATCAAATGCTTAATCACAAGCCTACTCTTGTTTATTTTGATGAAACAAATGAAATTGTAGACATTAAGTCCTCAATTCCCACTCAAAGAATTAGATCTCTATAATATTCACCAGCAATGGTGGACTTTCAATGCTTATGAAAAACTTTATTACTTCTCAAAATTGGTCTAGATCAGAACTTCAAGACATTATTAATTTTGCAATTGAATTAAAAAATAAACCATTTCAGCCTTTGTTGAAAAACAAATCAGTTGCGATGATATTTTTTAATCCATCTTTGAGAACTAAAACTAGTTTTGAGGTTGGTATCAATGAATTATCTGGTACTGCAGTTATATTGCAGCCAGGCAAAGATGCATGGCCAATTGAATTTGAAGAAAATATTGTCATGGATGGAGAGGCAGAAGAACATGTAAAAGAGGTTGCTCAGGTTTTATCCTCTTATTGTGATTGTATTGCCATCAGAGCTTTTCCAAAGTTTATAGATTGGGATCAAGATAGAACTGATTCTATTATAAATAGTTTTGCAAAATACTCCTCTGTGCCAGTGGTGAACATGGAGACCATAGAACATCCTTGCCAAGAGCTTGCCCATATCTTAACTATGCAAGAACATTTTGGTGATCTACAAGGTAAAAATTATTTATTGACTTGGACATATCATCCAAAGCCATTAAATACAGCAGTGGCAAACTCGAGTCTACTTATAGCCAGTAAATTTGGAATGAATATAAAATTATTATGTCCCTCGGATGATTATCATCTTGATGATAGGTACATCAGCGCTGCGAAAGATAACTGCTCAAAAGAAAATACAGATTTTGAAATATCCTATGACATCGAAAGTGCTTACTCTAACGTAGACATTGTTTATGCAAAAAGTTGGGGTTCTCTAAGTTATTATGGTAAACCTGATGAGCAAGAAGCCATGAATAGTAAATACAAACATTTTATTGTTGATGAGCTGAAGATGAGCCTAACTAATAAAGCTGTATTTAGTCACTGCCTGCCACTAAGAAGAAATGTTAAAGCAACTGATGAAGTTATGGATGCAGATTATTGTTTAGCAGTTCATGAAGCTGCAAATAGAAAACATGTTCAAAAATCAATGTTAACTAAGATTTTATAGGTATTAATAATGAGTAAAAAAGTAGTATTGGCATTTTCGGGAGGCTTGGATACAAGTTTTTGTATTCCGTATTTGATTGATAAAGGGTATGAAGTACATACATTATTTGTAAATACTGGCGGAATACCCGCAAAAGAGGAGCGCGCTATTACAAAAAGAGCTAGTGAGTTAGGCGCAAAAAAACATATTAATATTAATGTTGAAAAAAGTTTATGGTCTGAAATTTTAGTTCCATTAATTCAATCTGGAGCTTTATACCAAAATAAATACCCAGCATTGTGCTCTGATAGATATTTAATTGTCAAAGAGTCAATTAAATTATGCAAAAGACTCAATACAAATAATATTGCTCATGGCTGCACAGGCATGGGAAATGACCAAATAAGGTTTGATTTATCAATAAGAGCTCATGGTAAGTTCAACATTATTACTCCAATTCGAGAGATACAAAACATAACCAAAAACGTTAGAGCATACGAAGAAGATTATCTAAAAGATAAAGGCTTTAAAGTTTCTTCTTTGCACAAAAAATACAGCATCAATGAAAATTTAATGGGAGCAACAATCTCAGGAAGTGAAATTGATGAATGGAAAGAGCCATCTAGCGAGAGTTTTGTTCTCTGTAAGTTACCTCATCAATATCCTAAAAAATCAAAAACCTTAAGAATAAAATTTCTGAGAGGAAAAGTTATCTCAATAAATAATAAAAAAATGCAGGGAGCTGATTTTCTAAGAACATTGAATAATTTAGGAGGATCTTTTGGTGTTGGACGATCAGTTTTTTCAAGTGATACTATTATCGGTCTTAAAGGGAGATTTGTATTCGAAGCTCCTGGGATCACAATATTAATGTCTGCTCATCGAGCACTAGAAGAAGCAGTTTTAACTGATAAGCAAAATCTTGTAAAAACACAAATAGGACAAGAGTGGGTCAATCTTGTTTATCGAGGTTTTTACTTTGAGCCTTTGCGTGAAAATCTTGAAGCATTTTTGCTCGATTCTCAAAAAATGGTTTCAGGAGAAGTCACTTTGAAGCTTTCTCCAGGAAGTGTGGATGCAGTTGCTGTGTCATCAAAAAATATCTTAAAAAGTCCTGAGGGAGAATATGCCCAGTCTGCAACTTGGTCCGAATCTGAATCCAAAGGATTTATTAAATTAATCGGTCAAAGTACATCCACTTGGGCATCGATACATAAGAAAAAATGAATCCTGATCTAGATCTCTGTTTGAATCATCTTAAAGCTTTAGTTGGATTTGATACTTCTAATCCTCCCCGCAAGACTATGGAATCCGGTTTAATAGATTATCTAAATTCCTTGGATTTTATTGATCCTCAGATTCAAGATCATGGAGAGGGCTCTTTCAATATTTTTTTTACTAAAGGCTCTCCTAAATATCTTGTTAATGTTCATTTAGACACAGTTCCAGCTGGGGATGGGTGGGAGTCAAATCCACATGAGTTAGTAATAAAAAATAATAAAGCATATGGGCTTGGTGTTTGTGATATTAAAGGCGCTGCAGCTTGCATATTAACTCTTATAGAAAATGGCTTATCAGACTATGCCATTTTATTTTCTACGGATGAAGAAGCAGGTCAAAGCACCTGTGTTAAAGAATACATTAAATTAAGACCTGGTTTTGAGGGTGTAATAGTAGCTGAGCCCACCCAAAATATGGCTGTAATCTGTCATAGAGGAATTGTGACCGGAACGCAAGAATTTTTTGGGCAAGCAGGTCACAGCTCAGATCGAAGAGCCATGACAGATAATGCTATTCATAAACTAACTCATTGGTCAGAGAATGCTTTAAAAGTTGCCCAATCTCATGATCATTCTTCATTTGAAGGATTAAGTGGCATTGCTTTTAATTTAGGAATTATCGAAGGGGGGATTAAACCAAATATTATTGCTGATCATGCTCAAGTAAAGTTTGGTATGAGACCATTGCCAGGCCAATCTCATGATGACTTATTGCATGAAATTAATGCGACATCAAATAATGACTCTAAATTCACCAAGGGATTTATTGCTCCTGCATTACCTTCATCTGGAGATATAAAGAGCCTAGAACTCTTTGTTGATGAATTGGATTTAAATTTGTCACCACCGGTTAATTTCTGGACTGAAGCATCTTTGTTTAGTGAAGCTGGATATAAAGCAATTGTGTTTGGTCCTGGGGATATCGCTGATGCACATCAGCCTAATGAATCAATTGATATAGATCAACTTGATCAAGCCTTAAAAAACTTCAAGAAAATAATTCAATGAATAATCCTTCTAACAAGTTTATAAAAGATACCATTTTAAAACTTCTTGGTGCTATAGGATCTGAGAAAGAAATAAATAAGTACATTGAAAAATTTTCTTCTCCAGAACAACGTTTTGCAGTAATTAAAGTCGGGGGTTCTGTGATTGAAAACGATCTTGAAAATCTAATATCTTCATTAGTTTTCTTAAATCAGGTTGGCCTAAAGCCGGTAATTTTACATGGTGCTGGCCCAATGCTTTCCAAAGCTCTTGAAGACCAAAAAATTAATTTTTCATTCATAGACGGACAAAGGGTCACATCTATTGAGGTTAGAGATGTTGCATACTCAGTGTTTAGTAAAACTAATAAAAAAATAGTTGATTCCTTACAGGCTCAAGGAGCCAATGCAAAAAGCGTTACTTCAGATGTATTTGAATGTGTTATGGATAATGATGATTTAGGCTATGTGGGCTCAATTCAATCAGTAAATCATCAACTCATTAATGAAATATTAGAATCCGACTCAATACCAGTAATTGCGCCCATTGGTTTTCAAGATAACGAGATATTAAATATTAATGCAGATATTGCGACTGTTGAACTTGTTAAAGCTATTAATCCATATAAAGCCATCTTCTTATCTGATACAGGCGGCATTTTTAATCAAAGGGGTGAATTAATGCCTAATATTAATTTAGCTCTAGAGTTTGATGAATTAATGCAGCAAGAATGGCTTCATTCTGGAATGAAGTTAAAGCTTGAACAGATTAAATCTCTTTTAGATTTTCTCCCAAAAACAGCATCTGTTTCAATCACTGAGCCAATCAATCTGCCAAAAGAGCTATTTACTGATTCTGGATCAGGTACTTTAATAAAGCATGGCTATAGTGTTCTTCAACACCAACTTCCCGAAAAAGATATTCAGGAACAATTTACAAATATTATTGAGAAATCTTTTAGTGGCAAGTTAGTAGATGATTTTTTTGAAAACCCAAATGATTTAGATATTTTTATGACTACATGCAAGAGGGCATCAATTGCAATCTCTAATGACTTTAAGATTCCTTATATGGATAAATTTGGTGTTATTCCTGAGGCCAAAGGAGAAGGTTTAGGTGCGGGGATTTGGCATGAGATGAGGAAAGTATATCCGCAAGTATTTTGGCGTTCTCGAGCAAATAATCCTATAAATAATTTTTACATGTCTATTTGTGAGGGTTGTCAAAAACAAGATGAATGGCATATTTTTTGGATTGGGATATCAGATTACAGTGCACTTAAAGATTGTATTGAGTATGCTGTAAATAAACCCAAAAGTGTGATTTAAATGAGCTGTAAGAAAATTGGTTTGCTAGGTGGAAGAGGCTATGTTGGTCAAGAAATCATTTCTTTACTGAATAATAACAATGATCTAAATATTGGTTCGGTTTATTCTTCCTCTAGAGCGGGACAACCAGTGAAAATTGATGCATCAGGCGAAATCATTTATCAGGATCTTGCGCTAGATAAGATCGATCTAGGTGACGAGGAAGCATTCATTTTAGCTTTACCTAATATGAAATCTCAGCAGTATGTCGATTTAATTACAAATCATAATAAAGAGGCAATTATTGTTGATTTGAGCTCCGATCATCGCTTTGACAAGAATTGGGAATATAGAATTCCAGAGCTATCTGATCCTGTTAGCTCAAAAAAAATTAGCAATCCAGGATGTTATGCATCCGCTATGCAATTTATGATCGCACCGATCCTTAATATTTTAGATGGTCCAGTAAATCTTTTCGGAATTTCTGGATATAGTGGTGCTGGTGCATCTCCAAATCAAAGAAATAATACAGAATTCCTTAAAGATAATATTCTCCCCTATACGCTTGTTAAGCATCTTCATGAAAAAGAAGTACAAACACATAGTTATCCAGATATTTTATTTACTCCTCATGTTGGTAATTTTTTTAGGGGCATTATGATAACTGGCAATTTTTTTGTTTCAAAACCTTCTGATCCTAAAGAAATAATGAATTTATTTACTGATTTCTATCGAGAAATGACCCTAATTTTTATTCAAGAATCACCTCCAAATTTACAGGAAGTTCAAAATACTTCGAATGTAATAATTGGAGGTTTTGAGATGGATAAAGCAACAAATAGGCTGACATTTTGCTGTGCTCTTGATAACCTGCTTAAAGGAGCAGCAACGCAGGCTGTGCAAAACTTAAATTCTGCATTTGGGTGGGACGATAACGCAGGAATTATTTGATCATGAAACTTTGGAATCAAAACTCAAAAGATAAAAACTCTGCAATTGATCATTTCTTATCAAGCGAGGATATAACTTTAGATCAAGAATTATTTTTATATGATATTGAAGCATCGATCGCCCACGCGCATGAATTAGAAAAAATCAATATTTTTACTAAAACTGAGGCAAGGAAAGTAATTTCTTCCTTAAAAAAGCTTGGAAAATTATTTCAAACTAATAAATTTAAATTGACTGCTAAATATGAAGACTGTCATTCTGCAATAGAGGATTTCCTGACAAAAGAATTAGGCTCAATTGGTAAGAAAATTCATACTGGAAGAAGCAGAAACGATCAAATCATGGTAGCTATGCGTCTTTATGCAAGAGAGAAATTAGATGAAATTCAGTCAATAAACTTAAAGGTTGCCAAAGCTTTTCTTGAAAAGTCCGAAAAACACTCTAGCAATCCGATGCCTGGTTACACTCATCTTCAGCGAGCCATGCCATCTTCATGGGGTCTATGGTTTGGTGCATTTGCTGAATCATTTTTAGATAACGCAGAATTGCTATCAAATACTAAGACATGGATAAATGTTAATCCTCTAGGCACAGCTGCTGGGTATGGAGTCAATCTTCCTATCAAGCGGGATATATCTACAAAAGAGTTAAATTTTAAAAGAAAACAATTAAATAGTCTTTATGTCCA
Organism: uncultured SAR86 cluster bacterium; assembly: GCA_902623685.1. Lineage (GTDB taxonomy): Bacteria > Pseudomonadota > Gammaproteobacteria > Magnimaribacterales > D2472 > D2472. The sequence goes on from CACNUQ010000006.1 coordinate 13,157, forward strand.
AAATAGCAGAGGGAAGTTCGAATTGGAGTTAATTGGTGTATTAAAACAGCCGATGCTTGATATCCGTAAGTTTTCATGGGATATGAGTCTCTTTTTATCTCAAGAGTTTAACTTACTAAGTCTACCACCTATTTATTCAACGGGCTCATCTATAATGCCTAACAAATCTAATCCGGATGTAATTGAGATAATGAGGGCTAACTTTTCTATCTTATCAGGCCATTATTCTGAATTAGAAAATTTAATCTCTTTACCTAGTGGATATCATCGAGATCTACAACTCACAAAAAGATCTCTTATTCATTCTATTCATTGTGTACTCAAAACAATGAATCTATTGCCTAAGTTAGTAAGGTCAATAATGATAAATACTCATCGATCAAATGAGCTTATTGATCAAGACATGTTGATGACTGATCAGGCTTATGAAATGGTTCAATCTGGTATACCTTTTCGAGATGCTTATTCAAAAGTTAAATCTAATCGAGACAAAAATGTACCATTAAAAAATATTTCCAGACAAAAATCTTCCTCTGGATCTGCATATAATTTAAGTTTGCAGGTGCTAAAGTCCAGACTTATTAAGCTATCTAAAAATCAGTAACAGTTTTTGATTTTATTTTTTCTTTATGAGAGTATTAAATCAGAATGAACAAAGCTATCAGAATTCAAAAATCTGAAGCAGCTAGAAATAGACGGCATCAAAGACGCAATATTGCTGAGAAAAAACTTCAAAATGAATACGACCGTCTTCGAAAGCTAAGAAAAAAAAGATAGTTTTTTAAGCTGCTTTTAAAATTTTAACAATTAAGTTGCAGGATCCTTTTAATTTTTAAACACTGCTTGCACTCTGTATGCCAAAAGTTTCTAATACATTTATGAATCATACACGATCTTATCTAGAGCAATGGCATCAAGGTTTAAAGTCTATGAATTCTAATTTTTTAGACGAAATTCTTGATGACTCTTGTGTTTTTACCTCTCCAATAGTTTTTAAGCCAATCAAAGGCAAAGAAATGTCTAAACTCTATTTGATGGGCGCTGGTCAAACTTTTGATATGGATAGGTTTAAATATGTTAGAGAGTTAGTTGACGGTCTAGATACGGTATTAGAATTTGAAACTTATATTGATGATATATCTGTTAATGGAGTCGATATTATCCGTTGGAATGAAGAGGGTAAAATTATTGATTTCAAAGTTATGATAAGACCATTGCAAGCAATCGGCGCTCTCCAAAAAAAAATGTCTGAAGCTTTAGAAAGCTTGAATAAATAATTTGCTTAAAAAAAAGGAGCCTTTCAGCTCCTTTAGAAGTTTTATAATTAAATCTTAAAAAGAGTAATTAACTGTTAGTCCATAGGTTGCATAATTATTTGGGTAGCCAAAAAATGTAGTGCTTGAGAGATCAACTACAGCAGGGAAAATTGTTGTAATGAATTCATCATCATTAATATTTTTACCCCATACACTAATTGATAAATTATCTTTTTGCATTCCAGCTGAAAAGTTAAGTGTATCCTGTTTTCTAAACCCATTCCCCTTTGACTCTATAATTGCTTGAGCCGCAGGATTTTCTGTCAATACAGCTTCGCTGGAATAAAGGTGAGAAAGTCTGACGTATCCATCCCAACCATTTTTATCCCAATTCCAAGTAACACTGGAAGATAAAGTGTCATCAGGAATATTTGATGGCTTGGTACCAGACAAATCTCCAAATGCTGAGCCTGGAAAGGAATCATAAATAGGATCGATAAAAGTTCCACCTAAAGCTATATCAATATTTTCTGTTGGCGAAAACAGCAAATCAAACTCATAACCATCTACAGATTGTGTTCCAGCATTTGCAAGCACAAAACCTGTACCTATAAATGTATTCGACTGAAAGCCTTTGATCTCCTGATCAAAAACAGCAATATTAAGATAACCAGAGGGCAAATAGATTTTTGCACCTAGCTCCATGACTTCTGCTTCTTCAGGGCCAGCATATCTTCTTCCAACGGTTGTGTTAGGATGCACTGGTGTTCCAGCAGCAGCTAGGGCTGCAGTTTCAGCAGCATCTGGTCTTGAATCTCTAGAAATAATCCATGCTGACGATTTAAAACCTGTTGAAATTCCTCCATAAATTGATGCTGCATCATTAAGTGCATATGACAATTTAAAGGTGTAATCAACATTATCATCACTAGTTTTGCCATCTTGAGCTGCATTTGGAAAGTTTATAAATTGAGGAATAACTTGAAGAGCTTGGAATGCTAACAATGGGTTAAAGTTTGGATCATTGGCTAGCACTGCTGCTTGAGCTGGAGGGATACCAGCAGCAATTAGACCTCCTGCTCCAATGGCAACAAAGTCTAAAGAAGATAGAACTGCTGTATTTACTTGACTGTAAGCAACAGTTTTTTCATCTTCAATATAACTTACACCTACCAATGCATTTAGACTATCCGTTACGTTGTAATCTAGCTGCATGAATAAGGATGTAGTTTCGTTATCTTGCGAGGCAGTTTCGGTACCACCTTGTCCTTCACCATAGATTGCCCCACTAGGTAAGCCTAGCGCGAGCTCTAATCCAGCAAATGTACCAGGAGCAAGATAAGCTTCAATGTAATTTCTCCACAAAGGTCCTAGATATATGGATTCATTAAAAGCCATGTCTTCTTGGTAGTAGTAACCTCCAATTAACCAATTAAGCTTTTCATTATCATTTGAATAGAGTCTAAACTCTTGAGAAACTGCATCTCTATCATTGCTGATAGGGCTTGGGTTTACCAAAGATCCACCATCAAAATCAACATCTTGAACACTGTAGCTAAATGTATTTCTGAAGGAGGAGATACTTTCTAATGTCATCCCATCAAAGTCTTTTTTGATATGCATGGACAAACCAGAGTTATCACCTTCAGTTTCTGGATCAAAGTCATAAAATACTTTTTGGGTGAACACATTATTAGGAATAATTTTTCCGCCCATTAGTGATTGAATCTGGTTACCAACGCCATAAGCAGCGCTTCCAACCGCACAACAATATTCATCATATTCGTCATAGTCAGCAGTTACTCTTATTGATAGATCATTAGATGGTTGAAATAACAACTCACCTCTAAATCCAAATCTATCTCTATTGTTCATATCATTGCCAGTTGTCACATTATCTGTGTGACCATCTGATTGATGAACATTTGCACTTAAACTATATGCGGTAGTTTCGTTCAATGGACCTGTGATATAACTTTTTACTTTTTTAGTATTAAAATTTCCTAGCGTAGATGACACATACCCTGATCTTTCAAACGATGGCTTTTTGGTGACAATGTTAATAACACCAGCAGAAGCATTTTTTCCAAATAATGTACTTTGTGGTCCTCTAAGAACTTCAATTCTCTCCAGTACTGGTAAATCAGAAATTTGTGATTGCATACTTGAGCGGTATACACCATCAATGAATAATGCTACTGAAGGTTCAACTCCTGGATTATTTGAGCCATTTCCAAATCCTCTAATAAAAAAAGTTGCATTAGTAGATGATTGATATTGTCTGGTTTCTAAAGAGGGAACTACTGCTTTGAGATCAAACATGTCGGTAATTCCAGCTTTTTCAATCGTATCGGCGGTAACAACAGATACAGCAACAGGAACTTCCTGAAGTGTTTTTTCTGTTTTTGTAGCCGTTACTATTATTTCTTCAACTTGATCTTGTGCACTTACAACAACAGGATAGACAAGCAGCGATAAAACCAAGGCGGTAATGTAATTTTTCATATTTTCCCCATATAAAGAATTTGAAGTGTGTATATTATAGAAATCGTCTTTAAAAGGGAATATTTTAATAACTGTAAATTAAAGTTGACAACTACTTTAGAGTCTTTGGTACATTCCAAAGCTAAAAATAATTATCGCAGTAATCAATCCAATAATGAGTACATCTTTTGAAAACCTGCCATAGGTTTTTTTTCGTTCTTCTTCATGAATTTTCTCAAATTTAATACTCATCCTTATTGCATTCAGAAATAAGCCTGCAAGAGATGCATAGATTAAGAAGCTTACTAGTACCCATAAAGGATTAGCTTCTAACCATGAGATTTCAAAACTTAGAACTTCAACAAACTCACTTAGCTTTAATCGCATAACTTTTATGGTTTAATCTAATTCAGGTAACAACATGGCAAGATGCTCGTAAGCAGCATTCTTATATTCTGGATTTGCTCCAGCCATAACTTCTCCCTTTGTTGCACAGCTTTCATAAGCTTGTCTTCTCAATTTTGGATCAGAGAAATCAAGAAATTCATTATTTGGATCATACACCTTTTTTGTTTTGGCATTGAGTTTCAATTTACAATTGGCCCAGCTATATGCGTCTGGAATAAGTCTCAGCGGCATTGGGCCATCAAATGAGTGAAAGGAATTCGGATACAACTCAATAGATGCATCACCTCCCTCAGAATTTATTTTTGAAACTAAATCTTTGCATGGTTGAGGCGGAGTCCAATTATCTTCTTCACCAATATAAATTTGCATTAAATCTTTGTCCCACAAGTCAAGATCTGGTAAAGCCAAGCAACCTGGGTACCACATTAAATAACCAGCAAAGGATGCCTCAGGTTTATTGAGTGCATCTTGAAGTGGAATCCAAGCATTGAAAAGGGTTGCTGTCCCGCCTAAACTCCATCCAGCTGCATAAATTTTTGTATTATCTACTCTTGGGTCATCCCAAACCAGATTTAAGGTCATTGCCATATCATATATAACGGTTTCACTGGTAAGATTAATTTGATTGCCAACCGTGCTTTTGATATTCCGTGAATCAAAGGGATGCATTGCAAAGACAATAAAATTTGCTTTTCTAATTTGCTCTAAATATCTTAAATGATGATCACGCCAATTATATGAGCCATGTGAGGCAACAACCATTGGATATTTTTTTGACGAGTCATAATTATCTGGAAAATGCATAATTCCAAAAATCTCAACATCTTTTTGCGGATTAAGGTTGTTATTAAAAATATTTTCAAAACCTAAAATATTTTTTGAAGAATAAATAATTTTTTCAGTAAGATACGATGCTTTCTCATCTTCTTGTAACCCACATCCCGAAAGTATTAAAAATATTGCTAAATAAAGAATTTTCATTGAAATACCATACAATAAAATTTAAAACATTAGTAAAAAATTCAGATCTTATTAAAATCTTTTAAGCTTGAATGCTTCTTACCTTGCAGGTATATTAATCAACTCTGAAGCGGGAATAGCTCAGTTGGTAGAGCGCAACCTTGCCAAGGTTGAGGTCGCCAGTTCGAACCTGGTTTCCCGCTCCATTTTTAATATTATTTACAAAAGTTGAACAGAGTTTTTTATGAAAAAATTTTTACATTTAATATTTTTTGTTTTGTTAATTTCGAGCTGTGCTTCTAGTTCTACCCAAATTAATAATCAAACAGAAGAAATTTCAAAAGATTTGGTCTGTGAAAATGGAAAAACTCAAAGCCCTAATTCACCTGAAAAGATTTGTTTATCTCAAGAGGAGCTTAAACAATTAGAAGAAAAGAAAAGAAGAGAGCTTTTATCTGAGCAGCGCAGACGAGCTCGTATGGGCAGTTAAACAATTCTTTTTGTTAAGTTTGAGCTGCATAGCCGATGATTTTATTTATTTTGCTCAAGTAAATAATGGGAAACAAACCATTCATTACCTTGATCATGTGCAAATAACATTTCACAGGCTAAAAAAAATAATCGCCATCGCTGATACCATTTATTTGCATCGTCGTAATGAGCGTCAAATAAATTAATAATTTTTCTTTTATTGGCATAATGATTTTGCAGCCAGTGTCTGCATGTTTTTGCATAGTGTTTGCCATTAACTTTCCAATACTTAGATACAGAAAAATCATCATTAAAAAAATCAAAAATGTCAGCTGAGGGCATAATCCCGCCTGTAAAAAAATATTTAGACATCCAATCCGAATCTCCTCTTACTTCGTAAGGATAAGAATGCTCTTTGTGATTAAAAATATGAATAAATAATTTCCCTTCAGGTTTCATGAAGTTTCTCAGATTACTAAGTAACATTTTGTAATTTCTGACATGCTCAAACATTTCAACTGATACAATGCGATCAAACTTATCTTTAAATCTGAGATCATTTACATCTTGTTTTTGTGGTAAAACATTTTTAAGATTTTTTTTCTTTGCTTCTTGTTTTATGAATTCAATTTGATCTGTTGAATTTGATATACATGTAAAAATACTCTCAGGAAACTTTTGCGCAGCATAAATTGTGAAACTGCCCCAACCACAACCAAGATCTAAGATTTGCTGATTAGAAGCAATTTCTGCCCTTGAGATAGTTTTTTCTATCATATTAATCTCAGCTTGAATCAAATCATCACTATCGTTTTCATACCAACAGCATGAATATTTCAAGTTATCGCTCATAACATATTTAAAAAAGGAGGCTGGAACCTCGTAATGTTGCTCATTTGCATCATTTGTAGAAATTGCAATAGCACTATTTTTTAGTTCTTCGAAAAAATCTAACTTAGAGTTTTGTTTAAAACTATTTGCATCGGCAACTTCTTTTAGACGATTCATCAAGATTCTATTGATTGCTTTTTTAAGAATAAAATCAGGAAGATATCCTTTTTCAGCTAGTTGAATTCCACTTTTGATCATCTGTTAAGTTTAGTTAAAGACGATAAATAAACAAGGAGGCTGCTGCGGTTTATTTTAAGTGCGGCAGCAGATAAAAAGTGACTTCAGGAACTAATCTTACTCAGGCAAAACAAGTCTGGAGGCAACTAAAATTTCTTTAATTTTCTTATCTTCAATTCGAACATCAAAAAATTCTCTTGCAACTGTTTCCTTGCCATCAATAGTATCTGTTACTTTGTAGGAGGATGTTATCCAGTGATGCACAGATCCATCCTCTTGGGGGACATCATTCGCCATTGCATATACAAATTCCCATGATGGATTAGACGTGTCAAACCAATTTTTAAGAAAGGCAGCATGCGCTTCAGAGCCTCTTAAAACAACACCATTTGGCGCTCTGCCTATCATGTCATCAGCATTCGCCTTATCAATTGCTTCAAGATCTCGCTGATTATGCGCTTCGACATAATCTACCCAAATTTTTATAAGAGATGGATCTCCAGCGATAATTTCTAATTTTTCCCCATCATCAGACATCTCGTATCCAATGAGGCCTTTTTTACTCATGTGGCCTGATTCATGATGACCAGCTAAAGAAAATTGAGCTAGTAAGAATATGCTAATTATTGGTAGTAATTTCTTCATAAAACTTCCTTTGTATAAATTTTTTGAATGATTTACTTTAGCATAATAAAGATAACTAGTTATTTTCATTAACTTTCAAATTAAATATTCTTTTTTTAAGAAAAAATTCACAAAAATACATGTAATTTTTTTACATATCTTGCATACTTGTAAATCTTAATTTTTTATATTCTGGAGAAAAAAATGAAAAAATTACTTCTTACCTCAATGGCATTTTTTACTTTGTCATTTCAAATAGTTTTCGCCGATGGTTACATTGCAGCCTACTCAATAAAAGTATCCGATGTTCAAAGCTATGCTCAATCTCTTGACGATCTTATGACTTCGAAATTTGGTAAAGATTTTCCTGGTACCGTAACTTTGGGCCACTTTGCATTTAATGGATATGATGATGCTACTCATGCTGTCGTTATTAGTTATGACTCAGAGTCTGATATGGCCAACGGAACTGCTATGTTTTATACGCCTGAATTTGCAAATTTTATTTCAAAGGTTCAACCAATATCAGAATCTGTGGAGCAATCTTTGAATCGAAAACTGATTAGTGGTGGAAACAACAACCAAGCAGATAACAGTGTTTATACAACATATTACATGTCAGTAAAAAATCCTAAAAAATATGCGGCTGCTTGGACTAAACTTACCGATGCTCAGGTTGAAGACGGTAACATTTCAGGTTCTTATGGTTTAAGGGCTCATACACATGGAAACAATAACTATTATTCTCACTATGCTTACACGGGATCCTCAAGTATAGAATCTGCAATTAAAGAGCAAAAAAACCTCATGCAAAGCGAATCATTCGAAACATTTTCAAAAAATGTAAAACGAGAGATTAAGAAGACCACAATGATGGTTGTTTTAGCTACTTATAACTACCCAAATTCATAGAGGTAAAATTATGAAGAACTTATTTTTAATTAGCTTATTAGTTTCTAGCTTTTTTGTTCATTCACAGGAAGTTCCTGATCCAATAAGGGCTGAATATTTAATGTGTAATCTAAATGATGAAAAAAGCATGTATGATTTTATGCAATGGTCTAAGTCTTGGAACGAAGTTATGGATGCAACAGATGAATCTGGTTACGATGCAGCTGTGATGGTTCCAAGATATCGAACTCCGCTTACTGATTTTGATATGTTTTGGGTTGGACATGCTGATTCATCAACAAATCTTGGAAAAGCATTAGATAATTGGTTTGGAGATAACTTTAAAGAACTAAGAGACTCTATTCCGGTTACCTGTGTTCAAGCATTTAATGCAGTTCAGTGGGTTTTGGAGTCAAACTTCAGCCCTGAAGATTTGTCAGACGCTTATCCAGTCTCTTATCGTTATTGCAATCTAAAAGAAGGTAAATCACTTGAGGACGCATATATAAATCTAAGTAATCAAATGAAAATATCTCATAAAGCAGGGATTAAAAATGGGGCTCGCTTAATTGCACCTGGTAATGGAGCACCAGCTCAACTTGCTGAATATGATTTTGTTTTATCTTATGGCTCACCTAGTTGGGAAGAGTGGGGTAAAGCTATTGATCATTACTGGTCTGATGTGAATGATACAGTTGAAAATAAAGCAGTCAAAGAAACATACTCTTGTGAAAATTCAAGAATGTATTCAGGTACTTTGATTAGATAACTTCTTTATGTTTGAAAAAAGGAGGGTAATTACCCTCCTTTTTTTTGTATGACACTATATATGTCATACTTTTACAATCCTCCCTACAAAATGTATAACATTTCTTTTAGAGCTTCATTTGTAATTTGTTAGACTGTATCTTTATTTTAAACTTATGTGCAAAAAAAATGTCAGATAATTACATGCAAATCGGATCCTTGTCAGTTTCACGAGATTTGGAAACATTTCTTAGATCAGAAGTTTTGCCTGGTCTAAATATAACTGAGGATCATTTTTGGAGTAGCTTTGAGGACATTGTTTATAAATTTAGCCCTAAAAATAAAGTATTGCTGGAAATCAGAGAGTCAATGCAAAAGCAAATTGATTCTTGGCATTTAGATAATCCCGGTGACGAAAAAAACCTATCTAAATACAAAGATTTTTTAAAAGAAATAGGTTACTTATTAGAAGAGAAAGAACCATTTAGGATCACAACTGAAAATGTTGATCCAGAGATTGCATTTATTGCAGGACCTCAATTAGTTGTTCCAGTTATGAATGCAAGATTTGCTTTAAACGCCGCCAATGCTCGATGGGGAAGTCTCTATGATGCTTTGTATGGTACTGATATGATCTCAGAGGATAATGGTGCGTCAAGAGCAGGTGCGTACAATCCAGTTCGTGGAGAAAAAGTTATAGAATTTGCAAAGAATTTTTTGGATGAAAATTTTTCATTAAATGATGCTAGTTTTTCTGATGTAATTTCTTTTTCAATACAGCATGGTCAGTTAGAGTTCGGGTTAGAGAATGGACAAACTGCAACTCTTAATGACAGTGATCAATTTCAAGGTTTTCAAGGCTCACCAAATCTTCCTTCTAGTATCTTGTTAAAAAACAATAACCTCCATGCTGAAATTCAAATTGATCTTGAGCATTCTGTGGGCGCCACTGATCCCGCTGGAATCAAGGATGTTTTATTAGAATCTGCAGTTACGACGATTCAAGACTGCGAGGATTCTGTTGCGGCGGTTGATGGAGAAGATAAAGTTACTGTTTATAGAAATTGGCTTGGCTTAATGAAAGGAGACCTTCAGGAAACATTTATAAAAGGAGGAAGTGAAATGACTCGTTCTCTTAATCCTGATAGAGATTACATTGCACCAGATGGTTCCGGCTTTAAATTGCCAGGCAGAAGCCTCATGCTTGTAAGAAATGTTGGACATCTCATGACTAATCCAGCAATTCTTGATAAGGATGGTAATGAGGTGCCTGAGGGAATAATGGATGCAATGTTCACAATTTGTATTGCAATGCATGATATTAATGGTAAGGGAGAGATAAAAAATTCTAGGACTGGCAGCATTTATATCGTGAAACCAAAAATGCATGGACCTGATGAAGTGCAGTTTACTTGTGATTTATTTTCAGCAGTTGAAAAAGCCTTAAATCTTGATCAGTTGACAGTCAAAGTAGGGATCATGGATGAAGAAAGAAGAACCACTGTAAATCTTAAAGAATGTATTCGAGTTGCTAAGGAAAGGATAATTTTTATTAACACTGGATTTTTAGATAGGACTGGAGATGAAATTCATACCAGCATGGAGGCTGGTCCTATGATTCCTAAGGCAGACATGAAACAGCAGCCTTGGATTCTTGCTTATGAAGACTGGAATGTTGATTCAGGTCTTGAAACTGGATTTAAAGGCAACGCACAAATTGGTAAAGGCATGTGGCCAATGCCTGACGAAATGTTAAACATGTATGCAACCAAAATCATGCATCCAGAATCTGGAGCAAACTGTGCATGGGTACCATCACCTACTGGCGCCACTCTCCATGCAATGCATTATCATCAAATCTTAGTTTCTAATAGACAGCAAAGTATCCTTGAGCGACCTAAGGCCAGTATTGATGATATTCTCACCATTCCATTAATGGAAAATCCAGAAGAACTATCTGCTGAAGATATTCAAAAAGAATTAGATAATAATGCTCAAGGTATTCTTGGTTATGTTGTTAGATGGATTGATCAAGGAGTAGGTTGTTCTAAGGTCCCTGATATTAACAACGTTGGGCTTATGGAGGATAGAGCTACATGTAGAATCTCTAGCCAACATATTGCAAATTGGTTGCATCATTCTATTTGTTCCAAAGATCAAGTTCTCGATACCATGAAACGAATGGCTCTCGTTGTTGATCAGCAGAATTCTGGGGATCCGTCATATCTACCAATGGGCCCATCATATGATGGCATTGCCTTCAAAGCGGCATGTAATCTAGCTATAGAGGGAAGAATTCAGCCCAGCGGTTATACCGAACCAATATTGCACGAAATGAGGTTAAAATTTAAAGCTTAATGAAAGCATATTGGATCACAAGATGTCACGTACATAATTCAGCTGAGTATGATGAATATATTAAGCTTGCAGGACCTGCTATCAATCAATATGGTGGTACCTTCCTAGTTCGTGGGGGCGATCAAATTGAATTAGAAGGAGGTCCATTTGAGAGGACTGTTCTAGTTGAGTTTAATTCGATGCATGAAGCCAAAGTATGTTATGAATCAAAGGAGTATCAAGAGGCTTTAAAGCACTCAGTAAATTCCTCCAATCGGCACGTTGTTTTAGTTGAAGGATTGTGATGAGTCATGAAGCTCCCTACAAATAAAAATATCATCAAAATCCTTTTATTTCTTACAGTTTTTTGGACCGTAAATGTATCTTCAGAGGAATTATCAGATGCCGAAAGTTTTTTTAGTCGCGAGGCTCCAGCCTATCCAATAGCTGATAAGTTGCTTGGGTGGATTGATTCAAGAAACATTACTTCCTTGAATGGAGAGTGGACTTACATAATTGATCCAATGAGTAATGGTTTGCCAGAATCCTCTTTCTTTGGTGGATTTCCAAAAAATAAAACTCAAAAAACTGGAATGGAGTTAATCGAATACAATTTTGAGGATGCAGAAAAAATTCAAATTCCAGGAGCCTGGAATGCTCAAAATGAAAAATTATTATTTTACAGAGGCCCAGTTTGGCTTTTTAAAAAATTTAATCATTCATCAAAACAAAATGTTTTAACCCATTTGTATATTGAAGGCAGTAACTTTACAACAAAGGTATTTTTGAATGGGTCTGTTGTAGGTGAATTTAAAGGTGGTTATGTTCCATTTAACTTCGATATTTCCCAGTTTCTTAATGATGGTGAGAACATCTTGTTGATCCAAACAGACAATACCCTAAATGAATCCACTGTTCCCACTCACAAGACAGATTGGTGGCCATGGGGAGGTATTGTTGGTGATGTATATCTTGTTGAGACTCCAAATGATTATATTAGAAATGCATATTTACAACTTAACCCAGATAATTTTTCTGAAGCTGTCTTTAAATTACAAATGGCAACTAAATCATCTCGGCAAAAAGTAATTTTGGAGATTCCTGAGCTTAATTACAAAGAAGAATTTGGGACAGATTCTTCAGGGTTTATTCAAAAAAATATTACTATTTCTCCAGAACTTTGGTCGCCCTCAAATCCCAAGCTCTATAAGGTAATTATTTCATCACAAAATGAATCAATATCCGATGAAATAGGTTTTCGTTCCATTAAAACAAAGGGTCAAAAGATATATTTAAATAATAATGAGATAAAGTTTAAGGGAATTGCTATGCACTCTGAGCCTATCGGTGCGCCAGGACCTGCATACTCCAAAGAGCATTTTAAAAAATTGCTTGCCACAGCTGCAGATTTAAATATTAACTTTGTCAGAGCTGCGCATTATCCGTATACCCGTCATTTATCTAAGGTTGCGGATCAAATCGGATTAATGGTTTGGGAAGAGATTCCTGTGTATTGGAATATTGATTGGCAAAATCCTGATACTTTGAAGATAGCAAAAGATCAGATTAATAGATTGGTTCAAAGAGACCAAAATCGGGCATCTGTTGTAGTTTGGTCAGTAGCAAATGAAACTCCTTTTTCAATTCCAAGAATGAAATTTTTAGATGCATTATTATCTGAAATCAATCTAAATGATTCATCTCGTTTAACCACGGCTGCACTTCTTTCTGGAAATGAAGAGCAATTTAGATCCTTGATAATTGTTTTGGCATTACAGGGCACTAAATCTCAATGGGTTAATCAAACTGAAAAAATGATATTTAACTCAATTTTAGATAAGGCAAACATATCTGCTGATAAAGAGCTAACTTTTTCTATTTCAATTGATGATCCTCTTGCTAAAAATGTTGATTTGATTTCTTACAATGAGTACTTTGGTTGGTATTACGTCACATTTTTTACTGAGCAAATGATGATTCCAGAGGGAACTCTAAGAAGATTAATGTTTGAGATTATGCCAGAGATAAAAATTAGTTCTTCATTTGATAAACCAATTCATATCTCAGAATTTGGTGCTGGTGCTAAATATGGAAATCACACTGATGAAATATGGTCAGAAGGGTATCAAGCTAAGGTATATGCAGGCCAATTAGAAATGCTTTCTAGAAATCCTCAGGTTCAAGGAATTAGCCCCTGGATTCTCAAGGATTTTAGAGCGATGTTAAGACCACTGCCTGGCATTCAAGATTTTTATAATAGAAAGGGCTTGATTGATGAGAATGGAAATAGGAAAGAAGCGTTCAAAATTTTATCTGATTTTTACAAAAATCAATGGGACCAACAAATCATAAAAAATTAATTATATTTTTTTAAAAAAAAGTGTTGACACTTTTTCCTAATCGCGTATATTTAATAGACCAACTCGGACTGACCTACAAACAACTGCAGACGGGAGTAGGAGAGAAAGAGAAGGAAGAGACGAAGGGTGAAAGCGATACTAAGAGTCGGCGATAAAAAAGAGCTTAGTAACCCACCAAGGAGGAGAGAGAAGGCCTCTAAGGAGCTAAAGAGATTCTCACTTTAGACCCCTTCCAATCTCGATTGAAAAGACAGAGCTTAGCTCTGTTTTTTTTTGCTTATAATTTATTTTCTAGTTATATCTTATGCAGCAATTATGAAAGCATTAATCGTTGAGGGTGGAGGAAGCCGAGGAGTTTTTTCATTTGGGGTGACTGACACATTCATAAAAGCTTCGTACAATCCATTTTCAATTCATTTGGGTGTTTCTAATGGAGCAGTCGTTCAGCTTTGGTATCTATTGAAAGTAGCAGATTATAATTTAGATAAGATGTTATTTTCTGCTTCAAAAAAGTACGTAACATACTCAAATATATTTTTTAATAAAAGTATTATGAATTTTGAAAGACTCTATCATGATGCTCAAAAAGTTCATCCAATTGATTTTGACCGTCTTCAAGAAAATCTAAAAGATAAGAAATTCCTTATTGTTGTATCTGATGCAAAAACAGGTGCTCCTGAGTATATTGAGTTATCAAGAGACGATTATATTAATGAAATGCTTGCAACCGGAGCATTGCCAGTGCTGATGAAAGATCCAATTAGCTTGAAAGGAAGAAGAAAGTTTGATGGAGGTATCACTGATCCAATTCCTGTTAAAAAAGCTTACGAAATGGGGGCCAGGGAAATTGTAATCATAAGAACATATGAACAAGATTTTGTTAGAAAAATTAAACTAGAAAATCATATTGCTGCATTAGCTACAAAGAACTATCCAAAAATTTCTCAAGCATTAAAAACGAATGCAGTAATCTATAATTCTGCACTAGAGTTTATTAATAATCCTCCAATTGATTGTAGAATTATTCAAATTTGTCCTCCAAAAAGACTTAAAACAAAACGAGCAACAATTGATCATAATACTCTAAAAGCAGACTATAAAATTGGAGTAAATGAAGGGTCAAATTATTTAAAAAATCTATCTTAAGTTATTGTTTTAGAGTCTTTTTTTTAAAAACTTAATTTTTTTTAATCATAGGTGTTGACACTTTTTCCTAATCGCGTATATTTAATAGACCAACTCGGACTGACCTACAACCAACTGCAGACGGGAGTAGGAGAGAAAGAGGAGGAAGAGACGAAGGGCGAAAGCGTTATTAAGAGTCGACGATAAAAAAGAGCTTAGTAACCCACCAAGGAGGAGAGAGAAGGCCTCTAAGGAGCTAAAGAGATTCTCACTTTAGACCCCTTCCAATCTCGATTGAAAAGACAGAGCTTAGCTCTGTTTTTTTTTGCTTTCAATTAATTTTATTTCAACGATAATAACTTCTTAAATCATCTCGGGGGGATATTCAATAAATGCTTTTTAATGATTTAGATATTTTTATTGTTGTAATTTATTGTGTTGGAATCATAGCTATTGCTCAATTCGTTTCTAAGTCTAAACAGGGTCATGAGAAAACTGCAGAGGATTATTTTTTAGCAGGCAGATCACTTCCTTGGTGGGCAATCGGAGCCTCTTTGATTGCTGCTAATATTTCTGCAGAACAAATTATCGGCATGTCAGGGCAGGGATTTGTTGTTGGGATGGCAATAGCCACTTATGAGCTTACAGCGGCGATTGCATTAATTGTGATGGCAAAATATTTTTTACCACTTTTTTTAGAGAAGAAAATTTATACTATGCCTCAATTTCTTGAGCATCGATTTGATAATAGGGTTAGTCTCGTGTTGTCTTTCTTTTGGCTAGCTGTCTACGTATTCATTAATCTAACTAGTGTTTTATGGCTGGGATCTTTAGCAATAAACTCGTTAACAGGCCTGGATCTATTTTATGGATTAGTGCTTTTAGCAACACTATCTTTGACATATTCATTATGGGGTGGACTTAAAGCTGTGGCTATGACAGATATCATTCAAGTGATTCTATTAATTCTTGGTGGTCTATCTGTCTCTTATATAGCTTTGAATCAAATTTCAGATGGTGCAGGAGTATTTATTGGATTGAGCCAAGTTTATCAATCTCTTCCTGAAAAATTTGATATGATTTTATCTCTTGATCATCCTGCATATAAAGATCTTCCTGGTGTATGGGTTTTGATTGGAGGTTTATGGATAGCCCATTTTGCATACTGGGGATTTAATCAATACATTACTCAAAGAGCTCTGGGTGCTAAATCTTTACCAGAGGCCCAAAAGGGAGTTATGTTTGCTGCTTATTTGAAGCTCTTGATGCCATTTGTTGTTGTTCTTCCAGGGATTTGTGCTGCAATTATTTATCCTGGACTTGAAAAGTCTGATCAAGCATATCCAATGATGATGGCATTACTTCCACACGGTCTTTTGGGGCTAACTTTTGCAGCTCTTGTTGCCGCAATTGTTTCCTCACTCGCATCAATGACTAATAGCATAAGTACAATTTTTACAATGGATATTTATAGAAGTTTTGCAAAATCAAAACCATCTCAACAAAGATTAGTCACAGTTGGAAGGAATATTGCCTGGATTGCATTAGTTATTGCTGTCATTTGTGCACAGCCACTACTTGGAAGCATGGAGTCTGCATTTCAATACATACAAAATTTTACTGGATTTTTCACACCGGGAATTTTAGTAATATTTTTAGTTGCTCTATTTTGGAAAAAAGCCACAACTCTTAGTGTTTTAGTTGCAGCAATCATGTCTTTAATTTTATCTTTGTTAATTTTTCTTGTTTTTCCAGAATATCCTTTTATTCATAGAATGGGGGTCGTATTTCTAGTTTCAGGCCTTGGATGTTACTTTACTGCATTATTTCAAGGATATTCTAATCAACCCAAAGCAATTGATTTAGTCAATATAAATTTTAAAACAGAATTTTCATTTAATCTAAATGCCATAATTATCTGTTTGATTTTATTCATCACTTATTTTTTACTGTGGTAATGAATTCACAAGACAGTTTTTCTGATAAAAAAGTCTTACTTATTGATATAGGTGGAACCAATATTAGAATAGCTACAGCTGATATTGGGAGTAATGAGATAAATAATGCTTCTAAGCAAAATTTAGATTGTTTAGATTCATTTGATGAGATTATTCAAAACCTTTTAAGTAAATATCAAAATATAAAACATATAGTTTTTTCTGTTGCTGGTCCTAAGGTGCATCAATCTATATCAATGACAAATAGGGATTTTGAAATAGATGAAAAGATTATATTGAAAAAATTTGATTTAGATTCTTGTCATATTCTTAATGATTGGGAATCCATTGGCCATGGGCTATCTCTTTTTAACACTAACGAAATGACCTTCATAAATAAATATGATGGATTTAATCAGACATCATTGGTTATTGGTCCAGGTACAGGTCTTGGGGCCGCTCTAGTTATTGAAAATAAAATTGTACTTCCTACAGAGATTGGAAATTGCTTATTAACTCTTCCAAAATTATTTGAAGATTTTGAACCCGCAGATATTAAAAAATTTAATATTATTGAAAGTATTTTATCTGGAGGTGGGCTTAAGAAAATATATGAAATTTTCTCTAATCAAGAAAAGTCATCTGAAGAAATAGTATCAAGCTTTAATAATGACGAATTCTCACAAAAAGCTATAAATTTCTTTCTTAATTCATTTTCTCAAATATTATCTGAACTTGCCTTAGCCTATATGCCTGGAAATGGAATATTCATCGCCGGAGGTTTAATGCGTTCAATTCGTCAATTTATAGATAATGAGATTTTCATGAAAAATTTTTTGATCAACAGAAAATCAATACATGCAAATATTTTGTCACAAATGCCAATAGCTATTATCAATCAAGAAATGACTTGTTTGCATGGATGTTTAAATTTCATTAATAAAATTAACAAAAGATAAGTAAAAATTGAATAATTCTTCTTCAGAAAAGATATCTAAATCAATCACGAAAACATTAGATAAAGCGATTGCACTGAATGGAAAAGCAACACTAGTTGTATGTGGTGGAAATAGTCCTTTATCAATTTATAAAAAACTAAGTCGTGCTGATTTAGACTGGAATAAAGTATCTATCTATTTGGGGGATGATAGATTACTACCCTCAAATCATATTGATTCAAATGAAAATCTTTTAAGGAAAAATCTTTTAATAAATAATGCTAAGTTGGCTAAATTCTGTCCTTTAGTTCAGCCAAGAATTAACATTAACGATATAACACTTCCCTTTGATATAGTTTTACTCGGATTAGGTAATGATGGCCATTTTGCATCACTTTTCCCTGAGCAAGTTAAACTAAGCAGTGCCTTAAGCATTGATGCTGATCCTGATTTTATATGTTCAGAAATTCCCCTAGGATCCCCAAGCTATAAAAGAATTTCAATGAATCTCGCATGCCTTCTCAACACAAAACGCTGTATCTTGTTAGTAACAAATTCTGAGAAAAGATTGGTTGTTGAAAAAGCATCCACAAACAATAAAATGCCATTATATTTTCTTATAAATCAAGATAAGACAAAACTCGAATTTTCAGATATAGATTTTTAATAAGGAACAAGAATGAAAAAATTTTTTTTGATAATTTTATTTTCAAATATTTCATTATTATCAGCTCAAGTAGACTGGAGTCGATCAAATGCTTGTGAGTACAAAAATTTTGATAATGATTATCTAATTGAGCAACTAATCAAAGCAATGACGATAGAAGATAAGGTTGGACAAGTTATTCAAGGCGACTTGGACTTTGTTACTCCAGCAGATGCAAAAAAATACAGACTTGGATCAGTTTTGAATGGAGGCAACACCTCACCCAATGGAGATAAATATAGTACAGCAGAAGATTGGAAGAACTTAAGTAAAGAGTTTTATGAAGCTTCTCCAATCTTTAAAGGCATCCGAGTTCCTATTTTATGGGGAACTGATGCAGTTCATGGCCACAATAATGTTATTGGCGCGACATTATTTCCTCACAATATAGGACTTGGTGCAACTCGTAATGAAGAGTTAATTAAAAGTATTGGTGAGGTAATTGCCTTAGAAGTTTTGTCAACCGGAGTTGCTTGGACATTTGCTCCTACAATTGCAGTTCCTCAAGATGATCGTTGGGGAAGAACGTATGAAGGGTTTTCTGAGGACTCCATCTTGGTCTCTAAGTTAGGCAAAGCTTTTGTGCTTGGGCTCCAAGGCGAGGGAGATACATTCCTTGACAAAAACCATGTTATTGCAACCGCAAAGCATTTTATGGGTGATGGAGGTACTTTGAGAGGAGTTGATCAAGGAAACACCGTAATTTCTGAGATTGGGTTACGACAATTACATGGATATCCATACTTTGATGCTTTAGATGCTTGTGCTCAAACAGTTATGGCAAGCTTTAATTCCTGGAATGGTCAAAAGCTTCATGGATATAAAGAGTTATTAACAGACATCCTTAAGAAAGATATGCAATTTGATGGTTTTGTTGTAGGTGATTGGAATGGCCATGGACAGGTAGATAACTGCTCAAATTCAAAATGTGCCCAATCATTCAATGCTGGTATTGATATGTTCATGGTTCCAGAGAGCTGGAAAGACCTTTTGATTAATACGATTCAGCAAGTTAAATCCGGTGAAATATCAGAGATCAGACTCGATGATGCAGTTAGAAGTATTTTAAAGGTTAAATCTAGGCTTGGTTTATTTGATGGAAGAGTCCCGCATGAATTTAAAGAAAATTTTTTAGGTCACCCAAGGCATATTGCTTTGGCTCGTCAGGCTGTAAGAGAATCCTTGGTTTTGTTGAAAAATAATAATAAATTTTTACCCATAGATCCTAGACAACATATTGGAGTTATTGGTCACGCCGCAAACAAAATCTCATCGCAAACAGGTGGCTGGACCATTACTTGGCAAGGAAGAGAAAATTTAAATGAAGATTTTATAAATACTAATACTATATATCAGGCTTTAGAGCAGATGGTTTTATTATCAAATGGAACAATAGAGTTTTCTGAAAATGGTAAATTTGAAAAGAATCCAGATGTTGTGATTGGCGTATTCGGTGAGGAACCATATGCTGAAATGCTCGGTGATTTAAAAGATGTCTCTTTTGCTCCAACTGACCCAAAATTTTTATCCTTGCTTGAGTCAATTGATGCTCAGGGTATTCAAATTTTAAGCATCTTTTTGTCAGGCAGACCTTTGGTAGTAAATAAGTACATTAATGCATCTGATGCATTTATCGCAGCTTGGTTACCAGGTACTGCTGTAGAAGGAATTGCTGATGTTATATTTAAGAAAAATGATAAAATAAATTATGATTTTTCAGGCAAACTTTCTTATTCATGGCCAAAATCTTCTGATCAAGCAGTATTAAATTATTCTGATGCTGAATATGATCCCTTATTTCCATTTGGATTTGGTCTTACATATGAATCAAATTTTCAGCTTCAAAAAATTCAAACTGATGAGGTTGTTTCAAATATAGATTTGATAAATGTTTTTTTAGGCGCTGCATCAATCCCCGCAAAAGAGTTTGTTATTTCAAATAAAAAACCCGAATTTGTTTTGAAAGATAATTACTTTAGCAATAACGAACAAATTAAAGTTACAAGATTTGATTATCAGCGACAAGACGATGCAAAAAATATTGTTTTTTCAGGCAGCAAATTGTTACAAGCCTTTGGAATCTCAGCAGAGTTGCCGATCAATCTCTCTGAAATGAGTTCTCCTTTTTATGAGATTATTATGAGGGTAAATACTTTATCAAATCCACAATTATATTTTAGCGTTGGTTGCGGTAGTAATTGTATTGGGTCTATTGCACTGCCCACAAAATCCATGACGAATTGGTCAAAAATTAATATTCCTATTTCATGCCTTGAAAAAGACGGGTTAGACAAATCCAAAATTCAATTAAGAGGACTTTTTTCAAGCAAGGAAGCTATTAATTTTGATATTAATTCCATTATCATTCGAGATGGAAACGCTACGGGATCGATGTTGAGCTGCTAATTAATATTACTTGCTTGGATTATAAAAATATTGAAATTTTGCATAAATCTGTGAAGTTTCAAGCCTTATGTTATCGCTAAAAGGATTTGGTTCTTCATAAAATTGAGTCCCACCTGCATAAAAAATTGTATATGGATTTGGTTTCCATTGAATTAGTGCCTCTAGAAAGTAGTCATCAGCAAATTCATTTTTTTCAATAATAGTTCGAGTCGATAGGGCATTATCAATTTGGTAATCAACTTCAAATCTATTGATTTCACCGGCATAAAATTCTTCTTTAGTTATTTTATCTTTTAGCTCAGAGTATCTATGACCAAGGGAGATTTTGAAACTATCAGAAAATCTAAATACTGTAAATAAATTATATTCTGTTGAATCTCCAATCTTTGGCTCCTCAATTCTGTACGCAATAGCTTCACCTTTTTCATATCTTAAGCTTGTAAAAAAACTTTCAGTCGGATGATAAGTCCCGCTAATTTCATAATCTACTTGTTCACCATACTGAATACCCTCAAATTTTTCGCTGGGCTTGATTTGGTATTCAACGCCTCCTGTAAAATTAAAGTTCGTCTCTAGGTCCATGCTCAGTTCATAAAACTCTTGCGTCTTTTGATTTCTATAGTTAATCCTATTTCTATTATTCCAACGAAAATTAATTTTTCTGAGTGTTCCTTGATACCTATAAGTTCTTCCATACCAATAGTTACGACTTTTATAATCATTTCTTCCAACAAAACCAACATGAGCTCTGTAAGTAGGGGATACATCTTTAAATCTTATGCCCCAATTTGATCCATCTACAGCTCTTCTTAAACGAAAGTTTTTAGCTGTTCCAGAAAAGGACTCTCCATCCATTGCATAAGTTCTTCCAGCAAATGTTTCGTTAGAATCTATAAAATTAATATGACCCTCTTGGGTATCACTTCTTGCATAATTTAGATCTAAGATGTAATCATCAAGAAAATTAATCAGACTATCAAATTCAATCAATGATCCAGAGCCTCCAATATGATAATCTCTATTTGTGGCTATAAGTCCAATGTGAGACTTATTTCCTAAATTTCTCTTATATCTGCCTATTGTGACCTTGCTTTTGCCCGCATTGCCTCTAACAGATTTGTATTGTCCAGCTGCTAAATATGGTGAATCAGTATCTGTTGCCTGCATCAAATAAGTTGAGCTACTGGTTCCTTGATTAATATACTTAAGTGCGCCAAGGGGATTGGTTATTGATCTTGTATATACGGTTTGCATGTCAGATTTAAGCAATTCTGACCCTTCAAGAAAGAAAGTTCTTTTTTCAGGAAATGACATGGCAAATGTTTGATTTGCCATTATCATGGGAACATCAGATTCAACTTGAGAGAAGTCAGGATTAATAGTGTATTCAATTGATGAGGACTTACTAAGGTCATAAAGACCAGTAATACCAATTTCATAATCAGGATTCTGCAATTTAAAGTCTTTTTTCGGCCTGTCACCATTCTGATTAAGAAAAATATAGGGATATAAATAGCTTCTATATATTTTTTCTGGTGAACCTAAAAGCACTTCCTCATCTGCCTGACATGCATAGCAAGTTTCCGCTGGAAGATTTTTAAAAGATCCAAATACAGTTTGAACTCCTGCCTGATAAGATTTCCTGATAAACCCCATCTTCCATTTTTGAACTTCTTCATCAGGCAACTGAAGTTCTGCAAAAGGAATAATGAATTCAGCTGAATAACCATCATCTTGGAAGGCTGTTGCAGAATCAAAAAGAATATCCCAGGAATTATCAGGCTCAGCATTGCTTATATGTATCTCGTCCAATTGGACTCCCAAAGCATTAACACCAATCAAAATTCCATATCTGCCGTCTCTAAAAGGATCAAACATTAAGGCAACATAATCCTCATTCCAAGTTTGATCTCTATTTTTTAAAGTAGCTCTTATTTTTTTTGGATCTCCGAAAGCTTTTATGCCTATGTATAAGTATTTTTTATCAAATTTCACATATGCAGTTGTTCTTAAAGCTGCAGGTGTATTTCGCGACGGCATCAATTCATACTCTAAGTCAAATTCAGTTGATTGATTCCACTCATCTTGTGTTAGCACTCCATCTAGAACAATGCCATTTTCATTGCTACTAACGATTTCTAGAGCAAATACACTCATGAGTGCAAGGTAGAAATTTTTCAAACGCATAAAGTATCGAGTTACAAAATTAAATTTAAGAAGCATATGGAAGCTTTGAAGCGTATATTTTAAGTTAATTAATAAAGCAATAAAATAGACTTTGATGAGATTTTTTATTCAATTTAATAGGAAAATATAACGATTTCGGTATAATCATCCTCAGTATTATGGCAGACAGTAAAAAAAAGCAAACAAAGGTTTATTTGATCCCCGAGAGTGAGTCTAGAGACAGCCACACTTATCACTATTTAGCGGTAAAAACAAAGAAACTTGTTATCGAAAATCAAAAATTACGATTAAAGAAATTTAATCCTGCCAAACAGAAACATGAGTGGTTTGTAGAAGCGAAATTACCTCCTCACAGTAAATAAAATTTTATTTGTTTACCTTTCTTATTATTGAGGAAGAGATATCATCCCTAAAAATTTCTTCACCAAAGCCAGTGAATCTATTATCAATATGCTCTGGTATTTCAACTGAATCAAGGCTTATGAAGATATCTTTAATTTTACGTCCAAAAACAAGAAAATTTATGTTGTGGCTGTTAAATAGATCAAGTTGATCGAGCATATCTTTTCTATTGAGGTAAAACCTCTCGTCTAACATTCTTGTAAGTGTATCTGCTCCAATAATAAATACTGAATTAGGAAATAATTTAGCTTTATCAGAAAATTTACCTGCTTTCGTAAGTACCCAATCATAGCTTTGACTAAATTGAAGTACAGTCCTTTGAATTTCGTGATATGAGAGAGGAGGTTTGTCAGCATTTTGAATACAAATTTCATAGGCAGGACTAAGGCCGGTTTTTTTCTGTGCCAATTCACTCATTTCAGCATGGCCTGAATGAAATGGATTAAATGAACCCGGAAAAATTAATTCTGGTAAATGATTAGATGAAGAAACATAATCAATTTTATTATCCACTAGCTTTATCCAAGATTTTTCAGCTTTTACTTTTTCAATCCTAAGATTTGGAGTTTCATCTTGAATGCCTTGATTTACTCCGCATGCACCTGATAGGGCGTTAATTATATATTTAGTAACCACTGCTTCTTCTTCATCCCTGGATAATTCTCCCTTTGTAAATTGGTAAGAAAAACTATGCGAATACTTATGAGTTTGAATGGCAATGAAAAATTTATGATCGCCCTTTTTTACGTAATTGGTTGCCAATGATGCTGTAATAGCAATACCCAATAATTTTTTTGGATGAGTTTTTGGATCAATTTTTTTTGCAGCACTGTAAGCCTTGGCGGCCATGCTTAGAGTGGTATCATGACTGCAGTAATGATCAGGTTGCCTCAAAAGATAATGATCAAGGGATTCCTTTGCATAAGGAACATACGCTTCTAAAACAGAATTACTTGCACCCGGCACTTTTAAAATTTCAGATATTGCATTGGTTCCGCCGCCACTTGAAATAAGGACAAAACGAAAAGTTGAATCATGAATTTTTTTGATGGTTTCTAAATATTCTGACATTTATATAATTAAGTTAAAGAGCTAATTGTTTTTGAGTGCATAATTAAATTACTGTGAATATTAACAAACAAACCTTATCTAATGCATTGGATTCTGCAAGTTTTCCAGTTATCGCAGCTTTAATGGTTCATTTTACAGGAGATATTTCTATCTTAAATAAATTACCTCAACCCAGCCAAGCAGTTTTGGGGGAAATACAAGGTTTCTTAAGTGAAGAAGATAAAAAAATCATCAAAGAATTTGCTATTAATGAAATAGAAAAATTTTTTGAACATTCACAAAAAAAAGATTTATATCTTCCATCCGATGATGAGTTAAACACAATGATGAATTATATTGTTGGAGAGGCTGTTTCGTCTGATTACGTTCCGATGATGTTGCAAGAGATAAATATAAATCTTCTAAACACTCAACAATTGAAGAAATCAAATGATTTTCAATCTGATCTAGAGGTGTTGATTATAGGAGCAGGGATGTCGGGAATATTAGCTGGAATTAGACTTGCTGAATTAGGTATTAAATTTAAAATTTATGAAAAAAATATTCGCGTTGGAGGAACTTGGTATGAGAATAAATATCCAGGATCAAGAGTGGATATTGCGAATCATTTTTACTCATATTCTTTTGAAGAAAATCACCAATGGTCAGAACATTTTTCTCAACAACCAGAATTATTAGAATATTTTGAAACATGCTTTTATAAATATGGCATTGAAAAAAATACATATTTTGAAACGGAAGTTATATCTGCAACTTTTGATGAATTGACTAACCTATGGTCTGTAACTTCTCAGAATAAAAATAACAAAATACAAGAAAAGACAAACATCATTATTTCTTGTGTTGGCCAACTGAATCAACCTAATGTACCAAATATTAATGGCATCGATGATTTTCAGGGAGACGTTTTTCATTCTTCGCAATGGCCGGATTATGATGTGATTTCTGAAAAAAAAGTTGCAGTAGTAGGAAGTGGAGCCAGCGCCTTTCAGATAGTTCCGAGTATTGCTGATTCATGCAAGGAACTAACTATTTTTCAAAGATCTCCTCCGTGGATGTTTCCCAATCCTATTTATCATGATGAAGTAGATCAAGGAAAAAAATGGTTGCTAGCTAATCTTCCATTTTATGCAAGATGGTATAGATTTTTATTATTTTACCCTGGCTCTGATCAATTGCTTGATTCATTATTTATAGATCCTAGTTGGAAAGAAGGTCATTCTATAAATCAGGACAATGATGCGATGAGGCAGCTTTTTACTGAAGCTATGATGTCTCAAATTTCTGATCAGTCATTAATTGAAAAAGTAATCCCAAAATACCCACCTTTTGGTAAACGTATGTTGCAAGATAATGGAGCTTGGTTAAAAGCGCTTCATCTACCAAATGTTAATTTGCTTACAGAGGGCGTCACAGATATGTTTTCAAAAGGTATTATTTCTTCTGGTCAAGAAATAGAGCTTGATACAATCATTTTTGCAACAGGTTTCAAGGCTCAAGAATTTTTTTGCCCAATGAAGATTGATGGAGGTTCTGGAGATTTTAACAAGATTTATAAAGATTCACCTAAGTCATATCTTGGAATTACCTTTTCAACCATGCCCAATTTTTTTGCTATGTATGGTCCAGGTACAAATTTAGCTCATGCAGGGAGTATTATTTTTAATTCTGAATGTCAAATTAATTATATTTGTTCTGCAATTGAATATTTGGTAAATAATAATTTAAAAACATTTAAAGTTAAGCGAGATATAGAGCAAAAATATCAGGATAAATTTGAAGCAAGACATGAACAAATGGTGTGGGAGCATGAAAAAGTTTCAAGCTGGTATCAAAACTCCTCTGGTAAAGTTGTGACCACATCCCCATGGAAGTTGCTAGAATATTGGAATTGGACTAAAAAATTTAATGAAAGTGATTATGAATTTTAGATATTTAACACTCTTTATTGCTTTATTAAGTTTTAACTCCTTTGCAGATGTAAAAAAACCAAATGTAATTGTTATTTTAGTAGATGATCTAGGTTGGGCAGATATTTCTTTGAGAGGAGCTCCATTCAAAACACCAAACATTGATTCTTTATTTAAAGAGGGAGTTTCTTTAAATAGATTTTATACAACACCAATATGTAGTCCAACTAGAGCGGCATTAATGACGGGCAGAGATCCATTAAAACTTGGGGTCGCCTACAGTGTAATAATGCCTTGGATGAATAACGGTATTCACCCAGATGAACATTTTATGCCTGAATCTTTTCAAATGAATGGTTACCAAACAGCAATGTTCGGAAAATGGCATCTTGGTCATTCGCAGGAAATTTTTCATCCCAATCAAAGAGGATTTGATCATTTTTATGGCCATCTTCATACAGAGGTTGGTTATTTCCCTCCATTCTCAAATCAAGGTGGAATTGATTTCCAAAAAAATGGAGTCACTATAAATGATCAAGGTTACTCAACCTTTCTTTTAGCAAGAGAAGCGTCAAATTGGATAAATTCTAGAGATAAAGAAAGACCATTTTTTATGTATGTCCCTTTCTTAGCTCCTCATACCCCACTTGAGGCACCTGATAATTTAATAGAAAAATATAAAACTCTTGAAGATACAAGAAAGCCTACTCGAAATATTACCGCTGATAGAACAAGAGAGGTAAGTAAAACTTTAGCCCCATCTGCTAGGCCTTTATATGCTGCGGTTGTGGATGCTCTTGATCAAGCCATTGGTGAGATTTTGTTGACTATTGAAGATGCAGGAATTGAGGAAGATACAATAATTCTTTTCAGCTCTGATAATGGAGGAGCTACTTATGGAGGAGGCGGGGCAGATAATTTTCCTCTTCGAGGAGGCAAGGGAGATACATTCGAAGGAAGTATCAGAGTTGTCGCAGCATTAAAATGGAAAGGGAAAATAGAAGCAGGTAGCTCACTTGATCAAATTATGACAGTTATGGATGTATTTCCGACTCTTTCATCTGCAAGCGGGATAAATATGAAAAATACAAAAATGATTGATGGCAGAAATATGTGGCCTGCGATCATTGAACGAGAGGATATTCCATTAAGAGAGGATATATACTTTGTATCGGAAATTCCTAATTATGGACATTTTCATACCACTGTATTCAATAAAAAATGGAAGCTTGTCCAATCTATTTCATCTTCATTACTTGAAATTAAAGTTGAAAATAAGTTATTTAATATTGCTAATGATCCATATGAGTATCAGGATTTGGCATCCCAAGAACCTAATTTAGTCATAGAAATGGCTGAAAAAATTAGAAACTGGAGGGCTCTGCATCCAATTGCAGGAACTAGAACTCTCTTAGTTCCTCCGCCTGGATGGCGAGCCCCTAAAGATTGGTCAACTTACACAATTCCAAAAGATGAATTGCAAAATGATGCATCATTAGGCTTTGGGGCTCATGCTCACCAAATTTTAGACTCATACCTCAAAGATCACGGAAGAATCATTTATGATTGTAAGCCTGGAGATTGGGAGATAGGCAAATGCATACCTCCTGAAATACCAAATCAACATGAGCGTCACCATTAATGAAGATTTTTTTATCAACCTTAGCTTCATTTATTGCTTTTGACCTATCAGCTCGACAAATTCAAGAAGTAACATTTTCTTATTGGAATAAGCCAGATATCAACATTTTTTATTCAACTCCAAAGTTTATAAATCAGAAAACAAAAATTATTTTTTTAATCCATGGAGACTCAAGAGACGCAAAAAAATCTATTAACGACTGGCTTCAAATTGCCAGAGACAGAAATGTCGTTTTAGTTGCTCCAAAATTTTCTGATGATTTTTATTCAGAGTATTCCCTTTTGATGATAAGTAATGAGAAGGGTAGATTATTAAATAATAAATCAATGCATTTAGATAATTCACTAGGAATTCTATTTGATTTTTTTCACAGCAAATTAAAGCTCTCTACTTTAAGTTATAGACTCTATGGTTACTCAAAGGGTTCTGAATTCGTTCAGCGCTATCTTTTATTTAGCAATGATACAAGAGTAGATAAAGTAGCCATGGCAAATTCTGGATTTTACACATTTGTTGATGATCAGGTAGATTTTCCTTTTGGGACTAAAAACATGAATCTTTCAAACCAAAGAATTGAGTGGTTTATGCGATTAAAAGGTGGAGTTTTCTTAAGTGATAATAATATTAAGAAAATAGATAGAACTCTTATCAAAACAAGAAAAGCAAAAAAACAAGGTAAGAATAGGCTTGATAGAGGTACAAATTTTTTCAATGATCTGACTAGACTTGGAGTTGAAAGGAATCTCTCATTTAGATGGAGGTATCAATTAGTTCCTAATGGAATTCAAGCCCACAATGAGTTAAACCTTGCTGTTTCCGAGTTTTTGTTGGAAGATCTTTAAGAAGTATTTTTTTCAATAAATGTTTCCGCAGCATGAAAAATTTTATTTTTCCTTTCAACATTCATCTTATCCAGCGATCTAATCATTAGTGCCAATCTGGGGTTTGTTGCAAAAAAATCTCTATTATTTTCTATAAATTTCCAATACAGACCATCAACCGCATCGCACCAGTCTCCCTTTTTGTAATTTGACATTCTAAGCATATAACTTGAGCCACAAATATAAGGCTTTGTAGAAAATATACCCCCGTCAGCATATGTGCCCATTCCATAAACGTTAGGCACCATTACCCAATCTGCAGAATCTACATACATTTCCATAAACCATCTATAAATTTCATTTGGATTGATGTTAGATAAATTCATCAGATTTGAAATAATCATTAGTCTATTTATATGATGCGTATAACCTGTTAATGCAGATTCTTTAATTGCATCATCTAATATGGGAATTCCTGTCTCTCCAGAATACCAATTATTATTTAAACTATTTTTATGAGACCAATAGTTCATCTGTTTGTATTGCGGCATATTTTCCCAATAAACTCCTCTAATAAACTCTCTCCATCCCAAAATTTGCCTAACAAATCCTTCTAAAGCATTTATTGGAATTTTATTATCTACATCATTGAAATAGCTAACAGCATCAACAATGCACTCCATTGGATCTAATAATCCAGAGTTTATATATGGAGATAAAAGAGAATGGAACAGGGTATTATTTTCTTGATCGATAGCATCTTCAAAATCTCCAAATAACCTAAAGTAATTATTTAAAAATGTTTTAAGTTGTTTTCTTGCGCCTTTATGAGTAACTGCCCAATTAAAAGCCTCTAAATCCCCAATTGAATCTGGGAAACAATTTTCTACATCAACCATTGTTGTTACTGTTATCTCATCTGATTTTATTTTGAGTCTTTTTTTTGGAATTTCTTTTAATTTTGAGATACTTTTTTGATTCTCTTTATCAAAATTCCATTTATCTCCCAAAGGTTTATTACCATTCATAAGTAAGTTATATTTTTTTCTTAGCCATCGATAATAATATTCTTGCACTAGAGATTTTTTATCCTTTGACCATTCTGAGAATCCTTCTATTGAATCAATAAATTTAGTATCTGGATAAATTTTTAATTCAACATTATGAGTTGATCCAAAGAACATCAGTTGAGTCAAAATTCCATGATCACTTGGTTGCGTCACATGTAAAATATTAAATTCAATTTTTTTATGAATGATTTCAAGTTCATGCATTAAGTCTTTGTTTCTATCTTTGGTAATTTTTACATGAATAATATTTTGAAAATCTTTTTCTAATTCTTTTTTCCAGTGTCTTAAACCTGAAATAAGCAATACCAATTTATGTTTATGATGTTTTAGTTGGTAAAAAGAATCACATGGCTCATAAAGTAATAGCGGATCAGAGTTTTTGATAGCAGAAAGAACTTTATTATTTGCAGATAACTCGTCTGGAAATATTAGCCCCATGTTTTTCATATTTGATCTTATCATTGAAAGAAATTAATAATTTTAGAATTAAGTTTATTTCCTTTTTTGTCGTGTAGTGAGAGAGTAATTTTATTTTGTAACGGCTGTATATCCAAAATTCCGTAATTCATGTCTGGAAATGTCTCACCTATTAACAATGGATCACTTTCTTTAAATTTTGATCCAGGTTTATTCAGGGAAGAAGCCGTAATTTCGATAAAAAAATTATTTTGATAAATTCCTGATCTATGTCTATCGCCTGAAACTACAATTATTGCTTTATCTTTACCTGCTTCAGATAGAGCCCTTATTAGTTTTGAGCGCTCTAACGGAAAGTTTGCCCATTTTTCATATGGATGATCAGTAGCTAATACTTGAATAGACGATAAGATAATAATTGCTTTTGCTGTTGAGTTAGTGACTGTTGATCGGAACCAATCCCATTGCTTTTTACCAAGAATGGTTGCATGAGGATTTGTATTTGGCTTATAAGCGTTTTTCTTACCATTTAATTTTGATCTGAAATATCTTGTATCTAGAGCAATTATTTCAATTTTAGTTCCATCTATGTCTTTAATTTTTTTGAAATACAAGCCTTCTCTGTAATTCCTTGGGTCATCCTCAGCAACATTCCAGAAATTTAAAAACATTTTTTTAGATTTTTCTTTATAGAGATAGTCTTTTCCTCCATCATTTAATCCAAAATCATGGTCATCCCATATAGCTAAAATCTCTTTTTCTTTTATTAACCACTTAGGTAGTCTAGTTTTTTGAATTTCATATGCATTTTTCATTTTCAGAAGCTGCCCATTTGGTTGATCTCCATAAACATTGTCTCCAAGAAAAATAAATCCATCTAATTTTTCTTCTTGAATAGCCAACCAAATTGCTTGATCAAGGCTTTGATCAAGGCAAGATCCCAGTCCATATTTATATGCATGAACTTGAGTAGAGGCAAAAAGAATAGAGCACATCCATATAACCTGTAGGCAGATATATTTTTTCATAATATTATTATGTCATTATTTAAATATTTTTAACTAAAGTTGAAATACTATCTTTTAATAATTTTGTTCATAGTTGTTTCAGGATGCGGTGGAGATCCTCAAAATTCTAATTTAGATCTTGATAACTTCATCAAGCCTGAATTCTCAACTAATCAAACTTCTTTAAATTGCAATTTAGTTTCAGGTAAAACTCTCAATTCAGTTGAGAGATTTATACCTAAATTTGTTAATAGTTTTTCAAGAATTGACGGAGGTACTGAGGAGCTATTTTTTTTATTTCCACTATTAAAAAACGATCAAATAGATACCAAATCTTTCAAACTAGTTTTTAATCACTCTTATCAGCTGTCATTGGATAGATTTAAACTTACTCTTGAAACGTTATCCTTTGATGAGATAGCAGCATGTGAGGACTCAGATATTTTAATCAGAAGTTTGAATCTCACTTCTAAAAATATCTTGGATTCAAATGTAATTTCAGAAATATTAAATTGTGAATACATCACAGGATTTAATTATGCAACATTAAAATTAGTCCTTGAGCAATTCACGGATGCATTATTGAAATATAATTCTCCGGTGGATATTTTTTATGGAGAAGCAATTGATTCTGCAAATCAATTTCAATGGACAAATATTTTCTTATCTCTTGAATCAAGGCAAGAATTTATAGAATCCTGGCAGTCATTAAAGATAAGCAGAGAAATTCAAGCATTGCTTTTGGAGCAGTCGATATGCCAGCCCTCAAAAATGTATCGTCGTTATAAAGTGATATAAATTAAAATTGAGAAATTTCTTGATTAATTTTTTTCACTCCAGTGCTGACAGTTTCTAAAAAAATAAAAGGTAATAACGCATGAATAATTCCTGCTAATCCAAGAAATATTAGTCTAAATGCAATTTTAATAACTCGTATTCCATGGATTGTGTAGCCAACCTTTGCTTTTTTTAGGTGGTAAAAATCAATTAACATAATTAATTTTAAACTATTTCTGTCTGTGAGTTTTTTAAAATGCTTGGATAGTATTTAATATTCTTAAGATTAGTTAAAAGATAGTGTAATATACGAAAGTCATTAAGCAGCGGCATTAGTATAATGGCTAGTATATCTGCCTTCCAAGCAGATGGTCCGAGTTCGAATCTCGGATGCCGCACCATTTAAATAAATTTCAAACAATAAAATTATTTTCGTGTTAATGTGTATTTTAAATACATTTTTACGGAGAAAATATGAAAAATCTAACTTCTATGTTGGCAGTATGTTTGTTACTAGTGCCAGCAATTACTTATGCACAAGATGAATATAAATATCAGCCTGTTCCAAATAAAGCAGAATATTATGTTGATAAATTTAAGCCTGGTAAGGATTTTGAAGACTTATTAAAATGGGGCGATCAGTTAGTTCAATGGACCAGCAAGCATTCGATTTATGATAATTGGCAGCCTGTTGTTTTTATGCCTTACTTCAATTCAAATTCTCAAGCCCTAGATAGTGTATTTTTGGGAATTTGGCCAAATGCAACTGAACAATATGTTGGCTTAGATTATTGGATTAAAAATGGAGCTGAACTTCTTAAAAAAGCACCAACAATTCCAGTTCAAGCAATTGATACTTGGCAATGGCCAATTTCATCTCCAGAAGGTGACATGGAAGTAGGAGCGGTTAGGTTTTCAGATTGCAAGATGAAAGATGGAGTAACTGGTCGACAAGTATTTGATGCATATAAAGATTTTGCAATTGCAGCCAGATCAAAAGGAGATAATCTTGGTCGTAAAATGATTTTTCCTGGTTCTGGTGCTACAGAAGGGGATTATGATTATGTATACTCACTTTATGCAAGAACAGTAGCTGAGCTTGGTGCTGCATCTGATAATTATTGGATCAATATAAATGGATCAGATGAAGATAAAGCACTAGGAGAGCTTATTGATTCATGTTCTAACAGCAGGATTTATATTACTTACCAATTGAAATAAAGAATATATTCTTTTGACCAAAGAGGGCCTAGGCCCTCTTTTTTTATATTTTTTTATTTCATGGAGTTGCCAATGTTAAAATTATACACATGGAAGCAAAGTCAATAATAACTCCAATTGGAAATTTTAACTCTTTCTATGTTAATTCTTTTTTGGTAAAGCTTAGTTATATTGACCAACAACATTCCTCTTATTTCCCTGATATTAGTCTTCAAAAGGTAATAAATCATTTCTTTAGCAAACAAGGTTTAAAAAGCTTCCCAAAATATTTTCTTCAAGGCACCCCATTTCAGATAAAGTTATGGGAAACATTACTAACAATACCAAGAGGTCATACTGAATCTTATTCTTCGCTAGCTTCAATGATTGGCTCTCCAGGAGCTGCAAGGGCAGTTGGAACTGCTTGTCGGTTAAATCCACTACCTCTTCTTATTCCATGTCACAGGGTAATTAAGCAAGATGGATCAACAGGGGATTTTGCCCTTGGGAAAATAAATAAAGAATATCTTTTAAGAATGGAGTCCGCATGAGTGCTTATGAAAGCATCATAAATGCTTTGAACAATCAATTAACTATCGAGCATATGTTTTTAGAGAATGAGAGTTCAATGCATAATGTCCCCCCAAATTCAGAGACTCATTTTAAATTGATAATTGCTTCAGATGATTTTATAAAACTGAGCAGAGTTAAAAGACATCAATTGATATATCAAATTCTATCCAAAGTCATGAAAGAAATACACGCATTATCTATACAAGCCTTTACTATTGAAGAATACAAAGATAATCCAGTAATATTTTCATCTCCAGACTGCGCCAACAAAAAATTATAAATATGCAGAGTATCTTTAGATTAATTCTCAAAAAACCAATTACAGTAATGGTTTTTATAGTAGCTATTTTTCTTTCAGCAAGTGTCGGGCTTAAAAATTTTAAACTTGATGCATCTTCGGATGCATTAGTCATAGAGGGTGATGAAGCCTTTAGGATATATAGAGAGACAGGAAAAATTTTTGGCAATTCAGATTTCTTAATTATTACTTTCACCCCCAAGGCAGACCTTTTTTCACCTCAATCATTGGCAACAATTCAAAAGTTAACCCATGAGTTAGAAAAGCTTCCCAGTATTCAATCGGTTCTTAGCATTTTAGATGCCCCAATATTCTTTCAGCCTAAAGTTCCTTTAGCCGATTTGATGGATAATCTTAAAACTTTAGAATCTAAAGATGTTGATTTTGAAGCAGCAAAAGAGGAAATACTCAATAATCCTGTTTATTCAGAGCTCATAATTAGTCCATCTGGAGATACAACAGCAATACAGGTAACTATTCAAGAGAATAGTTTGTATAGAGATTTAATTCAAAAAAGATATGAGTTGCTCGATATATCCAGCCTTTCGATCAGCCAAAAAAATCAACTTCGTAATATCAATCAACAAATTTCTAACATAAATGACAATGAGGCGAATGAAAGAAGAGATTTAATAACTCAGATTAGAGAAATTTTGTTACAAAACAATGATCAAGGAACTTTGTTTTTAGGTGGTGCATCAATGATAGCAACAGACATGATGAGTTTTATAAAATCAGATTTAGCTGCATTTGGAGCTGGCGTTGCAATTATTTTTTGCTTAATGCTCTATTTATTTTTTCAAAATATTTGGTTTGTAATTTTGCCATTAAGTAATGCATTTGTTACTACAGCATTTACCGCAAGTGTACTTGGTTTAATGAATTGGAAAATTAGTGTTATCTCATCAAACTTTATTGCCTTATTACTAATATTAACTATTTCATTGACCGTACATGTATTGGTAAGATTTTCGGAAGTTTCAAAAAACTCTGAATCAGTAGATGAGGCTATATTAAATACCTTAAATCAGATGGTTATGCCATGTTTATTTGCTGCATTAACTACTGCAATAGCTTTTCTTTCACTGATTATGGGAGATATTAAACCTGTAATTGAGTTTGGGAAAATGATGGCAGTTGGAATGGCTTTTGCTTTTGCTTTTACTTTTACTTTTTTACCAAGTTTAATGAAGCTTGTTATAAAAACTACACATACTCACTCACTAGATTTCATTAATAAAATACCTTCAAAACTAGCATCTTTTACAATCAATCAAGGAAAGTTGATTGCTGCCTTTTTTATTTTTATTTCAATTTCATTAGTTTACGGAATTTCAAAACTTGAAGTTGAGAA
Organism: uncultured SAR86 cluster bacterium; assembly: GCA_902623685.1. Lineage (GTDB taxonomy): Bacteria > Pseudomonadota > Gammaproteobacteria > Magnimaribacterales > D2472 > D2472. Next base: position 48,604 of record CACNUQ010000006.1, read on the forward strand.
TAGATTTATAGACTATTTTTCTCCAGACACAGAAATTTATCAGGGCATGTTATTGCTTGATCAACAATTAGGGGGAACTGCCACACTAGATATTTTAATTGATCAACCAGTCCCTGAAATATTTGATGGATTGGATTTTGAAGGCGATGATTTATTTGAAGATGATTTATTTGCAGATGAATCTAGTGATGCTTCTGGTTACTGGTGGAATTCTTCATCTTTAGCGAAGCTAGAGGAGATTCATGATTATCTTGACGAAATTCCTGAAATGGGAAAAGTCTTAAGCGTAGCAAGCGGTATTAAATTAGCAAGAATGATTAATGATGATAATGAATTAAATGACCTAGAGTTAGCTTTATTACGCTCTGTGCTGCCAGAAGATATTAAAGAAACTTTGCTTTACTCTTATATTAATGAGGATGATTCAAAAGTAAGAATTTCAGCAAGAGTTCTTGAGTCTGCAGAAACACTCAATAGAAATGAGCTGTTAAACAAGATTAATTATGACCTTGTTACTAAATTTGATTTAACTAAAGATCAAATTCAGGTAACAGGTCTAGCAGTTTTATATAATAATATGTTGCAGTCATTATTTTCCTCACAAATAAAATCATTAGGAATAGTTTTTTCCATTATTGGATTGATGATGTTAATACTTTTTAGATCAATAAAAATTACTTTAATTGCGCTTGCTCCAAATTTAATTACAGCTGGCTCTGTTTTAGGTTTTTTAGGATTTTTAAATATACCGCTGGATATAATGACTATCACTGTGGCTGCAATTAGTGTTGGAATGGCAGTAGATAATACTATTCATTATCTTTATAGGTATAAGATTGAGGTTCGTAATAAAGACTTATCTAACGATCAAAGAATATTAAACACGCATGAGACTGTAGGTAGGGCTGTTTTTTATACCGCAACAACAATAGCATCTGGATTCTCTATTTTTGCTCTTTCAAATTTTACGCCAACTGTTCTTTTTGGATTATTCACAGCTTTTGCTTTAATGGTTTCTTTTTTCGCTTCCTTAACTTTGTTACCATTTCTATTGAAATTTTTTAATGCTTTTTCATATCAGGAGTTATAAATGGCAGGACCTTTAAGTGGCACAAAACTCGTTGAATTTGTTGGTATTGGGCCTGGGCCTTTTTGTGGAATGATTCTAGCTGATTTAGGAGCAGAGGTTATTAGAATTGATAGAGCTTCTCAACATGGTCAAGGAAATACAATAGATTTTCAGCACAGATCAAAACTATCTTTGTCTGCAGATTTAAAAAATCCAAAAACAATTGAAGAAATTAAAAAATTGTTAGTAAATGTCGATGGGCTTATAGAGGGTTTCAGACCTGGTGTTATGGAACGGCTTGGTCTTGGTCCTGAAGAGTGTTTGAAAATTAATTCAAATCTGGTTTACGGCAGGATGACAGGCTGGGGGCAAGATGGACCACTAGCAAAAACAGCTGGCCACGACATAAATTACATAGCATTAACAGGCGCACTAGGATCAATGGGCAGGAAAGGTCAGACACCTCCACCTCCACTGAATTTAGTAGGAGACTTCGGTGGGGGCGGGATGTTCCTTGCTCTTGGAATTGTTTCCGCACTTCTAAACGTAAAAAAAGGTGGTAATGGTCAGATTGTTGATGCTGCAATGGTTGATGGTGCCTCAATTCTGATGACAATGTTCTATGCTTTTAAAGCCTCTGGTTTTTGGCTAGATGAAAGAGAGTCTAATGCTTTAGATGGGGCCGCACATTTTTATGATACCTATGAATGTGCTGACCAAAAATTTCTTGCAGTTGGTTCAATTGAACCTCAATTTTATTCAGTTTTATTAGAGAAACTTGAGATCTCAGATCTAAAATTTCAAGATCAGCATAATAAAGAATTATGGCCAGAATTAAAGTCTATTATGAAAGATAGAATAAAAGAAAAGACTCGCGATGAATGGGCAAAAATTTTTGAAGGCTCTGATGCTTGTGTTGCACCTGTCTTAAGTTTGTCTGAAGCCCCTGATCATCATCATATGAAGGCAAGAAATTCATTTGTTGAAGTTGATGGGATAACCCAGCCAGCACCTGCACCACGGTTTTCTAATACAACTCCTAATATCAAGCATTCTTCAGTAAAAGCTGGAGAAAACAATGACGAAATCTGTTCCAAATATAATTTAGATAGATCTTGTTTTAGCTGAAAAAATTTATGGCGTTATTAGTCGTAACATTTTTTAATTTATCTATCTTAACATCAATAAGCTCACAAATTTCTTTAGCTATGTGAGGTAAATATTTTGGCTCATTTAAATTATTTTTGGGCTTACTGATAAGATTTTTTGGGATTAGAAAAGGGCAATCAGTTTCTATCATCATCCTTTCAATTGGTATATTTTTAATTGATTTACGTAGATCAATGTTTCTTTTTGCGTCACATATCCATCCCGTAAGACCAATATAGGCTCCTAACTCTAAATATTGATCTAATTGACTTTGAGTACCTGTAAAACAATGAACAATAAATTTAGGGAAATTTTTAATATTATCTTTAATGATTTTTATAAAATCATCATGCGCATCTCTTTGATGAAGGTAGAGAGGTAGTTTTAATTCTTTCGCAATATCAATTTGCATTCTAAAGGAATCTCTTTGAATATTAGGGGGAGAAATATTCCTAAAATAATCTAATCCAGTTTCACCTATTGCATTAGGACAAGTTGACTGAAGTTTCGCGAGCAATTGTTTGTAATTAATATCGTTGATTTCATTAGCATGATGAGGATGAATACCAGCACAAATAAAATATTTTTCAGGAGATTTACTTTGAATAACTTTGATTGGATCAAGATCTTTTAAGCTCGCTGCTAGTAAAACAAATTTCTCTACTCCAGCATTTTCAGCATCAGCTATAACGGTCTCTAAATTATCTTTAAAAGAATCATGAGTAAAATTACAAGCAATATCTATAAATCCAGCCATTTTTAAATTCTATCTATTACAATGATGTTGTAATTATCTATCAATATGAACCAATTTGAACAGTTTCAAGCAGCCTTAGTTCTGAGCAAAGTTTCAGAAAATATTTTTTCTTTTACTCCTGATCCAAGATATTTTGTTGGCAATACGCCTCACGGAGGATATTTATTAGCGTTAATGAATAAAGCGATGACGCAAGTACTTCCCCATCCAAGCGCAATTAATTCAAATGTCTATTTTCTTGATAGAACCGAACCAGAATGTGCTGAGCTACATGTTGAAGTCTTCAGAACTTCTAAAGGATCATCAATGGGTCAAGTTAAATTGATTCAGAATAATAAAATAACATGTTTGTACTCAGCACTGTGTTCTGATTTTGATTATATGAAAGGTTATTCAGGCCTTAAGACTTCAGTACCTGAAATAATGAAAACTGTTAAACAGAATGATTTTAAAGTGATGAATTACGAGAATTTAGGGTCGGGATCAACTCCATCATTTATAAAGCAATTAAATATGTCAGTTCATCCAGATCATGCTTGGTGGGATAGAGATATTTCTTCCGATGCGGCAGAAGCTCGCTGTTCTGCTTATCTAGAATTGGAGGGAGGTATTGCGGATACATTTGTTCTTTCATATTTAGCTGATATTTTGCCGCCTGTTGTTCAAAATAAATATGGATCTTTGGGATGGATTCCTACACTTGCATTAACTTGCAACATTCGTCAACTTCCCCAAACAAATTTATTGTTTATTGATGGACTTGCAAAAGATATAAGTAATGGATATTTTGAGCAAGATTGTTATATATGGGATATTAAAGGAAACTTAGTTGCTACTAGCAGGCAGCTCGCAAAAATCTTAAAATCAGAAGAAAAAATTTCTTCAAACTAAAAAAAGGAAACCAAATGAAATTTACTGGTACAAAAAATTATGTGTCTACTGAGGATCTCAGTATGGCTGTTAATGCAACTATAGCATTAGAACGTCCTTTAATAATTAAAGGAGAGCCAGGAACTGGCAAAACATTATTAGCAATTGAAGTAGCTCAATCACTTGGAATGGATTTAATTGAATGGCACGTCAAATCTACTACAAAAGCATCCCAGGGGCTTTATGAATATGATGCTGTCACAAGACTTAGAGATTCTCAACTTGGAGATGAGAGAGTTAAAGATATTAAAAATTACATTAAAAAAGGAAAGTTATGGGAAGCCTTTGAATCAGATAAGCAAGTTGTTTTATTAATCGACGAAATTGATAAAGCAGATATTGAATTTCCAAATGATTTATTACAGGAGTTAGATCGCATGGAGTTTTATTGTTATGAAACTGGAGAGACAATAAAAGCCAAAAAAAGACCTTTAATTATTATTACATCAAATAATGAAAAAGAACTTCCAGACGCATTTTTAAGAAGATGTTTTTTTCATTACATTCAATTTCCTGATCGTCCAACAATGGAAGGTATTGTCAAAGTCCATTATCCAAAAATCAAGAAAGCTTTAGTAAAAGATGCTCTTGATATATTTTTTGATGTTAGAAAAATTCCAGGAATGAAGAAAAAACCATCAACATCTGAACTAATTGATTGGCTTAAATTACTTATGTCAGATGAATTGCCTGATGAAATCCTAAAGAATGCGGATACCTCTAAGGCGATACCACCTTTATACGGAGCGTTACTAAAAAATGAACAAGATGTTCAACTTCTTGAGAGGCTTGCTTTTATGTCTAGACGAGAGCAAACAAAATAAATGTTAATCAATCTTTTTCATACAGTTCGATCAGCGGGTGTGCCATGTACTCTGAGAGAATTACTAGATTTATTAGGTGCTCTTGAAAAAAATCTTGCATTTGCCGATATGGAAGATTTCTATTTTCTTTCAAGAACTATTCTTGTAAAAGATGAAAAAAATTACGATAAATTTGATAAAGCTTTTGAAATATATTTTAAGGGTATAGAAACTTTAGAAGATATTTTCGAAGCTTTAATTCCAGAGGATTGGTTACGCAAAGCATTTGAAAAAGAATTAGATCCAGAGGAATTAAAAAAAATACAATCACTTGGTGGTTTAGAGAAATTATTAGAAGAATTTAAAAAAAGATTAGAAGAACAAAAAGAGAGGCATGAGGGTGGTAATAAATGGATTGGTACTAATGGCACATCTCCTTTTGGTAATAATGGTCAAAATCCTGAAGGTGTAAGAGTAGGCGGTGAGGGTGGTCAAAAAAAAGCAGTAAAAGTCTGGGAACAAAGACAATTTCAAAATTTAGATGATTCCGTTGAAATAGGAACTAGAAATATTAAAGTTGCTCTAAGAAGATTGAGAAAATTCGCTCGACAGAGCACTGAATATGAGCTGGATATGGATGGAACGATTAAATCGACTGCAAGAAATGCAGGAATTTTAGATATTAATATGATTCCTGAGAGAACTAATCATGTAAAGGTTCTGTTATTTTTTGATGTTGGTGGATCAATGGATCCATACATTAAACTGTGTGAAGAACTTTTCTCAGCTCTAAAAACAGAATTTAAACATTTAAAATATTTTTATTTTCATAACTGTGTTTACGAGTCCGTTTGGGAAGACAATAGAAGAAGAACACAAGAAAGATTTTTAGTCCAAGATATTATTAACAAATATAGTGCTGACTATAAAGTAATTTTTGTCGGTGATGCGACTATGGCCCCTTATGAAATAACTAATGCTGGAGGAAGTATTGAACATTGGAATGAGGAACCGGGTGGCGCAACACTCAAACGTATATGTCAGCATTTTGACAAAGTTGCATGGTTGAATCCAGTTCCCGATGATCATTGGGACTATACCTCTTCTTTATGTATTATCAGAGAGTTGATGGATAATAGAATGTTTCCACTAACATTAAAGGGCCTAGAAGAGGGGATGGCAGAACTCTCAAAATGAATACAATTACAACATCTAAAAATAATGGAATTAAATGGGGGCCATTTACTCTAAGAATTCCATTTATTCACATAAAATTTCGAGCCCCTGAATTTCTTCAAGGACTAGTAATTTCAGGGGCAACTGCTTTTGCGGCTGCGCCTCTGGCAATGAAACTTGGCTTAACTTTTGAAGAAGCAGTTGCCCTCAGTATGGTTGCCGGAACTTTTATTTCTGCCGGACCAATAATATTTGGTGAACCAATGGCACCTGGATGGGTAACTCCTGCCGTACCAATAGTTATGGGTGCACTTGCAGCTGCTGGATACTATGGGGTTCCAACCGAGGGAGCAAGCACATGTGTTGACGGAGTTTGCAGGTATAACCCAGAAGCATTTCAATTTATGGCAGCTATGTGTTTTGAATTTACTGCATTAATTTTAATTCTAGGTTTGACTGGTTGGGGCAAGATTCTAGTTGAAAAAATTCCAAATGGATTGAAAGCTGGAATTATTCTAGGTGCAGCATTGGCAGCTTTTTATCAAGTTTTTTTTGAAGATTTTGATGCGTACCTCATGCAGCCAGTATCTATGACAGTTGCAATCATTTTATGCGTCATTACTACCTTTTCAAATCCTTTTAAAAAAATTGCTGCTAAGCATAAGTTTTTTGAAATCATTGGCTCTCTTGGATTACTGCCAGGTTTTGTGATTGCTGGCATTGTTGCATTTTTGCTGGGAGAGTTAACTTTTAATATTGAATGGGGTTTTAAGATACCTGCCATCATGAGCTTGATTGAAAAGACCTCTCCAATTTATATTGGACTGCCCTCATTACAAATGTACATTGATGCATTTCCGCTTGTAATTATTGGTTATATGCTTCTTTTTGGAGATTTAGTAACTGCCACAGAGGTACTTAAAGATGCACAAAAACATCGAGATGACGAAAAGCTACCGATCGATCTTAATAGATCTCACTTGTCCGTTGGTATAAGAAATTTATTAGCCTCATTAATCAACCCATTCTTTCCTACACAGGGAGCTTTATGGACAGGGGTTCATGTCGTTGTTGCAGAACAATGGAAAAAGGGCCATAAACAAATGCCATCAATTTTTGATGGTATTGGTTCTTATTATTTAATGGGAATTCCATTTTTATACTTTACTCTGCCATTTGTAACTTTAATGCAACCTCTAATGGTTATGGCTTTAACTTTAACACTGATTTTGACTGGTTTTGCATGTGCATATGTTGCCATGTCGATACCAAACAAGAATTCAGAAATGGCAACCGCTTTACTCATTGCTTTTTTTATCACTTTTTATAGCGCATGGATTGGACTACTTATAGGATTATTATTAGCTATTTTTGTTGATGGATTTGAAGAAGAATCAGCATGAATCAATTTGCACTTGAGATCACAGATCTAAAAAAAACCTATGATTCAGGTGTGGTTGCTTTGAAAGGTATCAATCTTACAGTTAAAGAGGGCGATTTTTTTGCATTGCTTGGACCAAATGGAGCAGGCAAATCATCAACAATAGGTATCATCGCTTCATTGGTAACTAAAAGCTCTGGAAAGGTAAAAATATACAACATTGATACTGACGAAAACTTTCCAGATGCAAAGCGTATATTAGGAGTAGTTTCTCAAGAAATAAATTTTAATAATTTTGAAAAAGTTATAGATATTGTTACAACTCAAGCAGGTTTTTATGGCATTCCTCTCAAAGAAGCATTGTATAAAACTGAGTTAATACTGAAACGGCTAGGTCTTTGGGATAAGCGAGATGAGCAAGCAAGAACACTTTCTGGAGGCTTTAAAAGAAGGTTAATGATAGCCAAAGCCTTAATCCACGAACCTAAATTACTGATTCTTGATGAGCCAACTGCTGGTGTTGATATTGAACTGCGAAGAGAGATGTGGGACTTTTTAAAAGAGATTAATGCAAATGGAACCACTATAATTTTAACAACACACTATCTCGAAGAAGCTGAGCAATTGTGTAAAAACATTGCAATTATCGATCATGGAGAATTAATCGAAAATACAACAATGAAAAACTTGTTGAGTCGGCTGGATGTTCAGGGATTTTTGCTTGATATGGATAAGTCTCTCGAATCTCCTCCGGCAATTGCTAATTTTAAAATCGCGCTTGAAGATCCTTTGACTTTAAATGTAGAGATTAAAAAAGATCAATCTATCAATCAGCTTTTTGATCAACTAACGGAACAAGGAATAAAAGTTTTATCTATGAGAAATAAATCTAATAGATTAGAAGAAATGTTCATCGAAATGGTTAACAAAAAATAATTATGAGCAAGAATAATGAAATTTTTGTTTCCTTAACAACTCTTATAAGAAAGGAGATAAAACGTTATTTAAGAATTTGGGTACAAACCCTGGTGCCCCCAGCTGTAACAATGTCATTGTATTTTGTAATTTTCGGATCTCTAATTGGTCCAAGAATTGGAACTATGGATGGCTTGGACTATATTCAATTTATGATTCCCGGACTAATAATGATGTCTGTAATTACAAATTCTTACGCAAATGTTGTCTCTTCTTTTTACTCTGTAAAATTTCAGAAATCTATCGAAGAATTACTAATTTCACCTATGCCAAATTGGGCAATATTAACTGGTTTTGTCATGGGAGGAGTGTCTCGAGGAATTTTAATTGGCTTTATAGTTTTTTGTGTAAGTTTATTTTTTTATCCAACATTTGATATTGCAAATCCCGTCTTGACTATTTTGGTACTTATTCTTACATCAATTCTCTTTTCTTTGATGGGTTTTATAAATGCTATTTTCGCTGACAGTTTTGATGATATTTCAATTATTCCAACATTTGTTTTAACGCCATTAATCTATTTAGGAGGAGTATTTTATTCTATCAATATACTTCCAGATATCTGGAGAAGCATTTCTATGGCTAATCCGATGCTTTATGTGGTAAATACTTTCAGGGAAGGAATGCTTGGAGTTAGCGATGTCTCTATTCCCTTCGCATTATCTATGATTGTTCTGTTCATAATTATCCTAGCATCAGCATGCTTATTTTTTCTGCATAGAGGAACTGGAACTCGTCAGTGAAAACAAAATATCTTGGCAAAAAGACTGGCTCTCAAACATTAGACTATTCACCAGATCTATTGGATTCAGTGCACCGATCTCAAAATAAAAAATTTCACTTTTTTGGGGTTGACTATTGGAATGCTTATGAGTTTTCATTTTTAAATAGCTCCAACCAACCAGTCCTAGAGTCAATTGAAATAAAAATACCACTGGATTCTAGTCATACAGTTGAATCTAAATCTTTAAAAATTTATCTTGCTTCCTTTTATAAAAGAAAATTTAAAAATTCAATTAATGCATATAAATTAATTGAAAGAGATCTATCTCATCTAATTAACTCTAAAGTGGTTGTTAGAAAAAAAATTAAATATGACATTCCTCCTAAATCGATTCTAATTAATGGTTTAAATAAAACTATTAAAAAAAATACTGTAATTAGATATGAGGGATTCAGATCAATTTGTCCTGTTACATCACAGCCTGACTGGGCAAATATCTATCTTCACTCAACTACTAATCTGGTTGACTCAAAAAAATTTATTAAAGTTTTAAAATCTTTTAGAGAAAGAGGGGATTTTCATGAAGCTTGTATAGATTCAATTTTTTTAACTTTAATTAATGATTTTAAATTTATTGATCTTACTTTATGTGGAAGATTTTTAAGAAGGGGAGGCATAGATATTAATCCAGTTCGATCCACTAAGAAAAAATTCTTTTTTAAAAATTTTAGAGATTTTAATCAGTAACAGTTTCGAGAATTGGTTTTAGTTTGCGCCAAATCTCCATCTCAATTGCAATATGTCCTGCTTGATTTGGGTGAATACCATCGGATTGCATTTGGTTAGATGAAATCATTTCAACGATTGAGCCCTTTACTAAAACAAGATCATATTTTAGAGCTAGATCGACAAACATTTTTTCAAAATTACTGGAATATATTTTTCCATAGTTTGGAGGCAGCTGAACTCCAATAAGGACAACAATAGCACCATATTCATGACTCATATTAATCATGGCCTCTAAATTTTTTTTGATTACTTTGTTTATTGACATACCTCTTAAGCCATCGTTGCCGCCCAACTCCAAAATTACTAATTTCGGTTTATGTTTATCAAGTAATATGGGCAGCCTATATAAACCTCCTGAGGTGGTATCTCCACTTATCCCAGCATTTATTACAGATAGCTTCAGATTTTTATTTGAAATTCTTGACTGAAGAAGGGAGGGCCATGATTCATCATTTTTGACACCATATCCTGCGCTTAAACTATCCCCTAAAATCACTATAGTATTATTTTTTATAGCTATGTTTTCAGAGGAATTTACTGTAGAGGTAACTAAAAGTAAAATAGCGGAAAACGCAATCAAAAATCCATTGAAAGACTTAATTTTAGAAGTTAAAGACATCACAAAAGAAGTTAACAGCCCAGAGGGCCTTTTGACAATAGTTAATAATATTAATTTATCAGTTGAGCTTGGCAAGCCTATATCTTTGGTGGGGCCATCAGGCTCTGGAAAAACTACTTTGTTAGCTATCATGGCAGGATTAGATTTGCCAACAAAAGGTTCCGTATCATTGCTAGGCTCAGTAATTACAGATATGGATGAGAATGAAAGAGCGCAAATACGAGCAATGGATGTTGGTTTTGTTTTTCAATCTTTTCATTTGATGCCTAGATTGTCTGCATTAGATAATGTGATGTTGCCTTTGGAGATAGCCGGAGATCCGGATGCATTTGAAAAAGCTAGAAATGCTCTTGTTCAAGTTGGCCTTGGCTCCAGAGCTAAGAATTTTGCAACACAGCTCAGTGGAGGCGAAAAACAAAGAGTTGCAATTGCTAGAGCAATAGTCAATCAGCCCAAAATTTTATTTGCCGATGAACCTACAGGAAACCTAGATTCGAAAAGCTCATCTGCCATAACAGATTTATTATTTTCAATTAATGAGTTAATCAAAACAACGCTAGTTCTCGTTACTCATGACCTATCATTAGCTAAAAAGTGTGACGAAATATATGAGCTTTCAGATGGTTCAATTTTATGATTAATGGTTTGAGATATGGATTTAAGAAATTTTGGTCTGAAGCCTTAAGTGGCGATCTACTGATTTTATCTATTTCAATTATTTTGGCAGTCACCTCTATTTCTAGTGTTAGTTTTTTAGGAGATAGACTTCAGACTTCAATGAAATTACAAGCATCAAGTATTTTAGGTGCAGATTTAGTTCTCCGATCAGCATCTAATATTGATTCAAAATATTTAGATTTAGGAACAGAAAATAATCTAAATACAGCTGAGACGATTACTTTTCTTAGTATGATCATTTCTGATGAAGATAATCTTTTAACTTCAATTAAGACCACATCAGATCTTTATCCCCTTAGAGGGGAATTAATAATTGTAGATTTTGATGGATCGCCTATTAAACACAGTGGCAGTCCTCCATCTGGATATCTATGGGTAGAGAATAAAGTTGCTGAGACTTTGCAATTAAAAAAAATGGATGAAGTTTCTATTGGAAATAAAGTTTTTAAAATTGACGGAATTATCAAAGACTATCCTGATAGAAATTCAAGTTTTGTTGGTTTTTATCCTATTGCCATAGCTAACATAATTGATTTGGAAGATATGGGAGTTGTTCAAACCGGAAGTAGAGTTGTTTATAGATATTTATTTTCTGGATCAAAAAAAAATTTAAACCTTTTTAATGAACAACTTGAAGAAATTCCATCTGATATAAGAATTCAACAAGCAGAAGATGTTGGAAATAATTTAGGCGAAGCGCTTAATGAATCTGTTACTTTTTTTAACTTAGCTAGTCTCTTTACAATCATCATTTCAGTTATTTCAGCAATGATGGCAGTAAAGAGATATGCAGACAGAAATCTACTACATGTTTCATTGATGAAGGTGTTTGGTGCTTCGCATTTTTTTATTTTAGGGCATCAAATAATGCATCTATTTCTAGTAATTATTTTTGGAACATTAGCTGGCCTCCTTTTTGGATATGCTCTTCAGCATCTTATAATTACAACACTCCAAGATATACTTTCTACAAATTTACCACCTCCATCTTTTAAACCGATAGCGCTGGGTTTTCTTACATCAAGTTTCATTGTTTTCGCTGCTGCATTTCCTTATGTAAAAATCTTGAGCAATACTGAGCCAATTATAGTTTTAAGGAATGACTTCAAGATAAATTTAAAAAATAATTTATTCATATATCTTGTTGCATTCACAACAATGTTTATATTTCTAGGACTTCTATTTCAGGATCTTAAGTTAGTATTCTATATTTTGGCTGCCTTAATAATTGTAACAACAGCACTTTATATTGTTGGGAGATTATTGATTTCCCTACTTGGAATTATAAATTTTATTAACTCTAAAGGATGGAAAATTGGTGCAAGAAATATTATTCAAAGAGGCAATGAAAGTATTTTACAAATTATCATATTTGGATTATCACTTTTATTTTTAATTGTTTTAACAGAAACAAGAACTGACTTGATAGACTCATGGAGCGATACATTAGAAGAAGACACGCCTAATTATTTTTTGTTTAATATTCAAGAATATGACTTAGATAATATTTTTAAATATTTTCAAAGTGAAGCCGCACTCAACCCTGAATTTACTCCATTGATAAGAGGGAGATTATTATCTGCAAACCGGTTCAACTCTGATCAGTTAAGTTCTGAAAATTTAATGGAAAGAGAAGCAAATCTCACTTGGAGTGAATCTTTGCCTAAAAGTAATAGCATCAGTAAAGGGAAGTGGTGGAGCAAGCAAAACACAAAGTCAGAGGTTTCCGTAGACAGAGAAGTCGCAGAATCAATGAATTTAAATATCGGTGATGAATTATTATTTTCTGCTGGGGGATCAAATTTTAATGCAACCGTAACAAGTTTTAGAGAAATTGAATGGGAAAGCTTTTCACCAAACTTTTTTTTCATACTTTCTCCCAGTCTTGGCAAAAAACTACCAAATTCATATATCACAAGCATCAAAATACCCTCAGATATGAATATTATGAAAAAATTTACTCAGCAATTTCCTACTATTTCAAGCGTTGATCTAGGAGCTATTATCTTACAAATTAGAAATACCATTAGTAGCGCATCATTGGCTGTTCAGTACATATTTCTTTTAACATTGATTGCAGGAATCTTAGCTTTGGTGGCATCTATCTTTTCTAACAGGGATCAACGTGAAAAGGAAACAGCGATTATGCATGCTATTGGTGCTA
>CACNUQ010000007.1 GCA_902623685.1 uncultured SAR86 cluster bacterium
AGAATTGGGGAATAGAAATTGATAAAAAAGATCGTACTTCTTACTCATCACCATGCATTATTAGAGTTTATAGAGAAGATAATGAAAAGCATTTAAAAAAGTTCTTGAAAAATGATTACAAAAACAATAATTACGATCTAATTATTGCTTCCCAAGCATATAGAGCAGCATCATCTGTAAACATTAAAGTTAAAAATGTAATAGGGCCATTGATGCGGTTATTAAACAAATCTGGAAAACTTTTAATAACTCATTCAATTGGGGGTGGCTCCATACAAAAAGTCTTGAAGACAGCTTTTAAGGACAAAGAAGCTTTTCCAAATAAAGCAAAAGATATTATTGAGTACCTAAAAGATAATCCATTTGGAGAAAACAATATTTACAACTTTTCCAAAGTTCAAACTTATCATTTCAAGTTCAAACGGGCACCCGATAAAACAGTTACAGAATTATTTGGTCACAACACAGATGCTAAATGGTCAAATATTTTATATGTAGGCCAAATAGCAGAAAAGGATATACAAGCATTTGAAAAAAATCGAAGACTTCAAGATAAAGTAAGAAGAGCTATAGATAGATCAAAAGATATTCAATTTCAAAATGAAATTTTTAGCATTACAAAGCTAAGATAATCTTAAATTTTTAATATGTTTTATTTGTTTATAATACATTTGTACGATAAGGTATTTTTATAAAATATTTTAAAGATAGATGGTGCAAAGACACTAAGGGTAATAAATGAAATCACGAGAGATAAGAAGCAAAATTACGGACCAGGCTAAATTAGAACTATCTATTGAGAAAATCGAGGTAAAAAAGCCAGTTGGAAGTGAGGTATTAATTAAGATGCAAGCAAGTCCTATTAATCCGTCTGATATAGGGCTTTTGATAGCCTCTGCTAATCCAACAACTTTAAAAAAAATAAGAGGGGCTTATCCTAAAGTCGCAATGGATATAGATAAATCTCATTTATCTTTTTTTGCTAAAAGATTAAACAAAAGCTTAGCAGTTGGAAATGAAGGCGCTGGTAAAGTGGTTGATGCTGGCAAAGATTCTAAACATCTTATAGGAAAGATCGTTTCGGTTTCAGGGGGTAGCACCTTCTCTCAATATAAATGCACAGACTCATTTAACTGCATTGAAATGAAAAAAGGGATAACTTCTAAAAAGGCCTCCTCAGCATTCATTAATCCTCTTACAGCCTTGGGTATGGTAGAAACCTGCAAAATTGAAGGACATGGTGCGATAATCCATACTGCTGCAGCGTCTTCTTTGGGACAAATGTTAGTAAAGATTTGTAACGAAGATAAAATTGATTTAATCAATATAGTGCGAAGAGAAAATCAAGTTAAACTGCTTGAGTCTATAGGAGCTAAGTATATCCTCAATTCATCAAGTCCAGATTTTATGCGGGATTTAATAAAAGCCATACTAAAAACTGGTGCAACGATTGCTTTTGATGCAACGGGCGGAGGGCAACTTACTGATCAGATTTTAACGGCAATGGAATTTGCCACTTCTGCACTAGAGCAAGATTCGCCAATATCTGTTCAAGGTTATAGTCCTTATGGATCCTCAGCATACAAACAAGTATATATTTATGGGGGTTTAGATCCCTCTCCAATAACTCTAAATAAAGCATACGGTATGAACTGGAGTGCGGGAGGCTGGCTACTTTTTCCATTCTTAACGGCTTTAAGTCAAGAGAGGCTTGAAGCTCTTCGAGAAAGAGTAAAGAAAAATATTGATACAACCTTCAAATCTACATACAAAAAAACAATTGGTTTGGAAGATGTGCTTAATCCAAAATATATGAAAGAGTATTTAAAAACAGGCACTGGAAATAAGTATTTAATAAATCCACAAGTTAAAAACATCAAAAAATGAAAAACATTGAGTTAGATAAAAGTCTTCTCACTCATGCGTTCGTTGAGCCCAGAAAAACAAAGCTTTTTGGCTCTCAAGAAGTTGTAGGCGGTAAAGGCATTAGTATTAAACTCTCTGATGGAAGAGAGCTGATCGATGGGCTGTCTGGTCTATGGAATATAAATGTTGGTCACGGCAGACAAGAAATTGCTGAAGCTGCTCATAAACAAATGAAAAAACTATCTTTTTATCCATCTGCATTTGAATATACAACTGAGCCCCCAATAAAACTTGCACAAAAACTTACTAAAATTTTGCCTAAAAAGTCTGGTATTAGTAAATTTATGTTTGGTCTTACAGGGTCAGATGCTAACGAGACTGCTTTTAGGTTAGCACGTATGTATCACACGATAAGAGGAGAGAGCAAAAGAACAAAAATAATTTCAAGAAAATATTCTTATCATGGCTTCACTAAAGCTGCGCTTGGTGCTACAAGACTTCCCATGTATCACATTTGGGAACAACCAGATCCGAATTTATATTTTGAAGTCTCTCCATATGACTTAAATGAACTAGAAGATCTAATTATTAATGAAGGCCCTAAAACAATTTCAGTTTTTATAGTGGAGCCGATCATGGCAAATGGAGGAGTCCACATACCTCCAAAGAATTATTTAAAAGAAGCTCGCAAAATTTGTGATAAACATGGAGTTTTAATGGTTTTTGATGAGGTGATTACTGCATTTGGAAGAACAGGAAAGTGGTTTTGTATGGAGCATTATGATTGCTATCCTGACTTTATTTCTTTGTCTAAAGGTCTTACAAGTGGTTATCTTCCATTAAGTGCAACTGGTATATCGAGTAAAATTTGGAAAGAAGTTGAAAATAAGATACCGCCAGGACTTATTTTTGCAAATGCTCTAACTACCAGCAATCATGCAACCTCTTGTGCCGTAGCACTAGCCAATATCGAAATAATTGAAAAAGAAAAACTTGTTAAAAATAGTGAGCAACAAGGAAAATATCTTTTAAATCAATTAAAAGCAAAATTTAAGAAAAATTCGATGGTTAAAGAGATTAGAGGATTGGGGTTAATGGCTGGCATCAATTGGAAGAATAACAGAGATGCGCCAGAAAATTACATGGGTAGAAAAAAAATCCTTGCAAATAAGGTATTTGCTAATGAATTTTCAATGAATTTTGTATCAGAATGTCTAAAAAGAGGGCTGATCGTAAGGCCAGTTGGTCCAAATACAGTTGTGGCTCCTCCGCTATGCACCTCAAAGAAGGAAGTGGATAAAATAGTTTCCATAATGGTTGAAAGTGCAAAACATACCTAGAAAATATCGATTTCATGATGTCTTTTTTCAAATTTAAAGCTGGAAATAGAATTTTATGACTAATGTTAAATCTATAAATTCAAATAATTGGCGAAAACATCCTAATAATCAATGGAGTTTTCAAAATATAGAAAAATTATTTTCTACACAAAGAATTAACAAAGGAGATCGAAAATCATCAGAATTTTTAATTAAAAATAAACCTATAGATAAAATTGTGTTTTCAAACTTAGAACAAAAAAAACAAACAATAAAAGAAATGCTAGTAAACGGATATGCAGATTCATTTCTTGTTCTGCAAAGAGGCAAAATCATCTATGAGGAATATTTTAATGGTATGAACCAATCCTCGCTTCATTTAATAAATTCCATATCAAAAAACTTTCTTGGAATGCTTACAGGTATTCTTCATGAAAATAAGCATATAGATGTTGATAAAAAGGTTTCTGAATATCTACCAGAATTTAGTCAATCTGTTTTTAGCGAAACTACTTTAAGGCATGCTTTAGATATGACCGCTGCAGTAAAATACGATGAAACTTACGACAATCCTAATGCTGATTTTTGGCATGAAACATCTACTGTTGGATGGAATCCTTCCTTAGAAAAAGAAAATCCTTCTAATTTGCTTGATTTTGCTTTATGCCTAAAAGAAAAAGAACAATTAGATGGTGACTCTTATCACTATAGAACAATTCTCACAAACATAATTGCAATTACTATCGAGGCAGCAACTGAAAAAAAAAATGTCTAACTTGTTGGAAAATTTACTATGGCAAAAACTTTTTCCAGAACAAGACCTGTTGATGGTAGTTGATAACAAAAATTATCCATATATGGGCGCTGGTTTAAATGCGTGCACAAGAGATTTAGCAAGGTTTGGACAAATGTTATTGCAACAAGGTGTTTTCAATGGGATTGAGGTGATTCCGGCCTCTTGGATTAAAGAGACAGCAATGGCTGATAATAGTTACAAAGAAAATTTCTCGAAAGATCCATTTGGAGAATTATTTCCCAATGGCCACTATAAAAATCAAACAATTGTAGATAAAAATGGATGTTTTTATTGTCTGGGTATATATGGTCAATGTATTTACATAAATCCTAAATATGAAACTGTGATCGTTAAACTTTCATCACAGCCAGGGCCAGCAATACCCATGCTTTTAATCGATTCAGTAATAGCAATGAACAAGATTGCATCCTCTGCATAAAAATTAGATTATTTAAAGAATTATTTCCTTGTATTAAACTGAGACGCATTATGAAAAAAATTTTACTTATACTTTTAGTTTTTTCTTCTTTTTCTTATGGGCACAGTGCAAGCAAGGGAGACTTTATGGGAACCTGGAGACTTGTTGAATATGCAGTAGATGGTAAATATCAAGATGTGCCTAGCCCCACTCCCATTAAAATGTATATGAATGGTGAGTTTGTAATTATTTTTTATCTAGAAAATAAAATTCACTTTAACAAAGGTAAATATGCTCTCAAAGAAGGAGAAGCAACCGAAACAATTTTAGCAAGCAGCACTGAAACACTCATAGGCGAAGAGATATCTTTTAGACCTAACTTTATGGGTGATAAAAACTCATTCTATATAAATCTTGATTTAGGAGATTATAAAACATTTGAAAGATGGGAAAAAACCCATTGCGATGTTGTAAAGTGCGCAAAAATTAGAACTCGAAAGAATTAAAGAAAGTGTTAATTGTTTAATTAAACCTTTATTCTATCAACAATTTTTCTAATTTCTTTGATGTGATCAGTCGTTGTTCTGCAACAGCCACCAATTACTGAAGCTCCATTATCAATCCACTCAGAAACAAAATCACTATACTCTAAATGGCTAATATGTTGATGATTATGATAATGCCATTCGTCGGAGTCAGTAACAAATCCCTCAAGCTTATTCTTCCTGTATATAGAAGAATTTGCATATATGCCGAAGCTTTTTTCTTTTTTAAGTTTTTCAATCGCCATACTTGCGGTATCTGCGTGAACACAGTTCACCAATTGACAATCAATATCTAATTTTAAACCTTCGTCAATTGCAAGATCCAATAATTCGGTACTTGGAAGTCTGTTAAGTTTATTTCCTCTTGTTGTCCAACTTAACCAAACTATATCTGAAAAACTTTTCGCAGTTGATGCGGCAATAATGCCCTCATATATTGATGCCATTGTTTCACAAATAATCAAATCAACGTCATCTTTATAAATTTCACCTAAAGTTGAGTAAAACTTTTTAAGTTTTTTTTCTTTTGCACTTAAGTCAGGCCTAAATGTTATATGGATTGGTGGATAGCATCCAGCTATCTTGGTGTTCGCACCAGTTTTAATGACAGCTTCTTTACAAAGTTCAAGTGATTTTTTTGCTAGATCTTCATATGGTGGGGCAGTTTTTTCTCGTATAAGCAATTCTGGCGTAGCTTGATAATTTGAGGTTGTAATGATGTCAGCACCAGCTTCAATATTATCAATATGTATTTGCCGAATAACTTCTGGTTTATGAATTAGACAGTGTGCAGACCATATAGAAGTTTTAAAACTTGGAAGATATTCTCCACGGTTTTCAAGCTCAGTGCCCAAAGCTGAATCCAAAATTAGTGGTTTTTTAATTCTCTTTTTTATAGACATTCTTTCCTCCTTTATTTGCCGAACGCCATATCTTTTTTCCACCTTGCCGGAGTTGGCAGGTTGGAGAGGAAATAAATCCTTCTCATGATATACATATTATTTTATCAAAAATTAATGATATTTAATCCAAAAACTTTCAATTTTTAAATTGCTGGATCGCTCTCTGGAAAATGTTTTATCAATATTTCTAGATGATTTGCATAATTCTTCCAATAATCTAAACCTGTTTTATACATAGGCTGCCGTACTTGCTCAGAGCTGGCGGTTTTAACTGGGCGCTTTGATTGGTAAAAATTTAAACAGTTTTCTTCAAATTCAACATTACAAAACTCTAATAGGTCATTAATTCTTTCATTAGGATTTTTGATAATATCCTCATAGTTAATTGTAAAAATTTCATTTGGAAAAAGCTTTTTCCAATAATCCATAAGTCTAATATAGTCTTTGTAGTATCTTGCAATATCATCTAGATCATAAGTAAAGTGCTGTCCTTTAGCAAAATATTGTTTAAAGCAGCTAAAGCATGCATCCATTGGATTTCTTCTTGCATCAATTATTTTAGCTTTTGGCAAGATCAATTTTATTAAGCCAATGTGAGCAAAATTATTAGGCATTTTGTCAATAAAAAATGGTTTGGAAGACCTGGCCCATTTCGTTTCATCGATGTATTTTTTCCCTAAGTCAGTAAATGATGATTGATCAAGACTAAGTAAATTATTTGGGTAACCTTTTTTTGGATTAATTAACTTTATATCTCTTGATATAGCCAAGATATTTGGTAGTTCTTGAGTGCCTTCGATTAACGAGTGAGAAGCTAGAATCTGTTCAATTAGCGTTGAGCCTGATCTGGGTAGTCCTAAAATAAAAATTGGATCGTTGAACTTTGAGTTTGCTTTTAGTTTGTAAATATCGTTATTATTTTCAAAAAAATCTATTAGCTCATCGATAGAAATTTTATAATCCTCAGCGTTGTAACTTATCTGCTTTCTCTGTTGCCAATTTCCCTCAGCATAATGCTCAAATGATTTATCAAATTGTTTATTTGATTCATACGCTTTTCCAAGAGCAAAGTGCATCTGAATCAACTCATTTGGATGTATGTTTTGTTCAATAGATAATTCCATATTTGCAATTTCCTTTTTTGAGAATTCATAAGTCTTAAGATTTGCTAAGCTCCAATATGCCTCACCGGACAATGGAAAATATTTAATTGCATTTTGATATGCATGTTCACTCTTTTTTCTTTCTCCAATAGTTTTTAAAGCGTGGCCAAGGCTGAGATAGACTCTTGGATTTTCTGGTTTAATTTTTAATGACTTTTCATACAAGTTTATGCCCTCTTGATATTTAGACAATTTAATATAGACGGTTCCCAACGATACAAGCGCTTCAAAGTTTCTTGGGTCTAACTTAATAAGATTTTCAAATGCTGGAATTGATTTTAAAAGTTTATTCTGGACTCTATAAAGTTTTGCCAAATTGTCCCAAGCCAGAAAGAAAGAGGAATCTAACTGAAGCACCTTTAGAAAAAGTTTTTCGGCAATGTCATAATCTTTTGTTTTAAAAGCGAGTAGTCCTAACAACCTAAGAGCATCAATATTATTTTTATCTTTCTTAAGAACCTTTTTATATGCCTCTTCTGCTAGTCGAAGTCTGCCTGCTTTGACATGTCTGATACCTTTATAAAGATCTCCATAGGTTTTATCGGATTCAAAGAAATTTTGAATTACTTGATCAGATTCTTCCTCTCTATCATTCTCAATGTGAATATTAGAAATTAATCTTGCAGTTGTAATCGAGGGAAACTGTTTATGAAATTCAATCAAAGCGGATTGATATGCCTGATCATCATTAAGAAATTTATAGACTTTTATTAATTTTTCTTGATATTCCTTATTGTTCGGATCTAATTTAATTAATTTTTTAATCAGCTCTAATGCATTTTCAGGTTTATTTTGTTTTATGTTGATATCTAATAGCAGGGATAAAGCCTCTAAATTAAGAGGATGTACAGATAAAATTTCTTCAAGTTGTTCTATGCATTCATTTAAATTATTATTGCTTAATAAATCAGTGGCGTTGTCTAATGCAATCTTGAGGTTGGTATTCTCTGACATATGTTTAAAGAAATAAGCTCGGAATGGAATAAAACTATTATCTCCCTTTCGATTGTACTATCTTTACTCTTATCAATATATGTATTGTCTGATCCTGTTGGAAGTTCAAAGCTTCTATTTAAAACATATGACTCTTTAGCAACATTCTTTGAGTCTACTTATATGTATGGGAGCTTTTGTGTACTAATTTTTTTAATTTTTATTGCTCTATCTAAATATGGCGAAATAGAAATTTTATTAGAAAATAAGGAGACTTACTCTTTGTTTTCATGGGGCTCGATGCTCTTTGCTGCTGGAATAGGAGCAGCGCTCTTGTATTGGGCAACTGTCGAGTGGATAGAATATTTTAATATATTAAATAAACAAAACTTAGATCTTGATAGAGCATTGCTTTACTCAAGAGCTTATCCCATTTTTCATTGGTCATTTACAGCTTGGGCTATATATTGTTTGCCAGCAATTGCATTCGGCTTAGCAATCACAATCAATCAGAAATCAAAATTAACATTTTCTGGAATATTTAATGTTAAGAATAAATTCTTAGAAGTTGTATTTGACTCATTGTTTATTGGAGCAATACTGTGTGGTGCCGGGGTTGGATTAGGCCTGTCCTTTCCATTAATATCTTCGATTTTATCTAATGTATTTAATATTGATCGCACAATAAATCTAGATATTTTTACAATATTTGTTTGTCTCTCTATTTTTGCAACAAGTGCATACCTTGGAATTCAAAAAGGAATAAAAAGGCTAAGTAATTTCAATATTATTTTAGTTTTTACATTTTTATTTGTTATTTTTATTCTTGGCCCAACTCAATATATTTTCTCTAAATCAATGGAGAGTTATGTTTTTTTATTCAAGGAATATGCTGAATTAAGTTTTGCAACAGGCACAACAATAAGCAAAGATTGGACTGTTTTTTATTGGGCGTGGTGGATGGCATTAGCTCCAATGGTTGGTGCATTTATTGTGAATATATCCAACGGCAAGTCATTGCGAGCTATTATTTTAGGAGTAATATTCATTGGCAGCATGGGCTGCATGATTAGCATGTCCATATTGTCGAATTTATCAATTTATTTATTTGAATCAGGTATTTTAAATGCTCCCGCTCTTTTAGAAGGGGGTACATTGAATCGAGAACAAATAATAATTAGAACCTTGTCTACCTTAAGTTACAGCAATTATCTTCTGATTGGCTTCGGTATCATTTGTATTATCTTCTTATGCACAACCTACGATTCAACCTCTTACATTCTTGCATCTGCATCCATGAGGAGCTCAAATATTGAGAGTTCAGGCAATCTAAGATTGATTTTTGCAATATTACTGGTTATTCAGCCAACGCTCTTAATGTTTCTTGGTGGAGTTGATTCGTTTAAGTGGATAATGGTTATATTCTCTGTTCCATTATTACTTATATATCTTATGCTTATGATTTCTGTAATTAAAAATATTATTGCGATTAAAAAAGCATAGTATTAAATTTTTTATAGATTGCATATTTTGCATGGAAAATTCTAATTATTTTCCATGCTGCTGAAGAATTATTTTTAATATCTGTACTTGAATCTTACCCCTATAACTCTTGGTCTATTTTGAGTTCTTCTAATATCTCCAAAGTCGTTATATCTGGATAGATAGCCATTTTCATCAGTTAAATTGCTAATAAAGACCTCCATGGACCTATTATTTGATTCAACCCCTACTCTCATATTTGCAATAGCATATGAGGGCAACTTAAGTTCATTGGCCTGACTAGTATATCTATCACCTGTGTATGAGTAATCAATAGACATGTATCCTGGCATTCCAAAAATACTCAGCACTTTATCTAGCCCGAGCACGTATGATAATTCAGGCACATAGGCGAGCCTATTTCCTGAGTTTGCCTGAAGCACTCCAGAGACATCATAATAATCCTCTGATAAAGATGGATCATTGGAAACCACATAACCTGACAATGTTAATGTGTCATTGGGTTTATAAGTTGCATCAAGCTCAAGACCATTTATTTCTGCGTTACCAACATTATCGACAAAAGCGACTGTTGAATAAGCTAAATTATAGGTGGTAGATTGAAAATCACTCCAATCCATCATGAAATAAGCCCCATTAAGAATTAGCTTCCCATCAGCTAAGGTTGATTTGAAACCAAGTTCAAGACTCTCTAGATAATCAGATTCATATGTTTCAGGAATAAATGCAGTTTGAGCTGGTCTTACCCTATTGATACCACTGGCTCTAAAGCCCTCAGAATAGGTTCCATACAGCATAACATCATCATTTAAATTGTGAGCTATGTTAACTTTTGGCACAACTCCTGAATCACTAGAATTAAATACCTTATCTACACCATCAAATACGCCAAAATAACCATCTTTAGCATTCACCATGGTGTCTTGATCGTATGATCTAAAGCCTAAAGTTAATTTAGTTTTTTCATTAACACTAAAACTACCTTCCCCAAAGAAAGCCTCTACATCCTCCTCTCTTGTATTATCAAGATTCCACCACTGGCCATTAGGAACATTCCATGACAAATTGCCTGGATTTGATCCAGGCCATAGATAAGCAATTTCATAATCTCGTTTAGATGATTCACTAAACGCTCCAAGTATCCACTGGAAGCCTGAGTCGCCCTTGGATTGGATCCTTATCTCATATGAGTCTCTTTCATGATTATCGATTTGCGTGTAAGACATCCTTGGATCCTGACAGCCTGAGATGTTGTAATAATAATAGTAGTCATAATAATCACATGTGTAGGTGGGGCCATCATAATTATAATATTCTACATATTCTGAATAATCGTAAGTATATTCAACATCCCTCTCAAAGGAAGAGGCTGTAAATATATATTCAACGTTATCATTAAGATCGCCGCTTAAGGATAATGAAATTTGACTAAAATCGTCATCAAAATACTCTTCATTGAATCGAGAATTTGATCTTGGGCCGACAGCTTCATCAGTCTCCCATGATCCACCAAATTCAGAAGTTTGATCAAGCATGGATAGATCAAGATTTTGGCCCGCTATTTCTGACGCCAATCTAATTCGAAATCCGCTTTTGTTTAATTCGTTGTAATCATCTTTAGCATGAGCGCTGTTATCGATTGTATAGCCACTGTTTGTAAAAGTTTTGGATGTAAGTTCATTATCAATCCAGCCGCCATCTTGCAGGTCATACGCGCTTACTCTCACTGCAGTATTAGCTCCAAGAGGCATATTTATGAAAGCTTCTAATGATTGATCATTTGACCCATCAGTAATTGACCCATACTCAAGATCAAAACCGTAGTCGACAGAAGTAACATCAGGTTTTTTTGTAATAATTTTTATATTTCCAGAGGTTGAGCTTGATCCATATAAAGTTCCTTGTGGTCCACTTAATATTTCAACTCGTTCAACGTCAAAAACATGCAAATCAGGGGTTTGTCCAATAGTAGTTAAAGGTTGTTCATCTAAATATAAAGCTGTAGTTGAGGCTGCGCCTGAAGGATTTCCAAATCCGCCATCTGAAACACCTCTGATATAAAAAGTAGAATTTCCGGGCCCTCCCGCATCTAGAGTTACTGCTGGAGATAAATTAGCAATATCGTCAAGACCTTTCACATTCTTTAAATCCAATTCAGCTGCGCCTATTGCTTGAACGCTCATAGGAACATCTTGTAAGTTCTCTGACCTCTTGCTGGCTGTGACAACAACCTCTTCAAGATTCTCCTGAGCATGAACATTTGCCGACTGAGCTACACCAAGTCCAAGCGTTAATGCGCCAAGGTAAGGCAAGGCAAAATTATTTTCCTTAAAAATATCTCTTAAAATAAGAGTTACAGGATCAGCTTTTTTTTCAAACAGTGGTTTTAAATAAATAGATGACATCTTTTCCCCCAAAAGATTGCAATTAATACCTTATTTTATAATGGAAATAGGCAGTAAAAACAAGTTTGTATATTTTAATCTAGCTTTTTAGTTTTTTAATTCAAATAATAAGTTAATTAAAAAATCATTGCCCCATTCATTCACAATAGAAAAATTACATTTTGAATAATCAATGTTTGATTGTGGCGGCGAGAAGCAAAACCCTACATTTCTATCGATGCCGGGCCAAAAATGTCCTGCATCTTTGTTTAAAAGGCTAATAATTTGAACATTGTTCTTGCAATCAGAAGCTATCTTTTTTTCAAAATCATCATTTAGATTAAAATCCAGTTGTTTAAAAGATTTACATTCAAACTGTTTTGACCAGGCATTAAACGTCTTTTCCATGGGTTCATAAAAATAGCCATCTGAAGCTCGGATATTAATTGGGGGAACGACCGTATCTTTAAGGCTTCCGTAGATTATAAAATTTACTGGCTCTTTAGGAATGCAGCTGAGATCTTTTTGTTGCATGCCTACA
Source organism: uncultured SAR86 cluster bacterium (assembly GCA_902623685.1). GTDB lineage: Bacteria > Pseudomonadota > Gammaproteobacteria > Magnimaribacterales > D2472 > D2472. The sequence goes on from CACNUQ010000007.1 coordinate 12,371, forward strand.
ACATTTACAACACCTTTAAAGATGTTTGGGTATTCACAGGCCAATGCTTGAGCCATCATGCCGCCATTACTCATACCTATTAAATATATATCTCTAATCTTATGATCTTCGTTAGTGCGATCAATTATTTTTTTAATGAAACCAAGATCATCACTACAGCTTGCCCAAGCACAACGTCCTCCTTCACTACAATTAGGATACTGAGGGTAAATATCTGCATCGATCGCACATATTTCACCATTTGGTGTTTCGGTCTTAGAGCCTGCCAAATCATTCCAAGAGGAAACGAATGAGCCAGAATCATTCTCAATGCTATTGAAATAAAGTCCTTGAGGGTAAATTGCTAAAAATTTATATTTATCCGCAGCATCATTAAATCCACCAGTGGTTTGTTTTTCAAAGCCTGAAGCTGTTCCTGTATAACCATGAAGTCCAATAAATAAGTCCACTTCATTATCAGAATCAATATTTTCAGGAATATATTTTAAATAGGTTCTGTTAACTGATTCATGGCTGATTGAATGCTCCATCATGGTCTCCGATGAAATAGAAATAGACATGAAAAGTATGAATAAAAAATTTACTTTTTTTGATAAGGATTTCACAAAGCAGGCTGTTTTTAAATACTTTTTATAATGAATATTCTTCGTTAAGTCCTTTTAGATCATCAAAAGTCATAGCCTGCAGCACCTCAAGATTGTCATCTAAAATTTCATAGATTGGATCGGTGGCTGTATATGGTCTTAAGCTAAAATAACAGACAACGTCTTGGTCTCCTCCACCTTCCGTATGAGCCTCTCCAGGCTCACCAACTTTAAAGACTCCAGCTGGTCGAATATCTTTTAGTGTTCCATCTGGCAAATAGGTTCGTAGCTCTCCACTTAGTGTAAAGGTACTATAATTCGAACAGTGTCGATGCATAAGAATTTTTTCATTTGCTGAAAATTTAAATAAAATATCAACGATCTTTGCTTCTTCATCAACATTCAAAAAAGACAATGAAATATGCTCTGTGGGCTCACCATCAGGCCCAGGCAATGGCTTCCAATCAATTTTTGATTCATCAAAAGTATTTGTATCTATCATAAAGTTACTCCATTAATTTTTTTTATTTAAAATATGCAATTTTTTACATGTATTTACAAACAACTTTCTTCATTGAACAAACGGATCATCTTCCTCTAATAAGCGACCAGTTCCTTTGAGGAAAAAATAATAAGTTAGCCCACCAAGCATCAAAACACTAAAAAAATCTCCCTCATCATAGAGAAAATCATGGGTGGCAAAGATTGTGACAAATAAGGAAATTATCCAAAAATGTCTTCCATATTTCGCTAAAAAATTCTTAATCATTCTTTATTCTTATATCATCGTAACTGCTTGGATATTCTAAATGTTGTTTCAAATTATCATCAATATCATACCAAGATGCCTTTGACCCAACAAAAACATGGTGTGCTTTTGGTAGACTTATCTTTCCATCTAAAGCGCCTGCTGATACATAATATTTTTCAGGATTTCTTTCATCAAAAAACATTATGTTTGATCCACAAATTCCACAAAATTTTCGTTTGCAATATTTAGAAGACATATAAGATTTAATATTCTTTTTGCCGGAGTGGTATTTAAATAAAGGCTTTTCCACCTCAATAAAACTTCCGAATGCCGATCCATGACATTTTCGGCATTGCGAACAATGGCAATGAGAAAAATACTTAATTGCTTGATTTATCTCAAAAGAAATTTTTTTACATTCACAATTTCCCTTAATATTATCCATTCAATTTGTTTTTGTCTTTAGCAAATGTCTAAGGAAGAAAATTATGCCTCTTTGTTTGGATTCCATATCACTAAGTTTTTGGTTTTAAGTCTATTCTTTACTAACTTGTACCTTGATTGCTCTTCCTTCCATTCTTTTAACCATTTTGCGCCGTCTCTCTCTGCATCAACAAATATTGCATTGGTAAATGCCAAAGGTAAAATTATTGCAACATGAATCACTATACTTACAATTGTATTGTAGTTAAAAAATCCTAAATAATTTGCTGCCAAGAACCCAAAGAAAACGCTCCAAATTGTAAACAAAACTAGCATAAAGTATGTTTGCAAACTTGGGTCAGGTATATGTTTAAGAGGATTATATCTAACGTCCATTACTCTTCTCCAACCGCTTACAATTTTCATTACAACTCTTCTGAATAAACTAGGTTTTTTCATGCTTGGTTCAATCATCTGCTCTCCAATTAAATCTTATGAACTCCTTGATAACATGCATACCTACTGATACCCATGTCACGATTATTAAACTCCAAAATAAAATCTTAAACATCAAATTTTATTTATTAGACTGCAAAGTTTCTACGGTTTTTTGCAAAATTTCTATGGTTTCTTGATTAATATACCCAGAGGCAAATTCGCCGATAAAAGTAATAATTAAAATAAGTAGGCCAATATAAAAATAAAACTTTGCATTTTCTTGCCGGCCCATTAATACATACAAAATTCCTAATATAAAAAGAGACAGTGAGGCAAAATAATTATCAATTAAAATTAGATATACAGAAAGAATTACTAATAAAACTAATAAGGCTGTATAAAAATATTTCATAACTATTCAAACACCTCGTAATTTAATAAGCCATAACCTATATTAATATTAAATATCCTTAAAACCTGCCATCTTATCCATTGCTTTGATTCTTGATTTTGGGATGCCAGCTTCAACAACATCATCATGAAATCTCTTGTAAGTGTATGGATTTATATTTTTCCTTGTATTAAGAAAATAAACAATTAGTCCCCAAATGTTTAACCCCAAACAAAGATAGAAAATTTCTGCTCTTATTAAATCAGAAAATAGGACAAACATAATTACCGAAAGATATGTTTCTGGTTTTGTAAGCATCATTAGTAAGGCCAATCTTCCAGGAGGCAATATCATCCAAAGCAACATCATTATCAAAGCAAGACCTATAAACAAAAGCTCTATTTCGAATCTCGACACTGCTCCTTCTATGATTCCATTGAGTGCAATAAAGCCTAGAAAAAAGCAAATTGCAGCATGAAATTTATGTTGCATTTTGTCTTCCATAAACAAATATGCATTAAGTTTCCCATTAAGCTTTGTCCATGAAGGCAGTTTTCTGAAAAAATCATCAAAAATTTCAACTATGCCAATGCCTAAATAAACAATTGCTTCGACCCAAAGAACCACTTTGAGAGCAAATGTTAAATCAAAAATTTCTGTTGGATTCATAAATGATTCCTTAATAAATTTATTACTTCATCGCCTTAATAGTATAACCATCCAGCGACCAAGGTTTAAAATATCGGCTAACGCAGCAGAAACATAAGTAAGGGATGCAGCCTTCAAAATACGACTAACGGCTTTTTCGTTTGACTTAGATACATAATTCCCCTCCTTTAATAAAGGTAGCGCTTTAGAAAAACTTGCATCAAACTCAATCGGCAGTGTCACAGCATGGACCATCATACGAGCAATAAAACCTGATAGCCCCAGGAAAAGTAATAAAGAAAATGGCATAGGATGTCGCGTAATAATTCCGATTACTGGTGATAAAGAGATAACGGCAACACTTCCACGAGCTATCTTTTCAACAATAGGAATCATCTTTGTCCTGGTAGCCAGACGTTTATCGCCTTGCTGATCCTGAATTGCATGCCCAACCTCATGGGCCGCAATAGCGATTGCAGTCAAAGACTTAGATTCATAATGCTCACGCAAAAGCCTTACTTTTTTTTCGATTGGATCATAATGATCTCCTAGCTCAGTTACCTCAACTTCCACATCTTTTAAAGAAAATCGCTTAATCAGATGCTTTGCTAGCTCTCCGCCAGTACCAGGCATTTCAGGCTTTTCCAATGAGTACCACCTCATAACCAACTTCACCCATAACGTTGGTCCAAATATCAGTGCCAGAACTATGAGCGTGCCCAACGCTAAAACCATATTTTAGTCTCCTTAAAAATGTTTTTCATTTTTTATTTTGGTATTAGATAGTTTATATATTAAGTTATCAGCTTAGGTATTATTCCTAGTTGAGCAAGAATACCAAAGATAATTAACAATATAATGCTGGAGAGAAACTTAAGATTCTTCTGTTGAATCCATTCAAATAAGTCATCTATAAATTTTCTTATCCAATCATCAACTTTACCCATCCACTTAACAGCTTTTCTTGTCCATTTATCGGTCCCATCAATTATTAATAAAGAAAATGCTGCGATAATAAGCCACACAAAACCATTGAGAATCATGTCAATCAACCAACCTATAATCACCCAATTCAGTTCCATTATTTAGCCTTAACAGTCCAGTTTATTAGATCCATTAACTAATTATACTTCCACTGCTTTTTTTTGTACTTTTTCCTACCCACATTTGAAAAAGAAAAGTCTTTATCTAGTATCATAACGGTATGAAAGTAAATTCATTCATGCCACCAAATAGGATTTTAATGGGCCCAGGTCCATCTGATGTTTGTGATAGAGTTTTAGAAGCAATGGCAAGACCAACTATTGGTCATCTCGATCCTATTTTTATCAAAATGATGGACGAAATAAAACAATTACTCCAATATACATTTCAAACTAAGAATGAGCTAACTTTTGCTGTATCGGCTCCTGGCATGGCAGGTATGGAATGTTGCTTTGCAAATCTTGTTGAGCCTAATGACAAGGTAATTATTGCTAAAAACGGGTTCTTTGGTGAAAGAATGAAAGAGAATGTCGAACGATTTGGTGGAATACCTATAGTTATTGATGATGAATGGGGAACAAAAGTAGATTTAAATAAAATTGAATCAGCCTTAAATGAACACAAAGATGCAAAAATTGTTGCTTCAGTTCACGCTGAAACCTCTACGGGAGCTCTCACGGATCCAGAATCAATAACAAAATTAGCACATGATTACGGCTGTTTATCAATTGTAGATACTGTTACTGGTTTAGTTGGAGTTCCTCTTAAAGTAGATGAATGGGGAATTGATGCAATTTATTCTGGTACGCAAAAATGTTTATCTGCTTCCCCTGGTTTATCGCCAATTAGTTTTAGTAGTGCCGCAAAAGAAAAGATTAAGAATAGAAAATCAAAAGTGAAGAGTTGGTTTCTTGATTTAAACTTAATCATGTCATATTGGGAAGGAGAAGGAGGTCGATCCTATCATCACACCGCACCTGTGAATTCATTATATGGATTACATGAAGCCTTGGTAATGTTAAGCGAGGAAGGTCTAGAAAATTCATGGAAAAGACACAAAGAAAATCACCTTCAACTCCGAGAAGGCTTAGAAAAATTAAACATAAAATTTTTAGTAAAAGAAGAAGACAGGCTGCCTCAATTAAATGCTATTTATATTCCTGATGGTGTTAATGATCTAGAATCAAGAAAAAGACTTTTAAATGAATTTAATCTAGAAATTGGAGCTGGTCTTGGAGTTCTAGCAGGAAAAGTATGGCGAATTGGACTAATGGGACAATCTTCTAATAAAAAGAATATTGAATATTGCTTAAATTCTCTTTCGGAAATAATTTAATAATCAAGGTGCTTCTTTTTCATTATTTTTTATGTAAATTTTTCCAAAAATGGCAAATAAAACATATAAACCAATTAACAACCATTTATAGTCATCTGCATTTAATAAAATAATCGTTACTATTGCTGCACCCCAAAATGGTGAATGGAGAATTTGAATTAATTGACTCATTTTTAATTAGACGCCTTTATCTATTCCACCGTCACTGATTAAGTTTAAACAGTGATTTACATATCTAATAGTGGATTTCTTCCCCATTTGTTTTCATCCTCTTTTGCTGGAAGCATTAGTAAAATGAAAATTACAAACACCCCAATAATAGTGAAATAAGACAATTGCCACCATCCTGAAATGCCCCTGTCTTGAAGTCTTCTAGAGGTTACAGATATGTAGGGAATGATAATAATAATTTGAAAGAATGTTGAAAATGGCCCATAGACACTTCCTTCGTTTTTGGTTGCTAGTGTCATTTCGATAATTGTTAAACTGAAAGTTACTATGCTTGCAAAAAGGTAAAAATACCAATACTCACTTCTGCACGCTCTTCCACTAAAATTTTTCCAATTTGTAAAGACTGAAATAAATGATTCTTTAATATTCATAATTTCTTCTCTTTAAATCTCTGTTCAAACTTAATCGGTGATTTAATTCTTTATTTTCCAGTTGAAATATTTATTGGAATTATAGCGATCTTTAATTTCCAATAATCTCCTCTTTTTATTAAAGTTAAATTTGTATCTGTAGATATAAGTTCAACATCTTGGTTGTTAAATCTAGTGAAGTTAGTTTTATATATTGCAAAATCTTCTTGTGAAACTATTGGATCTATCGAATTGATTTTTGAATATGCCCAACCTTCTTTTTTTAAGTTTTCATAATTAACAATTTCACTGTAACTTTTTGCAACTACTATTTCATCACCAACAAAATAAGTAATTGGTAAATCCCATAGTTCATTAATTTTATTTATATCCATCTCATTGAAATGATAGAAAAAATCTTCGATCACTTTCTCTGGGTTGTTGTTTGCGTCTTTTGCAAATAACAAAGAAGAAAATAAAAATAAAGTTAATAAAATGTTTCTAATATAAATCACTGTTTTCATCTATTCCACCGTCACTGAGTAGATTTAACTGTCTACTTGTTGGTTTATGGAATCTAATTAAAAATTCTATGTGCCTTTCTTTCATTAAACTCCTATGTTGTTTTGCTGAACTTCTTGTGAGTCAATGTAAACAAACATGCTCCAATTATAGTCCATAGAATATCATTCCAATCGAAGACACCTCTTCCAGGTGTAAAAATTGTAATGAACTCATTGGCAATTAATCCCAATATGGAGATTCCTACTGACCAATAGAGTCGATTTTTAAATAAAGATGAATAAGGTTTGGATACTTCTGGAATCACCACATATAACAGAGCAGGCAATCCAATTCCTGGCAAGAAATTTGGAGCAACCCCAAGAAGATAAATTATTATTTCATTAGCACCATCATAATTTGGTCTTATGTAATCCTGGACTACAGAAAAAAGCAAAAAAGAAATAGCAAAAATAATGTAATAAACGAACTTTCTATTCATTTTTATGTTTTATCACTAATATTTAATATCCACAATCTTGTAAAAGTGGACAGTTCTATCTACTCGACAGTAACAAATTAGATTTGAGTGCAGAATTAAGAGTATAGTTTTTTCTGAACCCTTTGTGAAACTTCAAATAAAATTCAATATCTTTATAGTTCATAAAAAATCAACATATCATGCAATGATCGATAAGAATTTTGCCCTCTTCTTCCTTAAAAATTGCTTGATTGATCAATTCGTCATTGCTTGAAGAAGTTTTTTGTTTCCAAACAATTCCAACTGAGTCGCTTCTTCGAAATAAACACACAAACTCTCTTTTAGTCCAAAAAATATTTGGTTCAATTGATAACTGTCTTTTGAGTTCTTCAGGTGTAACTATGGACTTCATTCTATCTGTGAAATCCTTTGTATGCTTTTTATGGTCACCCTCATTGGAACCCTCCAAACAACTATCCATAATCGGTTCTACTATACTAAGAATTTCATCTTCACTAAGATTGGGGAGTTTCAATTCTGCACTCAAACTCATTCCACCGTAACGGATTGTTCTTAACCCACCCAATATTTAACATTTATTGATTATCGCATAAGTTAGAATGTTTTTATGAGAGTAATAACTTGGAATTTAAATTCACGAACAAATAAAAAAGATTTAACTGAACAATGTGATTATTTGAGAAAAGGAGACTTTGACATAATCACACTTCAAGAAGTTCTTTTAGGTTCAGAGGGTTTTATAAAAGACTATTTTGCCAATGAGGGTGTTATATGTTCTTTCGACTTGGTTAAAGATAAGTCTGTATTAGTGAATAAAAGAAAATATGGTCAAATAATAATCTCTAAAAGTCCTATTATTAATATAGAGGAGTTTGCTCCAGTTCCTTTTCCTGAAAGGGTTTTATCTTGTTCTATACAGGATTATGAAGTTCACACTACCCATGTTCCACCAGGGTCATCGAATGGAGTTATTAAAGTTGAACACTTTGAGGGTCTGTATAAATTTCTATCACAAAGGGGTGTTAAGAATATGATACTGACTGGCGACTTTAATTCACCAAAACAAGAGTTGATGTCTGGTGAAGTTATAACCTGGGGTCAAAAAGTAAACTCAAATGGGAAAGTAAGAATTGCTGTTAATCCCAAGTGGAAGGATGAGTGTACTGGTGAAAGATGGGATCTTGCTGAAAGAAACATTATTGAAAATCATACAGATTTAGACATGAAGGATGTATTTAGATCTCAACATGGTTATGAGAAAGAGTCTTTTAGTTGGTTTACTAATAAGGGTGTTGGCAGAAGATATGATCATATTTTCTGTTCATCTAATATGAGAGTTGATAATGTGTTTTATGATCAAGAACCAAGAACAAGAAAAATTAGCGATCACTCACCACTAATTGCTGAGTTGGGTTAAACCTATTCGACAGTAACCAAGTGTTTTTAACCCAACCTATATTTAACATTTTAGATTATCGCATAAGTTAAAAGGGTATATCTTCGTCTTCGAAGACATGAATATCATTTTCATAGTTAATTGCAGAGTTTTTTGATAAGGGTTTAGTGGTTCCACCCTTCCAGTCTGAAAAAATTTCATTTGTTTTTGATTCTACGAACTCATTTATTTCCTCTTCGGATATCATTACCCTTGAAAATGTTCCCCCAAGCAACTCATTAAGACTGTCTGCAACAACTGTTAACATCATAATTGATCCTGTAATTGGCAATGTTAAAAATCTTGCAACAAACAATGGAAGATATACTGCTAAATTTTTATCACCAACTTTTTCTTCGGGATAACTCATAATTTCCATAAAACCATCATTAAACTCTTTTATAATTTTTGGATCCACGATTCCTTGTAACGATTTATAGTCTTTTCTTGAGATATGTTTTCTAGCATACTTTCTAACATTAAGTTTGAACTTTTCTTTTTCTATTTCTATTTCTACTAATAATTTTTTTGGTGTTTCTTCTAGAAATGAAACAATATAAGTATCACTTTTGTAATCATTACAAACCCAACACAATGTTTGAATATTGTATTCACTCAATTCAAGATCAGGTCTTAATTTTCTGGGAATAATGTGATCGCCACACAACCTTTTTGTAGAACCACACCTCAAACAAGATTTGTCTCTTTTTCGAATCTTTTTGCTTAACGACTTCCACTCTTTAGAATTAAGAAAATCGTCTTTTGCCATCTTATTTGAAACCTTTGAAGTTTTTAACAACTATAAAAACTATTACCCCGATTGTTATTCCAACTAAGGAATCAAACCAACCTACGGGTCTAACATTAGAAACATAAAACAAAAATGCTGTGACCCCTAAAATTATTGAAATTATTGTTGAAATGCTAAATCTCATAAGATCATCTTCTCAATAATTTTAAATAACTACAAGATTTGAAATGTGGCGAAGTCTTTATTCGACGGTAACGGATTTTGCTAAGTTCCTTGGTTGGTCTAAATCGGTGCCTCTTTGACAAGCAACTTGATATGCAAGGATCTGAAGTGGAATAGTGTAAATAATTGGCGCTAGTAGCTCGCTGCACTCCGGCATTTGAATGTATTCACCTCTTTCAATTTTAATTTTTGCATTCTCTCCGCCAAAAACATAAAGCGTTCCGCCCCTAGCTTTCACCTCTTCAAGATTTGAAACTAATTTTTCAGTTAGAGTATTTTCAGGTGATAGTGCAACAACAGGTATTTGATCATCAACCAATGCCAACGGGCCGTGTTTAAGCTCTCCTGCAGGATAAGCTTCAGCATGAATATATGAAATTTCTTTAAGTTTTAATGCGCCTTCTTGAACAATAGGAAAAAACATTCCTCTGCCTAGAAATAAAGCATTATGTTTATCAGCTATATTGGGAACAATGTTCAGGATCTCATTAGAAAGTTTCAATGTCTCTTCAATCACCTTCGGCAGATTTCTTAACTCATATGCAAGATTTTTTCTTTGTTCTTTATCTTTATTTAAGCTTTTTGCAATAGACATGGCCAGAAGCATTAAACCTGCAAGCTGAGTTGTAAAAGCTTTCGTTGATGCAACACCTATTTCAGGGCCAGCATTAGTAAAAAGAACGTGCTCCGATTCTCTAGCAAGAGAACTAGTTGGTACATTGCAAATTGACAGAGTGCTTAAATAGTCTTTTTCTTGTGCATACCTTAGGGCAGCAAGAGTGTCAGCGGTTTCACCTGATTGTGAGATAGTAACAAACAAGGTGCCTTTCTCAACAAGCGGATCTCTGTATCTATACTCGCTAGCAAAGTCTACATAGCATGGAATTTGAGCTATGTGTTCAAACCAAAACCTTCCAACTTTTCCTGCATGAAGGCTTGTGCCACATGCAACAAACTGAATCCTTTTAATTTTGCTAAAAACTTCTGATGAACCTAAACCAAATATGTTATCTAATACGTCATCATCTCCGAGCTTCCCATCAATAGTGTTTGCTAATGCGGTTGGTTGTTCATATATCTCTTTCTCCATAAAGTGTGAGTACTCGCCCTTAGTAACTGCATTTACCGCTATGTCTATTTGGGTTACATCTCTTGTGACAGGAGAGTTATTTTCATCAAATACTTGATAGCTCTCCTTGGTAATTTCTGCAATGTCACCATCCTCTAGAAAGACAAACTCACTGGTAAGCTGCGATAAAGCCAATGGGTCAGATGCAGCAAAATTTTCTTCTAGGCCGATTCCAATCAATAATGGGCTTTTATTTCTTGCAACCACTAATCTATTTTTATCTTTGATGTGAATAGCTGCTATTGCAAAAGCGCCATCAAGTTCTTTAATAGCCTCATGCATGGCAGCAAGCAGATCGCCGTTCGACTGAAGATGTTGATGCAGTAGGTGCGCAATAACCTCTGAATCAGTCTCTGATTCAAAAGCATAGCCAGCCTCGATCAATTTATCTTTAAGCTCGAGATAATTTTCTATGATTCCATTATGAACAATGTTAACTTCTCCACTTGATGCATGCGGATGTGCGTTTTTTTCTGATGGTTTACCATGCGTTGCCCAACGTGTATGAGCAATCCCAAGTTTGCTTTTCGGGCGCTGCTCAATCATCTCATCTTCGAGCAAGCTCACTTTGCCTAAAGTTCTAAGATTAAAAATATTATCTTTTTGATGAAGAGCAATACCGGCTGAGTCGTAGCCACGGTACTCCATCTTATGCAAACCTTGAACCAATAACTTTCCAACGTTGCGAGATGATGCCGCCCCTATAATTCCACACATATTACTTTTTGTTCTTTGCCCAGTCTTCTTTTATGACTTGTTTGCCACGACCTACTGCTAAAGCCTCGTCGGGTACATCTTTAGTAATTACAGAACCAGCTCCTACATAAGCACCTTTACCAATATTAACTGGTGCAACCAACGAAGAGTTTGTGCCAATGAAACTATCATTGCCAATAGTTGTTTTATGTTTATTAGTCCCGTCGTAATTGCATGTGATGGTTCCTGCGCCAACATTTGTTTTATCGCCTATATTTGCATCTCCCAAATAAGCTAAATGATTGGCTTTAGCACCATTTCCCAGTTTAGTTTTTTTGGTCTCAACAAAATTGCCAATTTTGGCGCTATCGCCTATTTCTGAACCCTCCCTGAGGCGGGCATAGGGACCTATATTACAATTAGAGCCAACTGAAGCAGATGAAAGATGACTAAAAGATTCGATTATCGAGTTATCACCAATAGAGACGTTTTGTAAGACAACGTTTGATTTAATACTAACATTATCACCTAAAGTTACATCTCCTTCCAAAATAACATTGACATCAATGGTACAATCTTTTCCTGCGATAACTTTGCCACGAACGTCAACACGAGTTACATCTGAGAGCGTAACCCCTTGTTCTAGTAATTTTTCAGCACTCATATTTCTTAAAATTGATTCTAACTCATGTAATTCATGCTTATTATTTGCCCCTAGTACTTCTGTGGGGTTGGCTTGAATACAATTTATTTTAACCCCTTTTGAGGAAAGTATCTCTACCAAGTCAGTAAGATAGTACTCATTAGCTGCATTTTGGTTGCTAATTTCCTCCAGCGCAGGTCTCAAAAGACTTCCATCAATAAGCAAAATACCAGTAAATACCTCTTTTATTTTTCTTTCATCCTCAGATGCATCTTTTTGCTCAATGATTTTAAGGGCAAGATTTTCTTCATTGGATACAATTCTTCCATAACCAGTTGGATCGCTTAAAATCATAGATAGAAGCGTACATTTATTTTTGGAATCTAGGAGTGATTGGATTGTTTTAGTGCTTATTAATGGAACATCACCATATAAAATCAATACCTTTTCATCATCTTGTATTAAGTGAGAAGCAGTTTTCACTGCATGAGCGGTACCAAGCTGATTCTCTTGATTAACTGTTTCGATAATAGGATCAATTTCAGCTAAATGTTCTTTTAAGAGATTTTTTTGATGTCCAATAACAACAGTGATTTTTTTACTAATTTCTTGTGCGGTACTTATTACGTGTTCAATTAAACTCATCCCGCCAAGAGGCTGCATTACCTTTGGCAAATTGGTGTTCATTCGAGTGCCTTTGCCTGCAGCAAGAATTATAGTATGAGTGTTCAACGTAATGATGAATTAAGCTTATACAAGTACCTTACTTGTTTTTTCTTAATTTTTGAATGGTTTTGATTCTTGCAGCTGCTTCGGCAAGCTGAGCAGCCGCTTTTGTGTAGTCTAACTCTGACTCTTTATCATGCATGTTTTTTTCTGCTTGTTCTTGAGCTTTAATGGCTTCAGCCTCATCCATAGATTCTGCACGCTCAGCTCTATCAGATAAGAAAGTAACTAAATCAGGCTGTATTTCAATAAACCCACCAGAGCAAAAAAAAGTTTTTTCATCATCACCATTTTGAACTCTCACAGGTCCTGGAGCTAAGCCAGTTAAAAGAGGTGTGTGTCCTGGAGCAATGCCTATCTCACCAAGAGAGCCAGTAGCAAAAACCATAGTGCCCTCGCCAGAATAAATTTCTTCGCTTGATGAAACTATGCTGACTTTAATGGTAGACATAAATTATAGGGTTTTTGCTTTTTCTACAGCTTCTTCAATTGTTCCAACCATATAGAAGGCTTGCTCAGGAAGATCGTCATAATCTCCAGCAAGGATACCCTTAAATGACTTAATAGTATCCTCTAATTTTACATATTTACCTGGGGAACCAGTAAAAACCTCTGCAACAGTGAAGGGTTGCGAAAGGAATCTTTCAACCTTTCTAGCTCTATCAACTGCTAACTTATCTTCTTCAGAAAGTTCATCCATACCCAGTATGGCAATGATGTCCTTGAGTTCTTTATATTTTTGTAATACGCCTTGAACACCTTGGGCAACATTATAATGCTCTTCTCCAACTACAAGAGGGTCTAACTGTCTACTGGTTGAATCTAGTGGATCAACCGCTGGGTAAATTCCAAGCTCAGCAATTTGTCTTGAAAGCACAACTGTTGCATCTAAATGAGCAAATGTTGTTGCTGGTGAGGGGTCTGTTAAATCATCAGCCGGCACATACACAGCTTGAATAGATGTAATAGATCCGTCTTTAGTTGATGTAATTCTTTCTTGTAAAGCTCCCATTTCCTCAGCCAGTGTTGGCTGGTATCCAACTGCTGATGGCATTCTTCCTAGCAGAGCAGAAACCTCCACTCCAGCTAAGGTATATCGATAAATGTTATCAATAAACAACAGAACGTCTCTTCCTTCATCTCTAAACTTTTCAGCCATTGTAAGTCCTGTTAATGCAACCCTAAGTCTATTTCCGGGAGGCTCATTCATTTGTCCATAAACCATAGCAACTTTAGATTCACTTGGTTTTTCAACATTCACAACACCTGATTCTTGCATTTCATAATAGAAGTCATTTCCCTCTCTAGTTCTCTCACCAACTCCAGCAAAAACTGACAGCCCAGAGTGCTCGGTTGCAATATTATTTATAAGCTCCATCATGTTCACAGTTTTGCCAACACCCGCTCCACCAAATAATCCAATTTTTCCGCCCTTTGCAAACGGACATATCAAATCAATAACCTTGATGCCTGTCTCAAGCAGATCATCTGATAAAGACTGATCCATATAACTTGGTGGCTTTCTGTGAATTGGCATTTGCTCGTCTTCGCCAATAGGACCACACTCATCAATAGGGTTGCCTAATACATCCATGATTCTTCCAAGTGTTTTTTCACCCACCGGGACAGAAATAGGAGCATTGGTTCGCTCAGCAGTTAGGCCCCTTTTAAGCCCTTCGGTAGTTCCCATCGCAATTGCTCTGACAATTCCATCGCCAAGCTGCTGTTGAACTTCAAGGACTGTACCAGTATCTGTAATTTTGATTGCTTCATATACCTGAGGAATGTTATTTTTTTCAAATTCAACATCGATAACCGCTCCGATAATTTGTGTTACTAAACCATTGCTCATTTCTTTCTCCTTAAACCGCAGCCGCTCCACCAACTATCTCAGATAATTCCTGAGTGATGGCTGCTTGTCTTACGTTGTTATATAACAGTTCTAATTCCTTAATTAAATCTCCAGCATTTTCAGTGGCATTTTTCATTGCCAGCATTTTTGCTGCTTGTTCACAAGCGCTATTTTCAATAACAGCATGATAAATTAGTGACTCAATATATCTTGTCATTAAGCCCTCCAATAAATCTTGTGCTTCTGGCTCATAAATATAATCCCAGTGAGTTGCAGTTAGCTCATCTTTCTCTTCAGCAGGCAAAGGTATCAATTGCTCAACTTTTGGCTCTTGTGTCATAGTGTTTACAAAGCCATTTCCACATAAATACACTTGGTCTATTTCACCGTTTCTATGAAGATCTAAAACTGTTTTAGTTAGACCAATCAAAGCATCAGGATCAGGTTTATCTCCAAGCTTCTGAACATTCGCAACAACATCACCGCCAACAGATTTAAAGAAACTAGCAGCCTTTAAACCGATTAACGCAAAATTTGATTCAATGCCCTGAGCATTTAGCTCCGCTGATTTGCTTATAACTTGTTTAAAGAGGTTGATGTTTAGACCGCCACACAGCCCTTTATCTGAGCTAACAACTATGAAACACGCTTTCTTAGTATCTCTGTGTTCATAGAATGGGTGTGAGTATTCAGAACTAGAATTTGCAATATGAGAAATAACTTCTTTAATTTTTTCAGAATAAGGTCTGCCAAGCTGCATTTCATTCTGTGTTTTTTTAATTTTACTGGCCGCAACCATTTCCATAGCAGAGGTAATTTTTTGCGTGCTTTTTATGCTCGCAATTTGCTTTCTTACTTCTTTGGTATTAGCCATTAGTTATAAATTAATATGTTTGTGTTTTTTTAAACTGCTCAACAACTTCAGTAAATTGTTTTTCAATGTCATCATTCCAATCGCCAGTATCATTGATGCTCTTTTCAAGGTCTGCTTTTTCAGAGGTGAAGTATCCATGCAAGGCTTCCTCAAAGCTGCCAATTTTTTCAACTTCAACATCATCCATATAGCCTCTATCAGCAGCAAAAATACTTAATGATTGTTGCGCTACACTCATTGGAGAATATTGTTTTTGTTTTATCAACTCAGTAATTCTAATCCCTCTAGCAAGCTGAGCTTTTGTTGCATCGTCTAAATCAGATGCAAACTGGGAGAACGCTGCAAGTTCTCTATATTGAGCTAATGCAGTTCTAACTCCTCCACTAAGTTTTTTCATGATTTTAGTTTGGGCCGCTCCGCCCACCCTAGAAACTGAAATGCCCGGGTTAATAGCTGGTCTTATACCTGAATTAAACAGATCGGTTTCTAAGAAAATTTGACCATCAGTAATTGAAATAACATTGGTTGGAACAAACGCAGAAACATCTCCTGCCTGGGTTTCAATAATTGGAAGTGCAGTAAGAGATCCGGTTTTACCTTTTACCTTTCCATTGGTAACTTTTTCTACGTAATCTGCATTTACTCTAGCCGCTCTTTCTAGCAGTCTTGAATGAAGGTAGAAAACATCGCCTGGATAGGCCTCTCTTCCTGGGGGTCTCTTTAAAAGCAAAGATACCTGCCTATATGCAACTGCTTGTTTAGAGAGGTCATCATAAACAATCAATGCATCCTCACCTTTATCCCTGAAATATTCACCCATTGAACAGCCTGAGTAAGCAGAAAGATACTGCATAGGCGCAGGATCAGATGCTGAAGCTGAAACAATAATTGTATGTTCTAGCGCTCCATGTTCCTCAAGCTTTTTAACAACATTAACTACGGTTGATTGTTTTTGGCCAATAGCAACATATATGCATTTGATGCCGGTTCCTTTTTGGTTAATGATTGCATCAACCGCAACAGCAGTCTTGCCTGTTTGTCTGTCGCCAATAATAAGCTCTCTTTGGCCACGGCCAATTGGTACCATTGCATCAACTGCTTTTAATCCAATTTGAACTGGTTGATCAACTGACTGTCTCGCAATAACACCTGGTGCAACAACTTCTACAGGAGCGGTCATCTCTGTTTTAATTTCTCCTTTACCATCAATAGGATTGCCTAAGGCATCTACAACTCTACCTAATAACCCTTCGCCCACTGGAACCTCTAAAATTCTTCCTGTACAAACAGCTTTTTGACCTTCGATTAGTCCCAAATAGTCTCCTAGCACCACTGCTCCAACAGAATCTTGCTCGAGATTTAGTGCCAAGCCGAGAACACCGTTTTCAAACTCTATAAGCTCACCGTACATAACATCACCCATACCATGAATTCGAACGATCCCGTCTGAAACACTGACGATTATGCCTTCATTTTTTCTTTCTGCAGAAAGATCAAGACCTGCTATTTTTTCCTTTAAAACACTGGATATTTCTGATGGATTTAATTGGCTCATTTTTTCACCTTAAAAATTTAATTGATTTACTAATTTTTTGACCTTTCCTCTAATGGATAGGTCCAGAGTTTCATCTCCGATTTTGATTGACAAACCGCCCATAATTGAAGGGTCCTTTGAAAATTCTATATTGGAGCTCTCTCCATATTCTGCAAGCAATTTTTCTGTGATAATTTTTTTATTATCCTCAGAGGGTTCATCAGCAACATTCACAAGAATGGCGCTTGTTTTATTGTGTTGCTCTAAAAGTTCTTGATAACTAACATTGATTGCTTCAATAAGATTAAGTCTTTTATTATCCGCAAGAAGAACCAGCATCTTGTTTGGCAAGTCACCAACCTCTCCGTCAGCTAAACTAATAATAGTTTTAGCAATTTTTTCTTTTGAAAGCTGTGGGTCTTCTATTAAGCTAGAAACCTCTTTGGTTTGAGACACTGCAGACAATAGGGAAAGGTCCTGAGCAACCGTCTCATGTTTTCCATCATCTAAAGCGGCCGCAAAAATCGCTTTGGCATAGGGTCTGGCGAGTGGAGACAGTTCTATCATTTTTTATAACTCAGAAGCTGCTTTTTTAAGCAGCTCTTGATGTTTCTCAGGGCTTATTTCATCGCCCAATATTTTTTCAGAGGTGTCGATAATAAGTTCTGACATTTTTTGCCTTAACTCTTCTTTGGCTTTGTTAGCATCATTTTCGATGGTTTTTGCTGCTGAAGATAAAATCTTTTCAGCCTCTATTTCTGCTTTTGCTGTAGCATCATTAACAATCTGAGAAGCTCTTGAGTTGGCTTTTTCTAATATTTCCGCGGCCTCTGCTTTTGCTTTATTCATCTCTTGATCAAAGGCAAGTTGCGCCTCTTCCAAAGAATCATCTGCTTTTTTTGCCGCCTCTAAGCCGTCCGCTATACGCTTCTCTCTTTCTTCCATTATCGCAATGATAGGAGGCCATACATACTTCCAACAAATTGCTACAAAAATAACAAATGCTAAAGTCTGACCTAAGAGTGTTGCGTTAATATTCATTATCTATTTAAGCAGCAAACATTAAATAAAGACCCAGGCCAACGCCAATCATTGGGACAGCATCAACTAGACCCATAACAATGAAAAGCTGAGTTCTGAGCATTGGAATAAGTTCTGGTTGGCGGGCTGCGCCTTCTAAAAACTTGCCTCCCAACACACCTACACCAATAGCAGCGCCAACAGCACCCAGACCAATCATAAGACCTGAGGCTATATATATAAGTGACTGTTCCATTCTTTTCTCCTAAAAATAAGACCTAGTGGTCTTCTGTTTCATGCGCCATTGCTAAATAAACAATGGTTAGCACCATAAATATAAAAGCCTGTAAGGCTAAAATCAAAATGTGAAAAAGGGCCCATATTAAATGTAGTCCCACTCCCAGTAAGCCTATGGATATTGAACTAAAAGTTAACATTAAGGCTATTAAAATAAAGATCATTTCACCAGCATAAAGATTGCCAAATAATCGTAATCCAAGTGATATGGGTTTAGCGATAAGGTTAACGCCCTCTAAAACCAAGTTAACGGGCATCATCCATTTGCCAAAAGGGTGAAGTGTTAGCTCTGCTAAAAATCCTTTTAGACCTTTAATTTTAATACTGTAAAAAATAATTAAAACAAATACTGCCAGTGCCATCCCTAAGGTTATATTGGGGTCAGTGGTTGGAACCACTTTAAAATAGGCATCCTTGGAATCTTCAACCATGCCAGTAACCTCTGCAACTTGGCCAGCAAGTGTTGGTAGATAGTCAACGGGAACCAAATCCATTAAGTTCATGAGAAAAACCCAGACCAATACTGTTAATGCCATAGGACCAATTAAATTATTTTTTGCAGATGAAAAGATGCTCTGCACATTATCATTAACAAACTCTATACACATCTCCACAAAATTTTGAATTCCACTCGGTGCCTCGGTTGAAAGCTTTGGAATGCCTAGCCGGAACAGTCCCACAAATACCAACCCCAGAAATATTGACCACCCAAGGGAGTCAACATGAAATGCTAAAAAACCCATTTGATCAACTGCATTATGATCACAAGTCCATCCATCTGGTGTTTTTCCGCACACAAGGTTGGTTAGGTGATGTTGAATGTATTCTGCGCTTGTTTGTTCGCCTGATGCTGATGCCATATTAAGCAGTAATTGGTTTGGGGTTAAAGGTTGTGTTTAAGTATACTAGTAGAAAGACAGCCAGAAGAGTGTTTTCTGTTACATATATCAAAGACAAAATTGTAAAAATTATAAAAACTGACCATCTTAGTATGAAGGCAAGGTAAAGATTCAAAGCCTCGTTTTTTGGCCTGCTCGCAACATAAATAACCGCAGCCAAAGCCATCATATATCCAATAAAAATAGGTTGCACAAACATTGGAAACATAACCACTGAGATCAAAAGACCTAGGGCAGACAACCGGTTGTTTTGCAAAGTAATAATTTTAGTTCAAGTAAGTTTTTTTACGGGGCTGATTATAAAAATTTATAGTCTCAAGGACAAGCTTAATCTTTCTTTAATTTTAATAATTTGGTGATAATAGACTCTCTTTCGTTTTTTGAAGAGTATGAAATAGATATTTTACCTTTTGAAGCTGTTTGTTGATCAATTTGTATCTTGTGGCCTAGGTTTTCAGAAAGCTCTTCTTCTATATTTAATTGGTCTCTACTCTTTGTTTTTATCTTATTTTTTGTTGTACTGGTTTTGGTTGAGGTCGCTGTATCTTTAACTGTCATACCCAAAGAGACTATTTTTTGTGCAAGCTCAGTTGCTTCTTTGGGATCCATGGATGCAAGAATTTTAGCGTGACCTTTTTCCAAATCACCGGCATACAAAAGGTCAATAATAGAAGTGGGAAGATTTAACAACCTCATTGAGTTAGCCACGGAGCTACGAGCCTTTCCTGTTACTTCAGCAATTTTATCTTGTGTTAAAGAAAACTCTCTTTTAAGCCTATCATAACCCCTGGCTTCTTCAATTGGATTCAGGTCTTCCCGCTGAAGATTTTCAATCAACGCTAGCTCCAGTGAAAGTTGATCTTCGGCAGAATCAATCATGCATGGAGCGGTTTGGAGCCCCGCCTGTTTCGCCGCTCTTAATCGTCTTTCGCCTGCAATTAACTCAAACCCACCCGCGCCAGTTTCTCGAACAAGGATAGGTGAAAGGATGCCATGTTTTGCAATAGATTGAGATAGCTCTGTTATTTTCTGCTCATCAAAAGATTGCCTGGGTTGAAAACGATTGGGTTTAATTTGGGCGAGATCAATTTCCTTGATGGATTGTTTGTTTGGGGCCGCAACATCTCCCAGAAGGGCATCTAGGCCTGTGTTTAATATTTTATCTGCCACCTTCTATTCTCCTGATAAGTTCACCCGCTAGAGCCAAATAAGCCTTGGCACCAAATGAGGATGGCATATATTGTATAGCCGAAGTTCCATGGCTTGGTGCTTCTGCTAATTTAACATTTCTTGGTATAAGGGTGTTAAAAACCAAAGCGGGGAAATGTTTCTCCAATTCTTCGGATACCTCTTTAGCCAGGTTGTTGCGCATATCTACCATGGTTCTAATAATCCCAAACACTCTATTGTTTGTGAGGTTTTTGTTTTTAAGGGTGTTGATGGTATTAATAAGTGATGAGATTCCTTCTAAAGAATAATATTCACATTGAAGGGGTATAAGTGTTGCGGTAGCAGCAAACAGAGACTCCAGTGTTAGTTGGTTGAGTGAAGGTGGTGTGTCCACGATTACGAATTCATAGTTTAAGGGTGCCAGTTGTTTTTTTAACTCGCCCTGTTTTCCTTCATTTCTTATATAAACCTCAAGAGCTATGAGGTTTTCCCCGCCCGGCACAACATCATATCCGCCGGAAGATTCGATTATATGTTCTTTGATGTTTAGGTTTTGAGAATAGATTTGAAATAACGTTCTTTCGTTTTTGGGGGCCCCTGCAGCTGTACTAGCGTTTCCCTGGGGGTCAAGATCTATCAATAAAACCTTTCTTTTTGTTGCTGCAAGCGCTGCGGCTAGGTTCACTGCTGTTGTTGTTTTTCCAACACCTCCTTTTTGGTTGGCTATAGCAATAATGTGTTTCATTTTTGTGTTATTTCTAAAATGTGCCTGTTTGTTTCTGTGTTTTTTGTTTTGTGGATAGTATAAGAGTATGTATTATTTTCCAGCTGAGCAACCTCTTCATTTATTTTTTCTATTGCTCCCTTCATTAAAAGGAACTTTCCTTCTTGGGATAAAAGGTGCTTTGACATCTTAATTATTTTCAATACAGATGCTAGGGCTCTGGCTGTAACAATATCAAACTTATTTTCTGTAATTAGTGTTGGTGTTATGGCTTCATCGAGAATTCTTGCATTTTCAAGTTGTAGGGTCCGAATTGTCTTTTTAATAAAGTAGGCTTTTTTTTTGTTTTTTTCAGACATGGTTACTTCGGTTTGGGGTTGGTGTATGGCTATTATTATGCCTGGCAGTCCTGCTCCACTTCCAATATCTAATATGCTTTTTGCAGATCTTGTGTGCGGAAGAATTAACTCGCAATCGAGAACATCTAAAAAGTTTATTTCTGATTCTGTCGAGCGTCCAACTATGTTGTGAGCTTTGTTAAACTTTAAAATCTCTTCTACAAAAGTTTTGGTAAGTTCGTTTGTTTTTCTTTGGTTGTTGATTTGATTATGCCTTCTCAAGCAATTGTTTCTTTTTAATGGTGATAGCAATTAAATTTGTTGCTGCGGGTGTTACGCCCTCTAATCTGCTTGCTTGGCCTAGGGTTGATGGTTTGTGTTTGATTAGCTTTTCAATAACTTCGTTTGAGAGGCCTTTAATGCTTGAGTAATTGGTGTCGCTTGGTATCAACATTTTTTCGTTCTTTTTGGAGCTTTCGACTTCTCTTTTTTGTTTTAAAATATAGCCGGCGTATTTAATTTCGTTTGATGCTCTTTTAAAAAACTCTTCTTTGCCCTTTGAGATTTTTAAAAGCAGTTTAATCTGGCTTGTGGTGAGGTCGGTTCTCTTAAGCAAGTCTTCTCCTGTTGTGGGTTTGTTGTTGTGTTTTGTTTTTGTTTTTTTAATTTGTTTTAAAAAAACTTGGTATTTGTTTTCTTTTTCCAGGTAAGAGTCAAATATTTTTTTTGTAATCAAGCCAAGTGCGTGACCCTTTTCGGTAAGTCTCTGACATGCGGTATCTTGGGAAAGCATGAGACGGAACTCTGCTCTGCTTGTAAACATTCTGTATGGTTCTGTTACGCCTTGAAGCGTTAGGTCATCTATTAAAACACCTATATATGCCTCGCTTCTATCAAATACTACATCCGGTTTATTAAGAATGTTTTGAGCAGCATTAATACCTGCAACAAGGCCTTGTGCTGCCGCCTCTTCGTATCCCGTTGTACCGTTTATTTGGCCCGCAAGATAAAGGTTTTTAATAAATTTTGTTTCGAGTGTTAGTTTTAATGACCTGGGGTCAATAAAGTCATATTCTACGGCGTAACCAAATTCTTCTATTATACAATTTTCCAGTCCTTGAATTGACTCTACAAATTCTTTTTGCGCTAAAGTGGGCAAGCTTGTGGAAATGCCGTTTGGATAAACAAGATCCTTATCCAAACCCTCGGGTTCTATGAAAATTTGATGGCTATCCTTTTCGCCGAACTTATTAACTTTATCCTCTATAGATGGACAGTATCTTGGCCCAATTCCGGAAATTTTTCCTGAATACATTGCAGATAGGTGGGTGTTATCCGAAATGATTTTGTGGGTTTGTTTGTTAGTCCTTGTTATATAACAAGAGATCTGCGGAAGCTTTGTTTGGGGTGGTTGCAGGACAGACATAGAGGGTGGGTTTTTATCACCAGGTTGTTCTTCCATAAGATTTAAGTTGATGCTGGAAAGTTTTATTCGTGCTGGTGTTCCTGTTTTAAGCCTCCCCATGGGTAGTTTTAAATCATATAGTTTTTCCGACAAGGGTATTGATGAATTATCTCCAATGCGGCCACCTGAAATCTTTTCATCACCTTTGTACATTACTCCGTTTAGGAATGTTCCTGTGGTCAAAATAGTTTTGGATGAGTTTATTTTTTCGCCTGATCTTAATTCAACTCCAAGAATAGTATTGCGCTCAAGGATGATATCTACCACCTCACCCTCCTTAATTGTGATGTTTGTTTCAAGCAGAAGTTCCTGTATGGCTTGTTTATATTTATCTCTATCACACTGAACCCTAAGAGCCTGAACGGCAAAACCTTTTCTTGTATTAAGGATTCTTGATTGAATGCCCGAACGATCTGTAGCTTGAGCCATAATTCCACCCAAGGCATCAACCTCTCTAACAAGGTGAGATTTTCCAAGGCCTCCAATAGCTGGATTACAAGACATTTGACCTATAGTTTCAGTTTTAAAAGTAACTAAACAGCAGTTAAGGCCCTGCCTATAAACCGCGTGTGCAGCCTCAACACCAGCATGACCCCCTCCAATTACTATTACATCAAACATATATATAAGAATGGTATAACAACAATATATTATTGTTGTTATTATTAAGAGGCTTTTTTTTGTTGATAAAACTAATGCGCCTCTCCCCAAAAGGACATTCAAGCATTGATAAATTATGTAAATCTAAACCCATAAACTGTAACCATTTATTAAATATCTTGTGGATAAAAAAAACAAAAAAATTAAACACAAATTTTTCACATTTTATCTACTTACCTATGCAGAAATCATTAAAGATATCTCCCAATAACTCATCTGGATATTTAACACCCAAAAACTCATCAAAAACAGACCGCACCATCTTTAGATCTTCAGCCGCAAGCTCAATATCTCTCTCTTCTGAAATTTTTTCTATACAGGCATCAAGGCTCAATAAGGCTGATTGAAACAAAACAAGGTGTCGCTCTCTAATAATAAAGGTTTTCTTGGAACCCTCGTTATTTTTTTGAATACAATCAAAGATTAATTTTTTTAATTCCTGAATACCCTCACCCGACTTTGCTGACACGATACAGTCATAAGTATTGCTTGGAGGTTTTTCATCTGATTTATTAAAAACAAACAAATGGTTTTTTTTCTTTAAAATTTCTGCAAAGCTTTCAGCAAGTCCTTCAGTAAGGTGATCTAAAACAACCAAAACTAAGGCCGAATCATGAACCTCATCTCCAGAACGGGCAACACCCTTCACCTCGATCAAGTCACTGGTTTCTCTAACACCCGCAGAATCAACCAACTCCATATTTATGCTGTTATAAAAAATTTCTGAATCTATTAGGTCTCTTGTAGTGCCAGGAATATTTGAAACAAGAGCCCTCTCAAAACCCAACATCCTATTGAATAAAGAAGACTTGCCGGTATTAGGAGGGCCAAAAAATAAAATTCTGTTTTTAGTTAGCTTTTTAGTTGATATCAGCGAAGAGTCAATCAAATCTAACAACGAAGACCTAATCTCAACCAACCTCTCATCTACTGATCCCTCAGAAATAAAATCATAATCTTCATCAGAAAAATCTATACTTCCTTCTATATAAACCCTTAACGAATCTACTTCATTGCCTAGGGTTTTTATTATATTGCTTAATTTACCAGCAACCGCTTCCGAAGAAAGAAGACCCCTGCTTTCGTCTTCAGAGTGAATAAGATCAACAACCGCCTCAGCTTCGTTTAAGGAAAGCTTTCCGTTCTCAAAGGCAATTCGTGAAAATTCTCCAGGCTCTGCCTCTCTAAAGCCAAGATCAAGAAAAACACCGCTTAACGATTTGATTACAGAAAGGCCACCATGACAAAAAACCTCAACAGAATCTTCTCCGGTATAACTGCTTGGGGCTGAATAAAAGACGACTGAACACCTATCAACAAGAGCGCCCTGCCATACAACATCTCTTTGAAGCACCTTTCGATAACTAGAAACGGGTTTACTAAGCGCCTTGTTAAATATTTCACAACAACCAGCACCAGAGAGCCTAAAAACGCCTATGGCAGATTGGGCTACCGGAGTTGCAAGTGCAAAAATCAAAATTATACAGTTGAGCTGGGGGCACCAAATTTTTTATACATCGCCCTTTGTTGAACAAGTGATATTGCGCTATTTGCAACAGAGTACAAAACAAGACCAGCCGGCATAATTACAAAAATAACAGCGATCATAACTGGCATAAATTTCATAATCTGCGCTTGTGTTGGATCCATGCCAGGAGGCTGAGGATTAAGTTGTTGAGTTAGGTACATAAGTGCTGCAAACACAACCGGAAGAATAAATAATGGGTCAGGTGCTGATAAGTCTTGTATCCAGAAAAAGAACGATTCATGCCTCAACTCAACACTTTCTCTTAAGCAAAAAAAGAAAGCTATAAAAACTGGCATTTGTAGAAAAAGAGGAAAACAGCCGCCAGCTGGATTTATACCCTCTTTTTTATACAACGCCATCATCTCGGTTCCGAGTTTTGCCCTGTCATCTTTATACCTATCTTGTATTTCTTTTAATTTAGGTTGGGCCGTTCTCATTTTAGCCATACTAGAAAACCCTTTGGCTGAAATTGGCCACAACAACAGCTTCACCAAAACCGTCAGCAACAATATTGAGACACCCCAATTACCGATAAACACATTTATCATGCTCAGCAACATCATGAGGGGTTGTGCTAAAAACCAAAACCAACCCATGTCAATTGTTAGCTCCAAATCAGACGCTCGACCCATTAAATCGGAACGAATCTTAGGCCCAAGAAAAACCCTATGATCTATACCAGATATAAGATCGCTTGCTTTTGATTCTCGAGACATGGCCCCCATTACATATGTATCAGAGCCGGGAGACGGAGCAAGCGCAATTAATGTTTGCACCCTATCTGAAGGAGTTAGAATGGCTGCCATAAAATATTTTTGTATGAAAGCAACCCAACCACCTCGTTGAAAATATTCTATCCTCTCATCGATAGATCTTAGTCTGCTATTTGCATATGGTTCGTCTGGTGTATTAAAAGCAACCCCTGTGTAAGAACTGTTTTCAAAAAAGTTATCCCTGGTATCCAGCGCCCTTCCATCTGTTCTATACATAGCAATATATGGGGTCGGTA
Organism: uncultured SAR86 cluster bacterium; assembly: GCA_902623685.1. Lineage (GTDB taxonomy): Bacteria > Pseudomonadota > Gammaproteobacteria > Magnimaribacterales > D2472 > D2472. The sequence continues at coordinate 38,482 of CACNUQ010000007.1, forward strand.
AGTCAACAGGAATGTCACCGGACCAAGCATCCTTTATCAACAACTCATAATCATCTGCTTTAAGAGAAATATTTTTATTAATATTCCCATCAACTGACACTAACTCGACTGATGTGGGCTGTATACTAACAACCTCAAAATTTTGATCTTCAGAGGCAAAGCCGCTGTTTAGATAGAACTTAAACCCAGTAGCATTATCAAAACCAAACAGCCTTACACCCAAAGATTCTTCATTGTTAAGATAGGTGTGTTCTTTGAGCCTTGCTTCCCAAACCTTACCAGTGACAGGACTTATCTTAACAACCAGTTTGCTGTTTTCTATCTCAACAAAGTCTTCTGTTTCTCCAACAGGCAGAATTTGTTCGCTATTATTTAGGCTTATAGCTGTTGCTTCAGCAACCTCTTGTTTAATTTCTTTCTCAGCGTTCCATGACAAAAACAAGACGTAGGATAAGACCACTACAGAAGCTATGTATATATCTCTCCAGCTCATCTTTTCACCTCATCTATACCACCTTCGGACCAAGGCCCACATTTTAAAATTCTAACAAGGGAATAATAACTACCAATTAGTGCTCCATGAATTTCAATGCTTTCTTTTGCATATTGTGAACACGTTGGCTCAAACCTACAGTTTTTACCTAACAAAAAACTAAGATATTTTTGATAAAAATCTATCATATATACAAACATCACCTTCATATTTATATATCTTGTTCCTCAGTTAAAAATTTTTCTAGCGCACATTTAAATTCATTATGAATTTCTTTATAGCCTGTTTCCAGAAAACCAGTCCTCACAACCACAACATAACCTTTGTTTAACGTATTTTGTTGAAAAATATCTCTTACCCAACGCTTAATTTTATTCCGATGCACTGCTAAAGAATAGTCCTTTTTTTTAACTACTATTTTTAAACTTGAGTTAATGCAGCTTTCATCATAAAAGATCGATGCAAAACTAGAATGATAAATTTTTTTTGAGATAACGAGGCCTAAAAAATTAAGCAGTTAAAACTTTGCGACCCTTCTTTCTTCGATTAGCTATTACAGCTCTTCCTGCTTTCGTTGCCATTCTCACCCTAAAGCCGTGGGTCCTTTTTCTTTTTAATGTGCTGGGTTGAAATGTTCTTTTCATGATTACTCAAATTAAGCCGAAAATTATATAGCATTAGTCCTGAAAAGGAAGAAAAAAAAGTTAAAAATTAATACATCGTATACTAACAACTTATCCACAGAAAATACATATGCTTATGCTGTAGATATCTTGTTAGTTTTTGTTAGACTAACTTTTCTACCGGAGGTCTTATAAATTGAAATTTTGGTCTGAATGCACTGAAAAACTTGAAGCCAAGCTGTCGCAAGAAGAGTTCAACACCTGGATTAAACCTCTTAAGGCTGATATTAAAGAAAATAACCTGGAAATAAGCGCTCCAAATGATTTTGTCTTAACTTATGTTAAAGAGAATCTTGGCCAAATAATAGAAAGCTTAGTAAATAAATCAGATGAATCTCTAATTGTAAAATTCAAAAAATTAGATAAATCAACATTTGTCGAGAAATTAAATATTACAGAAGAGATTAAACCTGGACTTGTTCAAAACTTTACATTTAATTCATTTGTGGAGGGCAAATCAAACCATATGGCCCTGGCCGCAGCAAAACAGGTGGCAGCAAACCCCAAAGGAGACTACAACCCCTTATTTATATATGGTGGTGTTGGGCTGGGAAAAACCCATCTTATGCACGCGGTGGGAAATGAAATACTAAATGCAGACACCTCAAAGCGAATAGTTTATGTTCATTCAGAAAAATTTGTAGCAGATATGGTAAAAGCCCTTCAATTAGGCGCTATGAGCGAGTTTAAGGAGTTTTATAGGAACGCAGACGCCCTATTAATTGATGATATTCAATTTTTCGCTGGCAAAGAGCAGTCACAAGAAGAGTTTTTCCACACCTTTAACACTCTTTTGGACCGAAACCATCAAATGGTGCTTACATGTGACAAGTATCCAAAGGAAATAGAAGGTCTCGAAGAGCGATTAAAGTCAAGGCTTGGGTGGGGACTGCCTGTTATTATTGAACCTCCTGAGCTTGAAACTCGAGCGGCAGTATTATTGAGTAAAGCTAACTCTATGGGAGTTACACTCCCAAATGATTGTGCTATATATATTGCTCAGAGAATTAGATCTAATATTAGAGAGTTAGAGGGCGCTCTTAAAAGGGTTGTGGCAAACTCACGTTTCACCGATCAAGAGATAGACGTTCCTTTTATAAAAGAGGCGCTTAAAGATCTATTTGTTATTTCAGCAAAAATGGTAAGTATTGATAACATTCAAAAGACTGTTGCTGAATATTATAATATTAAATTATCTGACCTTTTATCCAAAAGAAGAAGCCGCTCAATTACCAGACCAAGACAATTGGCTATGGCCCTTACAAAATCCTTAACCAATCACAGCTTACCTGAAATCGGAGAAGCTTTTAATGGAAGAGACCATACAACAGTTCTTCACGCTTGCAGTAAAATTAAAGAATTAAGAAAAGAAATTCCATCCCTTGAAGAGGATTATAGAAATTTAAATAGGGCGCTTACAAATTAAATGGAAATTAATGTAAAAAAAGAGGATATTGTTTCAGCTCTTAATATTACATTAGGGGTTGTAGAAAAAAGACAGACACTTCCAATTCTTGCAAATGTTTTATTTGAGGTCGATGAAAATTCATTTAAATTAACAGCAACAGATCTAGAATCAGAGGTCACCACCAGGGGCTCATTATTAGACATGAAATCAGTCGGCAAAATAACAACGTCTGCAAAAAAATTTAATGAGCTTTGTAGATTAATCCCAGATGGAGAGGAAATTAATCTGTCATTAAAGTCTGATAAATTAAATATAAAAACGAAAAATGGTAAGTACTCACTATCAACTCTTCCCAGTTCTGACTTCCCTATATTTGATATTGAATCTGGTGATAATCCGTTGGTTATTCCCGCCAAAGATCTACAAGAGCTTATAAAAAATACATCTTTTGCAATGGGAAACCAAGATTGGCGACATTATTTAAACGGGCTTTTTATCTCAATTGGTAACGGCCAGATTACCGCTGTCTCGACAGATGCTCACAGGTTGGCCGTAGCTAATATACCCATAAATTCTGATCATTCTTTTTCTGGAATCATACCAAGAAAATCTATTAATGAGATGGCCAAATTTCTCTCTGATCAACCTGGTAATGCAGAACTCAAAATAAATGATTCCTCATTAGAGCTTGCTGTTGGAAATTTAATTTTTAAAAGTAAATTAATTGATGGAAAATTTCCAGATTATCAACAAGTTATTCCATCTGGCGAGAGTTCTATGTTAGAAATTAACGTAAAGGATTTTTCGGAAACTTTAAGCCGAGTTTCTGTTTTATCTAGTGAAAAATATAAAGGCATCAGATTAATTACCTCTTCAGACGGGGTTAGAATTTCTGCTAATAATCCAGAGCAAGAAGAGGCAGAAGAATTCTTTCCAGCTTCTTATAAGGGCGAAGATTTAGATATAGCTTTTAACGTTACATATCTTCAAGAAATAATGTCGCACATGCAAACAGATACTTGCCATATAAATTTCTTTGGGTCTGATAAAAGCTGCCTGTTAACACCACCGGGCGGTGACAGTCCTAAATATGTCGTTATGCCTCTCCTAATATAGGAAGTGGCTTTTTCCAGAATTGAGCTCCGTAATTTTAGGTGTTTCGAGGCCCTAACAATTGATATTTCTAGCAATTCAAATCTTTTTTATGGAAAAAATGGCTGTGGAAAAACTTCAATCTTAGAATCTATATATGTTGCTAGTTGCGGAAGATCTTTTAGAACATCGAATTTAGAAGCTCTTATTAAAAATGGCTCTAAATCATTTAAAATCAGAGCATACGATGATAATACAGGCTCAATTTTAGAGGTTAATAAGACTAAATCTAAAGCAATTAACATAAAAATAAATAACTCATTAGTCACAATAAGCGAGTTAGCTAGAACATTTCCATCATTTTCAATAGACAGCAAAACCTTTTTTTACAATGATAATGCTCCTGATTATCGAAGAAAACACTTAGATAGAGGGCTTTTTATAGCTTCTCCTGATTATGCAAAAGACTGGTTTGGATATTTTCGAGGCTTAAAACAAAGAAATGCAGCATTGAAAATAGGAGATATTTCACAAGCTAAAGCCTATGATGATGCATTAATAGATCATGGCACAAAGCTTAATTTTTTAAGAGAAAACTTAGTTTTAGAGGTCAAAAAAATATATGCAGATTTTGTACAAACATTAGAAGAACATAATAAAAGAGCCCGACTATTTTCTGAAATAGACATATATCTAAAGTCTGGTTTTAACGATAAATTGGGATTAGAAGAATCTTTACTTCAATCAAATTCAGCTGATTTAAAAAGAAAGACCACTAATCAGGGACCCCATAAAGCAGATATTATATTTGAAAGTAAGGGCTTACTTATCAAAGATACTTTTTCAAGAGGCGAGCAAAAATTACTTTCAATACTCTGGTCACTTTCTCAAAATATTTATCTTGAAAAGTTTTTTAAACTAAGCCCAATTCTTTTGCTGGATGATCTTTCATCTGAGCTTGATGCTGAAATGTTAGATTGTTTTTTGCCAATTATAAAATATATTGAAAATCGTTTTATTTTTTCGAACATTGTTGACTCTTTTAATAGTAAAATAGACTTTAGTGAACAATCATTTAAAAAGTTCCACGTGGAACAACTAACCTAACCGATATGCCAAAAAAAAAGAAGTCTGATAGCAAGAAATACGATTCATCAAATATTCAAGTTCTGAAAGGCCTTGAAGCTGTAAAGAAAAGACCTGGGATGTATATAGGTGACACAGACGATGGCTCCGGCCTTCATCATATGATATTTGAAGTTGTTGATAATTGTATTGATGAGGCAATGGCTGGGCATTGCTCGAAAATTGATATTATTATCAATAAAGACGAGTCTATAACTGTAAAAGACGACGGAAGGGGTATTCCTGTAGACACTCATAAGGGTGAGGGAGTTCCTGCGGCTGAACTTATAATGACAACCCTTCATTCTGGGGGCAAATTCGATGACAATTCTTATAAAGTTTCTGGGGGGCTTCATGGGGTTGGTGTATCAGTGGTAAACGCGCTATCAAAAGAATTAACTTTAACTATTTGCAGAGATGGCGGCATGTATCAACAAAAATACAGTGAAGGTTTGGCTAAAACTAAGCTTAAAAAAATCAAAGCCTCCAAGGAAACAGGCACAGAAATAACATTTTCTGCTTCTGACAAGATTTTTACTTCTATTAACTTTGAAGCAGACAGAGTCAATAAAAGGGTTCAAGAGCTCTCATTTTTGAATGCTGGAGTAAGTATTGAAGTAACAGACGCCAGAACTGGAAAATCAAAAAAATTCAAAAATGAAGGAGGTGTTTCCAGTTATGTTGACTATCTCAGAGGCAGAAAGCCGGCATTAAGTCAGACTATTCAATGTGAGGGTGGTCAGGATGGAGTAACTGTAGAGGTTGCAATGCAATGGAATGATTCGTATAACGAGAATGTTTTATGTTATACCAATAATATTCCTCAAAAAGATGGCGGCACTCATCTTTCAGGCTTTAGATCCAGCTTAACTCGTGTTTTGAAGGCATTTATTAAAAAAGAGGAATTGAATAAGAATGTTCCTGTAGATTTGCTTGGAGAAGACGTTAGAGAAGGGCTGATAGCTGTAATATCAGTAAAAGTACCTGACCCCAAATTTTCTTCTCAAACCAAAGAAAAATTGGTTTCATCTGAAGTAGAAAGCATCGTTAGCAGTGTTCTAAACAAGGGATTAAATGAATTCTTGCTAGAAAATCCAAAAGAAGCTCATGCCATTTTATCTAAGGTTTCTGAGGCAGCACTCGCCAGAGAAGCTGCAAGAAAAGCAAGAGAGATGACAAGGAGAAAAGGTGTTTTAGAATTAGCAGGGCTCCCAGGCAAACTTGCTGATTGTCAAGAAAAGGATCCAGCGCTTTCAGAAATATACCTAGTTGAGGGTGATTCAGCTGGAGGATCTGCTAAACAAGGAAGAAATAGGAAATATCAAGCAATATTGCCATTAAAAGGAAAAATCTTAAATGTACAAAAAGCTAGGATTGATAAAGTTTTGTCCTCTGCAGAAATCGGAACACTGGTTAAGGCTATGGGTTGTGGTATTGGGACTGAAGACTTTGATATCGACAAACTTAGATATCATAGAATAATTATCATGACCGATGCCGATGTTGATGGCTCACATATCAGAACTCTATTACTAACTTTCTTCTATCAACAGTACTTTGATATTTTAGAAAAAGGTCATGTTTATATTGCTATGCCACCTCTTTACAAAATTACTAAAGGTAAATCCTTTGTCTATGCATCTGATGAGGATGAAAAAGATAAGGCTATAAAAGATTTTTCAAAATCAGGCTCAAAGGGTATAGATGTCCAAAGATATAAAGGGCTTGGAGAAATGAACCCAGACCAGCTCTGGGAAACAACAATGGATCCTGAAAATAGAAGGATGATGAGGGTAGACATCAAAGACGCTCAAGACGCTTCAGATATGTTTGAAACATTAATGGGTGATGATGTAGAGCCTAGAAGGGATTTCATTGAATCTAATGCTCTGTCTGTTTCAAACCTAGATATTTAGTTTATTTTAGGATATTTTTCTTTAATCCATTGGCGAGCTTTTTCTGTTAATTCTTTTGGATTATTTCCATATATAGGCTTACCAATAACTATATTAATTTCCCCTGGTTTTTTTCCTAAAAGTTTTATTTAACCAATATTTTCCCGAGTTATGACATATCGGTACTATAGGCACTGATTCATTAGATGCTAAAAGCCCACAACTATTTCCAAATTTTCCTATCCCATCCTCAGGCCTTTTTCTGGTGCCTTCAGGAAAAATTAATATTGCGTATCCATCTTTAATTCTAGCTCCACCCATTTCAATTACTTTTTTTAAACTCTCAATTTTCATTTTTCTGTTTATAGAAATTGGCTTTAGTCTTGCAATTGCCCAACCAAAAAAAGGAATCATTAGAATTTCTTTTTTCATAATACTGCTTGTAGGGATGAATAGTGTTTGAAGAAAAAATGATTCCCATGGGCTTTGATGATTTGATGCTATAACAAAGGGAGTATCAGGAACGTTTTTAATTCCTTTTACATTCCAGCTGACTCCACATAGAATTTTAAGTGCTTTTAAGATAACTAAAATCCAAACTTTGCCGATATATTGTATTTTTGACGTTGAGAGGAATAGTGACGAGACAATTATAATTAGAGAGACAAAAATTAAACTTATTACAAAAATTAAATAAAATATTAAGATATTAATAATTAAGCTTACCAAATATAAACTTTTGTCTAGTTTATTATTAAGTCCTCCAAAAATTTTGAGAGCTCTGAGATTGCAATTCTTTTTTGTTGCATTGTATCTCTGTCACGAATTGTTATTGAATTATCCTCAAGGGTTTCAAAATCAACAGTTATGCATAATGGTGTTCCAATCTCGTCATGGCGTCTATAACTTTTTCCTATATTGCCTGAATTTTCAAGCAGAATTCTTCCCAATCTTAATCTTTGTAAATCTTTTTTAATATTTGAGGCAATATTTACCAGTTCCGAGTTATTTTTTTTAAGGGGTATTACTGCAGCTTTAATTGGAGCAAGATGTGGTTTTAGATTGAGAACTGTCCGAGTTTTGCCATCACTTAGTTCTTCAACGTTGTATGCCTCGTTTAATACTGCAAGAACGCCTCTATCTACACCAGCAGATGGCTCTATTACATATGGCACAATCCATTTTTTTGTTTCAGGATCTTGGACTGCTAATCTTGCATTAGATTCATTATTCTCTAAAACATTTGATTGAAGGTTTAGGTCGGCTTGATTTTTACTATGAGAACCTAAATCAAAGTCTGTCCTATTCGCAATACCCTCTAACTCTTCAAGACCGTGAGGAAATTTATACATGATGTCTACAGTTGCTTTTGAATAATGAGCAAGTTCATTTTCAGGTACACGGTAAAGTTCAAGATTATCTTTACTTACGCCTTGTTGATCCCACCAATTTAATCTCGAGTTTACCCAAGTTTCATGCCATTGATCATCTGTTCCTGGAGTAACAAAAAATTCTAATTCCATTTGCTCAAATTCTCTTACTCTAAAAACAAAATTTCTCGGCGTAATTTCATTTCTAAAAGCTTTGCCTATTTGAGCAATGCCAAATGGCAGTTGTTTAGATGTTGAATCTATAACGTTCTTAAAGTTTGTGAAAATATTTTGCGCAGTTTCAGGCCTCAAGTACGCAAATGAATTGTTATCTTCAACAGGGCCTACAGATGTTTTAAACATAAGGTTAAAAGGCCTTGGGTCAGTTAAGTTTTTGGAGCCACATGAGGGACATTTATTTGACTTCAACTGGTCAGCACGCCATCTCGAATTACAATCTTTACAATCTACTAATGGATCAGTAAAAGTGTCTTCATGGCCCGAAAATTTTAGAACATCAGGCTTAGTTAATATTGAGGCATCCAACCCTTCAACGTCATCTCGGTCAAAAACTAGGTCTTTCCACCAAGCTTGTTTTAAGTTATTTTTTAGCTCAACACCTAATGGACCATAATCATATAATCCCTGAAGACCGCCGTAAATTTCATTAGACTGAAATATAAAGCCCCTTCTTTTGCAAAGAGCTACAAGTTCGTCCATTGTTTTTGCTGTCAAAATTAACCCTTTTATATATTTCAGAGATTATATTATGCAGTCATTTTCATTATATCTATAGGTTTTTTATAAACTCTATTGAGATAACTCTATTAAATATGTTATCAAGAGTTGATAATTAAGAAAAAGATCTGAAATGAAAATAATTTTTTATGTTTTATCAATTCTACCTATTAAATTAGCATTTTCATTTTTAGATATATTCTTTAAATTTTTACCACTTAGACTTTTAAAAATCTTTTCTCCCTTTAACGTAACAAGAAAAAATTTAAGCATTGCTTTTGAAAACATTACGCCATTAGAAATAGATTTGCTTGCAAAAGAAAGCTACAAAGAAACAATTAAAAGTCTTTACGAAACTTTATATACATGGTCAAGGCCATCAAAAAAAATTATTTCAAAAGTTAAAAAAATTAATAATAGATTTCTATTCAACTTTCAAAATCATGAGAGTGGGTTGATTATTTTTGCTCCTCACAATCGAAGCATTGATTTTATGTTGAGATGGATAAGCACCCAAAGGTCACACACCTCTCTTTATAAAAAAATTAAATTCAAGCCGATTAATAAATTCGTAAAAAAATTTAGAGAGGAAGAAGATTGCACAATGGTTGAAACTGGAATAGGGGGAGTGAAATCTATTTATAATGCATTAGAAAATAATCAGATGACATGTATGGCATCAGATCAAGTTCCGGCTGATGGGCTTGGCATATATTCTAAATTCTTTGGACATGAATGTTACTCATTTGCCTTGGCACCAAAATTGGCTAGAAAAACAAAGAAAGAAATTCTATTAACTTATCTTTCTTATAAAAGTGAAATTGGTCATATTATTAATTTCAAAAAACCTAAAATTGAGATCTATGAAAAAAACGGTGTTGATGTGATGAATAAAGAAATGGAAGATGAGATAAAGAAATCACCATTAGAGTATTCATGGGAATATAAAAAGTTTAGAAAGCTGTCAGGAGATATAAAAGATATCTATCAAAATTAACGACGCCAAAAAGCTGGAGTAAATAATACAAGAAGAGTAAATATTTCTAGCCTTCCCAAAATCATCGCAATGCACAAAATTATTTTTCCACTTTCGCTTACACCTTTATAGTTGTTTGCAATATCTCCCAGGCCAGGACCTAAATTATTAAGACATGCACCAATTGAAGAAAATGAGGATTCAAAATCTAACCCAGTCCCAAGCATTGCCATTAGTAAAAACATAAATATAAATACATAAATAGAAAAAAAACCCCAAACTTTTTCAGCAATTTTTGAATCTATAACCTTATTCCCTATTTTTGACGATAGAACAGCATTAGGATGGATGATATTTAAAATTTCTTTATACGCTTGCTTTACCATGATTAAAACTCGCCAGGTTTTTATACCTCCACCAACTGACTGTGAGCAGGCTCCCATAAAAGCACCAACCAATAAAAGATAGGGCAAAAAACTAGGCCAAAGAGAGAAGTTTTCTGTTGTGAAACCCGAAGTCGTTACTATGGAAACTGTATGGAAAATTGATGTCCTTACAGCCAATAAAAACTCTGCATATGAGTCATTTACAGTATGAAATATCAAAATTACTATAGCTATTGATATTACTACTGACAAGAAGAATCTAAATTCTGAATCATAAAAGTATTTCAGAGGTTTGCCTCCAAATATTGCTGCATAATGAACAGCGAATGAAGCAGCAGAAAGCAACATAAAAATAATACAGACTGCTTCTATTAAACCGCTATCAAAAAAACCAATACTATCATCATGAGTTGAAAAACCACCTCCAGCCACAGTGCTTAAACTATGAGCAATTGCATCAAATAAGTTCATACCTGAAAGCAAATAAAGCAGAGCACAGATTATTGTTAGGCCAAAATAGATTTTCCATAGAGCTTTTGCGCTATCTGTTATCTTTGGAGTTAGCTTCTGATTTCCATGACTGCCTGGAAGCTCCATTTTATATAATTGACCTCCCCCAATTCCAAGAGTTGGCATAACTGCAACAGCCAAAATTATTAATCCCATTCCACCAATCCATTGAAGAAGTTGTCTATATAAGAGCAGAGATTTTGGCAGTTCATCAAGTCCAACAATAACAGTTGCTCCTGTGGTAGTAATTCCAGATACTGATTCAAAAATAGCATCACTGGCGTTTAATCCAAAAAAATAAAAAGGAATTGAGCCAGCGAAGGCCAAAACAACCCAGAACATTGTTGTAATAATAAAACCGTCTGAAATGTTTAGAGGAAGATCTTTTTGGCGACTAGTAAACCACATAAGGCATCCCAAAGTAATTAAAAATAAAAATGAATATAAAAATATTCCATTAAGTGGCTCATCATAAAAAACAGACAACATTAATGGAGGAATAAATGAAAGACTAAATATTACAAGTAGAATTCCTAAAAGATTTAATATAGATTTATAGTTCATCAGTCTCTAGGAATAAAGATTCCCAACCCTTGATTTTCCTGATTGCAAAAAATAAAAAAAACAATCTTTTCGTTATGTCTTTTTCAAAAAAACTTGGCACAAATTTTAATTTCATTAGTCTTTAAGAAAAAGATTTTCAATTTGCTCTTTATCTGTTTTACCAAGAATAAAAACAATAACCTTATCGTCTGGTTTGAGAAGTAATTTTTTAGAATGCATAAAAATTTTATCTTGTCTAATAACTGCCGCAATTACGCAATTATCTGGAAGAGGAATTTCTGAAATAGCTCGATCAAAGAAATTTTTTGTAAATTTATTCTTATGAATAATTCCTTCGATTGCCTCTGCGCCACTTTGCATCTTTAACATTACTTCTTGTGGAACATCTCCCTTAGCAAGATGCTGAAGAACCATAGATACAGTTAATCTTTGTGGAGAAAGAGCTATGTCAACAAAATTCTTGGGAAGAATATTTATGTATGTATAGTTATTGACAATAATAATAGTCTTTTTAGCACCTAATTTTTTTGCTAAAAATGCAGACATGATATTTGTCTCATCATCATTTGTTAAAGCACAAAAAATATCAATATTTTCAATATTTTCACTTTTAAGTAATTCTTCGTCGGACCCCTCTCCTTTAAGAACAATTGTTCTGTTTAGTTGATTTGAAATTACCTCACACCTGTCATCACTTGGGTCAATGATTTTAATCTTATAATCTTCTTCCAAAGTCTTTGCTAGTGCAAAGCCTATTTTCCCACCACCCACTATCATCATCCTTGAGGACGAACTGTCTTGCAATCTCATTTCCTGAACAACGCTATCAATGTCACTTTCTGCAGCCAGGAAATATATTTCATCATTTTCTTTTATGATTGTTTTACCGTCAGGCATGAGAGGTTTTCCCTTTCTATAGATAGCAGGAACGAAGGTATTTGTATCCGGCATATCACTTTTTATACTTTTAAGCTCTCTATTAACCAGCATTCCATCTTTTTTAGCTTTAACAGACACAACTTTTATAGATCCATTTGCAAAAGACTCAATTTGCTCTGCCCCAGGATGTTTAATCAAATCTACTAGGTGCTCAGTTACCTCATTTTCAGGACTTATTGCAATATCAATATTATTATCACCAAACGCATCTAAGGAGTCTAAATATGAAGCATTCGATAATCTGCATATTGTTTTTTTAACATTAAACTTTGATTTGGCTATTTGGCATGAAGTAATATTGCATTCGTCACTATTTGTAACTGCTAATAAAATAGTTTCCTCATCAGCACCGGCTTTTTTCAATGTGCTTGGATAAGAGCCATGACCAACCTCAACTGCAAGATCAAAATCTTCTTGAAGTCTTTGAAGCTTATCTTTACTTAAATCAATAACACTAACTTCATATTGTTGCTTTGATAAAGTGGATGCAAGACTACTTCCAACTCTTCCAGCGCCAAGTATTAGAATTTTCATTGTTATAAATTAAACCTCTTTTTATATAATTGAAAGAAATGCTTTAATTAAATTAATCTATGAAAAAATCAGCATAGGAGTTTGCTGCATCATTTGAGGATATAATTCTTTTGCCTGGAAATTGTAAGTGAGTGATCACTATGATTCCATCTATTGTTTTTGCATGCAATAAATTGTCATGGAAATAAAATTTATTTTTTATAAAGTTTGTATTTTTTTTAACTTTTAAGTCAATACCATGGATCTTGATCTTTAAGTTTTTAAATTCAAAATACAGACCCGGCCAACCATAATAGGCTTTATATTTCCTAAAAACACTATCACTTTCTTCCTGATCTAAAGTAATTTTGCCTGAAAGTTTATCTATCTTTTTGCAATAACTTATGTTTTTTGAGCCTTGTTTAATCGGGGCTAGTTTATCGAAATATATCTCAGAAAGATCCTTACCAATATTTTTTATAGCCAAAGATGTAAGCTTTTCTTCAAGGGTATTTCTATTATCCTTATGTAATATTTTTTGTTTATGGAAAAAATACACTGGTCCCTCATCCAACCCATCAGTCATTTTCATTACTGAAATCCCAGTTATTTTTTCATCGTTCAAGAGAGCGGATTGAATTGGCGATGCTCCTCTATATTTTGGAAGTAAGGAATAATGGATATTAATAGATTCTTTTGAGGGACTTTTCAGCAACCATGAAGGCAATATTTTTCCATAAGCCACAACTAGTAAAATATCAAAGTTAAGTTTTAATATTTTATCTTTAAAATTTTCATCTAAGGTTTTGGGTTTAAAAACAGTTATATTATTTTTTTCTGCTACAGATGAAACATAAGATGGCTCAATTGCAGCCCTTCTTTTTGACCTTTTGTCTGGTTGACTTATGACCCCAATTACCTCGTTGGTACTAGTGATTAATGATTCAAGAATCAATGAGGATGAGTGAGATGAGCCCGCATACAAAATCTTCATATTTAAATCTGCTAAAATCTGCTAAAATCTGCTAAAATTCACTAAAACCATATAAAATGATACTTTATAATTATAAATTTATATTAATTTGCTGATTTAAGTGCTTTTTTTCTAATCCTGTCTCGTTTTAGTGGGGAAATGTAATCTACTAAAAGCTTGCCCTCTAAATGATCTATTTCATGTTGAAAACATACTGCAAGAAGGCCCTGCGGCTGGTCCTCGTATTTTTTTCCTTGAATATCCTGCCAATAAGCTTTAATTTTATCTGGTCTGGTAATTTCCTCTCTTACGCCTGGGATTGATAAACATCCTTCTTCGCATGAAAATAGACTTTTGTTGTCTAATATTTCAAATTCGGGATTAATGAATATTTTTGGGTCGTTTTTTTCTTCAGATAGATCCATAACAACAATTCTTTCATGAATATCCACTTGAGTTGCAGCAAGACCGATACCACCCTCTTCATACATTGTTTCAAGCATATTTTCAGTAATCTTTATTAGACTTTTGTTGAATTCTTTGACAGGCGAAGCAACTTTTCTTAATCTGGGATCTGGAAATGTTAAAATTTTTAATCTAGCCATATACACATTATATGTTGATTCTTTATAATCAACACCACTAATTTATATAAATAGGAGCCATTTTATGCCTGATAACATTTTAGTTTCAATATTTATGGGATCAAAATCAGATTTACCTGTTGTTCAAGCAGCATCAGACACACTAAAAGATTTTGGAATTTCTCATAAAATGTTTATTTTGTCTGCCCATAGAACGCCAGAAGAGGTTGTTAAAAGAGTCAAGGAATCTGAAGCTAATGGAGTAAAAGTATTTATAGCTGCTGCAGGTATGGCTGCACATCTAGCAGGTGCTATAGCTGCTCAAACGAAAAATCCAGTATTAGGCATTCCATTGGGCGGAGGTGATCTTGATGGAATGGATTCTTTGCTGGCAACAGTTCAAATGCCCAAAGGAGTTCCTGTAGCAACTTTTGCAATAGGAAAATCTGGGGCTATCAATGCGGCAATTTGTGCAGCACAAATTATAGGCACAAGTGACGATGCGATAGCAAAAAAATTAGACGAATATAAGTTAAAAATGCACGCAGATGTTCTAGACGCAAACGAATCTATCCAATAAAAATTTGAATAAAATTTTTAATCCACAGGATGCTGCCGAATGGTTAAATCATGGAAAAATATTAATACATCCAACAGAAGGAGTATGGGGAATTGGCTGTGATGCTTTTAATCAATCAGCA
>CACNUQ010000008.1 GCA_902623685.1 uncultured SAR86 cluster bacterium
TTTGTTGCTATAAAACTTCATTTTTTGTATAAAAAATCCAGAAAAATAGATGTATTTGATTGCAATAATGACATCAAGATCAAAGTCTTTTGATCAAAATATTTATAAAATATTATTGCCGGAACAGCAATTATCAGACCAAAAGCAGTTGTTATTAAAGCCTCTGATATACCAACTGCAAGTAAATCCGTATTTGCAGAACCGTTTATATCAATATTACTAAATACTTTTATCATACCCACCACTGTCCCTAAAAGTCCTAACAAGGGACTTATGCTAGCAATTGTGCTTAACATTGATAAATTTCGTTCTAAAAGTATCTTAATTTCAGAAGCTTTTTCTTCTGCTTTTACTTCAACAAATTCTCTTGGATATGATTTATATTGATAACAGTGCTGAAGTAAATCTCCTAAATGGGATGTAATTGAAATATCTTGTTGATTTTGCGAGTGAAAAGAGTCCTTTTTAATCAGATTTTGAATTTGTCTTAGTAATCCCTTTGGTGCAACCAGCCTCCTCTGCAAAAACCATAGCCTTTCTAAGACAATGGAAATGAGCAAAATTGAACAAACTAGCAAAGGCCATATAAACCATCCGCCAGATATTAATAAATTATTCATTTTATTTTTTTACCAAGCCCTCATTCTCTATGCGAAATACTTTATCCAGTTTATTAGCATAATTTAAATCATGGGTTGCCACCATAATACCTATATTATGATTTTTAGCTAATTTTATTGTTAAATCTTGAATTACATTTGCATTTTCATGATCTAGATTACCTGTTGGTTCATCCATCAATATAAACATGGGTTCATGAACAATTGCTCTCGCAATAGCAACGCGCTGCCTTTCACCCCCTGAAAGCATCGAGGGATAACTATTTTTTAAATCTTCTATGCCTAGCTCATTTAAAATTTGAAATATTTTTTTTGAGTTTTTTTCAATATTTTTATTATTTGATATTTTAAAAACAAGATTACAATTTTCAAAAACAGTTAAATCATCCAATAGATAGTGAAATTGATATGCATAACCAAACAATTTATTTCTCATTTTATTAAATTGCAGTGCGCTATTAGCTAATAAATTAATATCGTTAAAAAAAATTTCTCCACGATCAGGGAATTCTAATCCAGCAAGGATTTGAAGAAGAGTTGTTTTGCCACTTCCTGACGAACCAATTATTCCAATGGTCTCTCCTTGAACAATATCGATTGAAATATTAGATAAAACCTGAATTTGGTCTGCTCCAGTTTTATAAGCCTTAGAAATATTTGTAGCTTTTAGCTTATTCATGACGAAGTATGCTAACAGGTTTTAATTTAGCTGCTCTAGCGGCCGGAAAATATGAAAAAATTAAACTCATTGCAATAACTGAGAAACATATATAAATGAGTTGATTTAATCTAAATTCATAAGGAAAGTAATTGATAAAATAACTATCCATCATGTTTCTATTGGTAAAAGCTTCAATAAAATTAATGAGCTCATCTATATTTGGAGTAATAGCGAGACCGATTAATAAGCCAATTAGAGTACCCAAAATACCTATGATAAAACCTAGATTTATAAAAATTAAAGTTAGCTGATTTATTGAGCAGCCCATAGTCTTTAAAATTGCTATTTCTTTTTCCTTAGTTTTTACAGTCATCACAATAGTAGACAGAATATTGAATGCAGCAACTGTAATGATTAAAAATAGCATCAAGCTAATTAATCTTTTTTCTAATTTAATTGCTTGAAATAATGTTCCATGAGTCTGTTTCCATGATGTAAAGTAATAATCACTTCCATCAAAAAAAGATTGAGTTAATAAATCAAAACCAATAGAGTCTGCTGCAAACAAATTGTTTGTTTTAATTCTTATGCCTTGAGTTGCATTTGGTTGAAGATTAAGAATATTTGCTGCTAAATCATGGTGTATTAAAACAAGTGATTGATCTAATTCTGCTTTAAGCTCAAATATGCCAGAGACCTCTAATGAAATAGTTCTCGGGAAAGTTCCTAAAATAGACGAACGAAGATTAGTTGTAGTTATATTTACAACTTCACCAACACCTACGCCTAGATATCTAGATAACCAAGCACCTATAATAACTCCATTCTTAGAGGTAAGATTTTCCATAGATCCTTCTATTAGAAACTCTGGAAGGATGGACATAGATTCTTCTAAATTTGTATCTACTCCAGTAAGAAATACGCCTCTTGATCTATCCTTAGCACTCATTAATCCTTGTGTTTCGATATAAGGACTCGCCCCAATGATATTGTCTATATTATTTATTTTAGAGAGCAACTGATCATAATTATCAATATTCTCATTAGAACGAATAATCAATTGAGGAACAACACCTAGTACTCTTGTTTGCAACTCTTTTTCAAAGCCGTTCATGACTGAAAGAACTATTACTAGAGCTGCTACTCCCAAAGACAACCCCGCAATTGCCATTAGCGAAGTGAATGACGCAAATGCACCTTTATTCGATCGAAAGTACTTGTAGCCCAAGTAAATAGGCAATGAGTTCATTTTATCTAGGTTATTTGCTTTAATACCTTCTCAATATCATCTTTATAAGGAGGACGAATTGCAGATAAAAGCTTATCAAATCTCGAGCCAATTTGTTTGTAAACTGCTTTAGCATTGCTGAAAGTCTTAAACCCCTCTTCACCATGATAACTTCCAATCCCTGAGGGTCCGACACCTCCAAATGGAAGATCTTCTTGCTGAATATGGCCTAGTACATCATTAATGGTTACCCCTCCTGACGAAGTTCTAGATAACACTTGTTCTTCTTCATTTTTACTAGAACCGAAATAATACAAACCTAAAGGTTTATCATTGGAGTTGACATAAGAAATTGTCTCATCGACCTCAGAAAATTCTTTTATGGGAAGCAATGGACCAAATATCTCTTCTTTCATAATCTCCATGTCATCCGTTGGGTTCATAACAAGAGTTGGAGGTATCTTGAATGCTTCTTGTTGAGAAAAATCTTCATTTGCAGGATTTATCTCATCAATTTCTGCTCCTTTATCTTTTGCATCAGCTAACAGACCTTGCAAGCGATCATAATGTTTTTGATTGATAATCGATGTGTAATCATCATTATGTTTGAGATCAGGATAAAATTCAGCAACAGCCTCTTTCATACCCGATACTAGCTCGTCTTTTTTATCTGAATGCACCATAACATAGTCAGGGGCAAGACAAATCTGACCAGCATTCATTGTTTTGCCAAGCATGATTCTTTTTGCAGCTATAGCACTATCAGCAGAATTACTAACTATAACTGGCGATTTTCCACCAAGTTCAAGGGTAACGGGAACTAGATTCTCAGACGCAGCTTTCATGATGTGTTTTGCAACTGCGCCACTTCCTGTATACAAAAGGTGATCAAATTTCTGTTGAGTAAAGGATGCGCCAACATCTGGGCCACCAAGAATTGTTGCAAATTCTTCTTCGTCAAATGCAGCATCACATAATTCTTTTAATAGTGCAGATGTTTGTTCTGTATACTCACTTGGCTTATGCATAATTTGATTTCCAGCAGCAAAAATTGATGCAGCTGGTGAAAAGGTTAAAAATACAGGGAAATTCCATGGCGAGATCATTCCTACAGTGCCAAGTGGCTCATAATCTACAGAAGCTTTAGCTCCAAGAAAACCAAGTGGAAAATTTGCTTTTCTTTTTGATCCTGCCATCCATTTTTTTAAGTTTTTCTTGGCATACTCAATGCTTGGGACGATTGTATAAACATCTGTAGCCATTGACTGATTTTTGGATCTAACACCAAAGTCTTCATTGAGGGCATCAACGATTTTATAACGATTTTCCATTATCAATGATTTCATTCGATTCAATCTATCAATCCTTAATTCATAAGATGGGGGGCCATTCTTAATAAAAAATGCTTTTTGTTTATTTAATATTTCTTTTATTTGTTGATGTTCCATTTTTACCTCTCTAATTTATATTTTAGCCTAACAATTTAAAATATGATTTCTTATGTTGATCTTTTCGCCTTATCTGAATCGTTTGTTTTTTTAATCATACTTCTAATTTGTGACCAGTCATCCTCAGACATCTTTGAAAGTTGTGAAAAAGTTCCTCCACCTGAAAGATATTGTGCGCCATCAAGAGCAATAGTTTGTCCTGTTAAATATTCACAGCCATCTGCCATTAAGAAAGTTGCCAAATTTTGTAGCTCACTCATTTCTCCAACTCTTCCCATTGGAATAGTACTCATTGAACTAGAATCATCTAGAGCACCATCAGGACTTAATCGTGCCCATGCTCCCTCTGTAGGGAATGGTCCGGGAGCAATAGCATTAATCCTTATTCCATGAGGACCCCACTCTACAGCAAGAGATTTTGTCATTGTATGCAATGCTGATTTAGACATCGCAGATGGGACAACAAATGGAGATCCTGTCCAGACCCAGGTTGCAAGAATAGATATGATTGAGCCTTTAATTTTATGCTCAAGCCATTTTTTTCCAACAGCATTAGTGACATAAAATGTCCCATGAAAAACAATATTTGCAATTGCATCAAAACCTCTCGCCGACAAATCTTTAGTTGGTGATATAAAGTTACCAGCCGCATTATTAACTAAACCATCAAGTGGGCCTTCTTGGAAAATAACATCTATAAAATCTTCAACATCCTGGGGTGAGCGAATATCCAAAGGTTGAAACCTTACAGTAGCATCATATTTATCTTTAAATTCTGCTGCAGTATCTGCAAGAACACTCTCTCGTCTCCCACAAATGACAACCTCAGCTCCATGTTGAACATAATGTTCAGACATTTCTTTTCCTAGACCAGTTCCACCACCAGTTACTAAAATTTTTTTACCTTTTAAAACATCTTCTTTAAACATAATAATCCTTATTTTTTATCCACAATATCTATGATAGCTTTAACCCAAGCATCTGAAAAATTTAATGAGGGTACATAATCAAGAGTTTGACCGCCTGCATCAATAAAAAGCTCTTTATATTCTGCACCAATCTCAATAACGGTTTCCAAGCAATCTGCAGTAAAGGCAGGCGAAAATACAAGAACTCTTTTTATGCCCTGCTCCGGATATCCCTTTAAAACCTCATCTGAAAATGGCTCTAGCCAATTATTAGTCAATCTAGATTGGAAAGTAACTTCATATTTATCAGAAGGAAGAGATAATTTTTCTGCAATAAGCTTAGAAGTTTCATAAACGGCTGACTTATAGCAATAATAATTCTCTGCATTAACTTCATGCTCACAATTTTTTCCATCACATAGGTTGTCATCATAAACTTTGTTAACTTGAGAGTTTGGAAGTCCATGATAACTAAAGATTACTTTATCGTAATTTTGATGATTGTAATTTCGAGCAGCATCAATCCATGCATTAATAAATGATGGATGATCATAGTATTGTGATATATATCTAAAAGAAGGAATAACCCATTCTTTTGAAATCTTTTTAGTTAGATCCTCAAATACACTGCCAGAAGTGGCTGATGCATAATGAGGAAAAAGAGGAAGCACTACAAGCTCCGAAGGATTTGATTTTTTAATAATTTCTAACGCTTTTTTAATGCTTGGTTTTTGATATCGCATAGCAAAATGAACATCATATTTATTTTGCTTAGAATTTAATTTATTAGTTAACTCTTCAGTATTTTTTAGCAAAGGTGAAACGCCGCCTGAAAGGTCCCATAATTCTTTATATATTTTACTTGATGCAAATGATCTAATTGGGCAAATAATAAGAGTAACTAGGATAAACCTAAAAAAAGAAGGTATATCAATCACTCGCCCATCCATAAGAAATTCTCTCAAATATTTAAATACATCGAGATATGAAGGAGAGTTCGGCGTTCCTAGATTAATTAATAATAGTGCTGGTTTGTTCATGCTTTCTTAACATTGGATGCAACATTATAAATAATAAAGATACAAAACATAAGAAAGCACTAAAAAAATATAGATAATCAGGGCTAAGTTGATAAATTGGCATTGCAATAATTGGTGTAAGCACATGTCCAATTGGCATAACAGAACCTAAATAGCCTGCAGCCTTACCCTGATTATCGGGGGTTTGAGCTAGTGATAAAGAAGATGCATTTGCAGGTCTAAACATACCTGCTCCTAGGCCATTGATCATCATTGCTAAATAAAATAATGCTATTGAAGACGATAATGCGGCCATTATGTAAGATATAAGTATAAGAAAAGTACCATAAATCAATAATTTATCATTAGAAATTGGTTTCATATCAGTAAATATGTATTGGCTGACAACTGTTGATAATGAAAGTACAACAAATGTTAGGCTAATTACCAAAGGTAGATCTTTTTCGTCAGAAAAGACATCAGTAATAAAAAACCCAATTGATTGCAATAATGATGCTTGGCAAAGAGATGAAAGTGCAGCAATAAAAAGAAACGGCCATACACTTGTATCTTTAAAAGATAGCTTTGATAGAATAATATCCGCTTTTTCTTTGAGTGGAGTTATTTTTGGAAATGTAAGGAATATTCCTAGAGCAGAAATAAATCCACACATAGCAAAAAAATAAAATGGCAGAGGTTTTGAATACAAGAACAGAAAGCCACCTATCATTGGACCCATTATCGTTCCAATTAAAAAACTAGATTCAAGTCGAGCAAATTTCTTTGTTCGTTTAGTTCTGCTAGAAATGTCAGCAATATATGCAAACGCAGCTGGTCTTGTGGCTGAGCCAATTAGTCCATTTATTAGCCTCCCTAGAATTAATAAAGGTAAAAGAAATACAAAATCTAATAAATTTCTTTCGACAAGAAAAAGTGGAGTAATTAAAGCAATTATTGAAATTGAATAGCCGATCAAACCTATGACTGCAATATTTCGTCTACCATATTTATCAGATGCTCTACCCCACGAAGAACTAGTTATAGCCCAAGCAACTGCTGATATAGAAAAAATTATTGAAGTTTCAATAACCGATAAACCTAAATCTCTTGCTAATGGTGGAACTAAAACAAATGCAAATGACTGCCCAAGTCCTACTGAAAATAAACCAAACTTTAGCCAAGATGAAGCTTTATACAATTTTATTTATGCCAACAACCTCACGCAATTTTTCAACAAGCTCTTTTGCTTGAGGACGAACTTTTTGAGCACCTTCAGAAAATAAATCATTTAATAAATTTGGCTTGTCATTTAATTCAAAATATTTTTCTCTAATTGGGGAAATTTTAGAATTAATGATTGAAAATAATTTTTTCTTAGCATCACCCCATCCAATACCATCCTTGTATGCTTGATTCATTTCGTTTATTTCATCACTAGTGGCAAAACATGAATATAACTGAAAAAGAGTACAATCTTTAGTATCTTTTGGCTGACCTGGTTCTAAAGAATTGGTAACAATTTTTGAAATAGATTTATCTAAATCTTTTTCAGATGATAGAAATGGGATAATGTTATTATAAGACTTACTCATCTTTTTCCCATCAATTCCAGGTATTGATACTTCATTTTGAATTATAGCTTCTGGTAAAGTTAATAAATTAGAATACGTGTGGTTAAAAGTGCCTGCAATATCACGAGTCATCTCCATATGCTGCGCTTGATCAGGCCCAACAGGCACATGTGTTGCACCAAATATCAGAATATCTGCAGCCATTAAAACAGGATATGAAAATAAACCCATATTAATAGCTTTATCCTCATCATTTCCAGTTTGAGTATTTTCAGCTGCCATTGATTTATATGCATGAGCCCTATTTAATAATCCTTTTGATGCGCTGCAATTTAAAATCCATGTTAGTTCATGAACCTCAGGAATATCTGACTGCCTATAAAAATTTGATTTCTCAGGATCTAAACCTGATGAAAGCCATGCAAGAGCAACATTTTTAACACTTTTCTCAATTTCATTAGGATTATTTTGTTTTATCAAAGCATGATAATCTGCAAGAAAAAAATATGAATCATTATCTGGCTCTACTAAATCAAGGGCAGGCTTAATTGCACCTAAATAATTTCCGATGTGAGGAGTACCAGTTGTCGTAATACCTGTTAAAATTCTTTTCTTCATTAAAGATAATTATAAACATCAAAATTAAATATTGTGGAAACTCATAAAACTTTATTCAAATCACTAGAAAAAGCTGAAAAACACTTTGAAGCTGGTGAGATAAAATTAGCACAAAAAATTGTCAGCGAAGTTTCTAAAATAATCAAAGCTGAAGGAAAAGTTTCTAACAAGTTAAGACATAGATTTAATTTTATGTCTGCACAATCTAGATACTTCAATGAAATTTCTTCATTTGCAACAAATCCAAAAAGAAATGAAATTATGGAGGCTATTGAAAGATTAATCTCTAAACCTCTAGAAAATCCAAAGAAACAAGCTAACGAAATTCATAGTTTGCAGACTAGATGGCAGCTATTAGATCAAACCTCTAAACCAGCAAGTCGAGAACAATGGACAAGTTTTAAAGAGCTAACAGATAAAGCTTGGGAGCCATGTGCACATTATTATGAGGAGTTAAAGCTGATTAAAATTTCAAATGCTAAACAAAGAGAAAAAATAATAGAAAGTCTTAATCAATACACTAGTGAGTATTCAAGGAAATGGCCTGGATTAATTGATATGAGTAAATATCTAAATAAAACATTTCAGTCGTGGCAAAAATATGCTCCCGTACTTGATGAAGACTTCGCAAAATTAAAATCTGAATTTCAAATTGCTAGAAAACCTATAAATGATGCTATTAAAGATCAAGAAAATAAAAATTATAAAATTAAAGAATCATTAATCGAAAAAGTAAAATTAATTAATGATGTTGATAATCAAATATGCATACAAAAATATAAAAAAATTAAACGTGAGTATCAAGAAACGGGGCCATGCGGAAAAAAAAATGAACCTTTATTATGGAAAAAACTAAATGAAGCTGCAGACAAGTTTTTTGCAGAAGAAAAAACATTAGTAAAGGATGAACTTGCTCTAATTACAGATCTATCAAATGAGCTGAAAAAAGATAACTGCATTCTTAATGAAATTAAGGATCAAATTAAAGATATAAATAAAGTAAGAAAATCTGCAGAATTTAAGAATCTCCAAAAGGAGATTAAAGCATTTGAAAAAAAACAACTATCAATGAT
Organism: uncultured SAR86 cluster bacterium; assembly: GCA_902623685.1. Taxonomy (GTDB): domain Bacteria; phylum Pseudomonadota; class Gammaproteobacteria; order Magnimaribacterales; family D2472; genus D2472. The sequence continues at coordinate 9,147 of CACNUQ010000008.1, forward strand.
GCTTGATAAAAAATTAGAAGCTTATCAAAATATTCTTAATAATCTTAAAAAAGATGAAGCACAAAACGATGTTATTCATAAAGATATTTTAAAGGTATTAAAATCGCCTCTCTATAATGGTGATGAAGATGCGTTGCTTGAAAGTGTTATTAAGATTGAATTAATTGCTCAAATAGAACCGCCTAAATCTAATCAAGCCTTAAAGCAAAAGTTAGCTTTAGAAATGTTACAAAATAAATTTTCTGGATCGATTAACTCAAGCAATGGAATAAAAGATTTATTGATTCAGTTTATTAATAATCTTCAATCCAAAAAAACTAACGCCAATGAAAATAAACTTTGGAAAAGAGTAAATGAAGCCTTGGTTAAAGTTGTTGATCAACTTCCTTAATTTTCAATACATTCATCCATCTACCAGATTTAAATCTGGAAACATATAAAAAGCCTTTTACGATGTAATCTGCAAGCAATGTTGAGAAAATTATTTCAATGCTTGCATCTAGTAAGAAGAAGATCGCAGCTAGAAAAACTCTTATAAAAAGTAAACATGTTAATGTAATAACTAATGGAGTCTTTGTGTCACCAGCACCTCTTAATGCGCCTCCAAGTGAAAATTCTATTGCCATTAATGGTTGCATTGATCCTAGTAACCATATAAATATTACGGTTAATCTTACAACTTCATCATTATCAATCATGAATCTTGCTAATGGCTCAGCAAAGGCAACAATAACGATCCCAAAAAATGTCATGGAGATAATAGAAAGTCTCATTGCACCCCAGCCAGCTCTTTTTGCTTGATCTTTATTTTGAGCTCCTAAATGCTGTCCAACCAATGTAGCACCAGCTATTGAAAAACCGAATCCGATTACAAATGAGAAGGATAAAATTTGTACACCTATTCCATATGCTGCATAAGCTTCAGTCCCATAATAAGCAACCAAGATAAGAAATGCCGTAATACCAATTTGAAAAACAACTTGTTCAAGTGCTGCTGGCAACCCAACTTTAAAGATTTCTATTACACGAATAATATCTAAATCAAAGATTGAAGAATACCTAACAGCAAGTTGATTTGATAACCAGAAAACAACAAGCAAGACAGCTCCAATCACAAATGAAAGTCCGTTTCCTAAAGCAGCGCCAAGAACCCCATACTCGGGAAAACCAAGCCATCCATTTACAAAAACCAACATAAAAAAAATAGCAAATAAATTCATAATTACGCCAATAAACAAAGGCGTTTTAACGTCTCCAACTGCTCTTAAAGCAGTAATTAAACTCATTCCACAACCAAAGGCCACATAAAAAGGCGCAATAGCTTTCAGGTAGTCTGATGAAAGAATTAAAGCTTGATTCTTTAAACCAAAAAATCTAACTAGTGGTTCAGCAAACTGCCATACTAAAAATGCAGAAATAATAGATAAAAAAATTACTAATTGGACAGTCCTAGTTAAAAATACTCCAGCCTCATCCTTATCTTCGGCTCCCCAATGTCTTGCAATTAATGCTGTAGAGCCAGCTAAAACTCCTGTTAAAACAGCTTGCAGAATAAAAGTGACTCTTTGACCCGTTACTGCAGCAGCTATAGCGTCAGGCCCAAGACCGCCAACTACTTTAATTGCAACAATTGAACTTGTGGCATAGAAAAGATTTGTGATAATTGAGGGCCATGCAAGTTTCCATACACCCATTGAACCTCTAGGGATTTTATCTCCCCCATCTAAAACTTCCAAAATTAGGAATCTTTTATTGAGCCAAGGTATATGACTCCAAATAAAAGAGTCATAGAAAATGCGACAAATGGAGAATCTTGAGATTTTAAAATTTTATTTCTATACACAACACATTCAATCAAGTGTGCAATAAGCAATAAATAAAATATTCCTGATGCAAAATAAAATAACCATCCATTGAATGGCTCAAAAAGATTAACTATTCCGAATGCCCAAAGAAATAAAGTAATTACATGTGCTGCTTTCATAATACTGAATGAATAATGTTATTTAGGACCTAGTTTAGCAAGAATTTCTTGATGTCTATATCTATCTATCCCATATAGTGAAAATATCCCAAATGGAATGATCATTAAAACAGCTACTAATGGGCCTTGAACCATTGCAAGGTTAAATATATTTTCTGCAGTTGGTTCAACATTTGTTCCTTGAGGAAAATTTATAAATTCTAAAGTAATACCTGCCATTAAAATTCCCAATCCTGTATTTAATTTTCCAATCAAGGAGCTTGAAGCAAACATTAATCCTTGCTGCCCAATCCCACTATCTAACTCAACCTCATCACTAATATCTCCTAACATTGATTCTCTTATTATCGCACTTGAAGATAAGCAAGTATTAGCGATGTATACAAATGGAACTGTTACATAAAAAAGGTTCCAAGTTCCAATATCGGGCAATAAGTCATTTATGAATAAAATTATTGGAATTGGAGGTATTAATGCTGCAAAAGAGATTGCAATTAATAAAATAGTTCTTTTTTCAATTATTCTAACTAATCTAGGGACTATTAAAAAAGCACTAAATGTTGCTAAAACATATATACCTAGATATGAAGCAAGCATAATAGATTTAAATTCCCAAAAATATGTATTCATATATATTTGTAACGAGCTTCCCATGCCCCAACTGATAGCAATAAACAAATAGCCAAAAAAGAAGATTAAAAAAGATTTATTTTTTAGAGCAATAAAAATTTGATTGAAAATTAACTTTAAATCTACAGTGGCTATATATTCATCAGATTGATTACGATACTTTAAAGTCCCAAAATATGTTAGCAAAACAGATATACACATAATACTCGCGCCAGTCATACCATAATAGATCCAAGGATCAGGATTTTTTGTACCTGGCATATAATCTGGAGTATCTTTGAAAAAGATTGTGTATGCCAAAAAGGCATTAAATAATCCCCCAAACCACCCTAGCAATTCTCTTGCTGCAAATATGGAGGTTCTCTCTGTGTATGATCTTGTCATTTCACTTCCCAATGACCTATGAGGCACTTCAAAAATTGTCATGCCTAATCTAGTCAATAAAGTGAAAGTCAGCATCCACAAAAATAAATATTGCTGAGACAACTCCCAAGAGGTCTGAATAGAAAAAAGCATAAAGTAAGACAATGCCATTGGAATCATGCCTAATAAAAAATATGGATGTCGTCTTCCTAATTTATGTTTAGTTCTGTCAGATACAACTCCCATCAAAGGGTCTGTAAATGCATCCACTAATAATGCTATAAAAATAGCTAAGCTAGCTAATCCTGGAGTTAGACCTATAACGTTAGAATAAAAAAATAAAAGGAAGAATGTAAAAGCATCATTCTTAACTCCGTTCGCAATTGCTCCTGAGGCATAGAAAAATTTTTCTTTTGCTTGAATAGCCATGCGATATTGTATCGAAAAATACTAAGTTTTCTGTTTAATTATTTAGAAAGTTTATAAGTTGAGATTGAAATTTTTTAAAAGCTTTTTTATCTAATAAATGACCCATACCTTCAACAATTATTAGCTCGCTTGAGCTAATTAGTTTATTTGCTTGATATGCATTTTTTACTTTAATTAATGGATCAATATCTCCATGAATAATTAATGTTGGAGCCTCTATAGTTTTAATTAATTCTTTTCTATTTTTTGAACCAACAATGGCAGCCATTTGTCTAATAAAACCTCCATCATCTCCTCCCCTTTTTATGTATGAACGCATAGCATCTCTAAATTCGAGAGTATCATAATTAGTATCAGGTGTTCCTATTAGCTCAAAAAGCTTTATTGATTGATTTATCCTGCCTTCAATATCATCTTTTGCTGCAGTTCTTTTTAATAATTGTCTTGTAACCTTAAATTCTGGACCGTTAAATGGATTAGGGGTCGATGCTGTAGATGAAATCATTGTAAATGACTTAACTCTTGAAGGATAATTAGCAACCATAACTTGAGAGATCATGCCTCCCATAGACATTCCTAAAATATGAGATTGATCAATTTTCAATTCATCTAGAACAGATATGCCATCAGATGCCATATCTTCTATTGAATATTCAGGATTAATTGGAATAAATAAAAAATATTTCAAATAATTTAGAAATTGTGAGGGTTGTGAAGAAAATCTTGTTGAGAGACCAACATCTCTATTGTCATAGACGATAGGTCTAAAATTATTTGCCTGTAATTCATCTATCAAGAAGTTAGGCCAAAGTGTTAATTGAGCGCCTAATCCAGTGACTAGCAATATTGGTGTGCCTGAGGGTGGTCCGTAGTCTCTATATGCAATCTTTGTGCTTTCATTCAAGGCATAGCCTTCATCATACGTGTATGCATCTATGCATATAATTAAGGAGAAAAAAATAATTAGTATATGTTTAAAATGCATTCGCTCTTTCTTTCACATTGTTTCTTATTGCGCCCCAAAATAATGACATATCGAAGTTATGGAGATCTCCATTAGGTGCAAATGATTTAATTTTATCAATCAGCGTTCCTCTTGTTTCAATGATAAAATTTGTTGAATATCTAGCTTCAAAATTCAAATCATCAATTGATTCAATTGATATCTTAGAATGCTTATGTTTTGTAGCTGAATAATCGGTTAAAAAGGGATTATTAGATCTGAGCCGAATGACGATGTTATTTTTATCTTGTTGCCAATCTTTGCTTGATGTCCAACACAAAGGATTTTGACAAACTATTGGTTGTTCCATGTTTTCAGTTGTCCAACCCTGAGGCAACCAAAACATAGAATAGGCTCTACTTCTCCTAAATCCTTGCAAACCTGTGCTCCAGGAAATAATTGATTTTTGATCATCTGCAGATGTGGAAATGTAAAGATCAGGATATAAAGTATTGAAATGTTTTATTGGTAATATATATCCAATTAAATATGCTGCAATAAATTTTTCTCTATTTGAATTCAAAGAAATATATTCATGAATTAGTCTTTGTCCGTGCAATGCTCCCTGGCTATGACCTGCTATAAAGAACGGTCTTCCAGAATTATATTTATCCATATAAACAGAAAACGCATTTGCAATATCTGAATAGGCAACATCTTGAGCTTGAATTCCATTTGACTTTGTATCATAAAATGAAAAATATGTTGCTTGTCTGTAGTAAGGGGCATATACATTACATGTCTCTGAAAATGCAGATGCTTGGGATGCGAGATGACTACCAGTTCTTTCATATGAAGCTGAGTCATCCTCAAGGGGCTCATTCCAATGTTTTAAAAAATAGCCAGTTGGATGAATATAAAAAACATCAAAATTTTTAATTTCCATTGATGGTTTTTTATCAGGTGACAAGTTATGTAAGCCATCTCTTTCAGGCAAAGCTGCCCAAAATGATTTGTCATCATAATTTGGAGCTTTTGGAATGTCATCCTCAATGAAGTCTTTTTCTGGTTTTACACTGTCCATAAAATTAAAAAACTTTTCTTTCTTATTCATTTTTATCTGATTAATTAGTTTTAAATTTAATAAGTTTATTAGTTGATGTGGCAGTAGCAATCAATTTATCTTCTTGAAATAATGAACCAGAAGTAAAAACAATACTATTGCCTAATTTTTCTATCTTAGCTTTTGCAGTAAAAATACCTGGTGATCCTGATGCAACAAATGCAACGTTAATGCTTAATGTTAATGGGTTAAATTCCCCTTTTTTAACAAATATTAAAAGATGTGCCATAGTAGTATCAAGCATAGCTGTGATAAATCCACCCTGTACTATCTTTCCATCTGAGTGAGTAAGCTCATCACCTATATCAAAGGTCATAGTAATGAATTTATTACTTTCATCAAATTGAACCTCTTTAGATCCTAAAATTGATAGGAATTTTGGAGGATTATTAAGGTTTAACTTTGAGGATGCCATTAGGTCGTTAGTGTAATAGAATTGTAAGAGTAAATTATAGGTGAAATTTATGAGAATCTTTATATCATTAGTAGTATTTTTTTTAATATCGTCCCAAGTAACTGCTAACTCGTTAGACTCAGAAGATAAAATAAGAATTACAAATCATTTTAATCAATACGTTGATAATGGAAGTCTTCCAAATATTTCAATTTTAATTAAAAAAGATAATAGAGAGATCTTTCGTCACAGTTATGGATATGCGGATATTGAAAAAGGTATAAATGTTGACAAAAAAACAGTTTATAGAATTTATTCAATGACAAAACCAGTTACTGGAGTTGCAATTATGCAGCTTATTGAAAATGGAAAATTAAGATTAAATGATAAAGTTTCAAAATATATTCCTGCGTTTAAGGACACAAAAGTCATCAACCTTGATTATCAAGATTATGTCCTTAAACCAAAAAGAGAGATAACTATTAGAGATCTTTTGACTCATACGAGCGGCCTAACCTACAGCTGGGCTGGAGAAGGTCCGGTTAATCAAATGTACAGAAAATATAATATTCGTCCCTATTATTTTGGCGCTTTGGATGCAGAATTAAATAAATTTCCTGGAAACACCTGTCAGTTCTCTGCTGCAGCTGCATCTGCACCCTTGCTTCATAACCCAGGGGAAAAATGGTCATATGGAATAAATATGGATATTTTAGGATGCGTAGTTGAAGTTATTTCTAAAATGACATTTGCTGAGTATCTTCAAAAAAATATTTTTGATCCACTGGGACTGAACAGTATTGGCTTTTCAGTAAATGAGAGTGACAAAGATTCTTTCACTACACTTTATACATCGGGAGCATTTTCTCGAGATGGTGAAATTGTAGCTCCCTCTGGTCTAAACCAAGCAGAACTTATGTTTTCTAAAGAACTTCGATCAATAGATGCTTTTGATAAGTCACCATATCTTACTAATTCCTCAAAACTATATGATGGAGGTTCAGGCTTAGTTTCAAATATAGACGATTATAGTAAATTTGCTGAGATGCTTTTAAATGGTGGTATTTTAAATGGTGTTAGAATTCTCAGCGAAGCCTCCGTAAATTTAATGTCAAAAAATCATCTTTCAGATGAAATTCTGAAAGATGGATCTGCATTTGGATTGGAAGGTGTAGGCTTTGGCTTAACTGTCGGAACAATTATGAATCCAGGTGTTGCAGGAACTTATTCTTCAGAAGGAGAATTTTTTTGGGGTGGAGCTGCAAGCACAATTTTTTGGGTAGATAGGAAGAATAATGTTACAGCGACAATGATGACACAATACATGCCATCAGATAAATATCCAATTCGAGAAGAGCTTAAAACACTGCTTTATTCTAGTTTGAGCAACTAATAAACTGGCGGAGAGACAGGGATTCGAACCCTGGAAACCCGCGAAGGTTTGCTGGTTTTCAAGACCAGTGCATTCAACCGCTCTGCCATCTCTCCATTCTAAACGCTTAGGCATTTTAAAGATTTTTAAAAATAAGTAAATGTAACATTTAATTCAAAATGACCTTAAACTTCGAGTAAAAAAAGGGAGGCAATGCCTCCCTTTTAAACATAAAGGTTTTTACTTAAAACTGATAGGTCAGTTGAGTAGTAATTGTTCTACCAATGAATGAAAGTCTTCTTTCAGTTTGATATCTACCTTCAGATCCGTCATGATCTAATGGATTGTTTATCCTAACTGCAAAAGTTAAATCATCGTTTGGTGTCCAAACAAATCCTATAGTATCTAACCAATAACTATCATATTCAGTAATTGGCTGGCCATTTTTACCTAGATATCTATCAGCTCTTATGTCGGTTTGTTGTTTATTAATCCAACCCCCGTCTATAAAGTCTGCTTGATAATATGCATAATAGTCATCGTAAGACCAAGCAACAGTTAAATCCCATAACCATTCAGGATCCGACGCATAACCAGTTTTATCAATTAAGTCAGCAGGATCACCGGAATCAGCTTGATTTCGTTTATCTTGTTGATAGCCTCTCCAACGAACTGATATATCTCCCATTGAGCCTTCATCTTGCATTAAGACTGTAGCAAGATCATGAGACCAATTTGCTCTATAGATGTAAGTAGCAAAATCTATAGTACCAGCATTACCTGCACCAACTTGGAAATCAGTAACCTGACCAGTGGCATCCCTTTGGAAGTTATTACAGAAGTTATTTGGATATGATGCAGCATCATAACAAGCTTCCATAAAATCAATAAGGCTAAATGTGGTTACATAATCTGTTAATAAGATTTCTATGTAATCAGCTGAGAAAGTAAAGTCACCATATGGCTCAAGAAAATCATATGTTGGTGTAAAAATTACACCATAAGATGTTGTTTCACCATTTTCATCAAGCAGATTTGGATTACCTCCTCTTGTACCTTGCACAGTACCACCAGCAACAAAACTTCTAAAGTTCGTTACATCAATACCGGCAGCAATACAGTTAGCCCTTCGATTTGCAGGAAAATCACCATCATCAACATATCTTGTATCACATGGATCAAGAGCTTGTTGAAATGATGGATTCTGTGGTCCATACAAATCACTAATATTAGGTGATTTTGTAGTAGTCTGATCTGAGAATCTTAGAGCAATATCATCATTAACTTTCCAATATAAACTCAATGCATCTACATCATATTTATTAGTTCTTAGAGTATTAGTGTTTTCAAGCTCCCTATAGCCATAGTCAAGCCTGACATCTTCAGCAAACGGCAAGCCTGAGACAATTGGTAATGATAACTCTATGAATTGTGAATCAATTTCAAAGAATCCATTTGTGCTTCTAGTTTGTGACCCTCTAATTGCAACTGAATATAAAGCAAATTGATCGGCATCAAATCTTGCCTTCTCTTTTCTATTGTCATATCCAACTGCAAATTGAATTGGCCCATAAGGCAATTCAACCATAGGCACATTACCTGTTAAAGACCAATAGAATGAATCTTGATTTAATTTAGCTCCCTCATTGGTATAGGAGGTAAAGTAATCTTTAGCTGCTTGGTTATCAGGATTATTAAAGCCCATTGGGTTAAATGGTGAACAGTCGCCAGGGCTACCCAATCCAACTCCTCCACCAAGTGTTGAGTAATCTGTTTCTTGAATACCTGTAAAAGCAAGCTGATAGTCATCCTCATAGTTAAATTTACAATCAACTTCACCAGTAGCTGGGTTTATTCCATAATCAAGAGAAGCAGCCCATCTTGCAGCAACCTGAAATGGAGCTGTGCTTAAAATTCTTGTTTCGCCCCAACTTGTGCCAATGTCATATTCGTATTCTTCACCGAGCAGATAAAATGCACCTTCAAATCCTAAATTATAGAATTGAGTATTATTTTCATTCTCAAAACCATCACCTCTAAGAGTTGGAGCTAGATCTGACCAAAGTCTTTGCAAAAAAAGCGTATCACCACTTCCAAATCCGTTTGCATCCAATATGGCCTTTGAACCTGCTGTTAAAAATGGGTCATCATAAGAAATAGGTATACTTCCTGATGTGGAGTAACAAGTTCCTCCTGCATTACAATTATCACTGTCGGCATAACCAAACCAGTAATCTGAATAATGAGCTGATGAACTTGAACCATCGTCTTCAGCAAAGAATCTATTGTTATAAATATCCAAATACATTCTATTATTCTCATCAATATCGTACTTTACGAATAAAGAGATATTCTTTCTATCAAAGCCAGCTCTTAGAATCTTGTTGTCTTGAATGTTATATATTGAAGATCCTCTTGTGTAATAGTATCTTCCATAAGGAACGCCTGGATCCATAATTGACATGTCGCCTGGACCAGAGAAAGTGTAAAAATTTCCATCAGGGAAAGCACCTCCATAAACACCAAAATCGCCACCAACTTCGTTATAACCATATAGGGTCATTAATCCTTCAACAGGATTAGATACAAGTGTTGGACATATATTAAGACCATTATCACCAAATGTTCTTCTGCCTTGGGCATCTGCAAGACCCTGATCAAAGCCGTTGCTTAATCCAAGATTATATAAACTGCCCTTTTGACCAAAAATATCCTGATCAGCATCTTGAGGATTTTCATAAAAAAACCCTGCTTCACAGTCTCGAATTCTTTGATTAGCTTGATCATAAAAAACTTGGCCAACATCTTGAACCTGAGCATTTAATACAATATTTCCTCTACCATCAGCAAAATTACCTCCGATAGTTAAATTAAAAGAATTATCTGTATCCATTCCAGCATAATCATATTGACCAACTGAAATTTGAGCTCCTTCGAAGTCCTCTTTTAAGATGTAATTAACAACACCTGCAATGGCATCAGCACCATACACAGCTGCACCACCTACAGGAACAATTTCAACTCTTTCAATAAGAGCAGAAGGTATATTGTTGAGATCAACAGCAAGACCTGAACCTGCTCCACCAGTTGGTGATTGAGATCCAACGAACCTCCTTCCATTAACCAAAGTTACAGTTCTAGATGATCCTAAACCAAAATTTGCAGCAACTTGTTGCCCTGCTCCTAAGCCAGACTGATCTCCAGACAAAGTATTAACAGCTCCAACTTCTGGTAAATCAGTTAAACCTTCAGCAGCATTTGTATATGCTCTAGCTCTGAATTCATCGCCTGAAATAATGGTAACTGGTTGAGCCATTTCTAATGGATTTCTTTTAATTCTAGAACCAGTAGTAATGACCTCCTCAATCGTCTCTTCGACATTCTCTTCATTTTCATCAACATCTTGAGCCACTAATGCTAAGGTGAAAGTAGAAATAAAAAGAATAGAAAAGAATTTAAATTTATTAATTAAATCAAAATTCATAGAAAAATCTCCCTAATTTTTAAGCTATTAGTACATTTAACTATATCTATGAGCATTTATAAAGGATTTAGTATTTATTCTTTCAATGAATAACACTTTAAATACTTTATTGATAGGGTTTATAACTAATTAAAAAAAATTATTAATTTAATAAATATCTGAATTTTTATAAAAAGTTAACTATCTTTAATCTAATATTCTCTTACAGATCACTAAATTTAAATGGGAGAGTCTTATTTAAAAATCCTTATTTTTTAGGTGTATTATCATTTTATGGATTCATATCAACATAGAGTTATTGGATTTTGGAGAGGATGGTCAATAGCAGTAGGTTGCGCTATTGGTTCAGGCATTTTTATGATGCCTACATTGTTAGCACCGTTTGGGATGCTTGGATTTTTTGGTTGGCTTATAGCTGGGCTAGGATCAATCTTGGTTGCATTAACAATGGCTCGGCTGGTAATAAGAATGCCAAAGACTGGAGGTCCTTATGTTTATGTCAATGAAGCACTGGGTAGTTTTTCTGGCTTTATAATTGCTTGGACTTACTGGGTTGCATGTATTTCTGCAATTGCAGGAATATCAATTGCTTTTGTTGACTATTTAGGTTTTTTTATTCCAAAAATCAGTGATTTGCCAATTTATTCTTTGATTGCCTCAATGTTGTTGGTTTGGGCTGTTATATTTCTAAATATTAAAAGCATAGAAAACAGTAGTAGATTTCAGTTAATTTCAACTCTATTAAAATTATTACCTCTCTTATTAATTATTTTTCTTGGCGCCTCAAATTTTACAGTTAGTAACTTACCGGAGTTTAATCCAACTAACCATCACCCTATTTCATTACTTGGTACTGTCACGACCTTAGTGATGTGGTCGTTTATTGGAATTGAAACTGCAACTGTTCCAGCAGACAATGTAATTAATCCTAAAGAAACTATTCCAAAAGTTTTGATTGCATCTGTTTTAACAATTCTAACTCTTTATATCTTTGTAAGTTTTGCGATTGCAGTAATAGTTCCACCCGATGAACTGTTAGACTCCTCTGCTCCATTTGCTTTAGCTGCAAGCAAAATTTTAGGAACTACAGGCGGCACACTAATTGCTATTGGAGCTCTTATTTCAACTTTAGGATCATTGAATGCAAATACACTTACAGCAGGTAATTTAAGTTTAGCAGCAGCTAGAGATGGTTTACTTCCAGCTAAATTTATATCGCTTACAAAATCTGGGACTCCTATATTTACATATCTGTTATCAGGCTCATTTGTAAGTGTTCTATTACTGCTGAATTATACAAAAGGTATCATAAATGCTTTTGTTTTTATGGCCATGCTCTCAACATTATCCACTTTAATAGCTTATGCATTTTGTGCGATAGCTGAATTAAAATTTGCGCATACAAATAAAAAAACTCAGCAAAAGAAGTACGCTTTTTTGATATCATTTGGAACCTTTTTATATGCAATTTTTGCTATTTGGGGAGCAGGCATAGAGATGATTATGTATTCAATTTTTCTAATTTTAATTGGATCACCTGTATATCTGTTTAAAACTAAAATATGAACCAGTTAAATGAATACTCTAAAATAAGTGAGGTTGCTATCAGGTCCCCACTTTCAAGCTTTGTCAATGATGAAAAAATTACAAATGAATGGGCATCACTTAGATTTCATGCAAAACCGGATCTAAAAAAAGCAATTATTGAATACAATTACTTTAGGAGTTTTCTTGAAGAAGATGGTATCAAGATTATTGAGCTCCCCTCATCTGATAGGTTAACTTTAGATAGTATTTATACCAGAGATAGTATTTTGGTATGTGACTCAGGTGTAATTCTATGCAATATGGGAAGATCATCCAGAACACCTGAAGCTGAGGAGAATTTTAAAACTCTTGCAAATAAAGGTTATAAAATCGCAGGCCAAATAAAATCACCTGGGACCCTTGAAGGTGGTGATTTTATCTGGATAGATAATAAAAATGCTGCAGTTGGTTTGGGGCCAAGAACTAATTCTGAAGGAATTCGTCAACTCAAAGAAATTTTAGGACCAGAAATTGATCTTCATATTGTAGATTTGCCTGATCCAGATCATCCAGATGATGTCTTGCATTTAATGTCCATAATTTCACCATTAGATAAAGATCTTGCTGTTATTTATAAACCTTTTATGCCTGAATCATTTTTAAAATGGCTCACTAAATTAGGAATAGAATTTGTTGAAGTTAGTGAAGTTGAATATCCTTTAATGGGATGCAACATTTTGGCAACAGCTCCAAGATCAATTATCATGCTTGAAAATTTACCTGAAATTAAAAATAAACTTAAAAATAATGGATGCAAAATTCGTTTATATAAAGGCGATGAAATTAGTCGAAAAGGTGAAGGTGGACCTACATGCTTAACAAGGCCGCTAATAAGATACTAACGTATGAAAAAAGTACATAGAAGTTTGCCAGGATGGACTTATACGAGTGAGGCATTTTTTGAGCTCGAAAAAACTGAATTAATTCTTAAAAATTGGCAATTGGTTTGCCATATTTCTAACATACCTAAGGCAGGAGATTATTTTACATTTGAAATTTTTAACGAAAGAGTATTTGTTATTAGAGGTGAAGACAAAAATGTAAGAGCTTTTCATAACTTCTGTTCTCACAGAGGAACTAAGCTTATTGATGAAACATCTGGAACCTGCAATAGAAAAATAACATGTCCCTATCATGCATGGGGATATGATTTTAATGGCAACCTCATAAAAGTACCTTACGAAGATCAATTTATAGATTTCAATAAAAATGATCACAAATTAAAAAGTGTTGAAATGGAAATTTTTCAAGGTTTTATCTTTGTAAAGTTAATTGAGTCAGACGTTCCAAGCGTTAATAGTCAATTTGCTCCATACCTTGACGAAATAGAACAATACAAACTTAATGAAATGAAGCCGCTTGGAAGAATAACGATGAGACCAAGGAATGTTAACTGGAAGCAGATTGCTGATAACTATGTTGATGCTCTTCATATTCCTGTTGCTCATCCCGGATTATCTGGGCTAGTTGGCAAAAGCTATGGCGTAGAAGTATCCCCTAATAATGGATATATTCATAAGATGTGGGGAGATGGAAAGAATTCACGTGAAAAAAATCTTTCAAACAAACTTTATGATAAATACTTGCCGTACATGAACCATCTTCCAAAAAACAAACAAAGGTACTGGGTTTATTATAGACTTTGGCCAAATCTTGCATTTGATATATATCCTGAGCAAATGGATTTCATGCAATTCATACCCATAGATGCAAAAACAACAATGATCAGGGAAATTGCATATGCTCTTCCTGATGATAGAAGAGAGACTAAAGCTGCTCAATATTTAAATTGGAGAATTAATAGACAAGTTAATAACGAAGATACGAAATTGATTAATCTTGTTCAAGAAGGTATGAATACAAACTACTTTAAATCAGGCCCGCTTGCATCTTCTGAAGTATGCTTAATTGATAGTGCTAATAAAATAAGAGAAGCCATTCCATTATCTTCTAATGAGACAGAACCAAAAGAACTATAATAATATTACTAACTAAAAGGAAATTTAAATTTTAATTATAATGTTTAAAAAAAAATAATTTTTAAAAATTAAGTAAGGCACTTATCATGATTTATAAAGATCTATTAAGCTCAATTGGCGATACACCAATTATAAAAATTAAAAATATTGGTCCTAAAAATATAAACCTTTTTGTTAAAGCTGAATACTTTAATCCTGGTGGCTCAGTAAAGGATAGATTGGCTTTGAATATAATTGAAAAAGCTGAAAAGGAAGGACTATTGGAGCCAAATCAAACTGTAGTTGAAGCCACAAGTGGAAATACCGGAATAGGATTGGCAATGGTATGCGCAAGCAAAGGTTATCCATGTGTAATGACAATGCCTGATAGTACTTCAATTGAAAGAAGGAAATTGATGCGGTTTCTTGGTGCTAAAGTTCTACTAACACCAGCATCTGAGGGAACAACTGCCGCATACAATCTAGCTAAAAAATTATGTGATAAAAATAATTGGTTTTATGCCAAGCAGTTTGAAAATGATGCAAATGCAGATATTCATGAAAAAACAACTGCTATTGAAATTTTGAATGACTTTAAAGAATTAGGATTAGATTATTGGGTATCAGGTTATGGAACAGGTGGAACTTTTAGCGGTGTCTCACGTGTTTTAAAAGAACAATCCCCTAAAACAAAACTTGTTATCACTGAGCCTGATAATGCTCAATTGGTAAGTAGTTTGATAGCACAAAAAAGAAATCAAGATGGCTCGCCTGCAAGTGCACATGATTCATGGAACCCTCATCCAATTCAAGGCTGGACACCTGACTTTATACCTTTGGTTTTACAGGAATCAATTGATAAAAAATATTTTGATCTGAATATACCTGTTTCAGGTGAAGATGGAATATATTGGTCTCATCAATTAGCTAGAAATGAAGGAATAATTACAGGTATATCTGGAGGATCAACATTTGCAGTCGCAATGAAAATCGCTGAGAAAGCTGAAGATGGAGCAAATATATTATGTATGCTAGCAGATACTGCAGAAAGATATTTAACATCCGTACTATTTGAAATGATTGATTCTGAGATGAATGATGAAGAAAATGAAATTTTAAATTCTATTTAATTTTTTTTGCAGGAATTCCTGCTACTGTCGAATCATTCTCAACATCCTCAAGGACTAAACTTCCTGCAGCAACAACAGAATTTTTACCAATCGTTACATTTCCTAATATGGTGCTTGATGCAAAAATAGATACTCCCTCTTCAATTTTAGGGTGCCTATCACCACTATTGAAACCCTTTCCGCCTAATGTAACGCCTTGAAAAATTGAAACGCCCTTATTAATTTTAGCTGTTTCACCAATTACAACGCCTGTAGCATGGTCAATCATTACAGAGCTATCAATAAATGCAGCTGGATGAATATCAACACCAAATACTTCAGATGATCTATTTTGAATATACAAAGCCATGGTGTGACGGTCATTATTCCATAAAATATTGCTTGATCTGTATGCAGCTAAGCCTTGAAAACCCTTATAAAAAAGAAGTGGCGTAGATAAGTATTTGCAAGCCGGATCATTCTCACGAAAAAATAAAATATCATCTATTAGGCTGCCTTCAAGAGATTTTTTTTCATTATAAGAAGATAAAATAATGTGATACAGGTCAATTGATGATAATGCATCATTATGAAGTTTTGATGCAAGAATTGCTGCCGTGGCTTCGATAATATTATCTTTTGATAAAATTAAGCTCTCAAGATAATCCTTTAAAGCTGGCTCAGCATCGATTCTTAATGAAACTTCTTTTTTTATATCAGTCCAAATATTATTATTCATAATGAATGAGAGTTATAAATATTAATTAATTAGATAGTATGAGGAGCTGCAAAAAACTTTTTAATTAATGGCTCGAATGATTCTAATGTATCAGTTTTATAATTTGGGTCGAATGCTGCTTGATCCCATTCATCTGTGAATTCAAGAGCTTTTTTATACCATGGCTCGTTTACATATTGTTTACGTAAATCTTGAGGTTTACCCATGTAGTGATAATAATGCTCTCCTTGAAAGTCCTGATGAGTTCTAATTATGTGATACGCATCTTCGCTAACATAAGGTTTTATCATCTCTGCTGCGATTTGACCATGATTGGGAACGTTGATGACCTTGCCTATGTCATGAATTAAACTAATAAGTATCATTTCGTCATCCGCACCAGCCCTTCTTGCCATTGTTGCTGTTTGCAATGCATGATGTAATTGATCTGTTCCAAAGCCAAGTGTTAAATCTTTTGCTTGCTTTAGCATTGAAATAATTCTTTTTGGCATATCAAATATGTGAGGCATATGTTCCTCGCTAATATGCTGCCACTCCTCTTGAGTGCTTTGATCCATTCTTGTAAACATAAATGCTTCTCAAACTTGATTAACTAGTTCATAAATTAACTTATTCAGTTTAAAAAGGCTAGATTTTTAAATAAAGATATTTATTTATCTTGTTGTAAATTTCAATACCGTATGTAATTTAGCAGCTTTTGCAAGGTCCTCTTTTAATGGAGTACCATCCTTTTGAAGTTTTACATTTGCAAAAAATGCATCAATTCTATTATTTGTAACAAGATCTCTTAAAGTCTCTTCAACTAAATTATCATCAGTAAATTCAAGGGATATATCAACATCTACCAGCTTACCTTTTAGCCAAATATTGCCCATAGATAAATTCTTTAAATTCTTCCACCATATATTTGATCTTAAGGTAACGCATGTATATGAAGATGCATGCTTATGATAACTTAGCGGAACCAGGTATTTTTTTCCGCTTTTTTTACCTTGAAACTTAACAACAAGAAGTTGATGGCTAATAATAAAGTGAAATGGGGATCTAGCTATTATAGATACGAATGGATTAATTAGACGCCATAATTTCATTTTGTTAACTCCATAATTTTAAACGGATTTTCATTAATTGCATTTTTATCAAGGGTAACTTTATAAGCATTTTTATTTTTATCAAATCTAATGGTTTGTTTAGGTATTTCATTTATAAAATGAAGTGCTGCGCCACCTTCGATCCCATACATAAAATTGATAGCTTGGTCATTGAGTAATTTTTTGGTTGCAGGCCTCCTTTCTGGCTCCTCATCATAATGAGGAGCACAATTTCCAGGAATAAAGTTCATACACTCCATGAGTTTAAGTTCACTTTTCCATGAATCAGTTAAACCTTTTTCAAACCAACAAATTGCACCAGCGCTAACCCCACTCATTACAACTCCCCGTTGATATGCATCTTGAAGAATTAAATCTAAACCCCAGTCTCTCCATACAGCCAACATACTTTTTGTATTGCCTCCTCCAACGAATATAGCATCTTGATCCTCAATATATTTTTTTAGATCAATAGTTCGTTTAAAAAAACTGATGTGAGAAGCACTGCATTTTAATTTAGAAAAAACTGAATAAAAATTTTTAATGTATTCTTCTAAGTCTCCAGTAGCGGTCGGAATAAAGCATATATTCGGTTCTTCCTTACCTGTTTGATCCAAAATATATTGTTCTATCAGACTAGATTTTGTTGTTCTACCGAAACCTCCTCCACCTATAGCTATTACTTGACGCATGTTATTACCTAAGAGATATTAGATTAATGAAATTTAGTCATAAATATATCATTGTTGGTGCTGGAAGTGCAGGTTGTGTTTTGGCGAATAAACTTTCAGAAAATCCCAAAAATTCTGTTCTTTTAATTGAAGCCGGCCCAATGGATTCTTCATATTCCATCAAAATGCCCCTTGCAGCAAGTTCATTGTTTAAGAGTAAAAAATATGGGTGGGGATATGAAACTGAACCTGAAAAAAATCTAAATAATCGAACAATTAATTGGCCTAGAGGGAAAACATTGGGGGGGAGTAGCTCAATTAACGGGATGTTATATATACGTGGTCAAGCTGATGATTATGATCATTGGGAACAATTAGGAAATTATGGTTGGGGGTATCGAGATTTATTGAAATACTTTATTGCTTTAGAGAATAATCAAAATCATGAAGATCAATTTCATGGAAACTTTGGTCCTTTATGGGTTGAAACATATCATCCAATACTAGATGCATCCAAAGAATTTTTAAAAGCATGCACAGAATTTGGTTTTAAAAATAATGATGATTTTAATGGAGCAGATCAGGAAGGATTTGGACAATATCAAGTCAATATTAAAGATGGAAAAAGATTCAGCGCCGCTGATGCATTTTTAAAACCAATATCGAATCGACCAAATTTAGAAATCCTGACAAATACCTTAGTCGAAAAACTTATTACCTTAAACAAAAAAGTAGTTGGTGTAAAAATTTCAAATAAAAAATTTTCAGGAGTAATAGGATGCTCATCTGAAGTTATTCTTTGCGGTGGTAGCATTAACTCACCTCAAATACTAATGCTCTCGGGCATAGGCCCAAAAGATCATCTAAAAAACTATCACATACCTCTCATTCATGACTTATCAGGAGTTGGTCAAAATTTACAAGATCATCTGACTGTAAATGTAAGTTATAAGGTCAATGTGTTAAAAACATTTAGCGAGCTAATGCAGCCATTTATGATGATTAAAAATCTCTATGAATATTTTTTAAAAGATACCGGCTTAATGACCTATCCTGCATCGGATATAGGTGTATTTTTTAAAACCAATTCAAATGAAAAAACACCAAATGCACAAATTCACTTTGCGCCTGGTGCCGGTGAATACAAAAAAAATGGTGCCATGCGGCCATCATCAGGAATAACAGCATCAATATGTAATTTAAGACCTGAAAGTAGAGGGCATGTCGAATTGCAATCCTCTGATCCTAGTGTTGCTCCAAAAATTTATGCTAATTACCTTGATAAGGAAAAAGACATAAAACATATGATTGAAGGAGTAAATAAAATTAGAGAGGTTTTCAATACTCCAACTATGAAGTATCTCGGAGCAACTGAAATTCAACCAGGATCAATCTATCAAACAGACAATGAAATTGATTCATTTATCAGAAATGAGTCCTTGTCTGTTTATCATCCAATCGGAACCTGCAAAATGGGAAACGGAACTGAATGTGTGGTTGATCAGAATCTCAAGGTAAAAGGCATCGAGGGTTTAAGAGTTGCAGATGCATCAATTTTTCCAAGCATAATTTCTGGAAATACAAATGCAACGTGTAATGTAGTAGGAGCTAAATGCGCTGATTTAATTTTAAACAGTAATTAAACTCATTCCTCATAAACTACTCGACCACCAACAATGGTATAAATATTTTTTACGCTTAATATTTCTTGCTCAGGAATAGTCATAATATCTTTATCAAAAATACTAAAGTCTGCTAATTTACCAACTTGAATTGTTCCTTTAATATCATCTTCAAAAGATGCAATAGCTGGCCATATTGTGAACATTTTTAATGCTTCAAATCTACTTAATCTTTGATTAAGATTCCATCCTTCAGCATAAAAACCATCAATATCTTTCCGAGTAATGGCTGCATAAAATTCAATTCTAGGATCACCAATTTCAACAGGTGCATCTGTGCCGCCTGCAATAATTAAACCTTGATCTATAAGATCTCTCCATGCATATGCATTGTTTATTCTTTCTAATCCCAGCCTGTCAATTGCAAAATGTAAGTCACCGATTGCATGAGAAGGCTGCATAGCGGGAATAACGTTTAATTCAACATATCGTTTTTGATCTATTGGAGTAATGTTTTGAGCATGCTCTATTCTCCATCTTGGCTCAGAAACCATTTCATTATTATTTTTTGCGTTTTCAAAGGCCTCTTCATACCAATTTAAAACAACTCTGTTCCCATTATCACCGATTGCATGGGTTGCTATTTGAATACCCTTTATCAAAGCTTTGGCTAATCTTGGTTTGGTTTCTTCTTCACGAAAAATAAAAACTCCCTTTCCGTCATAATCACTATATTTTTCAATTAATGCAGCTCCTCTCGAACCTAATGCTCCGTCTGCATACATTTTAATTGCACGAACTGTAAGTAAATTATCAGGATCGATAATAGGTCCTTTTTCAAGTAGTAAATCTGCAGGCTCTCCGTCATCAACCATAAAATAAACTCTTTGAAGAAGATTATTTTCTAATTTAATCTCATTTAAAATTGAAATATCCTCAAAGGTACCTCCAGGTACGTGAATTTGAGTCCATCCTAGAGCTACATTTCTTTGAATTCCCTCTAGAAATGCTTTTTTATCGTCATTTCTTGTTGATTTTGGTATTAAATCTGCAATTAAATTCATTGCCATATCAACCAATAAACCTGTCGGCTCGCCATTACTATCTTTTTCAATAAAACCACCTTGAGGATCAGGAGTGTTCGAATCTATATTTGCAAGTTTTAAAACTATACTATTGACTACAACAGCATGGCCGTCTGCTCTTTCTAAAACAACAGGATTATTAGGAGCAAAAGAGTCTATATCCCATCTTGTTGGAAATCTTTTTTCTGGCCAAGTTTTATCAATCCACCCTCTTCCTATAATCCAATCATTAGGTTTTTTTAAAGATAGATAGTTTTTAACCGCTTTTAAAGTTAAATCTAGAGAAGATATACCTTGTAAATTGAGGGTTAATTCTCTATAACCAATCCCCTTTAAATGACCGTGGCCATCAACAAATCCAGGATAAACAAATTTTTCCTTTAAATTAAGAACTCTGACATCATCGCATTTATCATATGAAGTCGTTACTCCTTTATCAACAAAGGATATTTTAGAATCTTTTATCCCAATGCTTCCAATAAATGATTTGTCGCTAAGACCATTATAAATGGATGCATCTTCAAGTATTAAATCTGCTTGATCACATTTTGGATTTGCAATTAGTGATGCAAAATGAAGGATTAAGAAACCAAAGAATATAAATTTCATTTCAAATCTATGCGTCTTGAGCAGTAGGTCTTATAACTATCTCATTGACTGAAACCCCAGGATCTAACTGGAGAGCATAAATAATTGACTCTGCAACTCTCTCTGCAGGTTGAGCAATCTCCCCTATCCCTCTACTCATCAATGCTTCTAACATTGATTCATCTTTTATTGAAAATGCTAGCTCTGTTTTAAATGCACCTGGATAAATACATGTTACCTGTATCTTTCCAGAAGATTCTATTCTTAAACCTTCAGATATTGCTCTGACAGCATATTTAGTACCTGAATATACCGCGCTTCCTGGCATAACTCTTTTACCGGCTACCGACGAAATATTTATGATTTGACCTGATTCTCTCTCAAGCATATGCGAATACACTGAATCAATACCATATAAAACACCTTTAATGTTTACATCGATCATTTGGTCCCATTCATCAGTTCTTCCCCTCTCAAGAAGAGATAAAGGCATAATTCCAGCATTGTTAACTAATGAATCAATTCTTCCAAAGGTCTCGATACCATAATTAGCCAATGCATGCATTTGCTCTTTAGATGTTACGTCAATTGCTTTATATATTGCTGAATCAGATCCCAGTTCATTACATAAATCTGCAAGTTTATCTTCTCTTCGCGCACCAAGTACTACCTTAGCTCCTAGGTCAACACACATCTTAGCGGTCTCTTTGCCAAAACCTGAGCTTGCACCAGTGATCATAATAATTTTGTTTTTTAAATTACTCATTTATTCTCTCCCTAAAACTTCATGGACTTTATAGTAACCTATTATTCGCTTTTTCCACTTATCAGTGTAACTATCAAATTCAGCATCACTTATAAAAAATTCTTTAAACAGTAAATCTCTATCTACCATCAAAATAGCAATAGATTTAATTTGAGTTCCATGCATAACATTATGTGCATTTGCATAAGCTGCTCCTTGTAAAAAATAGTCTTCGATCCAATCTTTTCGTTTGATCTTTTTTGCCGTCTTGAAATCAATAATTGTTGGCTTACCCTTAAACATTCCAATACAATCTGCAGTTCCTGCATATAATCCATCGACAACTAAACCAGATTCTAGGCCCCAGACTTCATCAATATCATTGAGACAGTCGTCGATAAATCTTTTTGCAATTTGTTGAGACAATAAGCCTATTTTATCATCTGTAAAATGTTCCCATTCTTTACCATATAGATAGTTTTCAATTGCCAGGTGAACCGCTGTTCCGATAGTTGTTGCCTCATCCACAACAGCTTTTGCTGCTTTAGCTCCTACACGCCTTTTCCAGGCATCAATGCCACTTTTGTCACCAGTTGCAGAAAGAATAGATGTAACCGAAGGAACTAGATTTTCTTGAGAATCTCGATAATATCTAACATCATTTTTTTCTACCCTGACCAAATCAGGATAACTATATTTATTTTTAAACATGCAATTTAAGCAATCGAAGCGCCTCCATCGACTGAAATAATTTGTCCAGTAATAAATGAAGATCTATCTGATAGAAGAAATGCAACCAATTCACCAACTTCCTCTGCTTCACCAATTCTTCTCAGCAAAGAGGATTTCTCAAGCATTTCTTTAGCTTTTGGTTCAGCTTTAAAATATTCTCTTACACCAGGCGTATTGATTGTGCCAGGAGATACCGCATTTACTCTTATATTATTTCTAGCAATCTCCTTTGCAACCGATTGAGTTAAGTTATTTACCGCTGCTTTACTGGCTGCATATATAGAATTAAATGCATAACCCTTAATAGCTGAATTAGATGAAATATTTACAACTGAGGCAGAAATATCTTGCTGTTTTAAAAATTTTATTTCAGCTTGTAAACATTTCCATAGACAAGTAAAGGTTAAATCCAGTGTTGTTTGAACATCTTCGAGAGAATAGCTTTCAACTGGCCCTATGCCCTGTGAGGAAGCAGCATTATTGCAAATGCAATCAATCTTACTAAATTTTGAGATGCCAAATTTAAGCATATCTTCAATTTCTTCTAATTTTGTAAGGTCTGCCTTAAAGCTATAAGCAGAGTTTGAGAATTTATTATTAATTTCTTTAGCAACTTTTTCTGATGAATCTTGATTTAAATCTACAAGAATAACTTTGGAGCCTTTTTCAGCTAGCGTCTTAGCTATTCCTGCACCGATACCTTGACCCGCTCCAGTAACCAGGGATACTTTATTTTCTAAATCCATTACACTCCATGAAGTTTTTTTTCTAAAAAATCTAGAATGTAATTATAAGTCGTCATCTTGTTAGTTTCATTAAGAGCTTCATGTCTGGCGCCTTCAACAAGATAAAGCTCTGATTTACATCCATGAAATTTTAAACATTCATTCAATCTAATGGCGCCTTTACCCATATTGCTAACTGGGTCATGAGTTCCTGAAAATACTAAAAATGGAATACTTTTATTCAATAATTCTAGGTTCTCTTTTTTAAATACTGATTCTATTCCATAAATTACATCAGCCCATAATTGATTTGATACGATGAAACCGCAAAGAGGATCTTTTGTATAGTTCTCTACACTCAATTTATCCCTTGATAGCCAATCGTTAGAAGTCATTGCATCTTTAAATCTTGAATTAAAGCCGCCAAAGATTACTTTATGTAAAAATTTACTATAACCCTCTCTTCCAAGTCTTAACATTTCAAATTTTAATAATATTTTATGTAATATTGACTCTGGTTTATTGGGATAGTTTGATCCAGAAATTAAAGCAGCATTGAACATGGTTTTTTTCTGCAGAGCTGATAATGCAATCCATGAACCCATGCTGTGACCTAATAATATTTTTGGAAGTTTTGGAAATAATCTATTTGTTTTCTTATGAACTTTAAGCAAATCCATAACAACCAACTCCCAACCAGCAAACTTATCAAAGAATCCAATCTTATTATCAATGATTCTGTCACCATGCCCTCTATGATCATATATGGCTACATGATATCCATGCTGGTTTAAAAAATTAATAAGACTTAAATATCTTACCTTATGCTCTGCCATACCATGAGATATTTGAATCAAGCCAATCACTTTGTCAGCACTTGAATGATAAAGATCAAACGCATGATTTAATCCAGAAATTGTATCTAATGGTATTTTCTTCATAAGAATATAAAATAACATGTATTCAGGGGAAACATATGGAAGATATATATATTTCGGGAACTGGAGTTTGGACTCCACCTCATAAAATATCTAATGATGAGCTTGTAGAATCGTACAATCAATATGTTGATCTGTTCAACGCAGAAAATGCAGATCAAATAAATACTGGGGTTATTGATGCTCTAGAACATTCATCAAGTGAGTTTATAGTTAAAGCATCAGGCATCAAAAGTAGATATGTCATAGAAAAGGATTCCTTATTAGACCCTATGCGTATGAAGCCTCTAATAAAGGCTAGAGCTGATGATGAATTATCGTTTTCTGCAGAAGTGAGTGTAAAAGCTGCTAAACAGGCTTTAGAAAACGCAGACCTAAAACCTACTGATATTGATTGTGTTATTGTTTCTGCTGCTAATCTCCAAAGAGCCTATCCTGCAATAGCTATCGAAGTTCAAAATGAATTAGGTATCGAGGGTTATGCTTACGATATGATGGTTGGTTGCTCAGCCTCTACTTTTGGAATAAATAATGCATTCGCTGATATCAGAGCTGGAAAATCTTCAAAAATTCTAGTGATCAGTCCTGAGATCACTTCCGGACATAATAATTTCAAAAATAGAGATGGGCATTTTATATTTGGAGATGTTTGTACAGCTGTTGTAATTGAAAAAGCCTCGAAGGCTAAAAATAAATTTAAAATAATTGATACAAAACTAAAAACAACTTTCTCTAATAATATTAGAAATAATTTTGGTTATATGAATACTATTGAAGACAAGGAGTATTCTGAATCTGAACAATTATTTGTACAAAATGGTAGACGAGTATTCAAAGAGGTAATGCCATTTGTTTCCTCCTTAATTTTAGATCAACTTAACGAACATGATTTATCTCCGGAAGATATAGAACGCTATTGGCTTCATCAAGCAAATATAAATATGAATGCATATGTAATAAAAAAATTATTAGGCGATGATTTCTCTTCTGATCGTGCCCCTATTGTTCTCGATGAGTATGCAAATACAAGTTCAGCAGGATCAATAATAGCATTCCATAAATACAATCAATTAGATGATGGTCAAAAAGGAATTATTTGTTCGTTTGGTGCTGGGTACTCAATTTGTTCAATATTGTTAGAAAAAGCTTGAAGTAATGAAATATATTTTGCCTTTACTGGTAATTTTAACTTCAATAATAGGATCTCTCGCAAATACACATATAAGTTCTGATACTTGGTATACGGAATTGATTAAAAGCCCGCTAAATCCTCCAAGTTTCGTATTTGGAATTGTTTGGCCAATTTTATATCTAATGATGGCCATTGTTTCTTTTAGAATCGGAGATAAATTTAGTTCAATCTTTATTTTACAGTTAGTTCTAAATGCAGCCTGGTCATGGATTTTCTTTTTTTTTCAAGCTCCTGTAATTGCATTTATTGATATAGGAATTCTAATTTATTTAAATCAAAAAATTTTAAAAATAATACAAGTTCATTCAAGGGTGTTATTTTATTTTTATTTACCCTATCTTTTGTGGCTTATATTTGCAGCATTTTTAAATGCGTCAATAATCTGGCTCAATTAAAATAAACCTATGACTAAACCAGTCATACAAGAGGCTAAAGTAGCTCCAATCAGCGCTTTTATAGACACCTTTATTAAATCATTCTTTCTATCAGGTGCCATAGCACTAATTCCTGTAACAAGGATCCCGACAGAGGAAAAATTAGCAAAGCCACATAATGCATACAAAGTAATAAGTTTTGACCTGTCAGATAAAACATCTGATTCAATATTTGCCAATGCACCATATGCTACAAACTCATTAAGAGCGGTTTTTAGTCCTAATAATTCGGCAGCAGTTAGAGCTTCTGATATGGGGACGCCCATCAACCAAACAATTGGAAAAAATATATAGCCAAGAATTAATTGTAAAGATAAATCATTAACTCCAATCCAATTTCCTGCAATACCAAGAATTGAATTAAGCAATGAAACTAGTGCTATAAAAGCAATTAATATAGCTGCAACATTTAAACAGATTTCGAGACCATCCCTAGTACCCTTTGTAATTGCATCCATAGAACTGTCATAAACCTTAGGTACAGAACTTCCATCAAAATTTGTTACCTTTGAGGATGGGATCATGATATTGGCATACATGATTGCAGCTGGAATTGACAAAATTGAGGCTGAAACAAGATGTTGGATTAAATTAATCCCTGGAAATTGAATTGAAAGCATAGACACTAATGCAATCATTATTGATCCTGAAACCGTGGACATACCTGCAGTCATAAGAATTAATAATTCTTTTTCACTCATCTTAGATAAGTATGGTCTTACAAGAAGCGGTGCTTCTACTTGACCCATAATGATATTTGCAGTTGCTCCCAATCCAATGGGACCGCCAATATTAAACAATTTTTCAAATATTTTGGATATTGACCGAATAATCAGTGGCAAGATATTCCAAAACCAAAGCAATGCGGAAAGACTAGATATTACAATGATCAAAGGTAAAATTTGGAATGCAAATATCATTGCATTTCCTTGTCCAGATTTTTCGAACGGAGACAATGATCCATTGCTGAGATAGCCAAATACAAATTCAGCTCCCTCCTGAGTAGCTAACTGTAATGCAGTAACACCTTCAGAAAGATATGCAAAGATTTGAACAATGAAAGGTATCTTTAAAAGAGCAAAGGCTAGAACAATCTGAAGAAATATCGCAGCAAGAATATGCTTATAGTTAATCGATCTTATGTTTTGCGAAAACGGAATAGCAATAAATACAAGACCTATAAAGCCAATGATAATTTGAATTATCGATATTATTGTCATGATTTAGTATAGCTTAATTGCCCTGAGTCTCTGCTCTAGGAAGTCATGGGCACTTATAGACTCGGGTGAATCATCAACGATAGAACATAGTTCTATATCAGGCGAAGGATGGAGAAAGAAAGGCATGCTATAACGGGGTGAAGATTTATCAATATTGTGATCAACGACACGATGACTAGTGCTTTTTAATTTAGAACGAGTAACTAACTGCATCATATCTCCAATATTGCAAACTATTGATTTACTCTTTGCCTGAATTGGTATCCATCCACCAGAGGGATGTTGTACTTCAAGGCCTGACTCTTCAGCACCAACTAATAAAGTAATTAAATTTATGTCCGCATGAGCTCTAGCTCGCATAATGTTTGTATTATCATTAATAGGTGGATAATGAATAAGTCTCAATATTGAGTTACCTTTTAGAGCCCAGTCATCAAAAAAATCTGGATCCTTACCTAGAATAACTGCTATAGCGCTTAAAACCTTTATTCCAAGCATATTAAGTTGGTTGAATAGCAGATCAAATTGGCTATTAAAATGTGTAAGTTCGGAAACAAATATATTTTTGGGAACTCTATGATCAAACGATTCATCAATCACTGGACCATGGTGCCAAAATTCTTTTAAATCAGGAGTTTTTTCACCAACAGCTGTTTCTTTTCCAAATGGCGTGTATCCCCTTGCGCCTGCTACTTCAGGGTGAGCATAGTTATTTTTTATATTTTCAGAAAGATCAAAAAATTCTTTACTTACTTTATAGCTAGTAGCTAAAACCTCATCCTTAATTCCATGATCTGTTATTGTAAAAAATCCATGAGAAGTTAGCGCTTCATAAAGACTATCAATGGTCTCTTGATTTCGATTTTCAATGTCTGGCATTGAAAAGACTGGAATTGAATTAAATGACATTAAAATTATTTTAACAAAAAAAAAGGCGGTATAACCGCCCTTTTTTTAATATGTAAACAAACTTACAGCGAAAATCTATAAGTGAATCCTAATTGAGCTCTCCAAATACTATTCACTGCAGATTTACTCAAATCATAAGGATCATTTGGATTATATCTAAATGCATAATCTGCTCCTCTGCTGTTTCCGAAGATGTATTTAGATAGATCTGGTGTCAGTTGAAAGTCCAAGACTGGAATTCCACCGTAGTAACTACCATAGAAAATCTCTCCTTCATTGTTATCAATCAAATTGAGCAAGTTTTCAATACCCAATGAAATGACAAACTCATCGTCATCCCTAAATCCTGGAAGAACCTGTGTAATTTTAAGATCAAGTGTAGTTTGATATGGGAATTCAAAAGCTCCTGGAGGAATAATTTGTCCAGCATAATTAGAAAGGCCATATGTATTGTAAAGAAGCTCTAAAATCTCACCAGCTACAGCAAGATCAGGAGATGTACATGAGACCCAACAAACAAGTGGATCATTTACACCACTGGGAATGTACATAAGCTGTGCACTGTCATCATTAGTTCTTCTCTCATGACCAAATGCTTGAGTTTGGTATCTTCCTGGACTTGAGTAAGTATCAAAAGTTAATGTTCCAGGTAAGCCAGATTTTCTTTCAAAGAAAAGATTGAAAGTAGTTGGACTTTCAGGACCGAAAAAGTAATGCGTCGATGATAAGGTTGCGAAAAGTCTGTGCTCAGTCTCATAGATTGATCTTGCAGCAGATCTATACTGAAAATCTGATGAAGGACATTTTCCATAATTTGAATGAGAAGTAGAGGATTGCATACTGCAGATCATATCGATATTTTGATGGGTATATCCAATAGAGAATGCTCCCTCACCATCATTAAAAAATCTTGACATTTGAACTGAGAAAACTTCACGCTGAGCACCGCTATTAGTATACAAACCAAACTTTGTGGTCTTAAACTGCGACTCAGATTGACTTAGTATTGGTCTTCCATCCGGAGCGGTAAGAACTGCAGGCAAAGCCCTATCTCCTATAATGCCAGTACCAGCATCTAGAATTCTGTAATTTGCCTCATCTTGCTCAGAATTTAAGTAAGTAGATGTAAGTAGCCAGTCACCCATTTCTCTCTCATATGTTAGGTTGAATGTCTGAGTCTCAGGCCATTCAAAACTTGGTGCGATAAAGTCAACTTTAGCTGCAAGAAGTGGAGCATTTGTAATTGCATCATTAACACAAGCAGGCATGGTTGTTGTTACGCCCACTAAAGGGTTACAGCCAGCAGCAGCATTTGCTTGATTGTATGTAGCAATTCTGACACCATCATTAGTGTAGGCATTTGATATCCAAACCGTAGGCAACTTAGAAGAAAAAGTACCAAATAAACCTTTTAATCTGCTTACCTCATTAATTTCATAATCAAAACTTAACCTATAATTAATTAGATCAGTTCCAGCGATGCCTCCATTTGCAAATCCAAATGTATCTACAAATCCTTGGTTAAGAGCTGGTGAGTCATCTGAGTCGAATTCATCATATCGAACACCAACCAAAACATTTAGTTTTTCAGAAATATCTATTTCATCTTGTATATAAAAAGAATCTAAATAGTACTCAAACACAGCAGCGCCGCCTTGTTCAGATAGACTTCTTGAATTTGTATGTTCAAAGCTTGAGGCAATTTGCGCTTGATAATTAGCTATACCTTCAAATTCATATCCACCATCCTGTGCTTCAATGAATACATTATAAATATCCCATAATTTATTTTCATACCCAAAAGTAAACTTATGATTACCCATATAATAAGTACCTTTAAGTTTAGTAAAAGTTGTTTCAGTAGCTAATTGATTAGCTGATCTAAATATATCTGGTCCTAATTCACATCTTATACCTTGTGCACCACAATCATTAATTTGAAAAAAAGGAAGCCCCTGACCTACTGGAGACATTTGCGATGTAAGTTGTTCTTTAGTCGAGTAACTGAATTCTGTGATGAAATCATCGGACCAATTTGACACCAAAAGCATGCCAGTGGTTTCAGTTACTTCACCCTTTTGATACTCTGCAGAAGAAAAAGTCATCGTGCTTGAGCTGTTATTAGCTCCATTAAGTTTGCTGCTGTCAACTTCTTTGTAGTTCACAGTCAATCTATGATCATCAGTTAAATCGTAATCTAGTCTGACTGTTGTAAATTCTTGCATAGATACATTTGAACTGGTATAGCCCAATGGATCAAAACCGTAAACATCCTTGGTAATTTGTCTAATATTAGCAACTTCGTCAGTTGTAATTCTGATGTTGTTAGGAAGACCGGAGCCTATGGGCCCGTGTGTGATTGGTTTTGAAATCTCAGCTTCTTCGTATGTAACATAAAAGAAAGCCTTATCTTTTATAATGGGTCCGCCAAAAGCAAAACCTTCTGAAGTGTCATCTAGATCAAATGTATAGACGTCACCATTTGATTCATCGCCCATGAATGAATCTCCTCTATCATAGCTAAATACCTCTCCAGTAAATTCATTGGTTCCTGATTTTGTAATAACTTCAATTACTCCGCCTCTAAAACCAGAATATTCAACCGATGCCGGTGCAACTTTTACTGCAAGCTGTTCAATCGCATTAAGTGAAATTGGGCTTCTTTGAGAAGGATAACCATTGTCATTCAAACCAAAATCATCGTTAAAAGATACCCCATCTACCCTTAGATCGTTTGTTCTAGGATGAGCTCCTGCTATAGAAATAGCCTCGTAATTTTCTTGGGCGTCATCCAGAGAAACTAGTGGATTTAATCTTATAAAATCTTTTAAATCTCTTTGCACTGAGGCATTTTGCTCAATATCTTCTGCAGTTAATGCTGTTCCAAAACCATAACCTGTATCAAGAGTTGTTCCAGCTGATGCAACAACTACCACCTCATCAATTGTTTCAAGAACAAAATTAATTCTTTTTGTATCTCCAACAATAAGAGTAATTCCTGATGTGGTTTCAGAATTATATTGAGCTGATCTGACAGTCACTTCATATGGACCTCCAGGCTTCAAACCACCAGCATTAAACCTTCCGCTTGAACTTGTTGTTCTTGAAATGATTGAATTTGTTGGTTTGTATGTAACAGTTACATTCGCGCCACTCAATGGAGTTCCGGAGGAGTTTGTAACTACACCTGTAATATCAGAAGTAAGTTCTTGTCCAAAGGCTGGGATTGCAACTAAAGAAGCAATCATAAAAAAGTTTCGTAATAATTTCATATTTCCCTCTAAAAATTAAAATAAAGACGATTAATTAATTCTATACCTGTTTAAGAATTATTAAAAGGAACAATTCTGCAACATTTTATAAATTATAATCAAACTTCGATATGTGAAAACTTTGTATAATCCTGAAGAACTTCCGGAATGGTAATTTTACTTTTTTGATCAAAATTATTTTCGATAATTGCAATAAGAGCTCTTCCAGCAGCTAGAGCAGAACCATTAAGCGTATGAACAAATTTAGATACGCCATCTTCCTTGAATCGCATCTTAGCTCTTCTCGCTTGAAAATCAGTACAGTTAGAGCAAGATGATATCTCTCTATAGGATTCTTGACTTGGAATCCAAACCTCAAGATCATAGGTTTTAGCTGCAGAAAAGCCTAAATCTCCAGAGCACAGTTCAATAACTTGATAAGGAAGATTAAGTTCAATGAGAACAGCTTCAGCATGAGAAGTAAGTTCTTCTAATGCTTTAAAAGAGTTCTCTGGGTGACAAATTTGTACCAACTCAACTTTTTCAAATTGATGTTGTCTGATTAATCCCTTGGTATCTTTTCCATAACTCCCAGCCTCGGACCTAAAACAACTTGTATGAGCAGTTAACTTTAAAGGTAATTTATCAATATCTAGAATCTGATTTCTGAATAAATTTGTTAGAGGCACTTCAGCAGTTGGTATTAAATAGTAATCGTCACTTAACTGAAATAAATCATCAGAGAATTTTGGTAATTGACCCGTAGAAGTTAAAGATGATGTATTGGCAACCATAGGTAAATAATGTTCTGTATATCCGTACTCTGAAGCTTTATCTAACATAAAAGCTATCAATGCTCGTTGTAACTTGGCTATTTCTGCTTTAAGTACTGCAAAACGAGATCCGGCAAGTAGATTTGCTGATTCTGTATCAATCATTGATGTTATATCTAGATGATCTTTTCCTTTTAATATGTTTGGCTCACCTTGCTCCCTGATTTTTACATTTTTCGCCTCATTTGGTCCTATAGGAACAGATTTATCTGATAGGTTGGGTATGTCCAATAAAAATTCCTTTAAAGCTTGCTGGACTTCATTTAACTTAGTTGAAGAAATTTCTAGATCATTATTAACAGATTCAATTTTTTTGCTAAGCTCTGGATCATCCTTACCTTCTTTTTTTAGTATCCCGAATTCCTGTGAAAGTATTTTACGCTGAGATTGTAAATCTTCAGCTTGGGTTTGATATTTTTTTCGATCAGACTCTAAACTTTCATACAATTCATAATCTAAGTCATAATTTCTAGATTTTAGATTCTCAATAACAATCTGAGAGTTGTTTTTTATTAAATTTGCATCAATCATTTTTTTAAGATGTCTTAAACAAAGAAAAAGCTAAAAATGTTCCTACTAAGCATGTAATTATTGAGGCAACAACATAAATTAAAGCGTTCAATTCCTTTCCATTGTATAGCAATTCAATTGTTTGCTGTGAGAAGGCTGACATTGTTGTAAAAGACCCAAGAAATCCAACAATTAACAAATAATATGCATTAGATTTGAAGTCAGAAATATATGCCATTGCAATACCAATAAAAAAACATCCAATAAAATTTACAAGCATTATTCCACTGGGCAGCATTAAAAAATAAAAATCTTTCATTGAATGATTAATTAAGTATCTTAATGGGGCTCCAAATGAGCCACCCAATGCTATCAAAAATAATTTTGTTATCATAAGGGTCTTAGTTCTATTCCATGCTCTACTCCAATGGAGTCTGTGTATCGAATTAGTTCAAGTCTATTTTTGAAGAATGAAAAGCTAACTAATGTCTTCTGATCAATAGACATAATTTCTATTATCTCATCATCTACAATATTTACTTTGTATGATGAATTATCCTCATCAATACCTTCAACTAAAATATTAAGAAAAAAATTGTTAGCTTGTTCAACATTGATGACTTGCTTTTGATCTAAAAACAAATCATGAATCTCAATCATACCGCCCTCGATTCTATAGTTTTCTTCAAATGGAGTAAGAACATTAATTGTGATTCCATTTTCATCAAAAAAAATTTTTCCTGAGGAATTGTCAATTTTCATTGCTGACTGATTTAAAGATCTTTCAAAAAAGGCATAATTTTTTTTAAGTTCAGCATTTAGTAATGATAACGAAAGTTTACCCTCATGAGCAAAAACTGGAAAATTAACAGCAAATACAATAAAAATTAAGCGAGCAATCATTGCTGCTTAGGAACCAAAACTTCTCGACTTCCATTACTGCTCATCTCGGATACTAATCCAGCCATTTCCATGGCTTCGATTATTCTAGCTGCACGATTATATCCAATTCTTAATTTTCGTTGGACAGCAGAGATTGATGCTCTTCTAGATTCTATTACGAAACTAACTGCTTCATCGTATAGTTCGTCATTTTCATCAGATGAATAAGAGTTATCTGCATCAGACCAACCTGGAATAGGTCCTGTCTCTTGCATGTCAGAAGTAATCTCATCTAGATAGTTGGGCTCAGATTTTTGTCTCCAACTATCGACAACTCTGTGAACTTCATCATCGCCAACGAATGCTCCGTGAACACGCTCTGGGACACCCTGACCTGCTGGTAAGTATAACATGTCGCCTGCGCCGAGAAGCTGCTCCGCCCCTCCTTGATCAAGAATAGTTCTTGAGTCAATTTTTGAGGATACCTGAAATGCAATTCTTGATGGGATATTTGCTTTGATTAGTCCGGTAATTACATCGACGGATGGTCTTTGGGTTGCCAAAATTAAATGAATTCCAGCTGCCCTTGCCTTTTGGGCAATTCGTGCAATGAGATGCTCAACTTTTTTACCAACTATCATAATCATGTCTGCAAACTCATCTACTACAACTACAATTGATGGTAATTCTTCAAGAGGAATCTCCTCGTCCTCCTGAAACGGATCAAAGAGTGGCTTACCTGCTGCATTAGCTTCAGCTACTTTCTGATTAAAAGCTGAAAGGCCTCTAACGCCCATTTGAGACATTAATTTATAACGCCTATCCATCTCAGCTACACACCACCTCAAACCATTCGACGCATCGTTCATATCTGTTATAACCGGTGTTAAAAGATGTGGTATGCCTTCGTATACTGAAAGTTCAAGTATTTTGGGGTCTATCATTATTAAACGAACAGTCTCGGGATCTGATTTAAAT
This sequence comes from uncultured SAR86 cluster bacterium, assembly GCA_902623685.1. Classification (GTDB taxonomy): domain Bacteria; phylum Pseudomonadota; class Gammaproteobacteria; order Magnimaribacterales; family D2472; genus D2472. The sequence goes on from CACNUQ010000008.1 coordinate 43,668, forward strand.
AATAAACTTAGTAACATTGCATTTAGCCCTACAGACTTACCTGAACCAGTGGTACCAGCAACTAATAAATGTGGCATTTTTTCTAAATTAACAACTATGGGTTTTCCAGCAATGTCATGACCTAAAGCCATTGATAGTGGTGAATGTGAATTATGAAATGTATCAGAGGAAAGTATTTCAGTTAAACGAACCATTTTTCTATTTGTGTTAGGTATTTCAATTCCCACAACTGATTTCCCTGGTATCACTTCAACAACCCGAACACTGCTTACAGCAAGTGACCTAGCGATATCTTGAGCTATATTGGTTATTTTGCTTGCTTTCGTACCTGGAGCAGGCTGGATTTCAAATCGTGTTACTACTGGCCCTGGAATCACAGAAACAACAGATGCCTCTATTCCGAATTCTTGTAATTTAATCTCAAGCCTGTCTGCAACTTCGTCAAGTTGCTCTTTTGTAAGAGATGACCCATCATCAAGAACTCTATCAAGAAGATCAGTTGATGGCATTTCTTGATTTAAATTTTTATCTTTAGATTTAAAAACAGGTGATGAGCTAGCAGATTCACTTTTTTGCTGTTCAGATTTAATTGATGGTTTTGAAGTTTCATCAGATTTAGTATCCTCTTGAGTTGATTTGGATATCTTGGGCAAATTTAGTTCTCTGGGTTTAACCTCCTCAAGAGAGCGCTCAGGAGCGATTTTGTCTGCTGGTTTAAACTTTGATACATCAATTAATCTTAAAAAATTAAATATAAATTTAACTAAACGAATAAATTGAGAAGTAAATTCTTGAAAAAAATATTTAGTACTTTTGCCAAGAGCATCCATAACTGACAACCATGAAAATGAAAAAGTTAGAGATACTGAGGCAAGAAAGAAAATTACTATAAATATTAATGAACCAACAACACCAAAAATATTTGAAAGGTTTGTAAATAACAAGTTACCAACCAATCCACCAGACGACGATTGAGGAAAATAATCCCCTGAGTAATAAAACTCACATAAAGTTGAAAATGAAGAAATTAAAAAGATTGCCGAAGTAATTTGAATAGCTTTATGCAAGCTATCAGTTTGTTGATAGAAAAAAAGAGTTTTGACTGCTGCAAAAGATATGATTGTTAAAAATAAATATGCTCCTAAACCAATAACTGAATATAGAGCATCAGAAAGATAAGCCCCAAAAGGTCCGCCAAGATTTACGATATCACCTGATAGTGAGCTTACAGAAGACAGACTTGGATCAAGAGATGAATATGAGACAAGAGATATAAAAATATATAGCACTGAGCCCAAACAAAAAAATGCGAAAACATTTTTTAAGGTTCCTATCGGCAAAGTTGATTGCTCTTGTTTTTTAGCGATGATTATCTCCTGTTTTTAATATTATATTGAGATATGACTTATTTAGTTAGAAAAGATAACAATTTCTTTATTGTCTATCTTATAATTCGTTCATGGAATATCAACATCATAAACTCATTATCCTTGGATCAGGACCAGCAGGTTATGCTGCAGGAATTTATGCAGCTCGAGCTGGACTAGAACCATTGCTAATAACTGGTGCTGAGCAAGGAGGTCAGCTAACAACTACAACAGACGTAGAGAATTGGCCTGGGGATCATGATGGTTTACAAGGCCCAGAATTAATGGAAAGAATGAAAAAACATGCAGAAATGTTTGACGTTCAAATAGTAAATGACCATATAGATTCATCAGAATTAACTGAAAAACCTTTTAAGTTAATGGGCAGTCAAAATTGGTCATGTGATTCTTTAATAATTTCAACTGGGGCAAGTGCAAAATATTTAGGACTACCTTCAGAAAAAGAATTTTTAGGCAAAGGTGTTTCAGCATGCGCTACTTGCGATGGATTTTTCTATCGAGATCAAGAGGTTGCAGTAGTTGGAGGAGGTAACACTGCGGCTGAAGAAGCTTTGTATTTATCTAGAATTTGCTCGAAAGTTCATCTAATTCATAGAAGAGATAAGCTAAGAGCTGAAAAAATTCTTAGAGACAGAGTTGCTGAAGCTGAGAATGAGGGGAAAATTGAAATGCATTGGAGTTCTCAATTACATGAAGTACTTGGGGATGAAAAGGGAGTTCACTCAATTGAAATAGTAACTGATGATGGAAAAAAGAAACTTGAATTGACTGGAGTTTTTATTGCAATCGGTCATCATCCAAATACTGAAATTTTTAAAGGTCAGCTTGAAATGAAAAATGATTACATCATCATTAAATCAGGAACAGATGGCATGGCCACATCTACTAGTGTTCCCGGAGTATATGCTGCAGGTGATGTCTCAGATCAAATTTATAGACAGGCTATTACCTCGGCTGGTTTTGGTTGCATGGCTGCACTTGATGCAGAAAAGTTTTTGTCTGAATAATTACTGACCAGAAATCCAAAAAGTCATTCCTGCAACAAAAACTGCGATTAAAATTAGTGCAACCCTTGCATCTGATTTACTGTCATCATTTGCTTCTTGGGATTCAAAATATTCATCATATTTATCTACCATAATTATTCTCCGTGTTCTAAGACGACCCTTCCCTGCTGTCCACCTTTTAAGATTAGATCAATTTCTTGTTGTAAATTTTCTTTCGTAACAATTTTTACCATCGATGAAAGATCTAGGCTCCATTCCCCAGCAAGCTTGTTCCAAAGACCGATTTTAAATTCCAACGATGATTCTGCTGAATCAATACCTGCAAGTGTAATGCCTCGTAAAATAAATGGGAAAACTGTTGTACTCACTTCAATACCTGCAACATTCCCACAACATGCAACCACACCATGGGGTGAAATTTGAGGAAGCATTTTACTTAATACATTACCTCCAACTGTATCAATAGCAGATGAAAATAATGGTCTTTCCATAGCTTTAGCTGGAGCCTCCAAATATTCATCGCGCATAATTATGTTATTAGCACCAATGGATTGAAGAAAATCAACTGACGATGCTTTACCTGTTAACGCTGAAACCTCTTTACCTAATTTAGATAAAAGCATTACGCTGATAGAACCCACTCCTCCAGTAGATCCTGATACTAAAACAGGAAGCTCTGATTGATTTGAAGACTCATTAATTTTTAATACGCTAGCTGCTGCAGTTAGACCAGCGGTGCCAATAGACATAGCCTCTAAACTTGAGAGATTTGATGGCTTTTTTACAACCCAGCCAATTGGCACGTTGATAAATTCCCCAAAACCTCCTGGAGTATTCATGCCCATATCATAACCAGTGACTATAACCTCATCTCCCTCATTAAATTGCGAGGAATTAGCGTCAGTGATAGTTCCCGCAGCATCTATACCTGGAACGAATGGATAATTTCTTGTCACACCCTTATTTCCAGAAGCTGATAGAGCATCCTTATAATTAAGAGAAGAATGAGATACCTTTATTTGTACAAATCCGTCCTCGGGTTTTTTAAGCTCAAGTTTTGATATTGATGCAGAAAAAGCACCATCTTTCTCCTCAACGTAATATGCTGAGTATTGCATTACCTTGGTGTCATCCGCATGGCAGAATCAAGTCTGATTGTTTCGCCATTTAAATAAGGATTTTCAACTATATGTGCTGCTAACAAACCAAATTCTGAAGGCTGACCAAATCTATGTGGAAACTGAGTTGATTCTAGCAAAGGATCTCGAACCTTATCTGGAGCTGACATCATTAGGGGAGTATCAAAAATACCTGGTGCAATTGTATTTACTCTAATTGAGTGCCTTGCAAGATCTCTTGCAGCAGTCAATGTCATCCCTATTACACCAGCTTTTGATGCAGTGTATGCAGATTGTCCAATCTGACCTTCATACCCAGCGATTGAAGCAGTATTAATAATTACACCTTTCTCACCATTCTCTTCACCCTCATTTTTGTCCATAAGTTGGGCGGCTAATCGCATGACGTTAAATGTTCCAACTAAATTTAAATCAATAATAAATTTGAAATGATCCAGTAGATGAGGAGCTTCTTTACCAAGTATTCTTGCGCCATATCCGGTTCCAGCACAATTGATAGCAACATGTAATTTTCCAAACTCTTCTTCAATCTTTGACATAGCATCAATAACAGGCTGTTCTTCCATGATGTTTGTGTTTACATATTTCACATTTTGATCGCCCAGCTCATCACAAATAGCCTTTGCATTATCATCGTTAATATCAAGAATCATGACTTTTGAACCATTGGCAACAAAATGTCTAGTAGATGCTTCACCCAATCCTGAAGCTCCACCTGTAATTGCTACTACTTTATCTTTTAGTTCCATTATCTTTCTCCTTTGTAAATTTATCGAGCCTATTTTTAGGATACTGAATTATACATTTTAATTTATTCTGGATCAGCCAATTTCAATAATTGCTTACCACGATTTTTTCCTGAAAAAAGTCTTAACAATGTACTAGGTGCATTCTCAAGTCCCTCTACTATATCCTCTCTGTATATTAATTTTCCCTCATTTATCCAATTTTTTATTTTATCAATAGCTGGAGGAGCATCTTGTATGAAATCCATTGAAATGAAACCTTCCATCTTCGCTCTTTTAATAACTAAAGACATATAATTGGATATGCTAATGCTAGACTGAGCCTTACCAACAGATGAGATTGCACCGCAAAGGACAATCCTTGCTTTTTCAGCAATATGAAGAAGAGATTCACTAAGAAACTCACCTCCAACATTATCGAACACAATATTTACTCCATTAGGGCAATGCTTTTTAAGAGCGGAATTTAGATCTTCAGATTTATAATCAATTGCAGCATCAAACCCAAGCTCTCTTGTTAACCACTTGCATTTTTCACTTCCACCGGCAGTTCCAATCACTCTACAACCCATAATCTTTGCAATTTGACCAACCACTGAGCCAGTTGATCCAGCAGCCCCAGAAACTAACACTACATCTCCTTGTTTGGGCTTTCCAACTTTAATCAAACCAAAGTATGCGGTTAGGCCAGTATTTCCTAGAATGCCAAGCGGTGCTGTGATGGGAACATCCCTTGGTATTCTAAACGGCCGCATGTAACCTGACTTACCATCACTAACAGCATATTCTTGCCAACCAAAAGAACCTTGTAAAATATCTCCTTTCTTGAACTTATCATGATTAGATTCTATTACTTGGGCCACCGAAACAGCTCGCATAACCTCTCCTATCTTGACTGGCTCAACATAACTTTCAGTTTCTTGCATCCAATCGTATTGAGCAGGATCAAAACTTAAAAACAAATTCTTAACAAGAAATTCTCCGTCCTTTATCACCTCAACTTCACTTTCAACCCAGTCAAAATTATTGCTTGATAATTTATTTACTGGTCTTTTAGATAAAATCCACTGCTTATTGTTCATGATCTTTTTTTTCAATGCTTAAATTTAATTTAAAATTTAAAGTATCTGACTTTTTATGCTCCTCTAACATGTTTTGCATCTTTTGCCTTAAATCATGATCCATATTTGTAGTTTTTCTTTCAGTCAAATTTACATGAGCTAAAACATATTCTGCAACAGAGCAAATCTCATCCTTGGGTGACAGAATAGCAGCACAGTAGTGAAAGAGCTTTGGTCCACAATCAATTAACCTATAACAAGTCGAAACCTTATCGCCTGCGAAAACTTCATGGAGGTACCTAATATTCATTTCTAAAACAAAATTAGAATAGCCTTGATTAAAATATTCTGTTGTATAACCCAAGTCTTCTTGGAAACCATAACAGCCATCCTCTAGTACTTGGCAATGCTGGACCATATTCAAGTGTCCGTTTGAGTCGCACATACTATCAGTTATGAGAATCTGTGATCCTTGATATGGAAAAATCATATTAGTAGTTTATAAATATTTTAACGAAAGAATTAAAAATTTTAGAACGTTGAATTAGTTACTCCACCGTCAACAATTAAACTTTGACCAGTTATATAGTTTGAAAACTCGCTGCACAGCATGGCAACAACTGAACCAACATCATCAGGATCGCCGAATCTTCCAGCAGCAATCTTGTGCTCATTACAAACATTTTTTATTTCCTCATCCATTGTTGTGCCATTTTCTTTGGCAATGTTTGTAAACATTTCAATGATTGGATCTGTAATATGCATCCCGGGAAGAATGTTATTTACGCAGACGTTGTGTTTAGCTACCTCCTTTGAAACAGCAACAGTGTAATTGACCAATGCAGCTCTAGGTGGACCTGATAAAATTCTTGCAGCACTTGGATATTTTGCAGCTGCTGTAGCTATATTAACCACTCTTCCCCACTTTCTATCACACATTCCAGGAAGAATCTCATTCATGAACTGGACTGGACTTTGAAGAGCTATGGAGAGGGTTTCGGTCCATGCCTCCATAGAGACGGAATGAAAATCTCCTGTAAATGAAGGTGGCGCACAGGTGCCAACAAAAATATCAGGTTCAGGACACAAACTTAGAATTAATTCCCTTCCTTTATCTGTACTGTGATCAGCGACTATTGGTGTAATCAAAGCATTAGTCAATTCGGAGATTTCTTCACAGCTTCTAACCAAGCGTTCCTCTCCTCTGGCGGAAACAAAAATTTCTACTCCCTCTTTTGCGAGGGCTAAAACTGCGCCCCTGCCCATTCCAGAACTTCCCCCATTTACAATGGCTTTTTTTCCTTTTATTCCTAAATCCATCTTAAGTATTTTCTTCGTTAAACTGACTCGAAAGTTTTAAAGTCAGGCTTCCCATCAAACAGAGGGCCCATAAACTCAAAAAAATCTTGTGTAGTTTCTTGCTTAAAATGTGTCTCATGAGACTTTTTGTTTTCAAAGATTTCTATCCAATGATAAGTTTTTTCTTCATCCATAAAAAGATCATAGAACATAATTCCTTGTTCGTTTGCTTTTGCTTGATCTAAAAATATTTTTGCTTTTGATTTAAATTCGGTATCTGAATCCTCTTTAATTTTAAATTTTATTGTAGCTCCCCACATTTTATTCTCTCTCAATATTATGTTTACTCTTTGATTTTTATCGCGACATTTGCCCGTCATCAATCTTAATGCAAGTTCCTGTTACGCACTCAGAAGATGGAGAAAGCAAAAAAAGTAAGGTTGAGTCCATTTGCTCTGCCGTTGGAATTCTTTTTCTATTTAAAGTTGGAGTAATATCGCCTATCCTCTCAAGCATTCCGTCTGTCATTTCAGATGAGAAAAAACCAGGAGCAATTGCGTTTACATTAATGTTACGACCAGCCCATTCAACCGCTAGTGCCTCCGTCATCCTCACAAGCGCCTTCTTGGTAATAGAATAAAGAGGAGCAGCTGATTGAGATGTAGTATTGAAGGCAGCCATTGAAGCTATGTTGACCATTCGACCTGGTAACTTTTCTTGCATTAGTTTTCTGGCAACTTCACATGACAAAATATAAGGTCCGGTTAAATTGGTACCCATCACTGTATCAATCAGCTCATCGGACTGCTTAACGGCCCATTGGGCATCAGGCATTCCTGCATTGTTTACAAGAGTTGTTATTGTGCCCAATTGCTCTTCTACTGAAACAACCGCCTCTCTTATTGAAACTCTGTCGCTCATATCTATTGGCACTACAGCACAAATACCGCCGTCAGATTCAATTTCTTTCTTGAGGGCTTCTAACTTATCTATTCGTCTGGCTGATAGAGCTACCTTGGCGCCGCACTTAGCTAGAACTTTTGCAAAACGATAGCCCAACCCTGAAGATGCGCCTGTAACCAATGCAACTTGATCACTTAGATCTATTGAAAAGTTTGGTGTTTCATAACTAGACATAAATTTCTCCTTTTCCCATTTATAGAAATAGAATTGTTAAAATTATCACTATCCATGTAATAATAAAAAACAACATATAAATTTCGTACAATTGTACTATAATCCCTTTTCTAAAAAATTGACATGAAAAAAAAGCAAAAGAAAAAAAATCTCTCAAGGGATCATATTCTGGAATCTGCTCTAAAGGTTATTGGTTTTCAAGGAATGGGAAACCTAACTCATAGAAGTGTTGCCGCAAAAGCTAATGTAGCTCATAGCACTGTTTCTTATTACTTTAGAACCATCGATGATATTGCTTCAGCTGCTTTTAAGAAAATACAAATTGAGAATCGAAATTTTATGGATGAACAGAATGCTTCTTTGGCTGATACTGGAAAAAGAAGGACTCCTAGAAAATTGATGGAATTTGCTGCAGAAATTTCAAAACAAGAGTTTGATTCAGGTTACATCCTTCAGGCTGAGCAAGAACTCCTTCTCTATTCAACCAAGAATGAACAATTAAGGGCTGAATATAGTAGTTATGTTAATAAGGGCTGTGAAGCATTTGATAATTTTTTAAGAGAATGCGGCTACAAAAATCCTAATGGACTTTTAATACATGCATTTTGGTCAGGGTATGAGAAAAGTGCCTTAGAAATGCCTGAAAGATATGACTTTTCGGATATGGCAGATCAAGCAATGCAAATTATTAAAACCTTTAAATAAAAAGCTTTTATTAAATTACAGATTATTTTAAGTATCTTTTAACCAGCTTACCTGCATCAGATCTTGGAAGATCATCAACAAAGCTTATCGATTTTGGGCATTTGTAGTTAGCTAAATGTGAGCGTGTGTATTCAATGAAATATTGTTCTTGATTAGATCTATTTTCTGCACTTTTAGATAGTTTAATAAATGCTTTAACTTGTTCTCCCATATCATCATCAGGAATACCAATCACAGCTACATCTTCTACATCTTCATGCATAGACAATAAATTTTCTACTTCTTGAGGATAAATATTCACTCCACCAGAAATAATCATAAAGCTTTCTCTATCCGTCAAAAAAAGATAGCCCTCCTCATTTACATAACCTATGTCACCAAAAGACGACCATGATGAATGATGCGAGTGCTTAACTTTTTCTCGTTTTTTGCTGTCATTGTGATAGTTGAAGTCATGATCCGACTCAAAGTAAATTTTACCTATCTCACCTGGAGGAACTTCTTGCCCTTGATCATCACAAATATGAATAATCCCCATTAAAGGTTTTCCAACTGTTCCTGGAAACTTTAGCCATTGGTCTGGGTCAGCATGAGTCATACCTATTCCTTCCGAGCCGGAATAATATTCATAAAATATATTGCCCCACCAATCGATCATCTTATGTTTTAGTTCGACTGGACAAGGGGCTGCAGCATGCGTAATCACTTTTTGAGATGACACATCATACTGGGATTTAACCTCTTCAGGCAGCTTATACATTCTCATAAATTGAGTTGGTACCCATTGCCCATGAGTAATTTTGTATTTTTCAATTACCCTTAAGGCGTCTTCAGCATCAAACTTCGGCATCATCACAATCGTTCCTCCAAAAGCATGTCCAGTTAGCGCCATATGTGCTGGTGCCGCATGATAAAGAGGACTTGATACCAAACTAATTGAGTTTTCATCATAATCCCATAATTTTTTATGGAAAAGATAATGTGCATTATCCTCTTCGATTTGTTCTTCTAAGAGAGGCCATTTAATTCCTTTGGGCTGTCCAGTTGTTC
>CACNUQ010000009.1 GCA_902623685.1 uncultured SAR86 cluster bacterium
ACTAAGACTAAAAGAGGGAAAAATTTTGATTGATTTTGCCCATGATCATCAATCTTTTAAAAATATTTTATTTGAATTAAGTAAATCTTATGATGAAATTATCCTTGTTTTTGGTTGTGGCGGAGACAGGGACAAATCTAAAAGGTCTAAGATGATGCAGGTAGCTCAAGAGTTTGCTAGCAAAGTAATTTTTACGTCAGATAATAATCGTTATGAATCTTTTTCTTCAATTTATAGAGATGCATTAGATGGAAATAATCATAGTGGAGCAGAAATTATTGAGGACAGGCATGATGCTTTAAAATTAGCTTTAAGCCACTTAAATAAAAAAAATATATTGGTAATATTAGGTAAAGGCCATGAAACCTCTATGGAGGTAAAAGGACAAAAAATTCCGTTTAATGATAAGGATTGCGTACTAAAAATTTTAAACAATGAAATTAATTAATGATACAAAAGATTTTTTAAATTCATTAAGTCTTGATGGAGAGTTATCTTTACCTATTAAAAATTTCCAAATAGATTCTAGAAAAGTAAAAAAAAATTCAGTTTTTTTTGGCCTTACCGGTTCCAATAATGATGGAAGTATTTTTGCATCAGATGCAATTAAAAAAGGAGCATCTCTTGCAATTATAAAAAAGAAGAAAAATTTTAGCCCAATTTCTAATTCATCCAAAATTATTGAAGTAAAAAGTCCTGAGAAGTGCCTTATTGAAGCCGCTAAGATTGCGATGGAAAGATATGCGGGAAATATAATTGGAGTAACTGGTAGTAACGGAAAAACAACAACTAAAAACATTTTAAATAATTGTATAAGTAACAGTTATTCGACTTTTAAAAACTTCAATAATGAAATTGGACTTCCCCTTTGTGCTTTAGAGTTGGATTCACAAAAAAGCACAGCTATTTTTGAAATGGGTGCAGCTAAATCAGGCGACATAGATCTTTTATCTAAAATTATTAAGCCCAATATAGGCATTATTACTCACATAGGCCATTCACATTTAGAGGGTCTAAACTCTGTAAATGGAGTATTAAGAGTAAAGTCAGAACTGATTAAAAATATTAAGAAGGATGGAATAGCTATTGTTCCAGATGGCAAATATCTCAATTACTGGAAAAGCATGCGAAAAGATATTGCATTTTATTCGTTTGGTGAAAAATCATCAGCATCATATTTTCCTAGTCAGATAAAAATGACAAAACATGGCTTATCTTTCTTTATTGAATCTAATTATTTAAAAAAAAGAGTTCGCATAAAAACAAAGCTTATTGGAGTGCATAATGTTCTTAATATTTTGGCATCTTTTGCAGCAATTCACTCGGCCAAATTAAATGTAGAGAGATTTTCAGATAATTTGAAAGATTTGCAAAATCATTCTCAGCGCTTAGGTCTAAAAAAATGGGTAAAGCAGTCAAATGTTATTGACGATACCTATAATGCTAATCCAGATTCTATGAAAGCAGCAATCAATGTTTTATGTCAATTTCAAGGAAGAAAGATTGCAATTCTTGGAGATATGGCTGAACTAGGACGCTATAGAAAAAAACTACATCTTGAATTAGGTGATTATGCCAAAATACATGGAGTAGATTTTTTGCTTGGATATGGAGATTTAATTCGTCACACTTCATCTGCATTTGGGAACAGAGGCTTTTTCTTTACAAATAAAATAGAGTTAGTAGATTTTCTAAGAAAAATTCTTAAAACAAGAGATAATATTTTATTAAAAGGATCTAGATCTATGAAAATGGAAGAAATTTTAAATTTATGGAAATAATATGATTGAATTAATTGGTACTTGGTTAATGTCATATGATCCTGGGTTCGATGTATTCCGTTATCTAACTGTCAGAACCATTGGGGGGACTTTGACAGCTCTTATGTTATCGATCCTTCTCGGCCCTGCTTTAATAAGATTTCTTACAAGAATGCAGTTTGCTCAATCTATAAGAACTGATGGACCTGAATCGCATCTTTTAAAATCTGGGACCCCAACAATGGGTGGTTTAATTATCATTTTTTCATTAATTATTTCAACTTTATTATGGTCAGATTTTAACAACCCTTACATTTGGATTCTGATATTCATAACTATCTCTTTTGGTATTTTAGGTTTTTTTGATGACTGGCTAAAAATTAGAGAGAAAAATTCAAAAGGCTTGAGTGGAAAATATAAGTTAATTCTACAATCAATTTTTGCAACTATGGCAATTTCCTTAATGTTGAAAGTTTCTCCATATGGAGATCAGCAAATTTATATTATGCCTTTTAACAAAGAATTTATTTTTACTGTTTCGCCAGTTATTTTTCTTTGTATTAGTATTTTTATAATTGTTGGATCTTCAAATGCTGTAAATTTGACAGACGGATTAGATGGTCTAGCAATTTTGCCATCAGTTTTAATTGCTGGAGGCCTTGGTCTGATTGCGTACGCCTCAGGAAATATATTGATTTCGGATTACTTATTTATACCATTTAATCCTTTAAGTGGAGAGCTCATTGTTTTTTGCGGGGCTTTTATTGGTGCAGGAATTGGCTTCCTCTGGTATAACACCTATCCAGCGCAGATTTTTATGGGCGATCTTGGATCACTTACTCTTGGTGGAATTTTAGGTACTTTAGCAGTGCTAATTAGGCATGAGATAGTTTTTGCAATTATGGCAGGTGTTTTTGTTATGGAAACGCTAAGTGTCATCATTCAGGTGGCTTCATACAAGATAAGAGGAAAAAGAGTTTTTTTAATGGCACCAATTCATCACCATTTTGAGTTAAAAGGCTGGGCTGAACCAAAGGTCATTGTTAGATTTTGGATTATAACTTTCGTGCTTGTTTTATTTGCACTTGCAACTTTAAAGCTTAGATAAGACCCAATGAAATCTCTTATTTTTGGTTATGGAGTAACGGGCCAGTCATTTGAAAGATATTTAGAAAAACAGGGAGAAGCCTATGAAATTTATGATGCAAATGTAAAAGGATCAAATATTATCAATAAATTACCCGACCGTAAAAAATTAGATAGTTACAAAATGATCTATTTAAGTCCAGGAATAAATATCAGGAAGATTTATTCAGGAGGAGAATTTAATAACGTTCCATATACAACTGATTTAGATATTTTTTTTAAAGAAGATAATTCTGTAAAGATTGGAATCACCGGTACAAATGGAAAAAGTACATGCTGTTATCATCTGCATCAGTTGCTAGCAGGTTCTCAATTAATCGGGAATATAGGTACCCCAGTATTAGATAATATTAATTCATGCTCATATTCGATTATTGAGATCTCTAGCTTTCAACTCGAGAAGCTTGAAGATATAAATTTAGATTTTGGAGTACTGCTCAACATTGCTCCTGATCATATCGATCATCATGGAAGCTTCGCAGAGTATAAAAAGATAAAAAATAAAATTAAAAAATCTAAAATATCAACCAATCAGTCCGATCCAAAAAAGCTATGGTCAATGATTACTGGAAGGGAAGAAAATGAAGTTAAGGATATTAAATTATTGGATTTGCCTCATAGATTAGAGCATATATTGACTATGAGAAATTTAGTATTCATAAATGATTCCAAGGCAACAAATACTAACGCCTTGAAATTTGCTTTGAATCAAGTTTCTAATCCGCTTGAATTAATTCTATGCGGAGATCCAGTTAAGGAGCAGTATGATAGTTTAAAAATTGTAGGTCCAAAAAAAGTATATATTTTTGGCACTCATGCAAAGGAGATAGATAAGAAAGTTTTGCACCCTGATAAAATATTATTTCATAATCAAGACCTTGCATCAGTATTGAATTTAATTAAGAAGAAAGATTATGATTTTCGAACAAATATTCTTTTTTCCCCGGGCCATCCTAGTGGCAAGGATTATATAAATTTCGAGAAGCGTGGGAATCATTTTACCCAATTAGTAATGAACCTTGATGATTGATCGAGAAAATATATTTATTATTTTTCCATACTTTTGCTTATTGTTTATAGGTTTAATTATGGTCGCATCATCAAGTATTTATGTATCTGAGGATATTTACGGAACTCCATTTCATTTTGCATCAAGGCAAGTAATCTTTTTTATAATAGGTATTTTATTAACCATAATTGCATTAAGTATTCCTTCAAATTTACTTCTCACATTGGACTGGATTATTTTGCTTGGCTCATTTGTTCTACTTATTGCGCTTTTCATTCCAGGAGTTGGCACAGAAGTTAATGGAAGTTTGCGATGGATAAGAATAGGCCCAATTAACGTTCAACCCTCTGAAGTTAGCAAGCTGGCCTTGGTTATCTATATTTCAGGTTATTGTGTAAGAAGATTAAGCGAAATTAATACTTCATTAGGCTTTTTTAGACCTTTATTTGTTTTAGCAGTTTTTGGATTATTAATTCTGTCCCAACCTGATTTAGGGTCAACTCTAGTAATCGGATCTCTAGTAATTGCAATACTATTTTTTGCAGGAATTTCTTTTTTACAATTTACATTATTACTCTCATTAATGGGCTCCTTGGCTGCTATAGCCATCTATCTTGAGCCATACAGGTACTTAAGATTTATTTCATTCACTGAACCTTTTGAGCATTTTTATGGACCCGGATGGCAATTATCAAACGCTCTACTAGGAATAGGAAGAGGTGAGTGGTTCGGAATTGGCTTAGGAAACAGTCTTCAAAAAAATTTATACCTGCCTGAACCGCATACTGATTTTATTTTTGCGGTAATTGTAGAGGAATTTGGATTGATTGGAGGCTTGGTAATAATTTTATTGTTTGCTGTATTAATTTTTGGCATCATCAAAACATCTATTAAAGCATTAGAGCTCGGTAAATTATTTCAAGGTTTTCTAGTTTTTGGAGCGGGCATTTTAATTGCAATTCAAGTAGTATTTAACATTGGAGTAAACCTTGGAATTCTGCCGACAAAGGGTTTAACTCTGCCTTTTATAAGTTATGGGGGAACAAGCCTAATTTTATTTATGTTTCTGATGGGCATTGTATTAAGGATTAATTTTGAAAATAAACATATAAAGTAATGAAATTTTTAATTGCTGCAGCCGGAACCGGAGGTCACGTCTTTCCAGCATTGGAGTTTAGTCAGGAATGTATCAAAAATGATCACGAGATTTTTTGGATTGGCACTAAAACTGGAATTGAAAATAGAGTAATTCCTCAAGATACTCAACTTTTCACTATTCCTATGAAAGGATTTAGAGGAAAGAATATTATTCATAAGATTTCTTCTGTATTAGGTTTGGTGGTTTCAATCCTTAAAAGTATTTTTTACATAAAAAAAAATAGTATTGATTACATTGTTTGCTTTGGAGGATATATTTCTTTACCAGTAGGCTTAGCAGCATGGATATGTAGAAAACCTCTTTTTTTGCATGAACAAAATTCGATTATCGGAACCTCAAATAGGATATTGCAAAAATTTGCAGAAATACTTTTTTTAGGATTCTCGATCAACCATCATGTTTTTCAAAATTCAATGCTAGTAGGGAACCCTATTAAGAATTTCAATAAAAACTCTATTCCAAATAGCAAGAAAAATACCTTAAGAATATATGTTACAGGCGGCAGTCAGGGCTCTGATTTTATTAATAAAAATATTCCAATAGCTTTAAATGATTTGGACATACCGATAGAGATAAAACATCAATGCGGAAAAGGAAAATCTTTTGGGATTAAAGAATTGTATTCAGCCAAAATTTCACTTGAAGTTAAAGAATTCTATGATTCGCCTCAAGATCTGATTCTTTGGTCAGATTTTGTTGTATCAAGGGCTGGAGCACTCTCTTTATCAGAAGCAATAAGTTTGAAAAGAGGATTAGTCATGATTCCATTGCCATCAGCTATTGATAATCATCAATTTTTTAATGCAAATCAGATTAAAGCATTAGGTATGGGCTTAGTGCATGAAGAGTATGAATCTATTGAGTCTCTTTCTAAAAAAATAAAAAATATTATTGAGACTAAGCAGTATTTAGAATGGACAGATAAAGATAGCAATATAGATCATTTCCAAGCAGCCAGAAGAATGGTAAGTTCAATCATAAAATTTTAAAAACGCATGTCTAAGCTAGGATTTCAAAAGTTTAAAAAAATTCACATGATTGGTATTGGTGGTTCAGGAATGATTGGTATTGCTACTATCCTCCAAAAAACGGGTTTTAAAATCACGGGCTCCGATCTAGTTATTTCTGATGAATTAAAGGAATTAAAAAAAATTGGCGTCAAGGTTCAAATTGGACATGAACCTGAACTTGTTAAAAATGCTGATTTAGTTGTTGCCTCATCTGCAATATCAAAGAAAAATACTGAACTTTTATATTCTAAAAAATGTGGATTAACAATTATTCCGAGAGCAGAAATGCTTGGAACTCTGATGAGACCATATCGCAGTATTGCAATCGCTGGAAGTCATGGAAAGACGTCTACAACAAGCATTATTGCAAGTATTTTTAATGCAGCAAATTTAAGCCCCACTTATGTTGTTGGAGGTCAAGTGTTGAGCGTTGGTAGAAGTTCAAACCTTGGAGATGGAAATTATATTATTGTAGAGGCTGACGAAAGTGATGGATCATTTATGCATTTACAACCTGATGTCGCTGTAATAACTAATATTGATAATGATCATCTATATTTTTATGAAAATAATCAGGACAAACTAAACCAGTCTTTTGTTAGTTTTGCAGAAAATTTACCTTTTTATGGTCATATCATTCTCAACATAGATGATAAAAATATATATAAAATTTCAAGAAATATTCATAGAAAGCAGATCACCTTTGGTTTTAGTGGAAAAGGTAGATTTCAAATTAGTGATGTAAGCTTTCAAAATGGGTCTCAAAAGTTTAAATTAACTGACAATCTAAATAAAAAATGCCATAACTTCTCTACAAATTTAAATGGCAAACATAACCTTTACAACGTTGCTGCAGCTATTTGCGTTGCTATTGAAGAAAATATTTCAATCAAAAATATTTCTAAGGGCTTGGAGGAATTTAAGGGAGTTGGAAGAAGGTTTGAGGTTTCTAAACTCTATTTTTCTAAGCAGGCTCATGTATTGATTGACGATTATGGTCATCATCCTGCTGAAATATTTGCAACTATTCAGGCAGCCAGAGAAAAATTTCCTAGATTAAAGATTTGTATGATTTTTGAGCCCCATAGATTTACAAGGACACAACAACTCTTCGATGATTTTGCAAAAGTTCTCTCGAAGGTAGATTACCTTCTTCTATTGGATATATATCCGGCAAGCGAAAAACCCATCAAAGGAATCTCATCTAAAAAACTTATTTCACAAATCAAAAAAAATCATAAAAACGCTCACTTTATTGGAAACAAAGATCCAATAAATTGGTTAAAAGAAAACCATCACAACTTTTCAGTTTTAATAACTCAAGGCGCGGGGACTATCTCAAAGTTAAATATTGAGATTAAAAGAAAGTGGCAATAAAAAAAATTACTGTTTTATATGGAGGAGAGTCTTCTGAGCGAGAAGTTTCACTTGAAAGTGGCAAATACATATTCCAATCATTAAAAGAGTTAGGATATGACACTCAACTTGTTGACTATCCAGCTAATTTTTTAATTACAGAATTTACACCAGAAGATTACATATTTATAGCTCTTCATGGTGAAGATGGTGAATCAGGCGAATTACAGAAATTCCTCGAAGAAAAGGGCATCCCATATTCTGGCAGTGATTATAAGGGATGTAAAAATACTTGGAATAAGGATATTTGCAAAAAGCTCATGAGAAAAAATAATATTCCAACACCAAACTGGATTACTGTCCAATCACTTTTTGAAGCAGCGAAAGATATCGACGACCCCTTTTTTAATCAACTAAGACCATTTAATGATCTTTTTTTAAAACCTGTAGAGGATGGATCGAGTTTAGATGTTTTCAAAATTTCCAATAATGAAGATTTGGATAGAGCTATTAGCAGTTGCTTAGATCCAAACAGGGCTTTCATTTTTGAGGAAAGTATTGATTTTAAAGAATTGACAGTTCCAATTTTGGATGGAAGATGTTTGCCTGCTTTAGAAATATTTACCTCTGAATCTTTCTATAATTTCAATGCAAAATATATAAATGAAGACACTCAGCTTTCAAAATTGATGCTGTCAAAAGAGAAGGAAAAAGAGCTTGAGGAAGTATGTTTGAAGGTAAATGAAATAATGGGTTGTAGTGGTTGGTTAAGAGTTGATCTTTTGCAGGACAATAAAAATAATTTCTATGTTTTAGAAGTGAATACAGTCCCCGGGATGACTTCACATAGTTTATTTCCAAAATCTGCTGAATCAGTGGGCTTAACATATAATGACTTAGTTAGAGAGATTATAAATGCCAAATAAAAGGATGCTATTTTATTTAATTTTTATACCCATTATTTTTAGTTGCTCAAATGCGAACAATGAAAAAATAAAAATTTATTTTGAAAAAACTCCTACTTTAGTTGAAGAGCAAAAACTAGTCTTAACTTTATCGGATGATTTTTCTAATAAAAACTTACTTGCAATTTTAAATAATCAAAATTGGATAGAATCTTTTTTAATAAAAAAAAGTTTATTTCAGCCTACAGAAATATTTATTGTTAGCAAAGAACCAAAATATATCTGGCAAGAAAAGTTTTATCTCGATTCAAATTTGTCCAGGTTTTTGTATTCGGGCGAATATCCTGATTTACTGCATTTAGATATTCCAATAGAATTAATTGATAAATGGTTACAATTTGAAGATAGGCTTTTCTCAATAGTTACAGTTTATAACTTAACAATTTTTTCAGTTTCCTATACAAAAGCAGAGGGGTGGTATTTTCATACTAAAAATAATATTCGTATTAATTTAGGCTCCGAACTCACTTCTAACGTTTATAAAAAACTCTCATTGACATTAAAATATATTTTCGAAAAAAACTTAACTCCTAGTATTATTGATTTAAGATACAAGGATGGAGCAGCTTTAAATTATGGCAAATAATGGAATGAAAGATCCTGACTATGTTGTTGGATTAGATATTGGAACGTCAAAGGTTGTATGCATTATTGGCAAATATGTCGATCAACATGCATTAGAAGTTGTTTCAATGGGATCTTATCCATCAAGTGGATTAAAAAAAGGTGTTGTGGTGAATATTGACGCCACTACAGATGCAATTCAAAAATCTATAGATCAAGCCCAGGCTTCATTTGATGGAAAAATTAAGAACATATATGTTGGAATAGCTGGTAACCATATTCGAAGCTTAAATTCGCATGGGATAGTGGGAATAAAAGATAAAGAAGTTGAGGCCAGTGATATAGATAGGGTTATTGAAGCAGCACAAGCAGTAGCTATTCCTTCTGATCAAAGAGTTCTACATGTTTTACCCCAAGAATACGTAATTGATAATCAAGATTCCATAAGAGAGCCACTTGGAATGTCTGGAGTAAGATTAGAATCTCATGTTCATTTAGTCACTTGTGCAAATAATGCTATTCAAAATATAGAAAAATGTGTAAAACGATGTGGAATTGGCGTTGATGGTTTTGTTTTAGAGCAACTAGCAAGCTCATATTCAGTTCTTTCAGAGGATGAGAAAGAGTTGGGTGTTTGCTTGGTTGATATTGGTGGCGGTACAACAGATATAGCTGTATTTAATTCAGGTTCCATATCATTTACAGGAGTTATTCCAATAGCAGGCGATCAAGTTACTAGTGATATTGCTGTGGCCTTAAGAACACCAACTGCTCAGGCAGAAGATATAAAACAGAAATATGGTTGTGCTGCAGCTGAACTTACTCAGGATGGAGAAACTCTTGAGGTAATGCGGGTGGGTGGAAGGCCGCCTGAAGACTTATCAAGAAGATCCTTGGCAGAAATTATTGAACCTAGATATGTTGAGCTATTTGATTTAGTGAAAGCAGAAATTAAACGTAATGGCTTTGAAAGTAAAATTCCTGCTGGAATAGTTCTTACTGGAGGGACTTCAAAAATGGAGGGAGCAGTGGCGTTAGCCGAGTCTATTTTTCAAACAAGCGTAAGATTAGGCATTCCAGAGAAATTCAATGGAATGGAGTCCGTTCTTAAAAATCCAATTTATGCGACGGCCTTAGGTTTAGTTGGATTTGGTTTTGATCAAATTAAACAAGGTTATACTTTAGAGAATAACAAAACATTTTTTGATAAAGCTTTTGGTTTCCTAAGAAATAATTATTGATTGTGGCATGTATTTAGCATAGAATTTGCGCTCCTTGGTTTTTTGAAAATCAAAAAATCTTTTTACTCATAAGGAAAACATGAATAATTACGAACTAATCCTCATACTTAATCCTGACTTATCAACCAAATTCGATACATTTCAAACTAAATTTGAAAAAACCCTAACTGGCATAAATTTTAAGATTAACAAGCTTGAAAATATTGGTCGCAGACAACTTGCCTACAGCATTTTAAATCATAACAAAGGTCATTATGCTATTTTTCAGATTGAAGGCCCATCCGAAGCAGCTATAGAACTTGAGGCTAAATTAAAATACGACACCACAGTAATTCGTCATCTTTTATTAAAAGTTGACACTCCTTCTCTTGAAGATTCATTATTGCTTTTAGAAACAAAAGAGGTAAAAAAGACTTCTCAAGCTGAGGAAGAAAATCATGATAAATTTAAATCAAATTCAGAGAAAAAAACAGATAACATATCTGATGTTGACTATGCATCTGAAGAATCTAAGGATGGTGATTAATGACAGAATCAAATAATAAGAATTTCACTTATAAAAATATTGATCTTTTAAAAAAATATATTACTGAGACAGGCAAAATCATTCCCGCAAGAGTTTCTAATATCAGCGCTGCAGAGCAAAGAAAATTAACAAAAGCAATCAAGATTGCTCGCTTTTTAGCTTTACTCCCCTACACAGACTCTCATAGATAAATTATGAAAATTATACTTACAGATAAAATTCAAAAATTAGGCGAAATCGGAGATGTAGTTGAGGTAAGCTCAGGATATGCTAGAAATTTTTTAATTCCTAAGAAGAAAGCAATGTTCGCATCCGAAGAGAACCTCAAGTATGTTGAAAGCAAGAAGTCCGAGCTTGCTGCAGCATCAGCAGATGAGATGGCTAATGCCCAAGGAATGGCAGATGCAGTATCTGGGGTTAGGGTCGAAATAAAAGTTCCAGTAACTGACGAAGGTGCGTTATATGGATCCGTAGGAACAAGAGAAATTTCAGAAGCTTTCAATGAAATTCAACATACAG
The DNA here is from genome assembly GCA_902623685.1 of uncultured SAR86 cluster bacterium. Taxonomy (GTDB): domain Bacteria; phylum Pseudomonadota; class Gammaproteobacteria; order Magnimaribacterales; family D2472; genus D2472. Next base: position 11,256 of record CACNUQ010000009.1, read on the forward strand.
TAGATAAAAGTGTTGTTCAATTACCTGATGGGCCGTTAAAAGAGCTTGGAGATTATTCAATAACTCTTTTGTTCCATCCTGAGGTTTCATGTCTTGTTGAAGTATCAGTAAAGCCTGAGTAGTTGTTATCTTAATAATATGATGTAAAAATCATATTTATGTCTAGTAATCCAATAGAAAATACTGAGCAAGTTAGGGAGCTTGAAAGAGCTATCCTTGGTGGATTAATGCTTGAGACTGAGCGATATGATGCTGTGAGCGAAATTATCGAATTTTCAGATTTTGAAGGCCAAGATCATCAAAATATTTTCCAATCAATGGGCGAACTTGTTAATTCAAATAAGCCCTTGGATCCTCTGACAGTTTCAGACAGATTGGATAGCAAAAATTTACTTACAAGAGCAGGCGGAAAGAATTATCTTATAGACCTTGCTAATTCGACTCCATCTGCTGCAAATTTAGAGGCGTATGCAGGAATGATTAGGCAAAAGTCAATTTCAAGGAGATTAATGAAGATTAATTCCGAAATTTCCGAACTTATAATCAACCCTCAAGGCAAAGATGCAGAAGAGTTACTTGATGAGGCTGAAACAAAAATCTTCTCACTTAACGATGAGGCAAGCAGAAAATCTACTGATATTCAAAAATTGGATGAATTAATTCCTCAGTCAATTGAACGTATGAATGAGATTGCCAAAAGTGGCTCAAATTTATTAGGCTCTTCAACTGGATATAAAGACATTGATACTAGACTGCAAGGCCTTCAAGATGGAGATCTTATAATTATTGCTGCAAGACCAAGTATGGGTAAAACAGCGCTTAGCATGAACATTGCTGAAAACTTTCTAATCAACAAAGATATTTCTGGTGGCGTATTGATTTTTAGCTTAGAGATGCCAGCTGAGTCACTCACCACTAGATTGCTTGCTAGTAATGCGAAAATTGATCAGCAGAAAGTTAGGTCTGCTTCGATGAATCAGGATGAATTGAAAAAATTTATGGAGTCGTCTTCAAAACTTAAAGATTTACCACTATATATCGATGATAGTTCATTACTATCACCAATGGAGCTCAGAGCAAGAGCCAGGAGAATTAATAGGCAGGAGCCAAATGGGTTATCCCTAATAGTTGTAGATTACTTGCAATTAATGCAGTTACCAGCATCTCAGGAAAACAGAGTCAATCAAATCTCTGAGATCTCTAGATCCCTTAAGATGCTGGCTAAAGAGTTAAAAATTCCAGTAGTTGCGTTATCCCAATTAAATAGAGCAGTAGAGCAGAGGCCAAATAAGAGACCAATTATGGCTGACTTAAGAGATTCAGGTGCGATAGAGCAAGATGCCGATGTAATTTTATTTATTTATCGAGATGAAGTTTATAATGAGGACTCTGAAGAGGGAAATAAGGCTGAAATAATCATCGGTAAGCAAAGAAATGGACCTATCGGAAAAGTTAACCTCACTTTCTTAAAAGAATATACAAGATTTGAAGATTTTGCTGTTGATAGTTTTTACGATTCTATACAATGATTGAGCCAAATTCTGAGCTCATTATTGACTTTGAGCTTGTAAGAAATAATATTCAAGAAATTAAAAAAAAATTACCTAAGCATTGTAATTTTATGGGCGTCATAAAAAGTGATGCATATGGACATGATCTCAAAATAGCAACTAATGCAATTAAGGATGTTGTAGATGGCTTCGGAGCAGTAAGGTTAGATGAGGCTTTAGTCATTAGAGAAAACTCCTCTAAGCCGATTTTAGCAATGCAGGGCGTTTATTCCTCTGATGCCTATGACTTAATTAAGCAAAAGAACATCTGGACAGTAGTTCATTCAATTTCGCAGTTGCCATTAGCAAAACAATATCAAAATAATTTAATTTTTTGGATCAAGCTGAATACTGGAATGAATAGGTTAGGAATTAAATTAAACGAACTGGATCAATTTAAATCATTTTTTACAGATTCTAATGTCTTAATGACTCATTTAGCTTGCGCAGATAATCCAAGTGATAAGTTAAACAAAATACAATTTGATAATTTTGAAAATTCCTGGAATGAGGTTTCCAAAAATATGAAAAGAAGCATATTGAACTCAAATGGAGTATTAAACTTTCCAGAGCATTCTTATGATTGGGTAAGAGTAGGAATTGCTATGTATGGCGGAATCGACTTGCCAAATTTAAAGACAGCAATGAAATTTAGAAGTCAAATTATTTCAATTCAATCTTTAGATGCCGGTCAAAGAATAGGCTATGGCGGGAGAGCAAAAACTAAACGAGCATCAAGAATTGCTATTGTCTATTGCGGATATGCAGATGGGTTTCCACAAACTGCAAAAGATGGCACTTCTGTATTAGTGAATGATCGTCTTACCAAGATTATTGGGAGGGTTAGTATGGATCTCATATCTGTAGATGTTTCAGAAATTAATGATTGCAAAATAGGTGATTGGTGTGAGTTATGGTCTCCTGATTTATCCATTGTTCAGAATGCTAACAAAAATAATTTGATTTCTTATGAACTAATGACGAAAATAAGCAGTAGAGTAACTAGAAAATATTTAAATCTATGAAAATTAACTATTTAGATCAGAATCCAAGAGAAATTCGATTAGAGGAGGATTTACCTCCTTACATGAACGAGGGAGTTGCTGACGATATTGCTGAAATTTTTAATACACCATTATCTGGAGCTTATAACTGGGATTACACGGTTCAAGATAATAGGATTAAGAAGCTTTATGAACTCGGAAAGGAGCTGAATTGGAATGTTGAGCTTGATATAGATTGGAACAGACCATTAAATATAATTACTGAACCAGCCCCAATTTTTTGGGATGAATATGAGCCCTACAAAATACTTTCAGATAAGAAAAAAGTAGAATTTTTAAATCATAGAATTGCATGGAGTCAGAGTCAGTTTTTGCATGGAGAACAAGGAGCTCTTTTAGTTGCCTCTCAATTAACATCATGTGCTCCAACTTACAATGCAAAGCTTTATGCAGCATCTCAGACTTTTGATGAAGCAAGACATGTTGAAGCATTCAATAAATATATCCAAACAAGAGTAAAAATGATGTACCCAATTGGAAATGCTTTGAAGTCAATTCTAGATAAGATCCTTACTGATCCAAGATGGGATTTAAAATTTATTGGTATGCAAATAATCATAGAAGGATTGGCACTAGCAGCTTTTCAAGCTTCAAGAGAGCTAACACATGATCCAGTTTTACGAGATATGCTTGGTCTTATAATCAGAGATGAGGCCAGACATGTTACTTTTGGTATAAATTATCTAGAGGAGTTTATCGACACTTTAAGCGAAGAGGAGAAAGAAGATAGGGCTCAATTCGCTTATGAGGCATGTTGGTTAAGCAGAGAAAGATTGTTATCAACAGATGTGTATGAACGTTTTGGTTGGGATGTCGAAGATGCAAGACAATTTCAATTAGGAACAGACATAAATCAACATTTCCAAAAGCTTCTTTTTCAGCGAGTCATGCCAAATCTAAGAAGAATAGGGTTGCTTAGGGATTCTGTGAAAGGCAAATTTGAGGATCTTGGAATTTTAGAATTTGCATCTTCAAAAAGTGATGCCGAAATTGACTGGGCTGATTTATCAAGACCTTTATTTGAAGAAACTGCCTAAGTTATAGTTTTTATTACCCTCATAATCTGATATTCTGTATTCCCATCATAAAGTAAAAATTGATGGCTCAAACAAAGTACATTTTTATAACTGGCGGGGTTGTTTCTTCTCTTGGAAAGGGTATTGCTGCCGCTTCTATAGGAGCACTCTTTGAGGCAAGAGGCTTAAAAGTATCATTAAATAAACTTGATCCATACATCAATGTTGATCCAGGCACCATGAGTCCTTTTCAACATGGAGAGGTTTTTGTAACTGATGATGGAACAGAAACAGACCTTGATTTAGGTCACTATGAAAGATTTGTAAGATTTAAAGCAAGTAAAAAAAATAATTTCACAGCTGGAAAAGTTTACGAAGAAGTGATTCAAAACGAAAGAAGAGGGGATTATCTTGGAGGAACAGTTCAGGTTATACCTCATATAACTGATGAGATAAAACGTCGAATCAAATTAGGCGCCAAAGGCGCTGACATTGCAATAGTTGAAATTGGTGGCACTGTAGGTGATATTGAGAGCCAACCCTTTATTGAAGCTATAAGACAAATGATGTTGGAATTACCTACAAATACTACTGCCCTAGCTCATCTTACTTTAGTTCCATATATTCAAGTTTCAGAAGAGCTAAAAACTAAACCTACTCAACATTCTGTCAAAGAGCTGAGATCGCTTGGGCTTCAGCCTGATTGTTTAATATGCAGGCTTGAAAAAGAACTACCCAACGATGAAAAGAAGAAAATAGCTTTGTTTTGTTCTGTAGATCCAAACAGTGTCATTTCAATGCATGATGCAGAAACAGTTTATTCAATTCCATTGCTTTTTTATTCTCAACAAGTAGATAAAATTCTATTAAAGAAATTAAATTTATCTAAAGTAAAATCTCCGAGATTAAATGACTGGAAAAGAGTAGTTGACGCAAAATTAAATCCGAAGAAAAAAGTCTCAATTGCAATTGTTGGAAAATACGTAGATTTAAAAGACTCTTATAAATCTCTAAATGAAGCCCTTGATCATGCCGGGATCAAGAACCTGGCTAAGGTTGAAATCAATATGATAGATGCAACAAAAATTACAAAAGTAAATGTATCTAAGATTTTAAAAACTTATCAGGCAATACTAATACCTGGTGGATTTGGTAGTAGAGGTATTGAAGGCATGATCACCGCTTGTAAATATGCAAGAGAAAATAAAATTCCATATTTTGGGATTTGCCTAGGTATGCAAATTGCAATTATTGAATTTTCAAGAAATATTTTAAATTTTAAAAAAGCCAATAGCACTGAATTTAATCAAAAAACAAAATATCCTGTTATCGGTCTGGTTACAGAGTGGACAGATGCGACAGGGAAGATAGAGCATAGGAATGAAAATTCTAATTTAGGGGGAACAATGAGACTTGGCGGTCAAAAATGTTTAATCAAAAAGTCCTCTCTTTCACATAAACTATATAAAAAACTAACAATTACAGAAAGGCATCGACACAGGTATGAGGTTAATCCAGACTTTAAAAAAGATTTAATTTCAGGAGGAATGGATATTGTTGGAACATCTTTAGATGGTAATTTAGCTGAAATGATTGAGATCAAAAGACATCCATGGTTTATCGGATGTCAATTTCATCCAGAGTTTACATCGAATCCTAGAGATGGACATCCAATATTTAATGATTTTATTGCAAAAGCTATTAAGATAAAAAGATGAGCATTTTGAAACTAAATAATCTTAATATTGGAAATTTAGAAACCATGACCCTTATGGGAGGAGTAAATGTTTTAGAGTCAGATTCAATTGTAATGAATGTTGCAGAAAAATTTGCTGAATCCACTCGAAACCTTAATGTAAATTGGATTTTTAAGGGTTCATATGACAAAGCAAACCGAAGCTCAATTTCGTCTTTTAGAGGACCAGGAATTGAAGAGGGCCTAAGGATGTTAGAAAAAGTTAAATCTCAGTTTCATGTTCCAGTAATTACAGACATTCACGAGCCATCTCAAGCAGAACAAGTGGCCGAAGTTGCTGATGTAATTCAGATTCCAGCATTTTTATGCAGGCAAACTGACCTAGTTGTTGCTGCAGCTAAAACAAAAAAAATTATTCAGTTCAAAAAACCTCAATTTTTGTCAGCCACCGAGATGAAAAACGTTATTGAAAAATGCTCACAAGCTGGAAATAGTAAGATTATTCTTTGCGAGAGAGGAAATTCTTTTGGGTACAACAATTTGATAGTTGATATGATTAATTTTCAAATTATGAAAGAACTTGACGTGCCAGTTATATTTGATGCAACCCATTCTCTTCAACTTCCGGGAGGCCTTGGACATGCTGCGGACGGCAGAAGAGAATATTTGCTGCCATTAGCTAGAGCTGGATTGAGTCAATGTATCGCTGGACTCTTTATTGAAGCTCACCCAGATCCTGACAATGCAAAATGTGATGGTCCATGTGCAATTTCTTCCGACGAAATCCCCAAAGTTGTCTCTCAACTGGCAGATCTTGATGACTTTATCAAAAATCAAGTTAGAGCTAATTAATGTCAATTATTAGTTCTATTCAAGCTATTCAAGTTATTGATTCAAGAGGCACACCAACTGTCTCTTGCAAGATAGTTTTGGAAAACGGTTTAAGTGCTACTGCAATGGTGCCAAGCGGGGCATCAACAGGTTCTAGAGAGGCTTTAGAATTGAGAGATGGATCCGATTCGTTCATGGGGAAAGGAGTTACAAAAGCCATTACAAATATTCAAGAGACAATAGCTCCAGTGTTAATAGGTGTTGATGTTACAAATCAACAGGAAATTGATGAAAAAATGATTGCACTAGATGGCACTTCTTCAAAGTCAAAGTTGGGCGCAAATGCAATTTTGGGTGTCTCTCTTGCAGTACTTAACTTAGCAGCAAAATCACTTGATTTGCCACTTTATAGGTATGTTAATAAAGTTTTTAATGATATCAATGGCGTGAATCTTGTAATGCAAATGCCTGTTCCAATGTTAAATATCATTAATGGAGGAGAGCATGCTGACAATAATCTTGATATTCAAGAATTTATGATAATGCCCATTGGAGCTAATAGTTTCTATGAGGCAATGCAATGGTCAACAGAAATATATTCAAATCTAAAGAAACTTCTTAAAACTAAAGGTTTCAGTACCAGTGTGGGCGATGAGGGTGGGTTTGCACCAAATCTCTCATCAAATGACGAGACGATAGAATTAATCATTACTGCAATTAGAAACAATAAATTAGTTGAGGGCAAAGATGTTGGAATTGCTTTGGATTGCGCTGCTTCAGAATTTTATGATGATGGAAAATATAATCTTAAGGGAGAGCAAAAAGAGTTAAATTCAACTGAATTTTCTCAGTATCTCTTAGAATTGACTAATCGATACCCTATTATATCTATTGAAGATGGAATGGATGAAAATGATTTTCAAGGGTGGAGTAATCTTAATCAAGTTCTTGGAAAAAAATGTCAGTTAGTAGGAGATGACCTATTCGTAACAAATGTTTCTGAGCTTCAAAGAGGTATAGACGAATCGCTTGCAAACTCTATTCTGATAAAATTCAATCAAATTGGAACCATCACTGAAACCATGAAAACTATTCATCTTGGGAATAAACATGGGTTCAAATCAATTATTTCTCATCGATCAGGAGAGACTGAAGATAGCACAATCGCAGATCTTTGTGTTGGGCTCGGTACTGGCCAAATTAAGACGGGAGCACCTTGCAGGTCTGACAGAGTGGCGAAATACAATAGATTATTGTGGATTGAAGCACAGCAATCTGATTTAAATTTTGCAAAAAATGTCATTAGTTAAGATTTTAAATTTCGTATTATTTTTTTTAATAATTGTTGCTTTATACAATCTTTTTTTTGGAATCGATAGTAAGAAAAATTTTTTAAGTCTGCAAATTGAAAATCAAGAATTAATAGAAAGGAACGCAGCTCTATCTGAAGAAAATTATATTTTAGAATCTGATATTCAAACTAGACAAAAAAATGACGCATATGCAGAAAAGTTTGCTAGAGAGGAACTAAATTTAATCTTCGAGGATGAGCAATATTTAAGTTTTAAAGAAATTAATTCTAATGAACCTAAAAAATAATATTGCAGTCATCATTCCTGCGGCAGGATCAAGCAGTCGTTTCGGTGGAAAAATTTCTAAACAATTTCTAAAAATTGGGAACGAAACAGTTATAGAAAAGTCTGTAAATAAATTCTTAGAAATTGAGTCTGTTAAAAAAATATACATAGCTATTGATCCAAATGAGACTCTAATAAAATCTCAATCATTCTTTAAGCATCCTAAAGTTAGTATTACTCAAGGTGGTAGCACACGTAGTGAATCGGTATATAACGCAGTTTTAGCTATTGATAATGAAATTGATATTGTTGTTATTCATGATGCGGCAAGGCCTTGGGTAAGCAAAAAGCTTATTAATAAATTAATTTTAGAATTTATGAATGATCAATCAATTCAAGGCTTATATCCAGTTATTTCAATTATAGATTCTCTAAGAATGAAACAGGGTAAAGAATTAATTCCTGTTGATCGAGAAGATTTTTTAACTATTCAGACTCCACAAATATTTCATAAAAAATCACTTAAAAGCGCATTAAATAAAATGATAAAAGAAAACCTCTCTTTTACTGATGAATCTCAAGCAATGGAAAGAGCTGGTTTTAGGGTTAAAGAAATTCTTGGAGAACAATCTAATCTTAAAATTACTTATGCAGTTGATATTTCTAAAAATATTGAAAATGATTATCGAGCTGGTAGAGGTGTTGATTTTCATAAGTTTGAGCCAGGAGAGGGCATAACACTTGGAAATGTTTTTATAGATTGTAATTTATCTATTGTTGCTCACTCTGACGGAGACATAGTATTACATGCAATATCTGATGCATTACTTGGAGCAGGTGGCTTGAGGGATATTGGGTATTATTTTCCTGATACAGATGAAAAGAATAAAGATTTAAGCAGTGTAAAAATTCTTGAGGAATCCCTAAACCTGCTCAAGCAAAAGGATTTGCAACCACGCAACATTGATTTTGTTGTGGTTTGTGAGCAACCAAAAATTCAACCCCATGTAGAGGACTTAAAAAAATCTCTTTCAAAAATCTTAAATATTGATGCAAGTTTTGTTGGAGTAAAAGCAACTACAGCAGAGGGCATGGGAATTATAGGTAAGGGCAATGGAATTGCAGTATTTGCTATTGCATCATTGGAGAATATTCAATGAATATATTGCTCACCAATGACGATGGTTACAAAGCATCAGGAATTACAGAGCTTTATAAGGCTTTAAGCAAAGAACATAATGTTTTTTTGATTGCTCCAAAAGAAAATTGTAGTGGTATGAGCGCTGCAATTAGTCTCAGAAAAGAAATAGAAGTTAAAGAGATTTCAAAAAATATTTTTTCAGTTGATGGAACTCCTGCTGATTGTTCCTATCTTGGATTATTGTCGGTAATTCCTGATTCTATCGAGATGATTGTTTCAGGAATTAATTTAGGAGCAAATTTAGGTGAAGATATCTTTTATTCTGGAACAGTTGGGGCCGCAATAGCTGGGCGAAGGCTAAATTATGTTCCCGTTGCTTTTTCAGTGACTTCTTTTAACCCAAAAAATTTATCATTTATTTCAGAACAAGCTAATTTAATTGTTAATCAAGTTAGTAAGCTTCCTAATGATAAGAATTTGCTTGTGAATGTTAATTTCCCTGATCTTTCAAATTCTAAACTAAATGGAACAAAACTTACAGTCATAGGCAAAAGGAGTACTCCCGATATTCCTGATTTTATAAGATCTAATAATTCTTCAAAATTTTATAGTTTTGGTCCCTCAGGGAAACTTCTACCTGATCAGATGGATACAGATATCCAAGCAATTGATGATAATTTCATCTCTATATCAATTTTGGATTATAACCTTAGTGTTGATGCTTCGAAGAGGAGTTATTATAGAGAGGTTTTTGATTGTGAGTAGTTCAGGCTTTACTTTTACAAGAGTGAAAGATCAAATGATTCAGGAATTACTTGATATGGGTATAAAAGATTTTCGAGTTCTTGACTCATTAAGCCAGGTCCCAAGACACATTTTTTTAGATCAAGCTTTATGGAGTAGAGCTTATGAAAATAGAGCATTAACAATAGGTTATAAACAGACGATTTCTCAGCCTTATATTGTTGCTCGAATGACCGAACACTTACTTGCCCATACAACTCGAAGGGGTAAAGTTTTAAATAGAGTTCTTGAAATTGGTTCAGGATGTGGTTATCAATCTGCCGTTTTGTCTCATTTTGCGAATGAAGTATTTGCTATTGAAAGAATTAAGCCATTGGTTGTAAAGTCCAGAGAGAATCTTAGAGAGTTAAAAATAAGAAATGTTTTGGTAAAACATGCTGATGGCTTTGATGGTTGGGAGGAAGACAATAAATTTGATGGAATAATATGTGCCGCCGCTCCCAGACAATATCCAGAAGAATTAGTTGAGTTACTTGAGATAGGAGGTAAGTTAGTAATTCCAGCTGGTATTGAGGGCCAACAAAGACTTTACGTTATTACAAAAAAAAGTGAAACAGAACATGAAGAATCTATTTTTGAGGAGGTTGCTTTTGTTCCAATGCTTCCCGGTATATCTAATGGAGAAATATAAGTGAATGATCAAGTAAAATATTCTCTTGCTGGGTTTTGTATGGGAGTTGCTGAATTAATACCAGGCATTTCAGGCTCAACTGTTGCAGTAATTTTTAAGATTTATCCAAATCTCATGTTTATCTTGAGTCGACTTAGGCCAAAGAATTTCTCTTTAAATCTTTCTTTGACTTCTCAGATATTCCAATTTCGTGTTTTGCTACCGCTAATATTTTCAATGTTTGCAGCAATCCTTTTATGCTCGAATTTAATTACATTTATGATAAATAATTATGAGCAGCTATTTCTGTTCTTATTAGGCTGGCTCATGATGTTTTTATCAATATATGTAGCAGATTTTTTTAAAGCTTTGCTACAAAGATTAAATTTACTTATTTTTTTAATTTTAGGTATCTTGATTGGGTATATTTTACAAGAAATAAATATTGGCTCGGAGGGAGTAACGCCCTTATATTTATTTATTAGTGGATTAATTGCATTTACATTTTTTTTAATCCCTGGAATTTCTGGAAGTGCTATTTTGGTTGTTTTAGGAGTTTACAGCCCTGTTATTCAAGCCATAGCAAATTTCCATCTTTTATTTTTAGTTCCATTTGCATTAGGTTGCTTAATTTCACTTTTGATTCTTCCCAAGATAGTTGTATCGCTTTATGCAAAATATGAGCAAAGCTTGACGTATATTTTTTCTGGTCTTATATTTTCTTCAGGTTATTTTTTACTGTGATATACAATTTTAAAAATTACCTAGTACTTTTTTGTCTTGTTATTTCAAGTTGCTCATCACTGAATAGTTTTAAAGAAACTTATCAAAAATTTTTACCCAATTCTCAAACCTCATTTTATATCGTTCAACCTGGCGATTCTTTGTGGTCAATTGCATTAAAATTTAATATTGATCAAAAAGCTTTAATTGCTAGAAATAATCTTAGTAAACCTTATGTAATTTATCCAAAGCAAAAATTACTAATAGGAGGAGTTGAGAATTTAGATTTTTCTTTTAAAAGATATTCGTCATTGCAATGGCATCATCCCTTAAATGCAGATTTTCAACCCTCAAATATAGATGATGGATGGCTAGTTTTTAAGCAACCGCAAGGCACTCCTATTTTTTCTATAGATAGCGGCATAGTTGAGGTTGCCGGTCCAGATATACCTGGATATGGAAATCTTTTGATGATATCGCACTCGAATAATTATTTAAGTCTTTATGCTCACTGCGACAAAATATTAGTTGAACATGGTGATGAAGTCGAAAGAGGGTCAATCGTTGCTCAGCTTGGAAGTTCTGAATCTCCATTTCCTTTACTAAAGTTTCAGCTTCGAAAGAATGGTAAACCTATTCAATCAGAGAATATAAATTTTATTTTTTAGTCAGATTCAGTTTCTGATTCATCAAAGTTACAAGTCATTTTTGCAACAACTTCACCTTCGACTTTTAAAGACAATGGAACAGCCCTTCCTTCCATGGTTCCGGCAACAACACATTTTTCTATGCTTTCTTGCACAATGGATCGGACAGTTTCTGTCAGCTCTTGAACAGTAAGATCTGAAACCTTTTTATCATCTTGATCTGTATAAGCAAGGAGAGTTTGAGTCAAAAAAAGTAGTACAAGGATGATTTTCATATAAATTCTAATGGCCATGCCCCGACATAATCGTCGGGGTTGGCAGGATTTTTAGTTAAATTTGTATGTTAAATTTAATTGAAAGTTATTAGAAGGTAGATCAATTTGACTTGAGAAATCATTGATATAATCATTCCTGAAATCATATTGGCTTTCTGATCCCAAAGAAATTCTAAAATTACTTTCTTTATATCTTCTTACAAATGTAGATTCAGTTTCTTCTTCCTCTGTATCTCTATTCATAAAGTAGACCAATGCTCCAACAGCCAAGAGTGCTGCTGCACCGCCGCTGCCGCCACTTCCGTAGCCGCCCCCGCCACCACTGCTATTTCCATTTGAACTATCTCCGCCTGTTCCCTCATGATATGAAGCATAAGATAGAGGTGATAGAAGAAGACATAAAATTAACGCAAAGTTTTTCATAATATTCTCCATTTCTGAAAGTTAATTATGTTGGGCGTCTATAGTATGTAAGATTTAATTGTGCCCAATTAAACCAAGAAAATAGCAAGGCAACACTATAGAATTTTTTTGGCGACTAATTTTTATTTTTCAAGTCAAAAATTGAATTATTTTTCTAAAAGATGTTTTTTATCTTTTATTTCAGCATACTCGTCTGCCTCAGGTAACTGATCCTTTTCCTCTGTAATATTTGGCCATATTTCTGAGAGTTCGGCATTAATTTCTATAAATTCAATTTGATCATCAGGTAACTCATCCTCAGAAAAAATAGCTTCCACAGGACATTCTGGCTCGCACAAAGCACAATCAATACATTCCTCAGGATGAATAACTAAAAAGTTTGGTCCCTCATAAAAACAGTCCACGGGACATACCTCCACACAGTCGGTATGTTTACATTTAATACATGCTTCTGTAACTATGAATGCCATTTAGTGATAAAAGCTTAGATAAATTAGATTTTAACAATGAGTTTTAAACAAGTCAGTAGCAATTTGATAATATTTTGTTTACTTTTAACATTTTTATTATATACTGTATAAACATACAGTAAAATTTATTTGGAGAAAACTATGTCGGACAAAGATAAAAACTTAAGCGAAGCCATATCTCAAATTGAAAAACAATTTGGTAAAGGCACTGTCATGAAAATGGGAGACAGAGAAATTGTTGACATTCCATCAGTATCAACTGGCTCACTTGGGTTAGATATCGCTTTAGGTATTGGAGGCTTGCCTAAAGGCAGAGTTATCGAAATTTTTGGTCCTGAATCATCTGGTAAAACAACATTAACACTGCAAGCAATTGCCGAATGTCAAAAAGCTGGCGGCACAGCAGCATTCATTGATGCTGAGCATGCACTTGATCCAAACTATGCAGAAAAATTAGGTGTTAATGTTGACGAGTTACTACTTTCTCAGCCTGATACAGGTGAGCAAGCATTAGAAGTAACTGACATGCTTGTAAAATCTGGCAGTGTTGATTTGATAGTAGTAGATTCTGTGGCAGCTTTAACACCACGCGCAGAAATTGAAGGTGATATGGGTGATCATCATGTTGGTTTGCAAGCGCGTCTCATGTCGCAAGCATTAAGAAAGATTACAGGTAATATTCAAAGATCAAATGCAATGGTCATATTTATCAATCAGATCAGAATGAAGATAGGCGTAATGTTTGGCAATCCTGAAACAACAACTGGTGGAAATGCCCTAAAATTTTATTCATCGGTTCGTTTAGATATACGTAGAATAGGTGCAGTAAAAGAGGGTGAGGAAGTTGTAGGTAACGAAACAAGAGTAAAAGTAGTCAAAAACAAGGTATCTCCTCCGTTTAAGCAAGCTGAATTTCAGATTATGTATGGCGAAGGTATTAACACGGAAGGAGAAATATTAGAGCTTGGTCAAAAACTTGAATTGGTGGAGAAATCTGGTTCTTGGTATAGCCAAAATGGGGAAAAGATTGGGCAAGGCAAGGTCAATGCGAGTAAGTTTTTAAGAGAAAATACTAAGATTAGGGATAGTTTAGTTAAGGAAATTAGAAACGCTTATATCCCATCTGCAAAAAAGACAGCTAAGAAATAATCCTTTATCTGTCGTACAGATGTATTGTTAAGTCTTCGTTAACTTGATATGGTATGTGAAAATTAATTAATATACCTTATTTGGGAGAGGATCATGACAAACAATGCATATATTGTATCAGCCGTAAGAACGCCTGGAGGAAAGAAAAACGGAAGCCTGAGTAAATGGCATCCAGCTGACCTAGGTGCAAAAGTTCTAGACGAACTAGTTCATCAATCAGGAATTGAACCAGAACTAATTGACGATGTTATTTTTGGCTGCGTTAGTCAAGTTGGAGCTCAATCAGGAAACGTTGCTAGAAACTCAATCCTAGCATCTAGTCTTCCTGAATCAGTGCCTGGAACTACAGTCGATAGGCAGTGCGGATCTTCTCAGCAAGCTATTCATTTTGCTATTCAAGCAGTTATGTCTGGTACTCAAGATGTTGTAATCGGTGGAGGAGTAGAGGTAATGTCAATGGTGCCTATTGGGTCAAACATTAAAGATGGATATGATGCAGGCCATGGCTTTCCATTTGATTCAGATGGAATCTCCGAAAGATATCCTGGCATTTTCTTCTCTCAGTTTAGTGGCGCTGAAATGATGGCAGAAAAATGGAATTTATCTAGAGAAGATTTAGATAGATTTGCACTTAGCAGTCATCAAAAAGCAGCCGCTGCTGTTGAGGGAAAACATTTTGATAGAGAAATTCTTCCTGTTCAAGCCAAAAATGAGGAAGGAAAAACTGATATGGTTCTCAATGATGAGGGTATAAGATACGATGCAAGTCTTGAAGCTCTCTCCGGTTTGAACCCAATTTCAGAAGGTGGCGTAATAACTGCTGGCAACGCAAGTCAAATTACAGATGGTGCTGCTGCAGTTATGATTTGTAATGATGAAGGCCTTAAAAAGATAAAAGCAGATCCTCGTGCAAGAATAAAAGGTATCAGCGTTGTTGGTGATGATCCAGTTATAATGCTAAGCGGACCAATTCCTGCTTCTCGACAAGTATTAAACGCTACCAATTTAAGTATCAATGACATTGACCTTTACGAGGTTAATGAGGCTTTTGCTCCAGTCCCATTATCCTGGGCTATTGAGCTAAAAGCTGATATTGAGAAACTTAATGTTAACGGTGGCGCAATGGCTTTAGGCCACCCCTTAGGAGCATCTGGAGCTAAGCTGATGACAACTCTGCTCCATGAGCTCGAAAGAACAAAAGGCAAATATGGTCTTCAAGCAATATGTGAGGGCGGCGGTACTGCTAACGCAACAATTATTGAGAGAATTTAATTATTTTTCTTTGTAGTGCTCAAAGATAGTTGTAATATCTTCTACAGTTCCAATAGAGCTTAGACCATCTCTATGTTTTAGCTCTATTTCATTACTTTCAAGATATTGTCTGCCAATAATTACATTAATTGGTACGCCAATTAATTCGGAATCTTTCATTTTAATTCCATAGCCATCTTTTCGGTCATCCAGCATCACCTCGTAGCCCATGGATGATAATTCGTTATAAAAATCTGTTGCAGCTTTTGCTATTTTCTGATCCTTATCAAATCCTATGGCAATAATATTTACTTCATATGGAGCAATGGCTTCTGGCCATAAAATACCTTTTTCATCGTGATTCTGCTCTATTGCAGCTGCCACTAACCTTGAAATTCCTATTCCATAACATCCCATATAGAGAGTTTGTGATTTACCTTCATTATCTAAGACATTAGCTTTCATTGCGTCAGCATATATTTTTCCAAGTTGAAAGATATGCCCAACTTCTATACCTTTTTTAATTTCAATAGTTCCTTTGCCATCTGGTGATGGTTTTCCCTGAAGAGAGTTAATATCCTCTCCCTCATTGAGTAAAAGTTCTGAGTTAATTGCAAATTCAGATGAGTCGCTTACGGCAATTGTGTCTTCGCCATTTTCTGCAAGTACATGAAATTCTTCAGATGCATCACCGCCAATTGCACCAGAATCAGCTTTTACGATTTTATATTCGAGACCTAATCTCTCTATGATCTTTTTGTATGTTTCTTTCATTAAAAGATATGATTCATTTAAAGAGTCTTCATTGATGTTGAAGCTATAAGAATCTTTCATAAGAAATTCTCTTCCTCGCATGACACCATAACGAGGCCTTACTTCATCTCTAAACTTTGTTTGAATCTGATAAAGATTTAATGGCAATTCTTTATAACTTTTAACATTATTTCTTACTAAGTCAGTTATAACCTCTTCATGAGTCGGTCCAAGGCAGAAGTCCCTTTCATGTCTGTCTTGAATGCGCAAAAGCTCTGGACCCATTTTTTTCCACCTTTGAGTTTCTTCCCATAATTCTTTAGGTTGTACCATTGGCATCAAGACCTCTTGTGCTCCAGATGCATCCATTTCCTCACGAACAATATTTTCAATTTTTTTAAGCACTCTTAAACCTAGTGGAAGCCAGTTATATATTCCTGAAGTTACTTTTCTAATCATTCCTGCTCTCAACATTAGCTGATGACTTATAACTTCAGCGTCTTGAGGAGTATCCTTAAGAGTGGGTAAAAAAACCTTAGACCACAACATTTTTATATTTGAAAATTCATTTAGTTTATAATTTTATATTTTTTTAGAGACTTATGCCGATTTATGAATATAAATGCTTAAAATGTAAGCATCAATTTGAAGTAATTCAAAGATTTTCAGACAATCCTGTTGAAATTTGTCCAAAGTGCAAGAAAAACAAGATAAAAAAATTGATTTCAGCTCCAACTTTTAGGTTAAAGGGAGGTGGTTGGTATGAAACTGATTTTAAAACTGGCTCTAAAAAGAATATAGTAGATAATAAAGATGAAAAAGATAGCCAGCCCAAAGAAAAAAATAAAAAAACTAATAAATTAAAAAATAAGAGCTCAGATAAAAAACTTAACCAAGAGAAATAAAAATGCGTTCACATTATTGCGGAGATATTAATAGTTCAGATGTTGGCAGTGATGTTGAGATTTCTGGATGGGTTCATAAAAGAAGAGATCATGGCGGCGTAATTTTTTTAGACATTCGTGATTTGCGCGGAATAGTTCAGACAGTTTTTAATCCAAGTTTAAAGAAAGTATTTGAAATGGCAGACTCTTGCAGAAGTGAGTATGTTGTAAATATAAAAGGAAAAGTAAGAAAGAGAATTGATGGAGCAGTAAATCCAAAAATGTTAACTGGCGAGGTAGAAATAGAAGCAAGTGATCTATCTATTTTTAGTTCAGCAGTTACTCCTCAGTTTCCATTAGATGATTATCAAGATGTGAATGAGGATATAAGACTTAAACATAGATTTTTAGATTTAAGGCGACCTGATGTCAATCAAAGATTGGTACAGAGATCTAAAATTACCTCAGAAATCAGATCAATTTTAGAAAAAAATAATTTTTATGAAATTGAAACGCCCATACTTACCAAGGCTACGCCAGAGGGTGCAAGAGATTACCTAGTTCCAAGTAGGGTTCACCCTGGTGAATTTTTTGCTTTGCCGCAATCCCCACAATTATTTAAACAATTACTTATGATTGGCGGTTTAGATAAATATTATCAAATAGCTAAGTGTTTTAGAGATGAGGATTTAAGAGCAGATCGGCAGCCAGAATTTACTCAGGTTGATATTGAAGCTTCGTTTGTATCAACTGAAGAAATAATTGAAATCGGAGAGGATTTAGTAATATCTTTGCTATCTAAATTTACAGATTATAAAAAGACCTCTGTTCCCAGAATTTCATATGCTGAATCCATAGAGAAGTATGGATGTGATAAACCCGATTTAAGGATTCCTTTGCAATTAAAAGATATTGCTGAGCTTGTAAAAGATGAGGAATTTAAAGTATTTTCTGGCCCTGCAAATGATCCTGCATCTAGAGTGGTTGCATTGAAGGTGCCAGAGGCCGCAACAATGACAAGAAAAAAAATCGATCAATATACTGACTTTGTTGGTAAGTTAGGAGCTAAGGGCTTGGCATATATTAAAGTAATTGAGCTTGATTCAGATAACGGACTGCAATCACCTATTCTTAAATTTTTAAAGAAAGAAACAGTTGATTCAATTCTCAGAACCTTAGATGTAAAAAACAATGACATTATTTTTTTTGGGGCTGGAAATGCAAAAATTGTTAATTTATCAATGAGCTCACTAATTAAAAGAATTGGAGAAGATATGAATTTAATTACTTCTTCTTGGGCGCCGTGTTGGATTATTGACTTTCCAATGTTTGAAAGAAATAAGGATAATCATTTGACATCATTGCATCATCCTTTTACTTTGCCAGCTGTCTCAGTCAATGAATTAAAGGACGATCCAGATAACGCTTTAGCATGTGCTTATGATTTTGTGTTAAATGGTTATGAGCTTGGAGGTGGGTCTTTGAGAGTTTATGAGCCATCTATGCAAAAAGAGATTTTTGGTATCCTAGGAATTTCAAACGAACAAGCAAATGAGAAATTTGGATTCTTATTATCAGCCTTGTCTTCAGGATGTCCTCCTCATGGTGGTATTGCATTTGGTTTGGATAGAATAATTATGCTGTTATCTAATACGACTAATATTCGTGATGTTATAGCATTTCCTAAGACCCAAAGCGCTTCATGTTTACTTACAGAAGCTCCAAGTGTGGTGTCTAATGATCAGCTTGATGAGCTCAACATTTCTTCAACCTTAAAAAAGGATTAATAATGGCTGGGCACTCTAAATGGGCTAATATAAAACATCGTAAAGCAAGGCAGGATGCATCTAGAGGTAAAATTTGGACTAAAGTGATTCGAGAGATTACTGTTGCTGCTAAAGGTGGTCCAGATCCTGCAGATAACCCTAGACTCAGATTAGCGCTAGATAAGGCGAATGCAGCAAATATGCCCAAAGATACTATTAAGCGAGCTATTCAAAAGGGCTCTGGAACTGGAGAAATGGGCGCCCTAGAAGAATTAATTTTTGAGGGCTATGGTCCAAATGGAGTGGCTATTCTTGTTGAAACAATGACAGATAATCGAAATAGAACAGTTGCTGATGTTCGTCATGCCTTTACAAAATTTGGCGGCAACATGGGAACTGATGGATCAGTTGCATATCTTTTTAATAAGTTAGGAGTCGTTCATATAGATCTCTCTCATGAGGAAGATGAAATTATGGAAATAGCCCTTGATGCTGGTGCAGACGACTTTAGCATACAAGATGATCACTATGAAATTATTACTTCCCAGGGAAACTTATCTAAAATTGTTGAGGCTTTTAAGAAAAAAAATATTGAATCATTATTGGCTGAAAATACAATGCGGGCTGATACTTTAATTAATTTAGATCAGGAAGCCTCAGAAAAGGTTTTAAAAATTATGAATTTTATGGATGATCTTGACGATGTTCAAGAGGTCCATACAAACGCAGAGTTTCCTGATGACTTTAACGTTGATGAATAATTATGGCCATTAATTCAAGAACCAAAGGCGCTAATTTCGAAAGAGAGATTGGAAACCTTCTTGTTGAGCAGCTAAACTTGAAACAGCCTGTTAAAAGAATTCTGGAACAAACACGTACAAAAGAATTGCCCGATTTAAAGCTGGGTAGGTGGTGTTTAGAATGTAAAAGATATGGTGATGGAGCTGAGCCCTCGCAAGAATGGTGGGATCAAGTTTTGTCGGCTACAGGAGAGGGAGAATTCCCTGCTTTAATTTATAAATTTAATCGCAGGCCAATTAAAGTTAGAGTTCTTGCTGGAACTTTAATACCAGAGCTTAATTTTTCTCCAATAACAATTGATTTAATGTGGGATGATTTTGTAGAAATCCTTCGTCACCTTTTTCAAATAGACATTGAGCAACATGAATCCTCGGTTCAAGTGTAACGACTTCTTGTGCAGAGTCTTTGTTGAAGATACTGATTTTCAGGGAGTAGTATACTATGCAAACTATCTAAAATATCTAGAAAGAGCTAGGTCTCAATTCTTAATTGAAAATAATTTATCTCAAGTTGATGCTAAGACTAATGGCAATGAATTATATATTGTTAAATCTGTTTCTCTTTCATATTTTCATCCAGCTACATTAGAGGACGAGCTTGTTATAAAAACTGAAATAGAGTTAACGAGCAAAGCTAGGACAAAATTTTTTCAATCTGTTTTAAACAAAAAAAATGATACACTCATTTGCGAAGGGGTTGTTGAGGTATGCTATATAGATAATAACTCAGGCAAGCCTAAAGCATTCCCTGATCGTTTATTAAACTTGTTTAAAAAATAGGATGGATGATTTTTCAATAATAGAATTATTTCTTCAGGCCAGTTTGGTTGTTCAAGCTGTAATGGTTTTATTGCTTATGGCTTCAATTATTTCTTGGATTGTTATTTTTGAAAGATACTTTAATTTAAATCGTATCAAAGAAGCCAATAAGATATTTGAAGAACAGTTTTGGTCTGGAAAAGACCTTAATGAAATCCATACAAATATTGAAGAGCTCTCAAATGAAGACTTAATAGGCTCTTTACGAGTTTTTAAGAGTGGATTTGGCGAATTTTTAAGACTGAGTGAAGGCCAAAAAATTACAACAGAAGATCTAGAAAGTGTTAATAGAGCAATTAGAGTCTCTTTGGCGAGAGAGGAGGAGTCACTAATGTATCACCTTCCTTTTTTAGCTAACGTTGGATCAGTCAGTCCATATGTTGGATTATTTGGAACAGTTTGGGGGATTATTAATTCATTTCAGGGTCTTTCAGATGCTACTCAAGCAACCATAAACGCAGTCGCTCCTGGAATTTCAGAAGCACTAGTTGCAACCGCTCTTGGACTATTTGCAGCAATTCCAGCAGTGGTTGCTTACAACAGATTTGCATCTGAATCAGATACTCAACTGCAACAATCATCTATATTTGGTGAGGAGTTAGCCAGTATTCTCTACAGACAAACAGTTAAAGCAAAACTTTGATATACAGAATAGGCAAAAGAAAGAAGTTAAACTCAGATATCAATGTAGTTCCATACATTGATGTGATGCTTGTTCTTTTAATAATTTTTATGGTTCTTTCTCCGCTATTAATTCAGGGAATTGAAGTTAATCTTCCTAAAACTGATACTACAAAAATGTCTATTTCGAGCGAACCTCTCGTGATATCAATTGATAGGCAAGGTGAATATTATATTAATTTGGGAGAAGAGCAGCTGCCGATTTCTCTTAAAGAGCTAAAAAATAAAGCTGAGATTATTTTTCAAGCTAATCCGGAAATAGAAATAGTTTTTAAAAGCGATGCAAATGTGCCTTTTGATTTTGTTGCCAAGGGCATGGCGAGCATTCAGAGTTTGGGAATTGAAAAAATAGGAATTATTACTTCTGGCTATGATAGTTAATCAAAGATATTTAGAAGCATCAGTATTTTCTTTTTGTATTCATGCAGCTATTTTTCTATATTTGTATGGCTCATTTAATTCTGATACATCTCAGACAATCTTAATTTCTCAACCTCTTCAAATAGAATTAAAATTTGATTTACCCAACAAGACAGAAAAACAGATTCCCCCTTTGCCTGAAATTGATGCAGCAAAAATTAATGAACCAAAGAAAGAACTAATATATTCAAAAATATCAGATACAATCCCAGCTTCTTCAAAAAATTTACTAATTGAATCAAGTATCTCTGAGCTTTTATCAGAAGAAAGCGAGATTGAAATTAGCAAGGAGCAGAAAGAAATTTCAATATATGCCCAGCAGATAATTTCGACCATTGAAAATGCCTGGATAAAACCAAAAAATATTCCACAGGGCTTAATTGCAAACTTAAGACTTACAATTCGTCCCTCGGGCAGAATAATCAAAGCAGATCTTATTAAGAGCAGTGGAAATATTCGGTTTGATAATTCAGCACTTCAAGCTGTAAGAAGGGTTGAAACATTTAATTTTTTCAATTCAATTTCAAAAACTTTATTTGAAAAGGAGTTTCAAAAAATTTCAATTAGCTTTAATCCATCGTGAAAGTTAATCTTTTAATATTTACCATAATACTCTGCCCAACATTATGTTTTGGAGAGTTATTTTTAGAAATTACAAAGGGTTCTGAAGATCCATATAAAGTTGCAATGATTCCATTTGAAGGTAACTCTAGACTTTCAAAAGAACTTAACTTCATAATGCGGAATGATCTTATTCGCACCGGAGAATTTTCGATTCTTGATGAAAAATTACTCTTACCACTTCAAATTATTGATGATGAGCTTGTCTATAACGACTGGAAATTATTAGGAATGGATTATTTAGTAACAGGAAAAATTATAAAAACTAATAATTCGTTAGATATTAATTATGAAATATATGACATTCATAAAAAAAGAAAGATTAGAAGTTCTAAAGTTTTTGGCATACCCAATCAAATTAGACAGCTTGCGCATTATACGAGCGATGGAATTTATGAATCTATCACAGGCATAAAAGGTATTGCAGCTACGAGACTTTTATATGTAAATGAGATTAAAGATTCCAAATCAGTTTCTACTTATAAACTTATGCTTGCTGATTCAGATGGTAAAAATGAAAAGAATTTGTTAACAAGTACAGAACCTATTATTTCTCCATCGTGGTCTCCAGATGGCAAGAGGGTAGCTTATGTTTCATTTGAAACAGGTATGGCAAAGGTTTTCATTCAAGACATTTCCTCTGGAAAGAGGGAGGCAGTGCTGTCAAAAGATACTCAAATCAGCTCACCTTCGTGGTCGCCAGATGGAAAATACCTATCCTTAACACTTTATCAAGATGGTAATGCAGAAATCTATATCTTACGATTGAGAGATAGAACGCTAACAAGAATGACCAAGCAATATGCAATAGACACAGAGTCATCTTGGTCCCCAAAAGGAAATAAAATATTATTTACAAGCGGTCGATCTGGCTCACCACAAATTTATGAATTGGATTTAAGAAAATTAAACCCAAAAGCAAAACGTTTATCCTTTGAGGGATCATATAATGCAAAAGCATCATATCTTCCAAAAGAGGAAGGTATTATTTTTGTACATCGAGCTGATGACGGCTTATTTCATATTGCTCTTAAGTATAAAAAAGAGAACTTTATTAGAATATTAACTGAAGCTAAGTTGGATGAGTCGCCTAGTGTTGCTCCGAACGGTAATATGGTAATCTATGGAATTAAAGAAGGAGATTTGAGCATGCTTGCAGGATTCAGCCTTAGTGGAGCAAGGTTTAAACTGCCTGCATCACTAGGAGAGGTAAGGGAGCCAGCCTGGTCAAACTTTTTAAGGTAACTTACATTTTTACGGAACAAATATTATGAAAAGATCGTTAAATACATTTTATGCATTATCAACTTTATTGATCTTTGTTGGATGTAGCTCATTGCAAGTAACAGAAGAATCAGTAGCAAACCAAAGTGTTGCTGGAGTATCTATTTCTTCAAAATCAACAGCTACTCAAGCTGTGCTTGCTAACGCAGTGGTTTATTTCGAGTATGATAAATTTAATCTTACAGCCAAATCTATTCAAGCTTTGAAGGGAGTTAGTGATTTGATGCTAAGAAATTCAAAAATTACTCTTTCAATTGAAGGTCATGCTGATGAAAGAGGCACAAGAGAATACAACCTTGCTTTAGGTCAAAGGCGCGCTGAGTCAGTTGCTAATTATCTAATTTCAAATGGTGTTAAAAGAAATAGATTAAGTGTAAAAAGCTATGGAGAAGAAAGGCCATTAGCTTTGGGCTCTAATGATTCTGCTTGGTCAAAAAATAGAAGAGTTGAGCTTAAATAGTTTTTACCTAGATGAAAATTTTTATTGCTTCTTTAATAGCAATTCCAATATTTACTCATGCTCAGGAGGTTGATGCCTCCGACATTCTATTTTTAAAAATTCAAGAACTTGAGGGAGAGATTGCTAACTTGAGGAGTGAACTTGAGTCACAGGGATACCTCCTAGAAAAATTATTAAGTGAAGAAATAGACCAGGAAAGCACTGCAATAAATAATGATAATTCACCTTCATCTAAAACTGAAATCTTTAGATTTGAAGGTATAAATGATTCAAAAAGCATCGATGAGGTTTATGATGAAGGCATAGCTCATTTAAATGAAAAAAATTATAAAAACGCCAAGCAATCATTTAACTATTTAGTAGATAACTTTGATGATCAAGAGAAGATCCCCCTAAGCCTTTTTTGGCTTGGTGAGATTTCTTTGCTGGAATCTAATCTTGAAGAAAGCGAGCAATTTTTTCAAAGACTGGCTGCAAATTTTCCTGATCATTGGAGAACACCATTGGCCCATAAAAAAATGGGAGACATTTTAATGATGTCTGGTGAATTAGGTGCTGCAAAAATTAAATATCAGTATGTTATTCAATCTTTTCCAGAAAATTCTGCTTCTTCCTTAGCCTTGCAGTTATTGGAAAATATGGAATAATCACTCTTTTTATGAAATCCTTTTTTGGGTCGCTAGCTCAGCTGGTAGAGCAGTTCGCTTTTAACGAATTGGTCACAGGTTCGAATCCTGTGCGACCCACCATTTAGTCAAAAATTTAATTAGGTTTGTAATAAATGAGCTCAATTAAAATATTTTTCGAAAAAATCTCATTATCTTTTACAAAAAATTCTGCCATTGCAGGATTTTTTTTCTTTTTAGTTTTGTGTTCATGGTATATCTTAAGACCTGTTAGAAATGAAATGGCAGTTCAGAACTCTGACATTCTTCCGTATTTATTGGGTGTAGGGGCATTAGTTATGTTGCTGTTAAATCCAATTTATTCATGGCTTGCTTCTCGTAAAAATCTTAAAAGCGTTCTCATAGGATGCTACCTATTTTTTATTATCAACTTACTCTTATTTATTATTTTATGGGAGTTTTTTGATCTCTCAGGAGCTATTTGGCTAAGTAGAATTTTTTACGTTTGGTGTAATGTATATTCTTTTTTTGTAGTTTCAATTTTTTGGGTGGTAATCATTAATTTATTTAGAGGAGATGGAGCAACAAATGTTTTCGGAGTCATAGCAGCAGGAGGATCAATAGGAGCGTTTTTAGGCTCAGAAATTTCAAAACAATTAGCAGTAACATTTAATGAATCGGGGATTATTTTTTTTACATTAATTGCTATATTTTTTCTTATATCTGCTCTGATAACTGGCTTAATTTTATTAAATAGACTCTCATTTGTAGAGGGCATTAATGATGCAGCTGGAGGCAATAGCTTCGATGGTTTTAAAAATTTAATTTCTTCTACCCAAATTAGATCAATCGGTTTGTATATGTATTTGTGGACGGCAATGATGACAATTCATTGGATCACATCAATTCAAATTATTAATTCTTGGTCATCAGATGGAGGAGATAGAATAATTTTTTTTAGTAATATTGAACAAACAGTAACGCTTCTCACACTCATAACGCAATTTTTTCTTACTGCAGCAATTATAAGGCTTGCAACGCCAAGAATTATTTTGATGTTTTATGGAGTAATTTTTATTGGAGCATTTACTGGTTATTTCTTATATCCCACAATTGGATATGTTTTTGCTATAACTATTACGTTACGAATTTTTGAATACGGAATTAATAAACCAACTAGAGAAGTTGTATTTAGTTATTTGAAGAAAATGGATCGTTACAAATCTTCGGTTATGTTTGATACTTTTTTGGTAAGAATGGGCGACTTTTCTGGCAGTGGTTTTATATCTCTATTCTCTAAAACTTTTGGAATTACTTTTTCTCTAGTACCATTATTAGCAATTCCTTTTGCAGGCATTCTTGCATTCTTGGGATTAAAGATTGCTCCAAAGAAGGAGACGTTATATTAAAGACCTTTTTTACTCGCAATTCTTTCTTTTGCGTATTTTATTTTAGTAAGAATTGTTTCTGAAGTTTGAAAAGAGTGACCAGATAGACCAAATGCAAATTGAAATTGATTTAATGCGTTTTGAAAATCTCCAATAAGCAAATAATATTCCCCTTTACTTAAATGATAACCAACAATATTTTTGCCAGCTCTTTGAATTTCAGAAAGTTGCATCCATATGCTGGGATCTTTGTTCTTCTTAATTAATAGATCTCTCAGAATTTCTTCAGCTTCAATGGATTCATTTTGCGCGCTTAAGATTTGAGCTTTCACTATCGATGCCGGAAAATTCCTTGGAGAGATTCTTAATACTTCTTCTATTGATTTCTCTGCTTTTTCATATTGTTGAGCAGAGAGAAATATTTCTGCCTTTGTAATATTTAATATTAAATTTTTTGGAAATTTTTCTAATAATTTATTATTTAAATTTATTGCCTCCTGAAAATTTCCACTTGATTTAAGTGAAGCAATATATGCAAAAGTATTTTCATTTGAGGGATTATTTTGATGCATTGTTTCAAAATACCTCATGGCTGCCTGAGGAGAGGATGAATTATATCTTGCCTTTAGTTTTCCTTTTATTAATTCAAAATTTAAGGTATTTTTTTTACCTCCTGTAATTTCTAGTTGATCTGCAGCATTAAAAGCGTCGCTTATTCTTGATGATGTTATTGGATGTGTTAATAAAAATTCAGGGGGATTATCACCAGACAATTTACGAATTTTTGCCATATTTTCAAACATTTCACCCATTGCCTTAGGGTCATAACCTGCAGAAATCATGTTGTTAAATCCATATCTGTCCGCCTCACGTTCAAATATTCGACTGTATCTAAGTTGTTGTTGAGCTAGCGCGGCTGGACCAGTAATAAAGGCAGTTGGATTATTGGAAACTATAGCTAGGGCTATGGCAGATATCATGACTAATGATGAGGCTAAGTTAGAGTCTCTGCCGCGTAATACGTTTCTTGCAAAATGCCTTTGACTTAAATGCGCTAATTCGTGACCTAAAACTGAAGCAAGCTGTGCCTCATTATCAGCATTTAAAAATAAACCACCATTTACACCAATTATTCCGCCAGGCGCAGCAAAAGCATTTAGTGATTTATCATCAATTAACACAATTGAAAATTCTCTATCTTCAACTTGTGATGTTTCTGAGAGTTTGTAAACGAGAAGCTCAGTGTATTCCTGAATAATTGGATCATAAATAAGAGGTGCTTGAGCGTATACTTGCTCCAGGAATCCTTGCCCCAGGATTCTTTCTTGCTCTAAGGATATAACTCCTGAAACTCGATCACCTAATTCAGGTAAATTTAGGTCTTTATTCTGCGCAAATAAAGTTAAAGGAGCTAAAAAGAGAATAAGAATATAAATTTTATGAAGCATTTCTTAAATTTAATGAATTGATTGAAAGCTTACACTATTAAGTAATTTCAATTAACATAACATTTTAATGACAAAATTAGATATAAAAAGTGCTTGAAGATTTAAATAATTTATTAAAAAAAATCTTTTCAAATGAAGAAACCTTAGTTTTTGCCATTCTTTTGGTAATTGCTTTTTTAATTCTATTCTTTTTGGGTAATATTCTCACTCCCTTTTTGATAAGTATTATTTTTGCATATTTATTAGTTGGATTGCAGAAAAGGCTTGAGAATGCGGGTCTAAGCAGTAATTTATCATTAATATTTACCTATGGATTATTCTTATTGGTAGGTATTGCGTTAATTCTTTGGCTTGCTCCACTAGTTTATCAACAAACTCAATCATTAATTATTGAAATACCAAAGTGGGTAAATTCTTCAATGGTTTTTATTCAAAATATACCTCAAAAGTATCCTGATTTAATTTCCTCAGATCAAATCACAGCATTTTTAGAAAGCCTTTCAGGGCAAATCACAGATATTTCACAAAACTTTCTTCAAGCCTCAATAGCTGGGATACAAAACACTGCTACAGTGGCTATAAACTTAATACTCTTTCCAATTTTAGTTTTTTTCTTTTTGTTTGATAGAGCTGAAATAATTTCTGGTTTTTTAAATATTCTTCCAAAAGAAAGAGAAATGCTCAAGAGTGTGTGGATTGAAATGGATGTTCAGCTAAGCAATTATACAAGAGGCAAGGCAATTGAAATTGTTATAGTTGGTTGTGCTGCTGCTGTTACATTTATTTTCTTTGGATTGGAATATATTGCTCTTTTATCTGTTTTAGTGGGTTTCTCAGTTCTGATTCCATTTATAGGCGCATTTGCAGTAACAATTCCCGTTGCAGCAGTTGGACTGTTGCAATTTGGCTTTACTTTTGATTTTTGGCTATTGATAGGCGCGTATGTACTTTTGCAGATTTTAGATGGATATTTACTAGCTCCTTTATTATTTTCAGATGCTGTTAAATTACATCCAGTAATTATTATGCTAGCGGTATTTGTTTTTGGAGGGTTATTTGGTTTTTGGGGAATTTTCTTTGCTATACCAATAGCAACTTTAATTAAGGCTATTTGGAACTCTTGGCCAAAATAAATTTATTAAATTACCTTACTTAGCAAGCTCTTCCACCGCTTCTAGAACCTCAGCAACGTGACCCTTTACTTTTACACCTCTCCACACTTTTACTACTTTACCTTCCGCATTAACAATAAATGTACTTCTATCGACTCCCATATATTCTCTGCCATACATTGATTTAAGCTTCATAACATCAAAAGCTTTACAAACTTTTTCATCTGGATCTGATAAAAGTTCAAATGGAAAATTTTGTTTAGATTTAAAATTTTCGTGAGATTTAATTGATTCTCTGGAGACGCCTAATATTTCAGTATTAAGCTTTTTAAATTTTTTGTAACTGTCTCTAAACTCTTGACCTTCAGTAGTGCAGCCAGGAGTAGAATCTTTTGGATAAAAATATATTACTAAGTTTTGATTTTGAAATGTTTCATTTGAAATAGTTTTATTGCTAGTTGCGTCTGCCTTGAATTTAGGACATTTCTTTCCTTCTAGATTTTTAGCCATAATTTCCTTAAAAAAGTGTATAGTTTTATTTTTTACTGAAAACAATGATGATGCAACCCCTTCAAGGAAGTTTTGTAGCTTTAGTGACCCCGATGTTTCCTGGCGGTAGTTTGGATTATGCATCTTTACAGGATCTTATTGAGTGGCAAATCAAAGATGGAATTAGTGGCATTGTTTCAGTCGGAACAACCGGTGAATCAGCTACTCTTAATGTAAAAGAGCACTTAGAAATTATTGAGAAGACAATAGAATATACCAATGGAAGAGTGCCTGTTATTGCAGGAACAGGTGCAAATTCAACTCAGGAGGCCATTGAGTTAACTCAAACAGCTAACAGTCTCGGAGCAGATTATGCCTTGATTGTGACTCCTTATTATAATAAACCTAATCAAGATGGACTATTAAAGCATTATCTAAAAATAGCTAATGAAGTTGATATTCCCCAAATTTTATATAATGTCCCATCTAGGACAGCATGTGATCTTCAGCCTGAAACAGTATTGCGCTTATCCGATCATCCAAATATTATCGGAATCAAAGAGGCAGTAGATGATGAACAAAGGATGGACGCGCTACTTACGATATCAAAAAAATTAAAAGATAAAAAAAACTTTTCGATATTATCTGGAGATGATCCAACTTTTAATTCTTTTATGTCAAAGGGTGCAGATGGAGTGATTTCAGTTGCAGCAAATATAATCCCTGGGGCTATTT
>CACNUQ010000010.1 GCA_902623685.1 uncultured SAR86 cluster bacterium
AATTTAATAAGCTTTCAAAGAGATTTGGCCAGTAATCAAGGGTTAGTTGCAGATGGCAGGGATATGGGCACTGTTGTATTTCCTGATGCAGGAACTAAGATTTTTTTAGTGGCTGATGCTGAAGAGAGGGCTAAGAGGAGGTTTCTAGAGTTGCAGAATGCTGGTCAAGAAGTTAATATGCGCGATCTGATTGAGGATATTAGATTACGAGATGAGGCAGATAAGGTAAGAGAAATATCTCCTTTGATACCAGCAGATGATTCAGTTGAAGTGAATTCATCAAATCTCACTCCTCAAGAAGTATTGAAAATAGTTTTAGAAATTTATAAAGAGAAAATCAAGGAAGTATAAATAATATGTCAGAAAGTTTTGCTGCAATGCTAGATGAAAGTCTAAGCACACTTGAAATGCAACCAGGCTCAATAGTCACAGGAGTTGTGTTAGATGTTGATAAGGAATGGGTGACAGTCCACGTAGGATTGAAGTCTGAGGGAATCATTTCTTTAGATGAGTTTAGGAATAATGATGGTTCCGTTCAAATCGAATCTGGAGATGAAGTCCAAGTCGCTTTAGAGGCTGTTGAAGATGGCTATGGAGAAACAAGAATTTCTCGAGAAAAGGCAAGAAAAATTGCTACTTGGAAAAAGCTAGAAGAGGCCTTGGAGACAGGAGAATTTGTTGAGGGCAAAGTTTTAACAAGGGTTAAGGGTGGTTTTTCTGTTGAAGTAGATGTTGTTAAAGCATTCTTACCTGGATCGCTAGTAGATATTAGACCCGTAAAAGAAGCTCCAGAGCTTGAGAATACTGTTCAAGAATTTAAAGTTATTAAACTTGACTATAAAAGGAATAACGTTGTTCTCTCAAGAAAAGCTGTATTGGAGAAAATCAATTCTGCTGAAAAAGTCGAGTTATTAAAAAATCTCGACGAAGGTCAAATTGTAAAAGGGATAGTAAAAAATCTTACTGATTATGGAGCTTTTGTTGATTTAGGCGGCTTAGATGGCCTTTTGCACATAACTGATATCTCATGGTCAAGGGTCACCAATCCATCCGAGGTTCTAAGTCTTGGACAAGAAATTGATGTAAAAATATTAAGCTTTGATAAAGAAAAACTTAGAGTTTCACTAGGTTTAAAGCAAATTCAAAATGATCCTTGGGAATCAATTGAAGGGAAATACTCTGTCGGTGGAGTTTATGAAGCCATAGTTTCAAATCTAACTGATTATGGATGTTTTGCTGAACTTGAGCAAGGCGTTGAGGGCTTAATTCATCTATCAGAGCTTGATTGGACTAATAAAAACATCCATCCCTCAAAAGTTGTTGATTTAGAAGAAAAAATTAAGGTCATGGTTTTAGAAATTGACCATGATAAGAGAAGAATTTCGCTTGGCCTAAAACAGACTAAGCCAAATCCTTGGACAGAGTTTGCTAATAAATATGGACTGGGTGATCCTGTTGAAGGTAATATCAAATCCATAACTGATTTTGGTATTTTTGTTGGCTTAGAGGGTGATATAGATGGTCTAATCCATCTTTCTGATATTACCGAGGATGAAAATCCCTCCGAAGCAATGCAGAATTTTAAGAAAGGTGACAAGCTTTCTTGCATCATTTTTGGAATAGATGCCGAAAGAGAAAGAATATCTCTAAAGCTTAGCGCTTAAATTTTTCAACATACTGGAATCAAGAATATTGAAAAAACTAATTGCCCAGGTGGTGGAATTGGTAGACACAAGGGACTTAAAATCCCTCGAAGGCAACTTCGTGCCGGTTCAAGTCCGGCTCTGGGCACCATTTCATTTAAACACTCATGATTAAATTTATTAATCCGAGCACTGAAAAACCATATATTCATTTTCAAACTCTTTATCATAAAGCGCTTGCAAATGACCAAAGAGGAATAGAAGCAATTTCTGTCTCATCATATAACCAAAAAATGAATGAAGTTGAAGCAAGATATGTGAATCTAAAATATATAGATGATAATGAATGGATATTTTTTTCAAATTATGATTCTCCTAAAGCTCAACAATTTAAAGCCCATAACCAAGTATCTGTTTTAATTTTCTGGCCAAGCATTAATACTCAAATAAGAATAAAAGCTTTAATTTCTAAAACATCTATAGAGTTTTCTGATGAGCATTTTAAAGGAAGGTCTAAAGAAAAGAATGCGTTGGCTATAAGTTCCAAGCAGTCTCAGACCATTAATTCATATGATGAAGTTGAGAAAAATTTTCATGAAACTTTAAAAACTTTGACTTCAGATACAGTAAGACCTGATTTCTGGGGCGGCTTCTCATTTGTCCCTTATTATTTTGAGTTTTGGCAAGGTCATAAAAATCGTTTAAATAAAAGATATGTCTTTGAACAAAAAGATGGCAAATGGGAGGAGCGGTTTCTTCAACCCTAAGGCTGTTTTCTTTTGGTGAATAATGCTTTAAAATCCATCTCAATGTTAAATCACTTAACAATTCAATTTTTTAACCAAAGTTACTTTGTTTAATATCTCTCTCATTTTGTAAGGTTTATAGTTATCGCTTTGAAAAAAAAATCTACGACACCTATAAATAACAAAATCTATGCAAAAGAGGTCATGTTAATTGGTTCTGATGGAGAAAAAATTGGATTACTCGCCATTGATAAGGCCTTAGATGAGGCGCAGAAAAAAAGTCTTGATTTAGTGCAAGTCTCATCATCTGATTCTCAGCCAGTGGTCTGCAAGCTTTTAGATTTTGGTAAATTCCAATTTGAAAAGAAAAAAAGTTCTGGGGGAACAAAAAAACCAAAAAAGCAATCTTTAAAAGAGATTAAATTCCGTCCAACCACTGACACCGGTGATTACAATATTAAATTAAAAAAGATAAAAAGCTTTATTAATGATGGAGATAAGACTAAAATCAGCGTTCGATTTAGAGGTAGAGAGATTTTAAATAGTAATTTAGGTCTTGATCTTCTGAATCGATTGAGAGATGACCTCCAAGACATTGCTCAGGTTGATCAAGAGCCATCTCTTGAAGGTAGGCAACTGTTGATGGTTCTCTCGCAAATAAGAAAAAAATAATTATGGGCTATAAATTAAAAACACATTCAAGTGCAAAAAAGCGTTTTAAGGCTACTGGTAGTGGTTTAAAGAGAAGAAGTGCTTCTCGTGCTCATATTTTGACTAAGCAAACTACTAAAAGGAAACGTCACAATCGTGGAATGATTAAGATGGCTGATGAGACAAAAAAAATAGCACAAAAACTTCTATATAACATTTAAATATCATGCCAAGAGTAACTAAAGCACTAGCTGCAAAAGCAAAACATAAGAAAGTTCTTAAATCCACTAAGGGACATTACGGTGCTAGAAGTAGATTATTTAGAACTGCCAAACAATCTAATATAAAAGCTCTTCAGTACGCTTTTAGAGATAGAAGAAATAAGAAGCGAACTTTCCGATCATTATGGATTTCAAGAATTTCTGCTGCATTAATTCCATCGGAAGTTTCCTACAGTAGATTCATCGACCAACTCTCAAAGGCAAATATAAAATTAGACAGAAAATCACTAGCAGGAATTGCATTTTCTGATCCTGACACTTTTAAGAAAATCGTAGAAAAAGTAAGGGTATAATGTTCACATGCAAATCCCTCAGGATTTAATTGAAACAGCCGCTCTTAAATTAAAATCCATTCAATCAGAGGCTGAATTTTTTCAACTGAGAGCAAAGTTTCTTGGTAAGAAATCCTTTGTTGCTTCTTCATTCTCTAAGCTGAGGGGTCTCAAATCAGACGAAAAAGTCATTGCTGCAAAAGAACTCAATATACTCAAAAATAACTTAATTAAATTATTTGAGACTGCTCTTGCAGATTTTGAAGGTAAAAATGATTCCGTGCAATTAGATGTTACACTTCCACCAGATCCATTTAATGTAGGCTCTGAGCACCCAATAACAAAAATTTCACAAAAGATTGTTAGATACTTTACTCCTTTAAATTACCAAATTTTTTCTGGTAATGAGATTGAGACAGATTTTTATAATTTTGAAGCATTAAATTTTCCTGAGAACCATCCTGCAAGACAAATGCATGATACTTTTTACCTTAACTCTAACAGCAAATCAGAGTTTTTATTAAGAACACATACCTCAAATACCCAAGTCCATGCTATGTTATCGGAGGATTTACCCTTGTATATGTTGTCTCCTGGGAGAGTCTTTAGATGTGACTCCGATACTACTCATCTCCCAATGTTTACCCAAATTGAAGGTTTGGTTGTAGATGAGGGAGTGACATTTGGAGATTTAAAAGGAATCTTGATTGACTTCATAGAACACTTCTTTAATGAAAAAATGGAAGTTAGGTTTAGACCTTCCTATTTTCCTTTTACAGAACCTTCTGCAGAAGTAGATATAAAATTTGGAAACAAGGGATGGCTAGAAATTTTAGGTTGCGGTATGGTCCATCCTAAAGTGCTAGAGGGTTGCAATATTAACATTAAAAAATATCGTGGTTTTGCCTTCGGTATGGGAGTTGAGCGCTTGGCTATGCTTTACTATGGCGTCACAGATATCAGAGAGTTTTACTCTTCAAATTTAGATTTCTTAAATCAATTTTATTCATGAAAATTCAATATTCATATTTGCAGAATTTTCTTCACACGAAGCTTAGCCAAAAAAAACTTGTCGATGTATTTAATCAAGTTGGCTTTGAGTGTGATATTGAGGGAGATTTAATAGAATTCGATATAACTCCAAATCGAGGAGATGTATTATCACTCAGGGGTTTGGAGAGAGAGTTTTCTGCTTATCAAGTTAAAAAATCCAAAAACTCTCTAGAAACTTTTAAATTAAAACTTAATAAAGATAACAAAATCATTAATCAAATTGATCAGTCTGGTTGCGGGAATTATCACTTGCTCCTAATTGAGGGTCTGAGAAAAATAAAAAATTTAGATGCAAAAAAGCAAAGTTTTATAGAATCAGCTGGCATACCTTTAATTCATCCATTGGTTGATTTGGGTAATTATGTGATGTTAGAGATTGGTGCCCCTATGCATGTATTTGATTTGGATAAATTGGAGCTGCCTATTAATGTTAAATTTCCCTCATCAAATAAAAATCCTGTGGAGGTTATAGGGGGTGATACAAAAGATGTCCAATCTTCCACCTTAACAATTCAAGATCAATCTGGCATTCAAGCTATTGCTGGCATAATTGGAAGTGAAAAATCTGCAGTTTCTTTAAATACAATTAACATAGCTGTTGAGGCAGCTTTTTTTAAACCTGAAACGATTGTAAATCAAGCAAGAAAATATGGGCTTGCTACCGATGCTTCACATCGCTTTGAAAGAGGTGTAGACCCAGAAATACAGCAATTAGCTTTGGAAAGATATGTATGTCTTTTAAATGAAATAGCTATTTATGATTTAGCTGAACTCTATCGTTCACTAACTGAAAAAACTCAAAAGAAAAATGTACAACTTAGCATAGAGAGATTTAACAATTTTTCTGGCCTTAATATGAATGCGAACCAAGCAATTCTTATATTAAGTAATTTAGGCTTTGAAATTGCGGCCAAGGGTTCAAAAAGACTTCTGTTAAATGTACCCAGTCACAGATTTGATATTTCTCTAGAGGAAGATTTATATGAGGAATTATTGAGATGTTATGGCTATGATAATATTCCTATATCGAAACCTAAGGCTGGACCAATCATAAAAAATAAAGAGGATAATGCATTAGAAAATCTTAGAATTGGATTTGTTCATGCAGGCTTTAAAGAACTTATGCATATGCCATTTGTTTCAAGAGAATCTTTCCAGCAATTAAATTCTGAGGAATGGACAGCGGCAGAATTGCAAAATCCTATCAATGAAAATGAACCATGTCTCAGAGGAAGTCTTTTTAAGTCATTATTTAGTGCGATAAATAATAATGTAAAAAAGGGATACTCATCTATAAAAGTTTTTGAAGC
Organism: uncultured SAR86 cluster bacterium; assembly: GCA_902623685.1. GTDB lineage: Bacteria > Pseudomonadota > Gammaproteobacteria > Magnimaribacterales > D2472 > D2472. The sequence goes on from CACNUQ010000010.1 coordinate 5,957, forward strand.
GGGCAATGTATTTAAAAAAGAAAAAAGAGGTTTTACTCAATCCTTACATTTATCGGGGATTACCTATCATCATGAGCCCAATCAAACCTGGAGCAAGAAACAATTTACATATGACTTCTTTTCAATAAAGGCCGAAATTTTGAAGTTATTACAAACATTAGGCATGCATAATGCTGAGTTTAAAAAAGCTAGCTTTGTTTCCCCATTTAGTGACAATGTACTGGATATATTTCAGGGCAAAGAGAAAATTGGAGTGATTGGTGAAATAGATCTATCTATTACAGATAAGCTAATTAAGAAACCAGCTTTTGGATTTGAAATCTATCCTGAAAAAATATCACTATCTTCTAAGAATCCTAAAATTAAAAAGACAAGCAAGTTCCCATCATCAGCTAGGGACATAAATATTGTTTTAAAAAAATCTATTACTTTTCAGGAGGTTGAAAGCTTAATTTCTAAAAAAGCAATAAAGCACTTAACTTCATTCAAGCTTATTAATACCTTTGAAGGAAAGGATATTTCAAAGGGTTCTGTTAGCATGACATTAAGATTTATTTTCCAAAGTAATACTAAATCTTTATTAGAGTCTGAGATTAATGGTTCAATCCAAATGATATTGAAGTTATTTGAAGAAAGATTGAATGCTAAAATAAGGTCATGAATTTGACCAAAAAGCATCTAAGCGTAATATTAAAAAAAGAATTAAAACTTTCGGTTGAAATCTCTGATTCTTTAGTAGATGAATTTTTTCAAGCCATTAAAATGACTTTAAGATCAAAAAAAAATCTGAAGCTTTCCGGATTTGGCTCATTTGAAACATATTCAACAAAAGAAAGAATGGGCAGAAATCCAAAGAGTATGAAAAATTACAGAATTCCATCTCAAAATAAGGTTCGTTTTAGCCCAACTTCAAAAGCTAAGTATTTTTTAAACTAAACATGAAGAAGCAAGTTCAAAATTTTAATAAATCTGATTTAACAATCCATTTATCTAGAAAATTTCCATCTTTAAAAGATGAAATAATTATTGAAGGAATTGATTTGATGCTTCAAGAAATAATCAATACTGTAGCATTAGATAACAGGGTTGAGATAAGAGGCTTTGGTTCATTTTCAAAAAAAACAATCAGACCAAGAAGATTTATCAATCCTAAGACAAAAAAAGAATCTTACTTAGGTGAAACATCTATTATGCATTTCAAAGCCTCAAAAAAACTCCTTCGTTCCAATGACTGATCCAAGAATCATTGTAGCAATTGATACATTTGATCTTTTGAAGGCTGATGCAATTTTAGATCAACTTAATCCAGATCTTTGTAAAATTAAAATAGGAAGTATTGCTTTCAATTCGCTGGGAAAATCATTTCTGATGAAAGCATCTTTGCGTGGTTTTAAAATTTTTTTAGATTTAAAATTGCATGATATACCAACCACTGTTCATGAAACAATTTTAGGTTTTCATGATTGCCCAATTGACATGTTGACTGTTCATTTATCTGGTGGAGAGGAGATGCTTAAGAAAGCTAGGATTGCTTGTAGATCTATTAATGCCAAATTAATTGGAGTTTCAATACTTACAAGTTTAAAAGAGTCAGACACTTTGACTCTTTTTGATAATAATCTTGATGATCAAATAAGAAGTTTATTTGAAATAGCTGTTAAATCGAATATAGATGGAATTGTTTGCTCTCCACTTGAACTAGGAATTTCTAATACAATTTTAGATCCTAATTTAATAAAAATTACACCAGGAATAAGAAATACTAAAGTGGAAGATGATCAAGCAAGAACTATGAGTGCAAAAAAAGCGATTGAGAAAGGAGCCACATATTTGGTAATAGGTCGGCCAATCACCCAAGCTCAAGATATTTCAACAGCATTAAAAACATTTAGTAATTCCATTGAAAAATAGTAGATCTATTCAAAGTATTTTCTCAGATATAAAAAAGCTATCTAAGGACGATACTGCAAAAAGAAAGTTGTCTTTTAAATTTGAATCAGAATTTTTAAATTATCAGCCCTATTTAAAAGATTTCTCATATCAACATTATAAGCTTTTTAATGAGATAGCATTTAAACTTAATATTCAGAGATCTATAGAGGATCTTTATGCTGGAAGGATTACTAATCAAACAGAAAATAGACCTGCCTTACATCATAAATATCGGACAAATCCAAAATCACCAGACTTTAATTTTAAAAAAATCACCAAACCTATTATTCAGAGGATAAAAAAAGGTGGCTTCAAAAATATTATTACTTTTGGAATAGGTGGCTCATATGAAGGGCCAAAATTATTGCAGGAATTTACAAAAAATCAATCTTCAAGTTTTAACTATTATTTTATATCTGGACCTGATAAAGATGAATTCAACTCGGTAATAAAACCATTAATCGGCCAAAAGAACTTTTATATTTTTTCATCTAAATCTTTATCTACTGATGAAACCTTGTTATGTTTAAAATGGATAGCACAGGAAAGAAGCCCAAATAATTCAATTGTCATAACAGCAAACATAGATAAGGCTATTTCATTGGGATTTGAGCGCGATAGTATTGTGCCATTCCCTGATTCCATTGGAGGAAGGTACTCCATATGGTCACCAATATCACTCAGTGTTGCATTAGAGAATAATTTTTCTTCATTTTTAAAAGGCGGCTCCATTGCAGATAAAATGATGCTAGGCAATTCTAAAGAAGATAAGAGATATCAAAAATTTATTAAAATCTTAGCATTTTCAGATATATGGTTTAGTAACTTTAAAGGTAAAAAGAATAGAATTATTTTATCCTATAATTGGAAATTAAGGTCAATTGCTAGCTATATTCAACAGCTAGAAATGGAATCACTTGGTAAACAATCAAATCCAATTTCTCTCTTTGATGAAACTGGTCAATCAATTTTTGGAGGTTTTGGTTCTACTGCTCAGCATTCTTATTTTCAATTGCTTCATCAAGGTACAGCACAATTCTGCACTGACATAATTTATCACCCAGTAAAACATAGTCCTTTAAGCTCTGCTCAGGCTATCGCACAAGCAAAATTACTTGCTCTGCGAAATAGGTTTTCAAGCGATCCGAAAGAGAGCACTAATAGTAATTCTCCAGTTAATTTATTTATGTTACAAAATTTGAGACTTTCCTCACTTGGATTTCTTCTAACTTCTTGGGAGCACAGAGTATTTATTACAGCATCAATGTTGCAAATAAATCCATTTGATCAATTTGGAGTGAATGCAGGTAAAATAGCTGCAAAATCTGTATCAGATAGCATATGACATCTAGCATTAAAAACTTAGTTCCAAAAAAAATTAGAAAGAACATATTAGATATGGCTTTTAATGGCTCTACTGTTCATATTGGATGCGCTCTTTGCTTAGTGGAAATTTTTTGTGTGATATATCGTAATCATCTACGATATGATTTTGGTAACCCTAATGACCCAAAGAGAGACTATCTAATTTTAAGTAAAGGTCATGGTGTTATGGCTCAATATGCTTGCATGAAAGAGCTAGGATGGTTAAAAGAAAGCGATCTACTTAATTATTTTTCTGATGGTACAAAATTAAAAGGATTATCTGATTCTAGAGTTGATGGATTAGAGGTAACATCTGGATCACTCGGCCATGGCTTATCAGTTGGAGTAGGAATCGCTTTTGGCAATAAAATAAAAAATACTGATCAAAAAACATTTATTATTGTTGGTGATGGTGAGCTAAATGAGGGTTCATGTTGGGAAGCAATTCAATTTGCGGGCCATCATGCTTTAAGTAATATTTGCATGATTATTGATAAGAACAATTTTCAGGCAATGGATGAAACATCTAAAATTATAAATCAAGAAAATTTAGCAGCTCAGATTGAAGCATTTAATTTTAATGTTTTTGAGGTTGATGGGCATGATGAAAATGCATTAGATGATGCTATGAATAATTTGCTTTTCCATAAAAATAATAAACCAGGCTGTATAGTCGCAAGCACAATAAAGGGCAAAGGAATCCAATTTATGGAAAATAAAAATGATTGGCATTATTTAAGACTTGATCAATCTTTATATGAGCAGGCACTCCTTGAATTAGAATCATGAGAGATACTTTTTCTGATAAGTTAGTTGAGATTGCATCCGAAGATTCAACAGTTATGTTGTTGTCAGGTGATCATGGGTACGGTTTATTTAATTCTTTAAGAGAAGCAAAACCTGCTCAATTTATTAATATGGGTGTTGCAGAGCAAAATATGGTTGGAGTTGCAGCAGGCCTCTCTAGAGTAGGCTTTAAGCCAATCGTATATGGATTAAGTGCTTTTATTCCAATCAGAGTATTAGAACAAATTAAATTAGACGTTTGTCATGATAACCTGCCAGTAATTTTTATTGGAGATGGAGCGGGCTTTGTATACAGTCATTTAGGGACTAGCCATCAATCAACTGAGGATATTGCAGCAACCAGAGCTATCCCTAATTTGATTATTTTATCGCCAGGAGATAGATTTGAGTTGGAAAGATGTTTTCAGCTAGCATATGATTCATCATTACCAGTTTATTTACGATTAGGTAAGGCTGATAGGGGAGACATCCATAGTAAAGATTTAAATTTTGATATTGGAGATCTTCTAACTCTTAAATACTCCTTAGGCCCAAGAAGGGTATCCATAGTTGCAACTGGATCAATGCTTAAAATGGCAAGTCGTCTTTGTGAACATTTCCCTAATTTAGGCCTCGTAAGTGTCCCATCCTTGAAACCAATCAATGCGAATCAGGCTTGTAAATTATTTCATGATAATGATTGTTTGATAACGCTTGAAGAGCATTCTATTTACGGTGGATTAGGCTCTATTTTTTGTGAAATGAGTTCAGAATTTTCTGATATAGAGATATTCAAGATAGGCGTGCAAGATAGATTTTCTGAACATTGCGGAACTTATGAATACTTACTTCAAGAGCATAAAATTGACTTCAAATCATTGAAAAACGAGATTGGGAAGATCATTTGATTAAATACGGAGTCTTTTAAATTAAAAATGAATATTGCATTTTTGGGGGCCTCTAGTCAAATTGCTAAAGGATTAATTAAGCAGTTTAGTAAAAATACTCAAAATCACCTGACTTTATTTATAAGAGACTATGACAAGTTTAGTAAATGGTTAATGGCTCAAAAAATATCAAAAGATAATTTTACTATTAAGCAGTACACTGAGTTTTCGGTTCATGATCAGATAGATGTAATAATTAATTGTGTTGGAGTAGGTGATCCAGCAAAAGCTTTAAAAATGACCTCCTCAATTAAATCAATTACCAGACATTTTGATGAAATTGCTTTGCAGTATCTTTATTTAAATCCAAAAACAAAATACTTCTTTCTTAGTTCAGGTATTGCTTATGGAAATATCTTTTCATCTCCTGCTAGAAGCTATGCGCAGCAAAATATAGACGTTTACTCTACAAGACCTGAGGATGCTTATGCAATTTCAAAAGTTGATGCTGAAAAAATACACAGAAATTTAAAAGAATTATCGATTATAGATATAAGGATATTCAGTTATCTCAGTGATGATTTAGACATTAATAGTAAGTTTCTTATTTCTGATGCTCTAAGAGCTATAAAAAATAGTGAAATTTTATACACGAATCACAAAAATATAACAAGAGACTATATAAGCCCCTATGATCTTTTTCAATTAATCATAAAATTTATAGATATTGCATCCATAAATACTGTTGTTGATGCATATTCCAAAGAGCCTATTGATAAGATATCACTTTTAAATTTTTTGAATGAAAATTTTGGTTTGCATTATGAGTTTCGTGATAGTTTCGAAGCATTAAATGCAACTGGAAGCAAAGATAACTATTACTCAAAGAATTTTTGTGCTGAAAGTTATGGCTTTAAACCAAAATTTAGCTCAAAAGATATTATTAAAGAAGTTGCCATAAAGTTACTAGATAATTAGATAATTATAGGGTAAATGAATTCACTAGATCTTAAAAAAATACCAACCACTCCAGGAATATATAAATTCTTTTCAAAAAATAAAATTATATATATTGGAAAGGCTAAGAATTTAAAAAATAGAGTTTCATCATATTTTGGAAATTCTTTTAAAGATAGAAAAACTCATCAAATTAAAATTCTTACAGATGAAATTGAAACATTCTCAACTAATACTGAGGCGGAAGCTCTTCTTTTAGAGCAATCTTTAATAAAAGAAAATTTACCTCGATTTAATATTCTTTTAAGAGATGACAAGACGTATCCATACATTCATTTTTCTATGGATCATAACTTTCCAGGCGTTAGTCTAAAAAGAACAAAACATGCTGTTTCAAAGGATTTTTTTGGGCCTTTTATAAGTGCTCATGCTGTTAAATCAACTATAAAGGACTTACAAAAAATATACCAAATCAGAAACTGCAGTGATAGCACATTTAAAAATAGGTCTCGTCCGTGTATTGAGCATCAAATGAAAAGGTGCTCCGCCCCTTGCGCTGGTTTTGTAGACCAGTCAACATATAAATCAGATATATTTTCTTCCCAACAATACTTATCTTCGAGTAGTAAAAATATTCGTTCATCAATGAAATTAAAAATGCAAAAATTTGCAGATAATCAGGAATTTGAACAAGCAAATGAAATAAAAAAAAGAATTAGGAGTCTTGATTTGCTGCATCAAGAACAGTCTTTTAATAGTAAATTAAGAAGTATCGATATATTTGCCTGCATTTCAAGAGTAGACAGAACAGGAGTATGCATTTTGTCAGTTCGAGAGGGCAAAATCAGAGGAACAAAAACCCATTATCTAAAAGGGAATCATTTATTAGATATTGATAACCTTTACCAAGGACTAATCTTTTCATATTACCAAAATATTTTTTCACTCCCAGAAAAAATTATTTTATCTTCGGAGCCTGAGAACCCTTCATTGATTACTGATGCTATAAAGCTTAAATTCAATAAAGATATTTCAATTACCCATAAAACTAATACTGATTCAAGGAAGCTTCTTAAACTAGCTAAATTTAATGCAGACCAAGTTATTGAAACCAGAATAAATCAATCTGATAAGTATATTTATGCTATCAATGAATTATCTAAACTTCTTGGCATTAAGAAAAAAAATCTAATTATAGAGGGTTATGATGTTAGTCATCATGGTGGCAAGGATGGAGTTGCTGCAGCTGTCGTCTTTTCAAATGAAGGACCAAATAAGTCTAGATACAGGCTTTTTAATATACCATCTGATGTATGTGGAGATGATATAGCCTCTATTAAAAATGTATTAGAAAGACGAATTAAAAAATCTTTATCGAGCCCTCTTCCTGATATTATATTAATAGATGGAGGAAAGACTCAATTAAATGCTGCCCTAGATACTTTTTCAAAAATTGAGCAAAAGCCACCTTTAATCATGAGCATTGTGAAAGGTTCAAAAAGAATCAGAGCAACAGAAACTATTTTAGTCCAAAAAGGAATACTTGAGGTACCAATTGAAAGCGCCGGCTTTACTTTATTACAACAAATTCGTGATGAGTCTCATAGATTTGCGATTAAAAATAATCGAAAAAAAAAGCGGAGAAATATTCAATTTTCCTCATTTGATAAAATCACAGGAATAGGCCCCGTAAAAAAGAAAAACCTATTAAATTATTTTAAATCTATTAAAAAAATTCGGGCTGCATCAATTGATAATTTATGTAAGGTCGATGGAATAAGTATTAAACTAGCAAAACAGATTAAAAAAAACTTATAGAATATGTTCTATCTCATTCAATTCTTAACTTATTTTAGAATCCTATCCGCTCCTATAATCTTTCTTTTAATAGTTTTGTTGAATTTTTATGGTTGGGCAATAATCTTCTTTTTTTTAGCTAGTTTTTCTGATTATTTAGATGGTTATTTAGCAAGAAAATATAACCATTCCTCTAAGTTTGGAGCAATCTTAGATCCAATAGCTGACAAAATTTTAATAACTTTTTTAATAATTTCCTTAACACTTGAGTTATCAAGTGTATTTATCGGTCTTATCGGAGGTATCATTCTTGTCAGAGAGTTTTGGGTTTCAGCTTTGAGAGATTTTAATTCAAGGGAAGGACAATCAAATTTAACTGAGGTAACTTTTCTTTCAAAGTTAAAAACAACTTTACAGTTATTAGTTTTCGGCGGATTCTTGTTAGGCCTTTATCTAAATAACCAATTTATATTATTTCTATGTAATTTCTTTTTATTTTTAGCTTTAATCATTACTATAAAAACAGGAGTTTCATATACAATAGCTACATTTAAGAGATAAGGCTGGATGGCAGAGTGGCTATGCAGCGGCCTGCAAAGCCGTTTACGCCGGTTCGATTCCGGCTTCAGCCTCCATAAAAATGAAAATATCAATTATTGGAACAGGTTACGTTGGTCTTGTTTCAGCGGCATGTTTCGCTGATTCAGGGCATTCAGTTTTATCACTTGATAAAGATAAATATAAAATTAAATTATTGTCTTCAGGAAAAACGTCAATATTCGAACCCAAACTAAAAACTTTACTTAAAAAAAATATAAAAGATGGAAGACTTTCGTTTACAACATCTTTTTCAAGAGCATGCAATGCTGATCTTCTAATATTATGTATAGATACGCCTTCTAAAAAATCAGGAGATCCAGATTTAAAAAATTTAAATATCGCATTAAGACAAATTTCTAAGTTTTTAAGAAAAGATTTATTTTTGATAATTAAATCAACTGTTCCAATTGGCACCAATGAGTATATTGATGACTTTTTTAAAAAAAATTCAAAGTTTAAAGTTGAGATAATTTCAAATCCAGAATTTTTAAAAGAGGGAAGTGCAGTCCAGGATTTCGTTTTTCCGTCAAGAATTATTGTTGGATGCAATTCTAAAGCATCAAAAAAAATCATGAAAAAACTTTATGCTCCACTTAAATTAGCTCAAAAAAAAATTATTTTTATGAGTGCCAATTCAGCTGAACTAACTAAATATGCATCTAATTCATTTCTTGCAACAAAAATAAGTTTTATTAATAAGATTTCACAACTGGCTGATTTAACAAATGCCAACATTCATGACATAAAACTTGGTTTAGGAAGTGATCCTCGTATAGGCGAAGAATTTCTAAATGCAGGCTTGGGATACGGAGGGTCTTGTTTCCCAAAAGATATAAAAGCACTAATAAGTCTTGAGAAAAAATCAAATCTTCCTTTTTCAATATTTTCAGTTGTTGAAAAAATTAATAATCAACAATATGAGATTTTTTATAACAAAATTCTGAGAGCATTTGAAAATTCTAATCTGAAAAATAAATCCTTTTTTATATGGGGACTATCTTTTAAACCTAATACTGACGACATAAGAGATTCTATTTCAATTAGACTTATAAAAAAACTATCTCCACAGGTTAAGCATATTTATGTATATGATCCTCAAGCAATGCCATCTGCTTCAAAATCTCTTTCTGACATAAAAAACATAACATTTTCTGATAATTCTTATCACAATATCGAAAAATCTCATGCGTTAGTTCTATGTACAGAATGGAATGAGTTTAAGAATCCTGTCTTTAAAAAATTAAAAAATCTAAAAGATAAAAAAATATTCGATGGTAGAAATTTTCTTGAAAAATCAGAAGTTATTGATCATGGAATTGAGTATATAGGCTTAGGAATCAACTAAAAATTTTTTACTTTGGATCCAGTCTTATCCAGCTCATAAGTTGACCCCTTCCCTCAGAACACATTAACCATCTATCAGAATCGCTAAATTTTTTAAGATATTCTATATTTGAGAGATCCCTTGAACTCATTTTTAATTCTGTAACATTAAAAAATTCACTGGCTAAATTTATTAAATTTTCCTGTTTTAGGTTGCCATCATCAAAATATAAGGCATGAGATTCAATGATAATTGTTGATTTTTTAAGCTTCAGAAAGTCTTCCTTTTTACTGAAAATATTAAATTCTTCTCCTTCTACATCCAATAAAATTACACTCGAATCAAGTTCTTCTTGAGTAAAATCATCATAAAAATTTTTTTTTGCCTCGCCTCTAATTTTTACAAAATCTAATACATTATTTGCAATAGCATTTTTTTTAATTTGCTTTTGACCCTCAGCCTCAATTTCATAACAAACAGATTGTTTAAATAAACCACTAAATACTGCCCCAATTGCGTAATATCCATCTGCAGCACCAAGATCAATGAGCGTATTATATTTAGATTTAAGACTAGCCAAGGACTCAAGAACTTCTTTTTCGTAAAATCCAAAAATCATGCTTGGCCGATCAATTTTCCCCCACCAATCTCCTTGAGATAATCTCATTCCCTTAAATGGACCAATTTGAATTATAGAATTATTTTCTTCATCGACTTGATTGGCAAGTTCAAGCCTTCTTTCATATATAAAACTATCTAGATCAGCTAGTTTAAGTTTTCTTATGAGAAATGAAAGTAGGCGTTTTAAAAAGCTTATGAGCATGTTTAATACCTTGTGTGTAAATTATTGGAGAGCAATTTGATCAAATTGAAGTTACCAAATTTTCCAAGGAGCCTCACCTTTTTCATACAGATCATTTAAAAGTTTCTTTTCTGCCAAAGTATCCATTGGCTGCCAAAAACCTGGATGTTTATAAACAGCCAATTGTTTCTCTTTAGTGATTTTTTTTATAGGTTCCTCTTCCCATGAGATCATATCTCCATCTATGTACTTAAGAACTTCGGGTTCCAAAACAAAAAAACCACCATTAATCCAAGTTGAACCATTTTCGGGTTTTTCATTAAATTGCATTACAGAATCCCCATTAATAGATAAAACTCCAAATCTTCCTGGGGGGCTTACCGCAGTAACAGTGGCAAGCTTATTATTTTTTTTATGAAGTTTAATTAATTTATTTATATCAATATTTCCTACACCATCACCATATGTAAATAAAAACGTTTCATCTGGATTTAGATATTTTTTAACTCGTTTTAATCTTCCTCCAGTAAGGGTTAAATCACCAGTGTCCACGCAGGTAACTTTCCAGTTCTCTGTATTCATTTTCATGATATTTGTTTTATCGGAAGATAAATCAAACTCAACATCAGCATGTTTCAAGTTATAGTTTTGAAAATATTCTTTGATGTGAAATCCTTTATAGCCACAACAGATAATAAATTCATTAAAACCAAAAGAAGAAAAAATCTTCATTATGTGCCACAAAATTGGTTTTCCTCCTATTTCAACCATTGGTTTGGGTTTATCATAAGTTTCTTCTGAAAGCCTTGTACCAAGTCCTCCGGCTAAAATAACTACTTTCATTTTGAATATTTAGAGTTTTAAATGATTATTTATTAAATTATATATATTTTTAATAGCTTTGATAATCTTTATTTAGGGGATGAATATTGAAACTATATCCGATCTTTTAGCTGTTTAGCTGTTTCATTTATTGAATCCAAAGCATTCATCTGTTTCCATTTAAATAAATTTTTTGCTTTTGTATTAGAAATTAATCTTTTCTTTCCTACCATTCTACTATCTACGAATGAACCTTTATTAGTCAGTAGGAACTTTATAATAAAGTTAGGCCATGAAAATCTAGGCAGGTTTTGAAACCCCTTTTTTCTTAACAGATCTACTATTTCTTTTACCCAAAGCGTTCTTTCGCAAAGTATTACTCGTTCTCCATTCATGCAATCCATTTCTAGAGCTTCAATGTGTGCTCTTGCAACGTCTCTTACGTCTGTCCATCCAATATTTAAATTAACAATTCCTTTTGTGGTTCCATTAATAAGTTTAAGAATAAATTGATTTGAAGTACCAATGTCATCAGTAAGAGTAGGCCCGCTAACCGCAGAGGGTATAATAACTGATAAATTCATTCTATTTTTTTCTGATAGTTCATCTATAAAATTCCAAGCTGTTAATTCAGCGGCAATTTTACTTTTTGTATATTGATCAATTCTTTTATCATTGATATTTGCCCAGTCTGTTTCGTCAAATTTCTTTTCACTATCACTGCATCCAGTCACCGCTGCTAACGATGAAGTCATAACAATTTTTTTAACATTTGATTGAGATGCAGCCCACAAGACTCTTTTAGTTCCATCAACTGCTATTTTAACTATGTCCTCTTTTTCAGGATTATAATTTGGAGAAGCTACATGCAATACGTAATCGCAACCCTGCATTGCCTCTAACCAACCATCATCACTAAGTAAGTCAGTCTCTACTAATTCTAAGTTTTTAATATCTAAATTATATTTTTCAATTGCTTGAGTAACTTCAGGCTCTCTGATCTTAGACCTAATGGTTCCTCTAACAAAGTAACCTCTTTCTAGGAGTTGTTTTATACAATGTAATCCTATAAATCCTGTTGCCCCTGTTACCAATACTCTTATCATATGGCATCATGATACCTTACATGGGAAATAATTATTACACCCCATATAATAGATTTTAAAATTAGAATTTTTTACAGCTACCAATGAACATTTTTCGCATATTAATTTTCAATCTGCTGCTAATACAGATTGGTAAAATTGAGAGTAGTGAAACTATCGATGGCTGGAATCACAGCTCAGGAAATATTCAGTCGCATAGATTTACGCATTTAAAACAGATTTCAAAATTGAATATTAAAAATCTTAAACCTGCATGGATTCATCATTCCGGTGAAATAGAGCCTACCGAAACTGTGCAAACCTCTCCTATATTTGTTGATGGAAAAGTGATCTCGGTCACCCTTAAAGGAAATGTTTATGCAGTCAATCCAGGTGACGGTAAACTTTTATGGAAGACATATATAGGTCAGCCTGCAGGAAGAAGGGGGCTATCATCATATATGCATAAAAGTCCTAAATTATTCGTTCCAAACGGGGAGGGAATTGTTGAAATAGATTCAAGCTCAGGAAAAATACTCCACCGATACTTGAGTGGCGCCTCATTGGTTGCACCAATTATATATAAGGACAAAATTATAATTGCTACAGTTGATAATGGTATAAAGGCATATAACATCAATACCAAAGATCAAATTTGGCATGTAAATCTAGAAAAGAATAATGTAATTCCTAGAATATGGTCAGGATTTTCTATTGAACCTGCACTTGGATTAGGTTATGCAGTTACTGGAAGCTCTGATGGATTAACTGGTTTCAATAGAGGAGATTCAGATAATTCAGTTAGTATTATTGCTATAGATTTAGATGAGGGAAAAATTGCTTGGTCTTTTCAACATATTCATCATGATGTGTGGGATTTAGACTTGATTGGAAATCCTATTATTTTTAATCTCATTGGAAATAAAAAGGCTGATTTTGTTGTAACTATTTTGTCTAAAGCTGGAGATATTCTTGTTTTAAATGCAAAAAATGGAGAGCCCTTTTTTGAGGATTCATTCGTAAATGTTTCTGTGCAACAATCAACCCTGAAAGGTGAGAAATTATCAAAATTTCAAAAGATCTATTATCTTCCAGAGCCTTACTCAAATACAATTATTGATCCAAAAAATGACTTTGATCATCTTGATAAAATAAATAGTAGATATGTAAATACAAAGCTTAGAAATGCTAAGTATGGTTTTTTTATTCCTCCATCAGTTGACTATGATGTAGCAATGTTCGGTCTTCATGGAGGAGCAAATTGGTTTGGAGGTTCCTTAGATTTAAGCTCTGATGAGCCCGAAATTATAATACCTTATAACAGAGACCCATGGATATTAAGGGCTTACTATCAAGATAAGATCCATTATTTTTTGATAAGAATCATTAAAAAAATTCAGAATTATTTCAATCCACCTAATCAAGCTTATTTATCTCCTTGGGTTGAAATGAAATCAAAACAATCTCAACTTGCAGATAAAATTTATTCTTATTTGCCCTTGACACCAAATAATGAAAAATATGTTACAGATTGCTCATCTTGTCATGGAATTGCAAGGCAAGGAGTTTATCAGGATGAAGCAGAAGGAGACCTACTATATCCTCCGTTGGTTGGATTAACTTTTACAGAGAAATTCAAGAAAGTAAATAATGTGTCAAGCCTAACTTCTTTACATAATGAATTTAATATTTCTTTGAACATATCAAGTGAAGAATATTCAAAAATGTTAGATGAATTTAGAAAATACGATGAAAGGCTTAAAGCATTTAATATGCTTGGATATTCTTCTTTTTGGCAGCTTTTATTAGATAAAGATGGATATCCAGCAACAAAGCCTCCTTGGGGAATGATTGCCAAATCAAACCTTATTAGTGGTGATATTGTATGGAAAAAGACTTTTGGGAAAAGGATAGATAATAATGGAAGATTAATTTCAATGGGCGATAAGAATTTTGGTGGAGTTATGACCACAGCCTCTAAGATAATATTTGCAACTGGAACTCCAGATAAAAATATTTACGCTTTTGATGCTGAATCTGGTAAAGAAATTTGGAATTATGAACTTCCATATGCGGGATCTGCTCCACCAATGTCATATCAGCACAATGGTTGTCAATTTATAGCTATTCAGGCAACTGGTGGAAAGTATGTAGGATATGAAAAAAACAAAGGAGATGTATTGGTATCATTTGCATTAGAGGAATGCTTACAAAATTAATTTTTGTTTAAATGATTTGTTCCTTGATTTCCAATATTTAGCCAATATATTTTAGATAAATTGTTATAATTATTCTCAAAAAAAGGAAGCATTATGTCCAATTACATTAGAGTGCCATACGGAAGCTCTGTACATGGAGAAGAAGAAATTCAGGCAGTTGTAGATGTTCTGAATACATCTACTCAAATGTCAGTGAAAGTTCAAGAATTCGAGGAAAAGATTGCAGATTTGTTCAGTCATAAACATGGAATAATGACTAATTCTGGTTCCTCTGCATTATATTTATTAATTGAATCTCTGAAACTGCCCGAAGGGAGCGAAGTGATTACACCTGCTTTAACATTTTCAACCACGGTCGGTTGCTTAGTTAAGAATAATTTAAAGCCACATTTTGTTGACGTTGGATATGACACATTTTGTGCTGATTTTGAGAAGATTAAATCGGCAATAAATCCAAATACCTCGGCAATACTAGCTCCTGACTTAATGGGTAATGTTTGTGAGTGGGATAAAATATATGCTATTGCTAAAGAACATGAAATAAAAGTTATTATTGATTCAGCTGATACGCTCGGAGCAACTCTTGATGGAGAACCAACAGGAAAGTATGCAGATGCTGCAATTACCAGTTTTTATGGGTCTCATGTAATTAACGGCGCTGGCAATGGAGGCATGCTAATTACATCTGATGATTTTGTAATGGAAAAATCTAAATTACTTAGATCTTGGGGGAGATCGTCATCTCTTTTTAGTGATAATGAAGCAATTGAAAACAGATTTAATGTAAATTTAAATGGCTACAAGTACGATGCTAAATTTGTTTTTGAGCAGATTGGCTATCAATTAGAGCCATCTGAAATGAGCGCAGCATTTGCCTTAGTTCAATTGAAAAAATTAAAGGATAATATTAAAAGTAGAGTCAATAATTTTGATGCAAATACTAATTTTTTTTCAAATGAAAAATATAGGGATTTTTTTATTTTGCCTAATCAAAACCCAAGATCATACAGCGGATGGCTAGCATATCCGATGATAGTTAAGGAGGATGCTCCCTTCACAAGAACAGATATGCAGATCTTTCTTGAAGAAAGGAACATCCAAACAAGAGTAATTTTTACTGGAAATATTTTAAGGCAACCAGGTTTTCAAAAAATAGACTGCGTCGGCTCACCTGATGATTTTGTTAATGCAGATAATGCAATGAGGGGAGGAATTTTATTAGCAGTACATCATGGATTGACCGAGGAAATGCAAGAACATTTCTTCAATTCCTCAGCTCAATTTTTAGATTCTTATTGTTGATTTATTCTTTTTTTCTTTTCTTTTACTTAGGATATTTAAATGAATAGTAAAAACTATGATCACTTAATATCTATTTGTATTCCCACTTTCTCAAGACAATCTTTTTTAAAAAACATTCTCACACAATTAATCGAATTAGTTGAAATTTATGACTTAAATATTGAAGTATGTGTCTCTGATAATTGCTCAACTGATAATACTTGGGAATTTTTAAAAGAGATCTCTGAAAATAGAAACTATATAAAACTTAAGTCTCATGACAGAAATATAGGAGGAAATAGAAATCTTATAGATATAACCTCAATGGCTACTTCAAATTGGATCCTGGTCATTGGAGATGACGATATGATAATTAGAGAAGGGCTTATTAAGCTAATAGAATTTTTACCTAATTTAGAACAATTTGATTATGTATTACTTAATACTAAGTTGGATGATGAGACAAATTTGTTAAATTTAAGAAATGGACCCCAAGATATTTCTTCTCTAAAAAGAAGCCTTGTAAGATCTATCAATGAGTATGGCTTTTGCGGTTCACATCTTATGACTAGTGATGTTGCAAAGGAAATGAGGATCAGAAATTATGAAGATCTTAGAACTTGGCCAAGTTTTGGAACATTCATCTACAGTACATTTCATTTAGATAAGAAAATTTATTTTTTTGAAACCCCTGTTGTCTGGCAAGATGCTAATGGCCAAGCAATGACTTGGCAGCCAAATCATTGGTTGAGGCTAATGGTGAGAATGCTGAATGTTTTTTTAATAAATTTGAACAACTACTCAGATGATTCTTTCAGAACAAATGTAATAAAGAATAATATTTCATCTACTCTTTTTTTTAAAAGTTTTTATAGATCATTAATATATTTAAAAAAAGATACACTTGATACTCTTAAAAGTGAAGAGTATAAAAATTTAATAAGTGTGTTGCCTTGGTATACAAAAATAAGAAATATTATTCTGATATCTTTTATAAGAATGATTCCAAATCAGCTAACTTTATTTATTATAAAGAGAATTTTGAATAAAAATGTTAATGATTATGTTTATACTGGAAATTTAGATGAGAAAGATGGAATAAGTCAAGATCCAGATATATTGACTAAAAGCAATGAATAAAGAATTTTGGAAAGATAAAAAGGTTTTAATTACTGGCCATAGTGGATTTAAGGGAGCATGGCTCTCAATGATACTTAATGCTATGGGGGCAGAGGTATTAGGCATATCAAAAGAGTCATTGAATAATAATTCAGAGCTCTATTCAGCTTTAGGTATTAATAAATTATATGAATCTCATGATGAAGATATTCGCAACCTTTCAGGCATAAAGAAAATTCTTAATGATTTCAGACCAGAATTTGTCTTTCATCTTGCTGCACAACCATTAGTAAGAAAATCCTATTTGCTTCCATCTGAGACTTTTGAAATAAATGTTATAGGTACAATGAATGTTTTAGAGGCTATCCGAGAGGTTGATTCAGTTAGATCCTCTCTCATGATCACTACAGATAAATGTTACGACAACAAAGAGTGGATATGGGGATATCGTGAAAATGATGCAATGGGTGGGCATGATCCCTATAGTAGTAGTAAAGGTTGCGCCGAATTATTAATCCAATCATATCAAAAATCATTTTTTAACAATGACTCTGTTTCAGCGCTCTCTTCTGTAAGGGCGGGTAATGTAATAGGTGGAGGCGATTTATCTGAAGATAGATTGATACCTGATATAGTGAGAGCAATTAAAAATAAATCAAAAGTCTTGATACGTAACCCCCAAGCCACAAGACCATGGCAGCACGTTTTTGAACCATTGAGCGGATATTTGATTGTTGCTGAGGATCTTTTTCATAATGGGCATAAAAATAATTCATCATGGAATTTTGGTCCTTACATTACTGATATCAGAACTGTAGATGCTATTACAAAGCTGTTTTGTAAATTTTGGGGAAATTTAGATATAGTTGAATATGATAAATCTTCTCAGGTTCACGAAGCTAATTTATTAAGTTTGGACATTAGTAAAGCCTATCATGATTTAAAATGGAGACCTAAATGGTCATTAGATGAATCAATGCCTCATATCGTTGATTGGTACAAGGAGTATATTTCTGGGGGAGATCTTCTGAGCTTAAGTAAACAGCAGATCGAGTTATTCTTTTTTAAAGATTAGAGGATCTTTAGAATTAAAAATATAAAAGTTTAAATATTTATCGTCTAAATGTTCAATCCAAAAGTTAGTGTAATTATTATGTCTTACAATCAGGATGAGTATATCGATTCTGCAATTAAGAGCGTCATCAATCAGACTTATAAAAACCTAGAAATTATAATAAGTGATAACGGTTCAACAGATAAATCAAAAGAAATCATTGAAAATCATGCTAATAGAGATTCAAGGATAATTTATTTAGATTATCCAGAAAACAATAAAATTACTGTAAGGCAGAATAAAGCGGCTCAAGTTTCAACAGGAGATTACATAAGTTTGCTGTATGGGGATGATTACTATCTTGAAGAAAAAATATATTCACAGGTTAAAATCTTCGAAAACCTCTCTTCTGATTGGGGTGTGGTGCACGGGCCTGGGTTTCGAGAGGATGTAGATACATCAAATAGAGTATTTTCACCTGTTACCAAGGCACATGGAGAATCTTTTCTTAATTTATTGGAAAATTTTACCGATGGATTTATTAATCCAATATCTCCATTGGTTTCAAGAGAATGTTATTTATCAAACAAGTCATTCGAGGAACTTTTCACAGAAGGTGAAGGGGTCTTTTTTAGATTCGCATTGAGATATAAGTTTTTCTATCTTGATGAGCCTCTTGTTGTAATGAGGGAGCATAAAACAAATATGGGTAAAGCAATCATTAAGAATGGAGATGTTCATAGTTTCTGCATGAAAAAAATTGCTGAAGATCCTGATTTCCCAATTGAATTCATTAAACCACTAAAAAAACACGAATCTAATCATATGTTTGGTGTTGGTTTCGAATGCATAAGGGGGAACTTGAATGTTAAAAGAGGAGTAGAATTGATTAGGCAGTCCGCAAAAATTTATTTACCAAATTTTTTTCGAGTAAAATTTTTATGTGTATATTTACTTTCTTTTTTTCCAATTATTATGATAAGAAAAATGATGATCTTCTTATCATATATTTTGAATTGGGATCATCAAAAATCTCTTGAAGATTACTATTCTTGATAGTTCAAGGAGGCCTCTATTAGCACGCGAAGTAAATCTCTATTTAGCTTAAAAAGCATATTCTCAACTAGTTCATTTCAGCTGTTAATTTTCCTTTCAGGTCTTATCATCAATAAGTGTGTAGCAGTGTTTTCAGGACCCACCGGAATTGCACTTTTCGGCGTAATTAAGAATTTTCATATTTTTTTTGGAAGTATATTAAAGCTTGGTTCTGATAACGTCATCATAAGCAGAGCATCTAAAGCATCCTCATCATTTTCAGCCCAAAGAGAATTAATTTTATCAATTCTAAAATTATGTTTTTTTCAAATTATTTTTATTTTTTTTGCTTACGTTACTTTAAATGATCTTATATATGATCTTGTTTTTAAATCATTGATTCCGTTCGAAGATAGATGGATAGTGAGATTAATTTTAATTTTAATTTTTTTCACTACGTTCTCAGAGATGATAGTGAGTTTCTTTAATGGCCTTCTTGATTTAAAAAAAGTTTTTGTTGCAGGATTTGCAGGGTCAATATTTACCATGATCATTGCTATTTTAATAAAGCCAAATACGATTTTTCAGATATCATTTTTAGCACTTTCAAGTGGATTAATTTCGTCGCTAGTTCTAATATTTTTCTTAATAAAAAATTCTTATATATTCTCTTTTAAATCTGATAAGGATAATAAAGATCCTCAGACGCAACTACCCATATCGATTCCTTTACTTATTCAACCTATTTTAGTTTCGAGCTCATTCTTAATAATTCAAAATTTAATTGGCTCAAGTTATGGCACTAAGGAACTCTCATTTTTTGTTCTTTGCACCACTCTTATTGGTGTAATTATGAGTTTAATGATGGCTTCAGGCAGAATGTATTTTTTACCAAAATTAGGATCATTAACTGTTCCAGGCGACAGAAATAAATTCTTTCAGACTAATATATTTTTCTTTTTAAGCGTTGCCTTGGTCGCTACAATTATAATTTTTTTCTTTTCTCCTTTTATTATAAAGATATTGTATTCAGAGGAATTTTTAGAATCGGCACTAATGCTGAGTCTTTTTTCATCTACAGTTATTTTAAAATCATTCGAGTGGATAATTGCTATTTCTGCTTGGGAAAGAAATAGATATAAAATATATATTATTCCAGAGTTTATAAGAGAAATACTTTACATTTTTTCATGCTATACATGCATATATTTACAATTAGATTTTATATACATTTTTATTGGATTTTTAGCATCAGAAATCATTGCATCATTTTTCTGGATTGGGTACCTTAATTTTTATAAATCAGAACTTTCTATAAGCCCCTTTGTAATCATCAACATATATTTAATAACTTTTATTTTAATTTTTTTGAATTATTATTTTATATAATTTCAAATTTACTAATAACTTTATTTATGAATAACGAAAAGAAAATCGTTCTGGTCGATTATAAAATGGGAAATTATCACTCGGTAAGTCGTTCTCTTCATAGAATAGGTATAAATTCTATAATTTCATCCGAACCAGAGACTATTCTTTCTGCAGATAAAGTTATATTAGTAGGAGTTGGGCATTTTAAAAAAGCAATGGAAAATTTATATTCCCTAAATCTTATAGATTCATTAAATCAATATGTAATGAATGAAAAGAAACCAATTCTTGGAATATGTTTGGGCATGCAATTAATGGCTGAACATGGAGAGGAAGGAGACTGTAGTGGATTAGGTTGGGTAAATGGGAAAATCAAAAAATTTCAGGTAGAGGATACTTTAAGATTTAAAATTCCTCATACTGGCTGGAATCAAATAAATATAGTCAAGAAAAGTGCTTTGATGCAGCAAATTCCAGATTGTTCTGAATTTTACTTTGTGCACTCATATTATTTTCACACAGATAAAGAGGACATTATTTTGAATACAACTAATTATTCTAATAACTTTATCTCAGCAATTGAAATGGATAATATTTATGGAGTTCAATATCATCCAGAAAAAAGTCATGACCAAGGTTTGCAGTTATTATCAAATTTTGTAAATATTTAATCTCTAATGTTCCGACCCAGAATTATTCCAGTTTTGCTTTTGAACAATAACTCTTTAGTTAAATCTGTACGCTTTAAAAATTATAATTATATTGGTGATCCTATGAATGCTGTTAAGTTATTCAATGAATTTAAAGCTGATGAATTGGTATTTTTAGATATCAAGGCATCCCAGCAAAATAGATTAATATCTCTTGATCTGGTAAGGGCTGTCGGAGAAGAAGCTAATATGCCTTTTGCTGTTGGAGGTGGTATTAGGTCTCTTAAAGATATTCAGGAGGTAACATCCAACGGAGCAGAGAAAGTTATATTAAGTTCTCAAGCAATAAAGAAACCAGAATTCATCAAACAAGCCTCAGAAACTTTTGGTTCATCAACAATAGTAGTTTGTATTGATGTAAAAAAAAATCTTTTTAAAAATAATAAGGTTTTTATTAATAATGGAAAATCAAATACAAAAATAGATCCATTAGAAATGGCTCTTTTAGCAGAATCTCAAGGTGCTGGAGAAATTATTATTCAGTCAATTGATAGAGATGGACTTATGGCTGGATATGACATTGCATTAATTAAAATGATATCAGAAAAAGTTTCTATACCTGTTGTAGCACTTGGTGGTGCGGGAGATTTTAATCATATAAAAGAGTGCTATAAAACAACTTATTCGAATGCAATGGCTGGAGGAAGTTTTTTTGTTTATCACGGCTCAGAGAAAGGCGTTTTAATATCATACCCAAATTCAGATTTAATTGAACAACTTAGATAAACTCTTAATATAATTTATAAGACAAACACAGTATTCAAACAGGTTTCATATATAATTCCTCAATGCACACCCAAATATGTTCAAGATGTGTAATGGATACATCAGATCCCGATATATTTTTTGATGAAAATAATTTCTGCAATCATTGCAATGAATTTTTTGAATTTAAGCAAGATATCGCTTATAAAAAAGGAGAAAGTGAGAAAAAGCTTGAAAAACTTGTTGAGAGGATTAAAAAATCTGGTCGAAAAAATAAATATGATTGTTTAATTGGAGTTAGTGGCGGTGTAGATAGCTCTTATGTTGCATATCTAGTGAAAAAACTTGGGCTTAGGCCTCTTGCTCTTCATATGGATAATGGCTGGAACTCAGATCATTCAGCTGCCAATATAAGAAATGTATGCTCAAAATTAGATATCGACTACATTAGCCACGTATTAAACTGGGATGAATTTAAAGATATTCAACTTGCAATTTTGAAGTCATCAATTGTAGAAGTTGAATTACCAACTGATATAGCAATCACAGCTGTGTTACATCAGGCTGCGGCAAAATATAACATTAAATATATCATCGGTGGAGGTAATTATGCTACTGAAGGAATTTTACCTGAGTCATGGTTTTATAATCCCAGGGACAAAAAACTGCTCAAAAGTATTCATAAAAAATTTGGTTTAGTGCCTATGAAGACATTTCCCACATTTGGATTTTGGCAGGAAATTTACTATAAATTCTTTAGAGGAATTAAGATGGCATATTTATTAAATTATTTTCCTTATTCTAAAGAAGAAGCAATGGATATTCTTGTTTCCAAATTTTCATATCAGGAGTATGGTGGAAAGCATCACGAATCGGTGTTTACTAGATTTGCTCAATCTTATATTCAACCTGTCAAGTTTAATCTTGACTATAGAAGGGCTACATTATCATCTCTAATTTGTAATAAGATAATTCATCGAGATGACGCCCTAAAAGAACTTCAAAAGCCTTCATATGATTCAAACACACTCGCGAATGATAAAGAATATGTTGCGAAGAAATTTAATATAAGTTTAGATGAATTGGAAACAATTTTAAATGCTGAGCCAAAATCCTACAAAGATTATCCAAACAATGAGAGGTTTTTGAATTTAATGTATAAAATTTATCGAGCATTATTTAAATCTCAAAATTCTTTTTAAAATTATGAATACTAATTCAGTAAAAATATGTGTTATCGGATTAGGGTATGTTGGGTTGCCTTTAGCTGTTGAGTTTAGTAAAAAATTCTCAGTTATTGGTTTTGATATCAATTCAAATCGTATCGAAGAATTAAAAAATGGTCATGACTCAACTAATGAGTTAACTCCAAGCGAGTTAGAATCAGCTGGAAAAATTTCTTACATTTCTAATGAAGAAGAAATTGTCGAAGCAAATTGTTATATTGTCACAGTCCCAACACCAATTGATATTGATAAAAGACCTAATTTAGTACCTTTAATTAAAGCAAGTGAGCTTGTTGGAAAAAATTTATCAAAAGGAAACACTGTTATATATGAGTCAACTGTCTTTCCTGGAGCGACTGAAGAAGTGTGTGTGCCAATTCTCGAGCAATTTTCTAAGCTAAACTTTAATGAGGACTTTTATGTGGGATATTCCCCAGAACGCATAAATCCTGGCGACAAACAACACAGACTTCCTGACATCCAGAAGGTTGTGTCTGGATCTAGCATTGATACATTAAATTTTATTAATTTTCTTTACGGAACGATCATAAAAGCAGGAACTTACAAAGCTGAAAGCATTAAAGTAGCTGAATCAGCAAAAGTAATTGAAAATACTCAAAGAGATCTAAATATCGCATTAATTAATGAACTATCAATTATTTTTGATAATTTAGACATTGATACAGAAAGTGTTTTAAAAGCAGCTGAGACTAAATGGAATTTTTTGTCATTTAGGCCTGGATTGGTTGGGGGTCATTGTATAGGAGTTGATCCATACTATTTAACTCATAAAGCGCAAGAAATTGGTTATAAGCCAGAGATTATTTTAGCTGGCAGAAGGTTAAATGATGGCATGAGTAATTGGGTCGCTAAAAAAATGCTTGATAATATTAATTTGAGCAAGAAAAATCATATTTTAATCATGGGGCTTTCTTTTAAAGAGAATTGTCCAGATATAAGAAATACAAAAATCGTTGATATCTGTTTAGAACTAAATAAATCTAATTGCGAAGTATCAGTTTATGATCCTTGGGTAAGTAAAGAAGCTGCTCTTGAAGAGTATGGAATTGAGCTCATAGATTATCCAGAAGAAAAAAAATATGATGGGATTATTATTGCGCTTGCACATAATGAATTTAGAGATTTAGGTATAGATACAATAAGAAATTTTGGTATAGATGGACATATATTGTTTGACTTAAAATATCTTTTTGATTCTTCTGAAGTAGATTTGAGATTATAAAAAATGCCAAAGTATCAAGCGACGCTAGATTACCTTAAGGACCATAAAAAAAAATGGTTAATCACTGGTGTAGGAGGTTTCATAGGCAGTAATCTTTTAGAAAAGCTGTTAAAACTGGACCAATCAGTTATAGGAATTGACAATTTTTCTACAGGTTATAAAGATAACCTTAAGAGCGTTAAGAATTCAGTGGATAAAGAACAGTGGGAGAATTTTAGTTTAATTGAAGGTGACATCAAAGATCTTGAAATATGTCAGCAAGGTTGTGATGGTGTTGATTATGTTCTCCACCAAGCAGCCTTAGGATCAGTTCCCAGAAGCATCAAAGATCCTGTAAATACAAACATAAGTAATGTTGATGGTTTTTTGAATATCTTAGTTGCTGCAAGAGACTCAGCAGTTAAAAATTTTATATATGCTGCAAGTAGTTCGACGTATGGGGACCATCCAGATTTACCAAAAAAAGAACATTTAATTGGCAATCCGTTAAGTCCTTATGCAGTGTCAAAATATGTAAATGAGTTATATGCATCAGTTTTTTCAAGAACTTTTAGGATTAATACAGTTGGATTGAGATACTTTAATGTTTTTGGAAAAAGGCAAGATCCTAAAGGTTCTTATGCCGCAGTTATTCCAAGATGGATCGATGCATTTATAAAAAATGAGCCTGTCTATATTTTTGGCGATGGTTCCACTTCGAGAGATTTTTGTTATATAGAAAATGTAATTCAGGCAAATTTGCTTGCAGCAATTAGTGAGAATCTAAGTGAATCAGGTGAAATTTTTAATATAGCAGTTGGAGACAGAACAACTTTAAATCAACTTACAGATATAATTAAGAAATCACTTCCTTCAAATAGTGAATCGAATATAATTTTTGAGGATTTTAGGGATGGTGATGTAAAGCACTCGCAAGCAGACATATCTAAAGCAAAAAAATTGTTGGGCTATGAGCCATACTATAATGTTGAACAAGGAATTTCAGAGACAATTAATTGGTTCTTAACTGAATCATAAGTTCATTTTTTTAGAGATGTTCTGAAGGCATTATGGATTTTGCTTGAATATTTAATTTCTACATTATATTTATCAAGTAAGTTAATAACTCTTTTAAATGACATTGGGTTTTCATATTCAGCATACATACCATCTAATGTGTCAAGAACTGCCCATTGTTCAAGCTGTTTGTCATTCAACTTCAACACATCCTTATAGTCATATACAGGCAAAAAGCAATCAGATATAAATCTGGAATTAAAAAAGATTTTTCTGATAATTCGTTTAATTTTTAAAAGTAAAGATATATTATCAGTTAAAAATTTTTCACATGATTCATACTCGATAAGATTTTTAAACAGCGGTCTCCATAAAAAATATTTTGGTGAGAAATAACCAATCTTTGGCGGAGGATAAATGTCAAAAATAACCTCGCCTTCATCTTTAACAAATTCATAAAGTTTTTTAATAGATTCTTTTGGAGAGGGAGTATGTTGAAGTACTCCCCTGCATACAACAACGTCAAATTTTTTGTTTGGAATAAGTCTTAAAAAGTCAGCTTTTATTCTTTTACAATTTGTGCTCTCTTGAGCAACATTAAAAAATATAGCCTGAGAGAGATCTACCAAAACAAGTTCTTTGGCATATTTGATAATGTGCTCTGAGAATCTTCCAGCCCCACAGCCAATTTCAAGTACCGTCTTATCTTGAAAATACTTTATATCTGAAAAGATGACATTTTCCAGAAGATCTTTAGAGCAATTGAAGCCATTTTTGCTGTCAATTTGAATATCCACATGATCTCTCCATTGTTTGCCAAAATTTGCTACATACTTATCATCCTTATCAAGAATATGAACACCTTTATCCTCTATAAAATTATTATTGAAGTATTGCATAACTATATTGCTATCTAAAAATAAAGAAAGTTGATTATAAACTCATTTTATTTAGCTAGGTAGGTACTAATATTTAAAATTAATTAATCTTTTTATTAGGATTTTTTGATTTTCAAGTTCTATTTTTAATTAGTTACTAAATCTACTTAAAATCTAGTAAGATTTGAATTTATTTTATAGGTAAATTTAATGTGTGGTATTACAGGAATTTTCCTGCATAATTCTATTCAAAACAGTCAACTTGCAGAAACTGTTTCTGTTATGGCTTCCTCTTTAGAGCACAGAGGTCCAGATGATTCTGGAATTTGGCTAGATTCAAAAAAACAAGTTGCTTTCGGCCATCGTCGACTATCAATTGTCGATATTTCGTCCTCTGGTCATCAACCGATGACTTCAGCAAGCAAGAGATATGTAATGACATACAACGGAGAAATTTACAATCACATTCAAATTAGAAATGAACTTAATAATTTAAATCCAAATTTAAACTGGAAAGGTCACTCAGATTCTGAGACATTGCTTGCAGCAATAGAAGTTTGGGGGCTTGATAAAACGCTAGAGAGAATAGCAGGCATGTTTGCAATTGCACTATGGGATAATCAAACAACAACTTTACATCTTATAAGAGATAGATTTGGAGAAAAGCCATTGTACTATGGCTGGATTCAAACTAACGCGGGGAAAGTATTTGCTTTTGGCTCTGAACTTAAGGCATTAAAAGCTTATCCTGGATTTAAAAATAGTATCTGTCGAGATGCACTAAAGCAATTCTTCAAATTTATGTATGTTCCTGCACCATACAGCATTTTCCAAGGAATATATAAGTTAGAGCCTGGTGCAATAATTTCAATAAGTAAGCCATCATTGCATGAACCAGTCCAAATTCCTCACTGTGTAGATAAAGATGTTGAATTTGACGGATGCAAAATATCTAAGTGGTATAAATTTAAAAAAATAATTTCAGAAAGCTCAAAAAATTATTTTGAAGATGAAGCAGAAGCAACATTAGCATTGGAAAATCAGTTAAAAGAAACAATTCAGATTCAAAGTATTGCAGATGTCCCATTGGGAGCATTTTTATCAGGAGGAGTTGATTCATCTCTAATAGTTGCATTGATGCAAAGTCAAAGTAATATTCCAGTTAAGACTTTTACCATTGGTTTTGATGAGTCAGAGTTTGACGAATCAAAGTTTGCTAATGATGTTGCTGTACATTTAAATACTGATCATTATGAAATGCAGGTAACCTCAAAGGATGCACTAGAATTGATTCCTAAAATACCTAATTTGTATGATGAGCCATTTGCTGATTCGTCACAAATTCCAACATTTTTTGTGTCACAGGCGGCAAAAAAGGAAGTTACAGTTTCATTATCTGGTGATGCGGGCGATGAACTATTTGGGGGATATAACAGATATTTGTGGGCACCCAAATTATGGAAAAGAGTTGCTTGGATGCCATTTCGAACAAGAAAAGCAGTTGGCGCAATGATCGGCAAGGTTCCAATAAATTTTTGGGATAAAATTGGAAGCAGCTATAACTTTGTTCAACAAAAAACTAGAGGAGTATCTAGGCTTGGAGATAAAGTTTCAAAAACAGCATTGCGACTTAGTAATGTAGATTCATTAGACTCACTTTATAGGAGTTTAGTTTGTGAGTGGCCAAATACCAATGATCTTGTAAAACAAGATCAAGGATATACGAATGATGATTCCAATCTTATCAGTCTTATTGAAGATCCATTACCCGATCATGGTCTGGATGATCCTCTATCAAGAATGATGTATTGGGATACTATTAGTTATCTTCCCGATGATATTCTATGCAAAGTTGATAGAGCTGCAATGGGAAATAGTTTGGAGACCCGTGTTCCATTCCTGGATCATAGAATAGCAGAGTTAGCACAAAAGATTCCTGTGCACATGAAGATTCAAAATGGTATTGGCAAATCTGTGTTGCGCAATATTTTATATAAGTATGTACCGAGAGAATTAATTGAAAGGCCAAAGGCAGGTTTTGGGATTCCTTTAGGGTCTTGGTTGAGGGGCCCTTTAAAGAATTGGGTCGAAGACTTGCTAAATCCTGTAAGAATCGAAAAAGAAGGGTTTTTAAATGCTGAAATCGTTAATACAATTTGGAGGGAGCATTTAAGTGGAAAAAGAGATTGGTCTTTTAGGGTTTGGAGTATAGTTATATTCCAACAATGGTTAGAATCCCAAAATCTAGATTAATTTTTATATTAGTTCCATAATTTCAATCAATGACCTAAAATTAGCTCATGAATATATTCCAGCAAAGAATTAAAAGCAGCTCAGATTTTTTTAAAGATCATGTTTTTATTAAATCATCTCTCAAATATTTAGGGGCCTCACTTTTCTTTAGTCTTTTGGTGATTTTTATTTTATCTCCAAAGTTTTTAGTTAGCTCGACTCTTCTTGAAAATACAGGAAATGCTGATACCCAAAAGATTGACGGAGTGGGGGGGTTGCTTCAATCCTTGTCAGCAGGATCAGCAAATACAAATTTTGAAAAATTTAGATCAAGATTAGAATCTGCCTCAGTTGCAAGAAGAATGTGGGCTGATGGTTGGGGTAAAAAGATTTTTGCGCCCGGTTCAGATTATGATGTAGATAAAATCCCAAAATCTCAGTCACTTTCTGCCCGACTTTCCGCTCTATTACTAGGATACGAACTAAGCGATACCTATACTTATAATGATTTAAGACTATATATAAAAGCAAATGTTGGATTAACGAAGATAGGAAGAAGTTCAAAGATTGTAGCTGAAATGCAATCTGCAGATGTTGAGTTCGCTAAGGAGTTTCTTGATGCAATAATTTATATTGCTGACAGCGAAGCTAAAAAGGGTGAAATTGAACTTACAAGATCAAGGATCGAATCCTTAAAAGAAGGTTTGAAAGATTCAAAAAATGCAATTGTTACATCTGGGTTGTCAAACCTTCTAAATTCTGCATATTTTTCGTTAGTTACACTTGAAAGCGATCTACCATATTTTGTTATTATCGTTGATAAGGCTGGATCAAGTGAGACACCTATAACTCCTAATATTTACATTATTATATTTTCTAATTTAGTTATTTTTCTTTCATTAAGCACATTTATTTCATATTTCCGCACTAATAAAGAACAAATATGGTAAATGAATTTGCCCAATGGGTAGATTATGGTGATAGCTACTTATATTATCTTTTTGAATTAGCAAATTATTTCTGGTGCGTAATCTTAGTAATTTTTGCTCATCAAATGGAATTGATTTCAAAAAGAGCTATGTGGGTATGGATTGCTGCATTCGCCTCGCCATTTATATTTAATT
Organism: uncultured SAR86 cluster bacterium; assembly: GCA_902623685.1. Taxonomy (GTDB): domain Bacteria; phylum Pseudomonadota; class Gammaproteobacteria; order Magnimaribacterales; family D2472; genus D2472. The sequence goes on from CACNUQ010000010.1 coordinate 35,507, forward strand.
ATGTAATTTTTTCTCCTACGTTATATGGTGATCAATATATTTATACTTTTGAAGTTGTAGAACTTGCATTTGATAGACAAAGAATTCCTGGCTCAAATTTATGGGGAGGCTATAATTCAACAGGATATATGGCTGGATTCTTGCTTTCATTTATTCCAATACCTGTTCTTGCTACATTAACATCTCTAGGTTTTGCAAATCGTATAATTGCATTTGCATTCTATATATGGCTATCAAGGATTGAGCATGTTTCTGAAAAAGGCATATTAATTTTATGTCTTATTCCAAGTTTCATTTTATATACTTCCTTGTCATTGAGAGAAGCATTAATTATTATTCCTGCAACTGTAACTTTGATAAGTTATCTCAGGGGAAAATATATAGGCATGTTTCTGATGATGCCATTTCTTTATGTATTAAAATTTCAAGTTTTCACATTTGTTGCAATTTATCTTGTCTCTACAATTCTTTTTAGAACGCATAAAAGCATGTTCATGTTTGTTATCTTTGTTATTGCAGCTTTTATAGGATTGTTTGTTTTTGAAGAACAAGTTTTAGAGATTATTAATCTTTATAGGTTAGCTTTTGTTGCTGAGGATTTTGAAAATGGTTACGCAGGTTTTGGTCTGTACGGCTTGTCTCATGAATTTGCAGATATTACCAGCACTTATGATGCCATTATAGAAAGCCTTAAAGGTATTCCAGTTTTGTTATTTATTCCATTGCCATGGAATTGGGAGGGTTTGTTGTACGCAATTCAATTTTTTGAAAGTGTGGGATTAATATTTGCATTTTTTTATATTATTAAAAAATATTCATTAACTAAGGTGCAAGCTTTTTACCCGTTGATTTTTTCTTTTGGTGTTGCGTTTGGCTTATACGCTTTGTTAGTTCAAAACGAGGGCACCTTTGTAAGATATAGATTCGAAATTGTTTTTCCTTGGATGGTTGCTTTATATTATTTAGGAGTGTCTTCAACTCAGTCTAAAGAACTTAAGACAGAAGCATCATAGGTTATTTCAAGATTCAAAGCTTCACTAAGCTCATTTTTTTTAATCCAATTATTCTTATAAGATACTAGTTCAGGTGATCCTATGAGATGTCCAGTCCTACTCTGTAGTGCTTTTATTAAGGAGGAAGCATCATGAAGTGAATTAAAGGTTCCTGTATCCATCCAAATCATCTCTGAGTCTAAAAATATACCCCTTAGATTTCCTTCCTCAATATATAAATTATTTAGATCCGTAATTTCTAGCTCACCCCTTGCTGACGGTAAAAGTGATTTTGACTTTGCTATAACAGAATTATCATAAACATAAATTCCTGTTACAGCGTAATCTGAAACGAACTCCTTTGGTTTTTCTACGATTTCTACAACCTTACTGCCAGAAATTTTTGCCACACCATATCTTTCAGGATCATTAACTTTATAACATAGAATATTTGCTCCTTCAGAAAATTTAGATGAAAGAGATTGTTTCAATGCCTCTCCATAGAAAATATTATCTCCTAAAATTAGAGTAACATTAGACTTCCCAATAAATTCCTCTCCAATAATAAAGGCTTCTGCAAGTCCATTAGGATTATCTTGAATTAGGTAAGTAATATTAATCCCAAATCTCTTGCCATCACCTAATAGTAAAAAAAACTTTTCTTTTTCCGAGGATTTTACGATTATCGCTATATCTCTTATGCCCAGCTCCATAAGTGTTGAAAGAGGATAAAAGATAAGAGGCTTATCATATATGGGTAATAGTTGTTTAGAGGTAGCTTTTGTAAGCGGTTTTAATCTTGTTCCGTTACCACCTGCTAGAATTATGCCTTTCATATTTTTTCAATAATTTTAGTAAGCTCTTCATTCCAATTTGGAATTATAAAGCCAAACTCAGATTCAAATTTGTTCACATTTAAAGACGTATCATACGGTCTGTCTGCTTTTAGATCAAAATCACTATTACTCACTGAAATAACTTTCCTTTCTTTGCAATTAATTTTTTTACTAAGTAATTTATTAATTTTTCTTACAAATTCTAATTTTGACGTCCTTCCTTTATTAGCAAAATGATAAATTCCTGATGATAAACTCTGACTTTGCATTTTTTTGTAGACCATTAAAATTCCTTCAGCTAAAGAATCAGATGAGGTTGGACTACCAATTATGTCATTTGCGCCCTTTAAGTCTTTTTGATCTGAGAACTGCGATCTAATTGCATCTAAAAAATTATTTTTACCATTGCTATAAAGCCACGCAGTTCTAATAATGATATATTTTTTGCAAATTTCCCTAATATAGTTTTCTCCCTTTAACTTAGCACTGCCATAAGCATTGATTGGCGATGGATTATCTTCTTCACAATAATTTCCAATTGAACCATCGAATACGTAGTCAGTAGAAACGTGCAGAAAAAAAATATCTTTTTCACTACAAAAATTAGAGATTTCTTTAACTGCTTCAGCATTAATCAAAATATTTTTTTTATCTTTTTCTGCATCATCAACTTTATTATAGGCAGCAAAATTGAAAATATATTTTGGTTGATAGAAATTTAAAATTTGATTAATTTTTTTAATATTTGTTAAATCGAGTTCTTTTGACGAAAGAAATTTTGTTTCTTTTGGACAAATTTTTTTAAAGGAAAGAGCTAATTGTCCATTTGATCCTATAACAAGAATCAATTTTTCCACCAATCATAATTATCAATGTACCAGTCAACAGTTTTTTCAATATTTGAAGTAAATTTGTTTTTTATTTTAGTATTCAGAAGTTTTTCTGCTTTGGACATGTCGATAGCATATCTTTTATCATGTCCAGGTCTATCTTCAACAAAGGAATATTGAAGAATTATCGAATATTTTTCTTTAAGGATTTCAGAGATAGCATTAATAATTTCCAGATTTGATTTTTCACATTTACTTCCAATATTAATTGAATCATTAACTATTTTTTTCATATGCAGTTTCAGGAGTATTTTTGTATGATCATCAACAAATATCCAATCTCTTATATTTAATCCATCTCCATAAACAGGGATGTTTTCTTGATTCATAGCATTAATTATGATCTTTGGAATTAATTTTTCAGTAAACTGTCTTGGGCCAAAATTATTGCTGCAATTTGTAATTAAATATGGGACTTTGTGAGTTCTTCCCCATGAGTGCACCAACATATCTGAGGCTGCCTTAGATGCGGAGTAGGGTGAGCTAGGCTTATATTGACTTAATTCGTTAAATGGATCTTCGTTAAAATTTAGATCGCCATATACTTCATCAGTTGAAATATGATGAAACAATCTATTACTTTCTGAGGATAATTCTCTAAAACTTTCAAGTAAATTAAAGGTTCCTATTATATTTGTATTGATAAATGGAAATGCAGAATCAATTGAGTTATCAACATGTGATTCGGCTGCAAAATTAATTAATAATTCAGGATTAAATTCCCTTACTATCTTTTTAATACTCTCATTATTTGCTATATCAATTTTTAAATGGGAATGATTTGAGAACTTATCTAATAATTTAATTGTCTTATTTGATACTGAGTATGAGACATTATCAATGTTAAGTATTTCAACCTTACTATTAAGATGTATTAGTTGTTCAATAAATGATGAACCTATAAATCCTGCTCCACCAGTTACTAGAACTCGCTTAAATGGATAGTTATTCATGAATTTTAATTTTATGAGTTATTTCATCTATTTGTGGTGCTTGCTCATCCTTCTTTGAGAGAAAATATTTTTCAAACTCAGGCCATTTTATGTCTAAAGTTTTATCTTTCCAATTGATTGAAAACTCATTTTCAGGGCTGTATTTATTATCTATTTTATAATTAATCAAGGTATTTTCTTCTAATGTCATATAGCCATGGGCATAGCCCCTTGGAATGAATAGCATATTTTTATTTTTGTCAGAAATCTCTATCAATCCATAATCAAGATAAGTATCTGATTTAGGTCTAATATCTACTATGCAGTCGACTATCTTACCTTGTAAAACAGTCACCAATTTAGCTTGTGAAAATGGGGAATTCTGAAAATGTAATCCTTTTACAGTGCCCCTTTTATTGATGTGTGATACTGAATCTTGAATAAAATCACATTCTATTAAATTTTGATTATATAGATTTGTAAAGTATCCTAACTCTGACTCATAAACTTCTCTTTTAAGAACCATTACATCTGAAAATTGTTTTATCTCTTTTTGGGACATCTTAATTAAACCTCAAAGACTTCTAAGTATGGAATAGGAAAGACTAATTTAGTGCCTTTTTTAAAAATAGTTTTAGATTTTGCTTTAATTTCATCCTTATAATTCCATGCATTTATTATCAAAATATCATATATTTCTTTTTTTAGAGATTCTTCTGAAATTACAGGAATGCCAAAATTTGGAAAAAATTTATCTATTTTTGTAGGCGTAGTATCAACACAAAATTTAATATCCTTTCTGTCAATCTCTAAAAAAGAAAACATGGTAAATGCTTTTGCTGGAGCTCCATATGAACCTACGCTAAGGTTATTTTTTGACGCATCTAAGAGAATATTTTTTATTTCTTTTTTTAATTCATGAATTTTATTTAAGAAATCATTAAAGATTTTATTTCCAGAAAAATAAAGATCTTCTTTATCTGCGGTCTCTTTTACAGCATCGCTTATTGGCAGTTTACCTTTCTTTGAGCAAATAAAGGCCATTGATCCACCATGAACTTTAGAAAACATTAGATCAACAACCTCAAAATCAAATTCTTTAAGAAGGAAATTTATGTTTGTTAAGGAGTAATAAAACATATGCTCATGATAGATTTGATCAAATTCACCATTTTCAAATGTATCGATTGCATAAGCATTCTCTATTATAAATATTCCGTTCTCATCTAAAACTTTAGACATTGCGCCCATTAATTTTTTTGGATCATTGTTATGAGCAAACATATGTCTTGCTATACCAACATCAAATTTATCAAATTTTTTAATTATTTTTTCTGATATATCATCTGAAAAAAAATTAACCCATGTTTCAATGCCTTGATTATTTGCTATTTGAGCAATATTTTCTGCTGGATCTATGCCTAATACTTTTTTAAAGTGAGGACTAAGAAATTTGAGCAAATTTCCGTTATTGCTACCAATTTCTAAGCATTTTTTTTCATTGTTCGCAAA
>CACNUQ010000011.1 GCA_902623685.1 uncultured SAR86 cluster bacterium
TTTTCCGCCCCCTCTTGCAACACATGTCAAAGGATCTTCTGCGCATATTACTGGAATTCCAGTAGATGAAGAGATTAATTTATCCAAGTCTGTCATTAATGCGCCTCCTCCAGTTAGAACAATGCCTCTTTCAGCTATATCAGCAGCTAATTCCGGAGGAGAAAGTTCAAGTGCATTTCTAATAGCCCTAATTATTCCAGATAAGGGATCTTTCATAGCTTCATATACTTGAGAACTCTTTAATGTAAATGTTTCCGGAATTCCTTCAGCTAGATTTCGACCTGTTACATTCATTTCAAGTTCTTCAGACTCCGGTGATGCGCAACCAATGGTATATTTAATTTTTTCAGCAGTAGATTCTCCAATCACGCAGCCATAATTTCTTCTTACCCATGATGTAATTGAGCTATCCATGAGATCTCCACCTATTTTTACAGATTCTGCATAAACAACACCATTAAGAGAAAGTATTGCAATTTCTGAAGTACCTCCTCCAATATCCACAACCATATTTCCATTAGCCTCTTCGACTGGAAGACCTGCCCCAATAGCAGCAGCCATAGGTTCTTCAATTAACTTAACATCTCTAGCCCCGGCACCCAAAACAGACTCTCTAATAGCTCTCCTTTCTACTTGAGTTGATCTGCAAGGCACACATACCAGAACTCTTGGACTTGGTTTTATAAATCTCTGTTCATGCACTTTTCCAATGAAATGCTGAAGCATCTTTTCAGTAACCTGGAAATCTGCTATCACTCCCTCTGACAAAGGTCTAATAGCTTTGATATTACCTGGAGTTCTACCAAGCATTTTTTTTGCTTCATGTCCTACTGCAACAACTGTTTTTTGACCTCGACTTTCTCTAATAGCTACAACAGAGGGCTCATTAAGTACTATCCCAATATCTTTGGTATAAATTAAAGTATTCGCGGTTCCTAGATCTATTGATAAATCATTAGAAAATAAGCCTCGAACAGTTTTAAATAAGTTGAAATCCACTATGATATTCCCTGTAAATTCATTTTAAGATGCTTTTAGTTTAATATTTCGCATCAAAAATAGATAATATCATATGGACCAAGAAACAGTCAGAACTATTTGCTATCTTGCAAGATTAGAAATAGATCAAAATAAGTCTGAAAAAATACAAAAAGATCTTGAAACTATTATTGAATTAATAGGAAGCCTTCAATCCATTGACACATCTGATATAGAACCTCTTTATAATCCGCTTGAGATGACAGCTTTTAAGCATGAAGATTTAGTAATATCTGATAATAAAAAAAATAAATTTCTGAAAAATGCTGCTGAATCAAATGAGGATTACTTTCTTGTTCCTAGGGTGGTTGAATGAGTATTCAATTTAAATCCATAACCGAACTAAATGAGTTGCTGGATAACAAAGCAATCTCAGTCTCAGAATTAACTCAAGAATCAATTCAGCTAGCTAAAAAATATGATGAATTGAACTGTTTTGTAACTTTAAATGAAGAAAATAGCTCTAAAAAAGCAAGTTCTATAGACCGAGATAAAAAAAATACCTCGTTGCTCTCAGGAATTCCATTAGCACAAAAAGATTTATTTTGTACGAAGGGTTTAAGAACAACATGCTCCTCAAAAATACTTTCAAATTTTATACCTCCATACAGCGCCACTGTAGTTGAAAAACTTGAAGATGCTGGTTCAATAACTATTGGGAAAACAAATATGGATGAGTTTGCAATGGGCTCCTCAAATGAAACCAGCTTTTTTGGAAGTGTGCATAATCCCTGGAAAAAAGGTTTTGTTCCTGGAGGAAGTTCTGGTGGATCAGCAGCAGCAGTTGCCGCTGGTATAGTGCCAGCTGCTACTGGAACGGATACAGGTGGATCAATTCGTCAACCTGCCGCACATTGTGGAATTACCGGATTAAAGCCAACTTATGGAAGAATTTCAAGATGGGGAATGATAGCCTTTGCATCGAGTCTAGATCAAGCTGGACCATTAGCTAGAAGCGCTGAAGATTGTGCTATCTTGCTTAACTCAATGTCAGGATATGATTCAAAAGATACTACTTCGTTGAACTCAGATGTGCCAAATTTTTTAGAAAATATTAATCAATCCATTAAAGGAAAAAAAATAGGCATTATTAAAGAATTTGATCTTTCTGGTCTAGATACAGAAGTTCAGAAACGTTTTGATGAATCTAAAAAAGCTTATGAAAATTTAGGTGCTGAATTCATCGAGGTCTCACTCCCGAATATTTCAGCATCTGTTCCGACATACTATTCTATTGCCCCTGCAGAGTGTTCATCAAATTTATCAAGATATGATGGCGTACGTTTTGGACATAGGGCTGAAAATACAGATGATCTGAATGATCTATATATAAAATCAAGAAGTGAAGGGTTTGGAGATGAAGTGAAGAGAAGAATTCTTATCGGGACCTATGCGCTTTCTTCAGGTTACTATGATGCCTACTATAAAAAAGCACAACAGGTAAGAAGGTTAATTAAGAACGATTTTGATCAAGTATTTAAATCCATAGATTTATTGATGACTCCTACCTCTCCGAATTCTGCTTTTAAATTTGAAAGTAAAGGTACCCAAAATCCAGTTGAGTTATACCTTGAAGATCTTTTTACAATCTCCTCAAATTTAGCTGGATTACCTGCTATTTCAATACCTCATGGACAAGTGCATTCACTACCAGTCGGATTGCAACTAATTGGAAATTTTTTAAGAGAGGATCTGTTGCTTAATGCTGCGCATGTCTTCCAACAGAACTCTGACTTTCATAATGCCAAACCCAATTTGGAGAATTTTAAATGAGTTGGGAAACTGTAATAGGCCTTGAGACTCATGTTCAACTATCAACAAAAACAAAATTATTTTCAAGAGCTTCAACTGCCTTTGGAGCTAGCCCAAATACAAATGTAAATCTAATAGATTGTGGTCTTCCAGGAGTTTTACCATCTGTTAATAAAGAAGCATTTTATAAAGCGATAAGATTTGGAATGGCTATAGGTGCTCATATAAACCAAACCTCCATTTTCGATAGAAAAAACTACTTTTATGCAGATTTACCTAAGGGATATCAAATCACCCAAATGGATTTGCCAATTGTATTAGGCGGATCAATAGAAATCCTTACAGATGATTCAACTAAAACCATAAATATTACAAGAGCACATTTAGAGGAAGATGCTGGAAAATCAATTCATGATGAATTTGATGGCTTCTCTGCAATAGACCTTAATCGAGCAGGAACTCCTCTTTTAGAAATAGTTTCAGAGCCAGAAATATCAAGCGCTAAAGAGGCAGTGGCGTATATGAAAGCAATGCATCAGCTTGTAACCTACTTGGATGTTTCAGACGGTAACATGGCCCAAGGCTCACTGAGATGTGATGCGAATGTATCCATTAGAAAAAGGGGAGATTCAGAACTTGGTATAAGAACTGAAATTAAAAATATTAATTCTTTTAAATTTATTGAGAAAGCTATTAATTTTGAGATTAAAAGACAGATAAAAGTCTTGGAAAGCGGAAAAAAAGTTACACAAGAAACTCGGCTTTATGACAGTGCCAAAGATGAAACTAGACCAATGAGGTCAAAGGAATTTGCAAACGATTATAGATATTTTCCAGAGCCAGATCTTTTGCCAGTGGTAATTTCGGATGATGAGATGCAAAAAATTAAAGATGAATTTCCTGAGCTCCCAACTGAAAAAGAGATTCGTTATCAAAAGGAATATGGACTTTCATCTTACGATGCACAAATAATTGCATCCTCAAAGTCTATGGCTGATTTCTTTGAATCTTCGCTATCAGGTGTAAAAAATTATTCTCTGTTAGCAAATTGGTTGATAGGTGAAATCAGTGCCTATCTTAATAAAGAGCTAATTGAAATTCATGAATCAAAATTAAATCCTGAGAATATAGCAATGCTCATTAACCGAATCGACGATCAGACCATTTCGGGTAAAATTGGAAAATCTATTTTTGAGGAAATGTGCATTTACGGATCTTCGCCAGATCAAATCATCGAGTCTAAAGGTTTAAAACAAATAACTGATGATGATTCCATCGAAAAAGTTGTTGATGAAGTTATCAGAAATAACTCAGAGCAAGTTCAGGGTTACAAAAGCGGAAAAGAAAAATTATTTGGCTTTTTTGTTGGTCAAGTTATGAAGAAAACTCAGGGAAAGGCTAACCCTCAAACAGTTAACAAGATTCTTAAAGAAAAGTTGAAAAAGTAATTTATCCTTTGAAAGGATCCAATATCATTGATTTTATATTGTTTGCCAAATTTCCTTGAACACCCACATTTATCAATTCTTCGTCATTATCTTTTGGCCAATAAAATGTCTTAAATACGTGATCCCAAATAATAAGATTATTTCCATAATTATGATTTGCTATCTCTGGCTTTAAATTATGATGCCATCTGTGTAATTCTGGACCAGAAAAGAAGTAATTTAGAATTTTTTGATCTTGCTCAGCATTAACATGTTGCCAGAATCCGTGTACAGTGCTGAAAATAGTTACTAATGCAATAATCTTTGCTTCTGCGCCTAAAATCAGCAAAGGCACTATTCCAAAAACCTGAAGCAGCGTCACATCAACATAATGAAATCTTGTTGCATTAAACCAATAAAGTCTTTGTGGGTTGTGATGGATGCTATGAAATCTCCATAAAAGAGGAATCTCATGACAGCCCCTATGGAACCAATAAAGTCCAAATTCAGAAATTATTAAAGCAAAAACTAGTTGTATAAATATGTTTAAATCTGATGGCCACAGATCAAACCCTCCACCAGCAAATTTTAGAGCAATGGAAGTAAGAAAAATTTGTAACAATTGACTTTGTAACACAATGTAATTTAATACAAACAGTGAGGCATCTGGGAAAAAATTTTCTTTGAGGTTTGGTCTCCAATCTTTGTATAAAGGAACAAGAAACTCTCCAATTACAGTAAATGAAATTGAGCCAATACCAGCGAAAAGTAAGACTTGTAATTCGCTAAACCCGTTTTCAAGTAAAAAAATTGAGGCGCTTAAAACAGAAATGATACAAATTAAGTATCCATACCTAGAAAATATTAACTGCATTATTAAAAATATTCTGCTTTAAGTAACCCACATAGATAATGTTTCTGCTATATATGCAGGCTTTTCAACACCTTCTATCTCCATAGATATAGATGCTTTAACTAGATATTGGCCAGGATTCTTTTCTGTAATATCAACAATCTTGGTATGGAGCCTAACCCTAGAATCAACTGCTACTGGACTTAAAAATCTGACTTTATCAAGCCCGTAATTTAAACCCATTTTTGCCCCTTCAACAACGAGTGCAGTATCTTTGCCAAGACCTGCAACCAATGAAAGCGAAAGAAAACCATGCGCAATTGTTGAGCCAAAAATAGGAGTAGCCTTTTCAGGATCCACATGAATAAATTGATGATCTTCAGTTGCATCAGCAAATTTATTTATTCTGTCCTGATCAACTTTAAACCAATCAGTCGCTTCTAACTCTTTTCCTATATAATCATTCAAATTTTCAGGTTTAACTATTGTTATTGCCATTTTATTTCTCCATTAAATGATCTTTGTACTCGTCTCTTAATTCAACCTTTTGTAATTTTCCAGTTGCTCCATGCGGAAGTTCTTTTACAAAAATAATATCATCAGGCAACCACCATTTAACTACCTTCTCTAAAAGAAAATTATTAATCTCGTCTTTGTCCATTTCATTGCCATCTTTTGTTATTAAAAACAATAACGGTCTTTCATCCCATTTTGGATGAGGAACTCCGACAACACATGCCTCAAGTACGTTTTCATGAGTCAGCGCAGCATTTTCTAAATCTATTGAGCTAATCCATTCACCTCCAGTTTTGATGACATCCTTCGCTCTATCAACAATTTGCATACAACCATCGGGATGAATTGTTGCAACATCACCAGTATCAAACCAACCCTCATTATCAACTGCAGGACCTTCTGCTTTAAAGTATGTATGCATTATCCATGGTCCCTTTACCTTGAGAGCACCACTAGCCTCTCCATCTCTTGGAAGTTCATTATCTTCATCATCAACTGTCTTAATCTCTACACCAAATAAAGGATAGCCTTGCTTCGTTTGCAGCTGATATCGATCTTCTTTTGGAAGATTCATGGTTTTCTTTGTTGGAGAATTAATAGTTCCTAGTGGACTCATTTCAGTCATCCCCCATCCATGAGTTAAAAATGCATCGTGCTGTTCATCAAATGCCTTAATCATTGCATATGGGGCTGCAGAGCCGCCAACCAAAACTTGATCAACTGTATCAAGCTTGAGCCCTTTTTCCTCAAGATACTGCAATAACCCCAGCCAAACTGTAGGAACACCTAACATTGAATCAACCGACTCCTGTTTCACAAGTTCATATAAAGACTCTCCATCAAGGGCATGTCCAGGAAGAACTAAAGTCATTCCACTTATTAATGCGCAATAAGGCACACCCCAAGCATTTACATGAAACATAGGCACAACCGGCAATACTGAACTGGAAGAATTAAATCCAAGGCCTCCAGAAATTGAAATTGCATGCAATATAGTTGATCTATGTGAATATAATACGCCTTTTGGATTGCCCGTCGTACCCGAGGTATAACATAAAGAAGCAGCATCATTTTCATCTACTTCAGGCCAATCAAATTGATCTGATTCATCTTGAATCAACTCCTCGTAACTTAATGCATTTTGTAAATTATTTTCAGGAATCTTATCTTTTGATGAGGCAATAATTATCTTATTAACAGTATCTAATTTATCTTGAACACTCTCAACCAAAGGGATAAATGATGGATCAACAATTAAAACTTCATCCTCAGCATGATTTAGTATGTATATAAGCTGATCAGGAGAGTATCTTGGATTGAGAGTATGCAAGATAGCCCCCATGCCTGAAACTGCAAAATAAGTCTCAAAATGTCTGCTGTTATTCCAAGCAATTGTTGCAACTCGATCATATGAATTTACTCCAAGTTTTTTAAGGGCATTAGCAAGCTTTTTTGAGCGTCTAATTGAATCTCCATATGTAGTTGAATTTATTGAGCCATCCAATTCTCGTGAAATCAACTTACCATCAAAATTATATTTTTCAGCATGTAAAATTGCCTGCGGGATTGTTAAACCCCAATTCATCATATTACCTTTCATTAAAAACCCCTGTATTTAAAAAACTATATTTTTGAACACAATTTTGTTAATTGTAAGTTCATAATCACAAATCTTATCATATGAAAAAATTATTATTTACTAGCATAAGTATATCGATCCAAGCCTTGGTAATCTTGATTTGAAACAATACTGTGAAAATCTTGCTCTTGTAAAATTTCGGCAACCTCTCTTGCTTGCAAATAACCATGCTCAAAGATAATTTTTCCACCAGGTTTTAAGGCAAATCTTGCTTGACGGGCAATATCAATGAAACTTTGAGATCCATTTTTTGAAGTCAAAGCCACCAAAGGCTCATGAGTTAAATTTTTAAGATGACAGTCACTTGGCGTCAAATAGGGTGGATTAGAAATTATTAAATCTAAAGAATTCTCCATTGCAAAAGACATCCAATTAGAGTGTACTAATGAGACATTGCTAACTTTATGTAATTTTTTATTTACCTCGGCTACTTCCAAAGCAGAGTTTGAAATATCTGAGGCAATGATCTTAATTTCTGGCTTAAGCATAGCTAGCGTTAATGCAATACAACCGGATCCTGTGCCAACCTCTACAATCTTTGAGCTTTTCGTTAATTTTAAATCCAAAATATAATCTATGATTAGCTCTGTCTCTGGTCGAGGAATAAGAACTCTCGAATCCACAAAAAATTTAAATCCATAAAATATTGATTCATTTAAAATATAATCAATTGGCAATCCATCTAAATAAGATGTGAAAAAAGTTTCTATTTTTTTTATCTGATCTTTTGATAAATCAAAATTATCTTCAAGCTTGATAATTGCATCATTAATTCCTAAAGATTTTAAAAAAAACTCTAAATCTCGGACTATAAACTCATGAGTATGAGTATTTGATTTGGCAAGTGCAAAATATGATTTAATTGTTTGGTTCAATTATGAAGATTGTTCTAAATTAGAAAGTTGAGCCAATTGATTTTCTGTAATCAAAGCTTGGCAGATTGAAACCATATCTCCATCCATGACTTGATCTAAATTATGCTGAGTTAATTTAATCCTATGATCTGTAATTCTCCCTTGAGGAAAATTATATGTTCTTATTTTTTCGCTTCTATCACCAGTTCCAACTAAAATTTTTCTTTCACTTGCAATAGTGTTTTGCTGCTCGTCAATCTCGTTTTGCTTCAATTTAGCAGCTAACAAAGCCATAGCTCTAGCTTTATTTTTATGTTGAGATCTGTCATCTTGACACTCTACAACGACGCCGGTTGGAATATGGGTTAATCTAACTGCTGAATCAGTTTTATTAACATGCTGGCCTCCTGCACCGGATGCCCTATAAGTATCTATTCTTAAATCGCTTTTATCTATCTCTACATCTTGCACCTCATCAACCTCAGGTAAAATTGCAACTGTAACCGTTGAAGTATGAATTCTTCCCTGAGATTCAGTCTCTGGAACTCGTTGGACTCGGTGCACCCCAGATTCAAATTTAAGGAACTTAAAAACTCCTTGTCCATTTATCTTAACAACAGCTTCTTTTAAACCGCTAGGTTCTGAATGTTTAGTATTTACAATTTCAAATTTCCAACCTTGGCGCTCAGATAATCTAGAGTACATTCTAAATAAATCTGCAGCAAAAATAGCAGCCTCATCACCACCTGCTCCAGCTCTTATTTCAAGATAAGCGGCTCCATCATCAGCCTTATCTTTTGGTAGAAGCATGAATTTAATATTTTTTTCAAGCTCTGTGATTTTTTCTTGATTAGTATTTATCTCATTTTTTGCTAACTCTACTAATTCTGAATCTCCAGATTCTAAAAGTTCTTGTGCACCAGATAGATCTGACTCAACATCTCTTAATGATTTAAATAAATCAACTATAGGAGTAATTTCAGCGTATTCTTTATTCAACTGTGTGTATAAAGCTATATCGTCAGTGGCACCCTCTTTTGCAATTGCATCACTGATTTCTAGGGATCTTAATCGCAAAGTTTCAAGCTTATTAATAATTGATTCTTCAAGCACTTCTTATTTCCTTCAGCATAGAAAATATCGCATGAGAATTTAGAGCTGAAATTTGACTTAATTGATCAGCAGACACTCCATCTATTTTTTGCAAAAACTGATGAGGATCATTAGATCTCAATAATTCAAAATAATCCTGTTGATTTATTGACGAAGATATTATCTTAAGGGCTTCGTAAGCTTCATTACGATACTGTCTTTTAAATCGATCATGACTAAATAATTTAATGCGATCTTTAATTATTTGCCTTGCTTTAAGAGCCTCAGCAGATCGTTCATCTAAATTTTCTTGGGTAACAAGCTCTATATCCTCTATTGTAAAAAGATATGCATATTCAAGATCTCGTACTTGATCCTCTACATTTCTAGGCACACCTAAATCAATTAACAACATTGGTTTATTTGATCTCAACCTCATTGCATCTTCGATAAGCCCTTTCCCTATAATAGGCAGTGGTGAATTTACAGATGTCACTAAAATATCAGTTGTTTGTATAAGTATTCCGAGCTTAGATAAATTATTGGTTACCAGGCTAAATGAGTCATTGATTTGCAAAAACTTTCTTGATCTATTGACTGCATGAATATTTGTTATTCCATTTTCATAAAAATTTTCAATGACGTTCATTGCCATCTGACCAGCGCCCACTATTGTAAGTTTTTGTTGAGTTGGATCTTCGAAAATCTCCTGAACAATTTTTAATGATAGGCCTGAAACAGATAATGGATTATAACCAACCTTTGTTTCGGTTCTGGCAGCTTTTGCTATCGATATTATTTCGTCAGTTGCTTTAAGAAGTTGATTATTTAACAATCCAAGTTTTGTGAAGTTTTGGACTGATTTCTTAAATTGTCCCAATATTTCCTGCTCTCCTAGGACTTGAGAATCTAAGCCACTTGCAACGCAACACATATGCTCAATAGCTGCTTCTTCATTAAAAAAATATAAGCCGTCCCTGACATAATCATTACAACCTAAGAATTCAAGAGTTTTCTGAGCTATGGAAATAGAAGTTCCAGGTGCTCCAAAATAATATATTTCTGTTCTGTTGCATGTAGAAAGTGCAAAAAAAGACTCTACAAAATGACCAAATTCCTCCTGAAAGAAATTTATAAAGTCATCATGATTGGAGTCATTTATAATAAATAACTCTCTTTCAGATAACTTAGAAGTCTTATGATTTATGCCAAAAAGCTGTAATTCCATAACAAAAATTATCTTAGCGTGTTGTGTGGTAATTTTAAGTGCTTGCTCATCTATATCTCAATCAACTAACCTAGAAAAAAGCTACATAGGTAAATTGAACCTTTCACAAAATAACCTAGTATCTAAATTCATTATTAGAATAAATGTATTTTCTGAAGATACTATTATACAGGTTAGTAAGCCAATATTAGGGAATCTTATTAAGATAAAATTCAATCAAAATGATGGAATAACCACTAATCAAGAGCTTGATAGTAGTATTTTAACTTTGTTCAATAATTTTAATAAACAAGAATACACTTATTTTTTTAATTCCTGCTTCAAAAATTTAAATACTGATAAAAATGTATTTAAAATAATTAAAAACAACATTGAATTAAAATGCGAATATAAGGGACTAGATACACTCTCAATATTTTTTGTTAATGATGATATTTTTTCAATAAATGGAATTTTAAAGCGTGAATAAGATAACGTTAGCTTGTCCAGCAAAGATAAACTTAAATCTATCGGTCTTAAGAAAAAAAATTGATGGAATGCATGAAATAAATTCACAATTTCAACTTATTAATTTGTTTGATGAGATGAAAATTGAAAAAACAAGCTCTAAATTGATTAATGTATCAACAAATATCGATGCATCAATAAATGGAAAAAAAAATATTGTTTTTCAAGCTGTCAGTGAGCTATCAAAATATGTTGGAAGGCAAGTATATTGCAATATCAGTATTAAAAAGAATATTCCTTTGGGAGGTGGTCTTGGTGGAGGAAGTTCAAATGCTGCTGGAGCATTAATTGGACTTAATGTATTGTTTGAGCTCGGTCTTTCATCAAAGGATTTAATAAAAATTGGAAAAAAGGTAGGCGCAGATGTACCCTTTTTTATCTTTGGAAAAAATGCACATGCATCCGGTACTGGCGATGTTTTGATTGAAGCAAAAATTTCCTCTGAAAAAAAATATTTATTATTATTTCCTCAAATTCATTCCTCAACTAAAGAATTATTTTCTCAATGGGATAAATTAAGCACGGATTCTCAAAATAAGATCTTAGAAAATGAAGAAAACTCATTCCTTCCCTTATTTCTTGAGAACAATATAGATGTTAAAGAAAATTTCAATCAATTAAACAAACTTTGCTCTCTAAGATTATCTGGAACTGGATCGACAATGTTTTTTGAATACGAAAATATGAATGAAATTGAAAAAACTTTAAAAAAAATTCCAAGTAAATGGAGACACTCTTTTTGTGAACCTTTACAATGTTCACCATTATTAACTTACTTAACATAATGGGGTGTGGCCAAGCGGTAAGGCAACGGGTTTTGATCCCGTCATGCGCTGGTTCGAATCCAGCCACCCCAGCCAATAATAAGAAAAATGATTAATAAACAAACAGTTGGAATCTTCTCAGGCTCAGCTTCAAAAGTTTTATCTGAAGAAGTAGCAAAAATACTAGGCATAAAGCTAGGTGAAATTGATTTAGGTAAATTTTCAGATGGAGAAATTAAGGTTGAGGTTTTGGAAAATGTCCGAGGGCATGAAGCTTATATCATTCAATCAACGTGCTCTCCATCTAATGCAAATTTAATGGAATTAATGTTAATTACGGATGCTTTAAAGCGCTCATCTGCATCAAAAATTACAGCAATTCTTCCTTATTATGGTTATGCACGCCAAGATAGAAGAGTAAGATCAGCAAGAGTTCCAATAAGTGCAAAAGTAATTGCAGATATGTTGAATTCTGTTGGCGTTGATAGAGTTCTGACAGTAGATCTTCATTCTGAATCTATACAAGGTTTTTTTGATATGCCAGCTGATAATGTTTACGCAACAAAAATCATGCATGATGATATTAAGTCTAGAACAGCAACAGATGAGCAAATACTTGTTGTCTCTCCTGATGTAGGTGGTGTTGTAAGAGCGAGGGCATTGGCAAAATTTCTAGACGAATCTGATTTAGCAATTATTGATAAACGAAGAGCTTCATCAAATGAATCAGAGGTTATGAATATAATTGGAGACGTTAAGGGAAAAAGCTGTATTGTTCCTGACGATATAATCGATACAGCTGGCACTTTATGTAATGCAGCTAAGGCTCTAAAAGATGCTGGTGCTGCTAAGGTTAAAGCATATATCACTCATCCAGTATTATCTGGACCAGCTATTGAAAGAATTTCTGATTCGGCTATAGATGAATTAGTTGTAACCAATTCAATTTCTTTATCCCCAGAAGCAGAAAAATGCAGTAAAATACGCGTCATTTCTCTTGCCCCTACAATTGCAGAGTGCATTAGAAGATTAAACAATGAAGAGTCGCTTAGTGCTCTATTTTTGTAAGAATTAATTAAAAGGTAAGCATGATGTCAGATGAAATTATATTAAACGCAGATCTTAGAGTTAGGACTGGTACAAACAAGACTAGAGAAATTAGACGAGAAGGTTCTATGGTTCCTGCCATCATCTATGGAAATGAAGAAGAAACGAAGAATATTAAAGTTAAGTTAAATGAGCTTACTAAAGCATCTGAAAATGAACTTTTCTACACTCAGGTTTTAAAAATTATACTTGAGGGCCAAGAAGAAAAAGTTGTTCTAAAGCAGCTTCAAAGAGAACCTGTAAAAGGGAAGTTTCTTCATGCTGATTTTCAAAGGGTTTCAAGAAAAACAAAATTAAAAGTAGTTGTTCCTTTCAGATTTATTGGAGAGGAAGAATGCGAGGGTGTAAAGATAGATGGTGGAGTTATTGCTAAGGCAATTTCAGAAATTGAAATTTCATGTTTAGCTGGAAATATTCCTGAAGCCATTGAAGTTAATATTACAAACTTAATGCTAAATGAAGCGGTACGTTTATCAGATATCACTTTGCCTGAGGGTGCAGAGATTCCTGGGTTTGATGAAGAAAATGACCAGATGATTGTTTCTGTCAATCCTCCTAGAGCAGAGGAAGAAGAACCAGAGATTGTTCCTGAAGGTGAGGAAGGTGAGGAAGGTGAAGTTGTTGAGGGAGAGGATTCATCCTCTGATCAAGATGATGCTGATAACGACTCTTCAGAAGATGCAGAATCAAGTGATTAAACTCAAAAAAATCTGTGCCTAATATCTGTATTATTGGATTAGGAAATCCTGGCACTAAATATAATGGAACCCGTCATAACATTGGAAAAGATTGGGTAAAAAGTGTTGCAATCGACACTGATTTAGATTTACAAGTAAAGAAAAAAATTGAATCCACAGTTGGATTGTCTGGTGATGAAAAAATTCTATGGGGATACCCCAATCAGTATGTAAATGAATCAGGTAATTCAATTAACAAAATTCTGAAAACCAATAATTTTAATCTTGAACAAATAATAGTTATTCATGATGATTTAGATTTACCGCTTGGCACTCTGAAATTAAAAATTGGTGGTGGGCATGGTGGGCACAACGGATTGAAAAGTATCATATCTCATGCAGGTAAATCATTTATAAGGCTAAGAGTGGGAATTGGTCATCCAGGTAATAAAGTTGATGTAACCGATTGGGTCTTAGGTAAATTTAAAACTGCTGAAAAAGACTTAATTATAAAAAGCTTTTATAAGTTCAATCATGTCATAGAGCTCTTGAGCAACAACGATATTCATACAGCGCAATTAAAACTGCATACAGAATAAATGGGATTTAAATGTGGAATTTTAGGCTTGCCTAATGTGGGCAAATCAACCTTATTTAATGCTATAACTAAGTCCTCTATCCCAGCTGAAAACTTTCCCTTTTGTACAATTGAACCAAATCTTGGAATCGTGAATGTTCCTGATAAAAGACTAGATAAAATAAATGATATTGTAAACTCTGAAAATGTAATACCAACTACAATGAGCTTCGTTGATATTGCTGGGCTAGTAAAAGGTGCGTCAAAGGGAGAGGGTTTGGGGAATGCATTCTTGTCCAACATTAGAGAGATGAATGCGCTTCTTCATGTTGTAAGATGTTTTGATGATGAAAATGTAGTGCATGTAGATGGTTCGATCAATCCCCTGAAAGATGTAGAGACAATCAATCTTGAATTAGTATTTGCTGACCTTGAGGTCCTTGAAAAAAGAGATCAAAAATTAGAAAAATTAATTAGATCTGGAGATCAAGATGCAAAAAAACAAAAAATAATAATCCAAACTCTAATGGAGTTGATGGAGAATGGAAATTTACCAAAGCTTGATAAATTCAATGTTGAAGAAATAAAATTTATTGAAAGCATGAATTTGCTTTCAACAAAACCAATGGTTTTAATTGCAAATTTATCTGATGACCAGTCAAAAAATAATCTTGATGGCCTCAAGAATTATGCAGAGACGAACAACATTAATATTATTTCGGCTGTAATAAAGGTTGAGCATGAGCTTGCAACACTGGAAATAGAAGAACAAAAAGAATATCTAGAACTACTTGAAATGGATGAGCCTGTACTAAATAAAATTATTCTTGCAGGATATAAATTACTAAAATTAGAAACATTCTTTACCTCTGGACCGAAAGAATCTAGAGCTTGGACAATTCCAAAAGACTGCATGGCACCTCAAGCTGCAGGAGTTATCCACACTGATTTTGAAAGAGGTTTTATTAAGGCCGAAGTCATCTCATTTGAAGATTTTATTGATTGCAATGGGGAATCTGGTGCAAAGAAAAATGGCAAATTAAGACTAGAGGGAAAGGACTATTTAGTAAAGGATGGAGATATAATCCACTTCAAATTTAATGTTTGACTTATAAATCAAGTTCTTTATGATCATACCACTTGGCTATGTAGCTCAGATGGTTAGAGCACAGCACTCATAACGCTGGGGTCGGTGGTTCAATTCCACCCATAGCCACCATATATTTTTATTTTAGATCAAAGAGAATATTCAGATAAGAAATTATCTGGAATATTAAATTCAATATTTACTATTCTTTCTTTAAAAATATTAAAATTATTATTAAAGATACTAGTGCTAACAAAGCATCTTCGCCAAGCATATTCAAAATATCTGTGACATTTCTGTATACATCGCCAACAAATGGAGTGGTAGGCCCAAAAATAATACCCAGCAACAGAGAAACAGCTACAAGAGGTAACAATAATTTTAATAATTTATTAAAAAAAGCAGTGAGTTTAATAAGAGAATTATTAAGATTCATTTTAAAAAAGTTAGAAAGGGCCTAATGACCCTTTCTAACAATAACAAGCTTAATGCTTATCTGTTTAGCAAGCTGTATAGAACTGCTAATACAAGTAGCCCTACAACACCATTAGAAGCTAAAGACTCGACCAATGATGTAATATTTCCAATCACATCTAGTCCTAACATATCACCGAAAGCAAGGCTTCCAACAATACCAAGTCCCAAGATACCAATGATAACGCTAGTTAAATTACTAACTAGGTCGCTTAACATTCTAAATGCATTATCCATAATTTCCCCCTATGGTTTGCATGGTTAGTTAACACATAAAACCATAAAAAGAAATTGTGAACAAGATATATGAGTTAAAAATATCTGAAAATTTGACTTTTTAAAGATAAATATTACTAATATAAATAAAATTTCTTATATATTATAAATATCAATTATATTTAAATTACTTAGATATCTAACGCTTTTTTAGAAAGTTTCATCTTTCCTCGGTCAAAACCTATCAACTTAACCTTGATAATATCTCCTTCACTTAGGACATCAGAAACATTTTCAACTCTCTCTGAAGAAATTTCAGAAACATGTAATAGCCCATCTTTACCTGGCAAAATATTTACAAAAGCACCAAAATCTACAATCTTAACAACCTTACCTTCATATACTTTATTTAGTTCAGGATCTTCTATTATGCCTTCAATGATTTCAAGCGCCGCATTCATAATAGATTGTGTTTCTCCAAATATGGTGACGACTCCATTATCATCTATGTCAACTGATGCTCCGGTATCGGCTTGCATGCCTTTTATAACTGCTCCGCCCTTTCCAATAATTTCTTTAATCTTATCCTGATCTACAGTGATCTTTTTCATTGCAGGGGTGTTATCTGACAATTCTTTTGGCGCGGAAATAACTTCGTTCATTTTGTCTAAAATATGCATGCGTGCATTTTTTGCTTTCTTTAAAGCAGACTCCATAATTTCAGATGTGATGCCTTGAACTTTTATATCCATTTGCAGTGCAGTGACGCCCTCTTTAGTACCAGCCACCTTAAAGTCCATATCACCAAGATGATCCTCGTCACCAAGAATGTCTGTTAAAACAGCAAAACTGTTTTCTTCTTTAATCAAGCCCATTGCTATTCCAGCAACTGGATTAGTGATGGGTACACCAGCATCCATCAACGAAAGAGAAGTTCCGCAGACTGAGGCCATTGAGCTTGATCCATTTGATTCTGTGATTTCTGAAACAACCCTAATGGTATAACCAAATTCTTCAGAGTCAGGAAGAACAGCTTTGATTGCTCTTTTTGCAAGATTTCCATGGCCAATCTCTCTTCTCTTAGGACCTAATGGCATACCAATTTCGCCAACGCTATATGCAGGAAAATTATAATGCAGCATGAAGGTATTAGATTCTTCGCCATTCAGCCCTTCTATTCTTTGAGCATCTCTTGTTGACCCAAGAGTGGCTGCAACTAATGCTTGTGTTTCTCCACGCGTAAATAAAGACGATCCGTGAACGCTTGGAAGGACATCAGTTTCAATATAGATTGGTCTAACAGTATCTAAATCTCTTCCATCTATTCGCGGCTCATTTGCTAAAATGCTTTTTCTAACAACATCTTTTTCTACCAATTTGAAGGCATTCATTAATTTGCCTCTCTCTAAATCATCTAATTCATCATGAGCTTCATTTATTTTGACCCTTACAGCATTGATTGCTTCACCTCTACTTGCCTTATCCGCAATTTTAAATGCACTTGCTATTTCGTCTGTAAAAGAATCTGCAATCTTATTCTTAAATTCAGCTGTTCGCTCATCTTCAGAAAAATCCCATGGAGAAGGATCCACTTTAGCTCTTAAATCTGAGCAGGCTTTAATAACTTTTTGCATTTCTTGATGACCATATAGCACTGAACCTAACATGAGATCTTCACTTAACTCATTTGCTTCGGATTCAACCATTAATACAGCATCTTCAGTTCCCGCTACGACCATATCCAACATAGATTCTTTCAACTCTTCTGGTGAGGGGTTTAAAACATAATTACTATCGATAAAACCAACTCTTGCAGCTCCAAGTGGTCCCTGAAATGGAACCCCTGAAATTGAAAGCGCTGCAGAGGCACCAATCAGAGAAGCTATGTCAGGATTAATATTTTTATCTGAAGATAATACTGTACAGAAAATCTGTATTTCATTTTTAAAATCCTCTGGGAATAGAGGTCTAATCGGTCTATCAATCAATCTGGAAGTTAATGTTTCTTGTTCAGTTGGTCTTGCCTCCCTTTTAAAATATCCGCCAGGAATTTTTCCAGCAGCGTAAAATTTCTCTTGATAGAAAACAGCTAATGGAAAAAAATCTTTATAAGGATCAGCTTCCTTTCTGGCGACCATAGTTGTCAACACTACTAAATTATCAATTGTAACAATGATGCTTGATGTAGCCTGTCTTGCTATTTTGCCAGTTTCGATTTTGACAGTTTTATTTCCGTATTCGAATTCTACAGACTGAGTATTTAATTTATTTTCTTCCACGATTTTCCTTATTTACCCTCTTAATTTAAGGGATTTGATTATGTCTTGATAACTTTCAAGATTTTTTCTTTTTAAATAAGCTAAAAGCTTTCTTCTTAAGTTAACCATTCTTATAAGACCTGTTCTTGAATGATGGTCTTTTTTGTGAGTTTTAAAATGAGATTGTAATTTATTTATATTTTCTGTGAGAAGAGCTATTTGCACCTCAGGTGAGCCAGTATCAGTGTCACTATTTTGAAACTTTTTAACAATTTTATTTTTTTCTTCTTTTAGTAGAGCCATAAGTATTTTCTCCTTGGATATGCTCCTAAATCTTCTCAAACCTCGCATATCTAAAGTTTGAGATGATGTAGCTTATTACTTATTTACCTATTAAACAAGGTATTCATGCTTGAAGCCATTGCTAGTATTTTTTCCTATTGCGATAAATTGATTTGAGGCATCATAAACTCTCAACAAATTTTCATGATCAAGGTTGATTTCAATTGGCCTGCCATTAAGAAATGCTCTGCTTTCTTTTTCATTTAGTTGAATAAAATCTAAATCCTCAAAAGCATTTTCCAATGATATAAGATTTTCTAAACTTAATTCGTCTAATGAGAACGAATCAGATAGTAAAAATTTTTCCTGGCTTGTTCTAACTAATTTTGATAGATTGGCACCACAACCAAGCTTTAACCCAAAATCTCTTGCAATAGATCTAATATAAGTGCCCTTTGAGCAATTGATATCAAATGAAACTTTCGGCATTTCTATCGAAATATTATTTATATTTTTGATAAATATCTTTCTTGCAGCTTTTTCAATCTTGATTCCATCTCTTGCATACCTATATAGAGGTTTGCCTTTATGCTTAAGTGCTGAGTAATTTGGAGGGAATTGGTCACTCTCGCCCAAAAAACTTAGCAAGGCTTTTTTAGCTTGAAAATCATTAATATTGACATCTTTGCAAGAAATAACCTCTCCTTCAGCATCGTCAGTATTTGTTTGAATGCCAAGTGTTACCTCAGCTCGATATGACTTTTCACTTTGCAAAAGAAGAGATGCAAATTTAGTTGCTCTATTTATAGCAATTATCAAAAGACCAGTTGCCATTGGATCTAAAGTGCCCAAATGTCCAACCCTATCAAGATTAAATTGTTTTTTTATTATTTGAACAACTCTTGATGAAGTTATGCCAGAATCTTTATTAACTAATAGAAATCCACTAATCACTTAATGAGTTTAATAAGGTATCAATATTGTTATATCTCTCAAGACTCTTATCATATTTAAATATGAGTTTTGGAACTCTCCTGATTTGCATAAATTTTGAAAGCTTAGACCTTACCATTGATGCAAATTTTTCGAGAGATTTAAAATCAGGTGAGTCAGAAATATCACCGTCAATAATGGTATAAAAAACTGTTGCAACGCCAAGGTCAGTTGAGCATTTAACATCAACTATATTTAAGAATTGATACCGAGGATCTCTGACTTGAGATGAAATAATTTGAGATATTTCTTTTTTTAAAAAATCTTCAACTTTCGGAACTCTTGTTAAAGACATGGTATTAAATGCTTTGAGCCTCTTCTTTTCTATCAAAAACTTCTACCTTATCGCCTGGTCTGATATCTTTGTAGTTCTTAATACCAACGCCACATTCTGTTCCAGATTTAACTTCACCGACATCATCTTTGAATCTTCTAAGCGAATCTAACTCTCCTTGATGGATAACAACGTCATCCCTTAAAACTCTTACAGGTTTATTTTTTAATATAGATCCCTCTTCAACCATACAGCCTGCTACTTGACCAAATTTTGGAGAATTAAATACCTCTAATACTTCTGCAATTCCAACAATTTCTTCTTTAACAATTGGATCTAATAAACCGCTTAATCTAGCTTTAACTTCATCAATAAGCTCATAAATAATACTGTGGTAAGACAATATAAGGTCTTCACTTTCAACAATCTTCTTTGCGGAATTATCTGATCTAACATTAAAACCTAAAATAATTGATTCTGTAGCTAGTGCCAGATTGACATCAGATTCCGAAATTCCTCCAACCCCTGAAGCAACAATTTTTATTGACGCATCATCATTTCCAATATCAGACATAGCTGCAACAATAGCCTCTGAGGTACCAGCAACATCAGATTTTAAGATAAGATTGAGTACTTTTTTATCAGATTGGCCCATGGATTCAAATATATTGCCAAGGCTTTCATCTCTTTGTTTTAATACTTTTCGATCTTTAATTTTATTTTCTCTAAATTCTGCAATTTCGCGCGCTTCTTTATCATTCTTTACAACTTGGAAGGTCTCGCCTGCATCAGGAACACTGTTAAGGCCTAATATTTCTACTGCAAATGATGGTTCGGCACTTTTTAATTTATTTCCATCGGAGCTAATAATACTTTTTACTTTTCCAACAGCAGATCCACAAACCACAATATCTCCGACTTT
This sequence comes from uncultured SAR86 cluster bacterium, assembly GCA_902623685.1. GTDB lineage: Bacteria > Pseudomonadota > Gammaproteobacteria > Magnimaribacterales > D2472 > D2472. The sequence goes on from CACNUQ010000011.1 coordinate 20,538, forward strand.
CAAAGTACCATTTTGTACAAGCAAAGTTGCTACAGCGCCTCTAAATTTATCTAATTCAGATTCAATTACAACTCCCTGAGCTTGTCCCTCATAGTGAGCCTTAAGCTCTAAAAGCTCAGATTCTAAGACAACAGCTTCTAAAAGTTTGTCGACTCCATCACCTTGAAGAGCAGAAACTGGTACCATCTGGATATTACCACCCCAATCCTCTGGAGTTAAGTCTTTAGCAGCTAAATCTCCTTTGATTCTTTCTACATCTGCTCCTTGAAGATCCATTTTGTTTATAGCAACAACAATAGAAACGCCAGCTGCTTTAGCATGATTGATAGCCTCTTCAGTTTGAGGCATGACTCCATCATTTGCTGCTACAACTAAAATGACAACATCAGTAGTATTAGCTCCCCTTGCTCTCATAGATGTAAATGCAGCATGACCTGGAGTATCTATGAATGTAATAACAGAATCACCAACAGGCACTTGATATGCCCCAATATGCTGTGTAATTCCTCCAGCTTCTCCATCAACTACTTTAGTTTTTCTTATAAAATCAAGCAAAGTTGTCTTACCATGATCAACATGTCCCATAACTGTAATAACTGGAGCTCTTGTTTTTGGCGTATCCGTATAATTTATATTGCCAATAATTTCATCTTCTACAGACGAATCACTAAGCGCAATTCCGTTATGACCAAGCTCTTCAGCGACTAAAATCCCTGTCTCTTGATCTATAGAGTCATTTATAGATGCAGCAACTCCCATGCTCATCAATACTTTTACCACTTCTCCACCCTTTATGAACATAAGCTTAGCAAGTTCACCTACCAGTATCGTCTCTGGAACTTCTATATCACGCTTTATGAATTCAACAGGCTTTGCAAATTGATGTTCAGTTCCTTCATTAAAACTGGTCTCACGTCTAGAGTAATCCTTCGCTGCTCGTGACAATTGGTCTTTAACATTTACCCGTGGCTGAGGTTTTTGTTGAGACTTAGACTGTGATTTTTGAGCTTTCTTGGCAGCTTGTTGCTGCTCTTGTTTTATACGAATAGCCTCTTTGATTTGATCTTCTCTTTTTTGCTGCTGCTCTTTTAAATTTTCTGCAGCTGCCTGCCTTTTTGCTTCAATATTATCTGAAAGACCATCAGAAGGGCTTGGAGACGATGAGGTAGGTTGTGATAAAGTTCCTTTAGATTTAACTTTCACTCCACCACTACTTGAAGATGATGCAACAGCAGAGGCTGCAGAACTTTTTCGTTCTTTTAATGATTTAAGTATTGCTAATTTGTCAGCAGGAGTAATTTCATCTGTAGGTTTGCTATGCGAAAGCCCAGCAGCCTTCATTCTCTCTAATAATGCATCATCCTTAATTTTTAAGGTTTTTGCGAAATCTTTTACAGTAAGTCCCAAATCAATAACTTCCTTTTTTAATTAAACCAATTTTCTCTGGCTTTCATAATAATATCTGCTGCCTTCTTTTCGTTTATTTCAATAACATCTAAAAGTTCATCAACAGCTAATTCTGCAATATCATCTTTACTTTTAAGAGCATTGGATACAAGAGTTTCTACCTCCTCTTCACTAAAGCCTAATTCTGTAAGTGACTCTAAGTTTGATTCTTCTTGAGTTATCTCGCCCATTGCCTCCATCAAAGCAGCATCTGCCGCTGCTGCTTTTATTTCCTCGGCTCTTGTTTCATCGATTTCCATTGTAGAAGATAGCTTTCCATCTTCAGCGTATGCAACATCATCAAAAGTCAAAAACCCTCCTCTAATTAACGCTTCGGCCTCTTTTTCGTCAATGCTCAAATTATCCATAAGCTTAGCCTGAAATTCTGCCTCTACAACTCTCTCTTTTGCCTCAGCTTCATTACTGCTAATAATGTTTAACTCCCAACCAACAAGTCTAGATGCTAATCTAATATTTTGACCTCTTGAACCAATTGCCAAAGCTAAATTTTCTTCATTGACAGCTAATTCCATAGAACGAGAATCTTCATCCATAACTATTGATTCAACTTTCGCAGGAGCAAGAGAGTTAATCACCATTTGAGCTGGATTATCATCGTAAATAATAATATCTATTCTCTCATTTCCCAGTTCACCAGATACTGATTGCACCCTTGAACCACGCATTCCAACGCAGGCTCCAACGGGATCTATACGTCCATCATTTGTTTTAACAGTAATCTTTGACCTAGAACCGGCATCTCGAGCGATGCCTCTAATTTCAATAATATCTTCGTTAATTTCAGGAACTTCAACCCTAAATAACTCTGTTACCATTTCAGGACATGTTCTGCTAAGCATTAATTGAGAGCCTCTGCCTTCAATTTCTTTAATTTGTAAAATAGCTCGTATCCTGTCGTTAATTTTGTATATCTCGCCAGGGAGCAATTGATCTCTCGGAAGGATAGCTTCAACGTCATTTCCAATGTCAACGATTATATTGTCCCTCGTTACTCTTTTCACTGTTCCACTCATAAGGGAATTATCTTGAGATTTAAACATAGCCACAATTGTGTCTCTTTCAGCTTCCCTAACTTTTTGCATCATTACTTGGCGCGCGGCTTGAGTTTCAATCCGTCCAAAGACAATATTATCTACATCTTTTGAAAATGTATCGCCAATATGCATCTTAGAGTCTAATTCCGAAATATGACTTTCCTTATGAAAGTCCTCAGAATCCTCATTTTCTACAAGCCAATGTCTATGAGTAGTGTATTCTCCTGTTGATTGATCAATAGAGACTGATATGTTTGCATCTTCATGAAAATGCCTAAGAGATGCACTTGCAATAGCTGTTTCTAAAGCATTAAATATTATTTCTTCTTCAATGCCTTTCTCATTAGAAACAGATTCAACTACTGCTAAAATTTCAATACTTTCCATTATTTGTTTACCCTCATAAGTTCCTCAAAATTTGGTTTTAAACGACACAAATCAAGATCTGCAAAATTTAAAATCATTTTTTCTTCTCCACTCTGAAATAAAATCTCATCATTGTCTATATTTATGAGCTTGGCTACAAGACTTCTCTTACCATCTTTCATTTCTCGTAACTTTAAATCAAAATCTTCCTTGAGAAATGCAGAAAGTTGTTCTATCTTAAAAATCTTTCTGTCTACGCCTGGTGTAGAAACCTCTAAAACAAAATCTTGATCAAAAAACGTATCGTTTAACGCGAGTTCATAATTTAAGTCTTTAGCTACCTTTTCACAGTCATCTATTGTTGCACCTGCAATAGCATCAATAAAGACTCTAATTGTTGGTCTTTTTTTTCCTCTCAATAATTCGATACCCCATAGCTCACAGCCATGACTGGTAACTACAGGCTCAATCGCAATTTCAAGTTCCTCTATTCTCATATCTCTTAAAAATAAAAATGGGGCAAATGCCCCAGTTCGTATCTCATTTACTGGTAGCGGGGGCTGGATTTGAACCAACGACCTTCGGGTTATGAGCCCGACGAGCTACCAGACTGCTCCACCCCGCATCGCAGAGGATTAGAGTTTATAGAAAGCAAGTACTTTAGGTCAAGTTAATTCAAATTTATTTCGGTATTAAAAACTTATCTTGTTATAATTGCTCACCTTGCCGAAGTGGTGGAATTGGTAGACACGCTAGCTTGAGGGGTTAGTGAGCGAAAGCTCGTGCGGGTTCAAGTCCCGCTTTCGGCACCAACTTAATCTACAGGGATTTCAGAAGTTTTTGTTGCTTCCTGAATTTCCTCATCAGTAAATAATACTTCAGTATTAGCATTTTTTAGTAATACTGCTTGCGCAAGGTTAAGAATCAAAAAAAGTGCAGCAATGATTCCTGTAAGTTTTCCAAGAAAATTAGAGGGTCCAACTGCTCCAAACATCGAATTTGATGATCCGCCCCCAAAAGCTGAACCAAGATCAGAACCTTTTCCCTGCTGCAATATAACTAAAGCAATAAGAATTATCGCAAGGATAATACAGATGATTTTTATTGCTGTAATAATCATTTTTTTACTTTATCTCATTAAAAATATTTACTATTTGCGCAAATTCCTTTCCATCAAGTGAGGCCCCTCCTACTAAGGCTCCATCAATATGCTCTTGAACGAATAAAGATGACGCATTCTCAGAATTTACACTCCCTCCATACAAAACTGATTTTAAATCAATTTTAGGAAATCGAGATTGTACTACATCTTTGATCATTTTATGAACGGAATTTATTTCCTCTGGGTTAGGAATTTTTCCAGAGCCAATTGCCCATACAGGCTCATATGCAATTATTAAGGCACTTTGCTCAAAAAGATCTTTTAACGCTTCTTCAACCTGAAATTTTAGGATGTCATAAGTATCATTCCTTTCATTCTCTACAGCAGACTCCCCGATACATAAAATAGGCATTACAGAATTGTTGTTGGCCAGATTTAATTTTTTTGAAATTGTTTTGTTAGATTCATGAAAAAAAATGCGTCTCTCAGAATGACCAATTAAGCTAAATTTACATCCTAAATCTTTAATCATCGAGGCTGAGATTTCACCGGTTCTTGCTCCAGATTCCTCCTCACAAATATTTTGCACGCCTATATTAATCCCGGAATCTCCAATCAATTTTCTAATATGATCTATATATATAAAAGCTGGCGCTATCCCAATTGATTCAGAATTTAAACTTGAAAAATTTTTAAAAAAATCCTCAGCCCATTGATCATTAAATTGTATTGAACCATTTAGTTTCCAATTTGCAATTAATCTCAAAGACATTTTTTATCTTTTAAGAATTTTTTCAATATCTTTTGCATATTTGGTTGCAGTTGCTTCATCATCTGACTCAATCATTATCCTGATTTTACTTTCGGTGCCAGAGGCTCTTACGAGGATTCTACCAATAGTGAGGTCTGATTCAATCTCCTTAATTTTTTGTTGGATCTGAGCATCAGAAAGGATATCTTTATTAGCCACATCAACATTAATATTAATTTGAGGCATTTTTTTGTAATTTTGCAGAACATCTTCAGGATCTTTTTCTAAAATCAATAAGGAAGATATTACTTTCAATGCCGCTATTGTTCCGTCACCAGTACTTACAAGATCTCTGCAAATAATGTGGCCAGAGGGTTCTCCGCCTAGCATCCATCCTTCTTTTTTAAGCATTTGGTTAACGTGCTTATCGCCGACGTCTGCTCTTTTAAACTTATAACCCAATTTTTTTACTGCCTCTTCAAACCCAAAATTAGACATTGCTGTTCCAATGATGCCTGACCATGGCCCAGTTCTATTTGGATTAGCATATGCAAGAATATACATGATGTCGTCGCCATCTAATATGCTTCCTTTTCTATCGATTAAAACTACCCTATCACCATCACCATCAAGGGCAATTCCGAAATCTGCTCTCTGTTTTATAACTTCCTCTTGAACTTTTTCTGGATGAGTAGAGCCACATTCGTAATTTATGTTGTAACCATCTGGTTCAGTCCCTATTGAAATAACCTCTGCACCAAGCTCTCTAAAAATGGAAGGGCTAACTTTGTAGCAAGCTCCATTGGCACAATCTAATACTATTCTTAATGAATCAAAGGAAACATCTGGAGGAACTGTCGATTTACAAAACTCTATGTATCTGTCGCCAGATTCATCAAATCTTTGAGCCTTACCAAGCTCAGCAGTTTTAACTGGTTTAAGTTCGCCCACGAGTAACTTTTCAATTTTTCTTTCAGCATCTTTAGGAATTTTTTCCCCATTTCCATCAAAGAGTTTAATTCCGTTGTCTAAATAATTATTATGGGATGCACTTATTACAAGCCCAAACTGGTTGCGCAATGATCTGGTTAAATATGCGACTCCAGGTGTGGGCAATGGTCCAAGCAACCTTACATTAACACCAGCGGCAATAAATCCTGCTTGAAGTGCTGATTCAAGCATGTAGCCAGATACTCGAGTATCTTTACCAATAAGAACAGTTTCCCAGCCCATATCTTTTAAAACTAATCCAGAAGCATGACCAATTTTTAAGCATACCTCAGGGGTGATTTTAGATTCTACTGGGCCACGAATCCCATCAGTACCAAATTTTATAATCATGGAAAAAGATTATAACTCTTCCGCGGGACCCTTTATTGAAGTTTTTTTGGAAGTTTTATTTTTTGGCGTTTTTGGCTCATCCCAATCCTTGGGTGCTCTTGGTTTTGCTCCAGCCATAATATCATCAATTTGATCAGCATCAATTGTTTCATAGGTCAGTAACGACTCAGCCATAGTATGTAATTTATCGATATTATCTTTAAGGATCTTTGTAGCTTTTTTATAATTAGTATTAATAATTTTTTTAACTTCAATATCAATACTATTAGAAGTTTCGCCACCAATGCCCTTTGGAGCCATTGATGCAGACCTTCCTAAGAAAGGACTTGAGTCATCTTCTCCATATTTTAAGGGGCCTAGATCCGACATTCCCCATTTGGTTACCATATTTGTAGCTATGCCTGTTGCTACTTCAATATCATTTGATGCTCCAGTTGTTATTGCATCTTTACCATTAATAATTTCTTCAGCAATTCTGCCACCAAAAAGTGCTGCTATTCTACTGTGAAGATATTGCTTACTTTGCATGTATTTATCTTCCTCGGGTAAAAACATTGTTACACCAAGCGCTCGACCTCTCGGGATGATGGTGACTTTGTACACTGGATCATGTTCCGGACTTAAGCGACCTACTATAGCGTGACCTGCTTCATGATAAGCAGTTATTGTTTTTTGCTCTTCTGTCATGATCATTGACTTTCTTTCAGGTCCCATCATAATTTTATCTTTTGCAAGATCTAAATGACTTTGGTCAACTTTTTTATCTCCATATCTAGCAGCAAATAAAGCAGCCTCATTAATAAGGTTAGCTAGGTCAGCACCAGAAAAACCTGGAGTTCCTCTTGCTATTACTAAAGCATCTACATCTTTTGAAAGAGGGATTTTTTTCATATGAACTTTTAAGATTTGCTCTCTTCCTCTTAAATCGGGCAAATCAACAACGACTTGCCTATCGAAACGTCCAGGTCTTAGCAATGCAGGATCTAGAACATCTGGTCTATTGGTTGCTGCAACTACAATAACGCCATCATTACCATCAAAACCATCCATTTCAACTAACAATTGGTTAAGTGTTTGCTCTCTTTCATCATGTCCACCACCCATTCCAGCGCCTCTATGTCTTCCAACAGCATCGATCTCATCAATAAAAACTATGCATGGAGAGTTTTTTTGCGCTTGCTCAAACATATCTCTGACCCTTGAAGCACCCACACCAACAAACATCTCAACAAAATCTGATCCAGAAATTGAAAAAAATGGAACTTTAGCCTCTCCAGCAATTGCTCTGGCTAAGAGTGTTTTTCCAGTCCCGGGAGGGCCAACCATCAGAACACCTCTTGGAATTTTGCCGCCTAGTTTTTGAAATTTTGTAGGATCTCTTAAAAAATCTACTAATTCTTGAACGTCTTGCTTTGCTTCTTCACATCCAGCAACATCTTCAAAAGTTGTGGTGACTTTTCCTCCTTCCATTAACTTTGCCTTGCTTTTTCCAAATGCCATTGGGCCACCTCTTCCCGTCATGCCACCTTGCATTTGTCGCATGAAGAAAAAGAAAATTCCTAAAAGTAAAAGAATTGGGAAAGCTCCCACCAAAAGTTGAGACCAAATTGAAGGTTGCTCTACGCTCTCAAAAACAGTTATAACACCATGCTCTTCAATTGCATTATCAACTGATTCATCTTTTTTATAGATTGGATGACGTGTTTCAAATCGGGTTCCATCAAGGCGGTCGCCAAAAATTGTCATTTGGTCGCCCTTATAGATTACCTTTGCAACTCTGTCAGAAAGCACCTCTTGTTTAAACTGGCTGTAAGAAATCATTTCTCTCTTAGAGGAAGAGGCATTTTCCACATTGTTAAATATAAAAATTAGGGCTGAGCCCAACAAGACCCATACTAAAGCATTTTTAAAAACTGAATTCATAGTGGCCTTTCTCCGTATAAATAAATTTCGCCTGACTTACTCTTTGATGCAGCAGGTTTATAAGTTTGAACGATATTAAAACTCTTTTCCATTTCTAATCTTATTTTTTTAAATAAACTATTTTGAAAAGTTTTAAGAATAAATTTTCCATAACTTTTATTTAGATAGTTTACAGCCGTTTTAAGAGTAATTGAATTTAGCTCAAATATATTTTCTTCATCAACTGCACTTATACCAGTTAAATTTGGGGCTAAATCAGAAATAACAAGGTCAAATTTTGTTTTTAATAATGAAATTTCTTTTATTACATCAATATTTGTTATATCTTCTTGAAAAAAATAAACGCCTTTAATGGGGTCCATGGGTAAAAGATCGACTGCATATACATCTGATTTAGGCTCTAAGGTCTTTATAAGCTGAGACCAGCCTCCTGGAGCGGAACCAATATCGAGAACTAAACCATTACTTTTAAGTGCTTTAGTTTTTGTTAATATTTCTTCTAATTTAAATACTGCTCGAGAGCGAAGACCAAGTTTTTTTGCTTTTATAGCCCAAGAATCTGTATGCATATATTTTACAGATGTTGAACTTTTTCAATTTCAAGATCGATTGGTCCAGAAGGAGTAGAAATTGAAACCTGATCACCCACATTTTTTCCCATAAGTCCCTGAGCAATTGGAGTTTGAATGGAAATCAAACCTGCTTCTGGATCGGATTCTAAATTACCAACTATTTTATAGGTTATAGATTGATCATTAGTTAGATCATACAAATCAATAGTAGCACCAAATACAACTCTGCCTGTTTCAGGTATTTCTTTAACATCTATGACCTGAGCATTGGCAAGTGCGTGCTCAATTTCTTGAATTTTTGCCTCAATAAAACCTTGTTGTTCTTTTGCAGCATGATACTCAGCGTTTTCTTTTAAATCTCCGTGAGCTCTTGCTTCTGCGATAGCTTGAGATATTTCAGGCCTATCTTTAGTCTTTAGCTGACGAAGTTTCTCATTAAGCTTTTGCTCTCCTGATTTAGTTAGAGGGAGTTTTTCCATTCAAGCATTATAACAAATGAAAGAAATTAATTTATTTCTTGTAAAGAGTTGTAAATCCAGTCATCTGAACTAGTGCTCATTGCTTCTAAAATTGCAAATGCACCAAAAATAGTGGTAACACAAAATAATTTATTTTGTAATGCTGTTCTTCTTATAGAGGCTGAATCCTCTATAGATTGTCTTCCTTCAGTGGTATTAATTAAAATATTTACTCTATTATTTAATAACTCATCAACAATATGAGGTCTACCCTCCGTAACTTTATTAATGATTTGAGCATCATGCCCGAGTTCTTTAATTGCATTAGCAGTTCCTCTAGTAGCAATCAATGAAAAACCTTGCTCTAAAAGTAAGGGAACTAAATTTGGAAGATATTTTTTATCGGATTCTTTGACGCTTACAAATGCTAGTCCTGAATCAGGAAATATCTTATTTGCTGCTCTTTGGGCTTTTGCATATGCCTCACCAAAACTCGAGCCAATGCCCATAACCTCTCCCGTAGATTTCATTTCTGGACCAAGAATAGGATCAACCGCGGGAAATTTATCAAATGGCAAAACAGCTTCTTTTACAAAAAAATAATTTTTTGGCAATAAGTTAGAAAAACTAATACCTTTAAGAGTTTTTCCAACCATTATTTTTGTAGCGGACTTCACTAAAGACTCCCCCAAACATTTTGATATAAATGGAACGGTTCTTGAGGCTCTAGGATTTACCTCGATAATGAAGACATTATTATCTTGAACCGCAAACTGAATATTCATCAATCCAATCACATTTAACTCTGCAGCGATCTTTTTTGCTTGCTTTTCAATTTCTTTGATAACTATTTCTGAGAGACTATATGGTGGCAAGGAACAAGCAGAATCGCCTGAATGAATTCCAGCTTGCTCAATATGCTGCAAAATGCCTCCGATCTCAATATCCTTTCCATCGGAAATTACATCCACATCAACTTCAATTGCATCAGTTAAATATCCATCCAGTAGAATTGGTTTTTTATCAGATACTTCCACAGCTTCTTTTAAATACTTTTCAAGTTCAACCTGAGTATGAACAAGCTCCATTGCTCTCCCACCTAGGACATATGATGGTCGTACAACAATTGGAAATCCAATTTCTTCCGATACCTTTAATGCTTCTTTAAGATTTTTTACGGTACTATTTGGAGGTTGCCTAAGATTTAATTGATGAGCAAGAGATTGAAAACGTTTTCTGTCTTCTGATCTATCAATCGCGTCCACATCTGTACCAAGAATTTTAACATTATTGGATAACAAGACTTCCGAAAGTTTAAGAGGCGTCTGCCCTCCAAATTGAATAATTACTCCCTCAGGTTTTTCTAAATCAATAATATCTAGAACTTTCTCTTCAGTTATAGGCTCAAAATATAGTCTGTTAGATGTGTCATAATCTGTAGACACAGTCTCAGGATTACAATTAATCATAATAGATTCATATCCCTCTTCCTGAAGTGCAAAAGAAGCATGAACGCAGCAATAGTCGAACTCTATCCCCTGTCCAATTCTATTGGGGCCACTTCCTAAAACAATAACTTTCTTATTATTTGTTGGTCGAGATTCACATTCTCCCTCATATGCTGAATACATGTATGCAGTTTCGGTGGCAAATTCTGCAGCACATGTATCAACTCTCTTGAAGGAAGGAGTAACGCCTAATTTTTTTCTAAAGTCTCTAACTTCTTTTGTGGATGAGCTTATTAAATCAGCAATTCTTCTATCAGCAAAACCCTTTTTTTTGAGGTTAAGCATTTTGTCAAAATCGATCTCATTTAATTTAGTATCTTGTAAAATATTTTCCTCATCAATAAGATCGATAATTTGATGCAAAAACCAAAAATCAATTCCGGTCAATTGATTTATTTTTTCTGCATCCCACCCAAGCCTTATTGCTTCCGCAACATATAAAATTCTTTTTGAGCCAGCAAAGGTAAGTTGATAACGTAACGTTTCGTTTTGATCAGAAGAATTATCTATAATGTTTTCAAAGCCATGTAAATCTTCTTCCAGACTTTGGAGGGCTTTTTGAAGAGACTCTTGAAAAGTTCTTCCAATTCCCATCACTTCACCAACGGATTTCATTTGAGTTGTAAGCCTATCATTTGCTTGAGGGAATTTTTCAAAAGCAAACTTTGGGATTTTGGTAACTATATAATCAATAGAAGGTTCAAATGATGCTGGTGTTAGGCCATTAGTTATATCATTCTGTAATTCATCCAATGTAAATCCTACTGATAGCAAAGCAGCTACTTTAGCAATTGGAAAACCTGTTGCTTTTGAGGCCAGTGCAGATGATCTACTAACTCTTGGATTCATTTCAATAACAACAACTCTTCCATTCTCAGGATTGATGCCAAACTGAACATTGCTCCCTCCAGTCTCTACTCCTATTTCTCTTAAAATTTTGAATGATTGATCTCGTAAAACCTGGTATTCCTTATCAGTTAAAGTTTGTGCTGGAGCTACGGTGATTGAATCACCGGTATGAACTCCCATGGGATCAAGGTTTTCTATGGAACATATTATTATACAGTTATCATTTTTATCCCTAACTACCTCTAACTCATATTCCTTCCATCCTAGCAATGATTCATCAATTAATAGCTCTGTTGTTGGGGAAAGATCTAGTCCTTTTTCACAAATTTCTTTGAATTCCTGAATATTGTAGGCTACTCCTCCTCCTGATCCACCAAGTGTAAATGAAGGGCGGATAATACAAGGAAATCCTAGATCCTCTTGAACGATCAAGGCTTCCTCCATTGAATGAGCAATTCCAGATCTGGGAGTCTCAATACCTATACCCTTCATGGTTTTATCAAATAGTTCTCTATCTTCTGCTTTATCAATGGCTTCTCTTGATGCTCCGATTAACTCAACATTATATTTTTTTAGAACCCCTTCTTTGGCCAAGGTTAAAGCCGTATTAAGCCCAGTTTGTCCCCCCATAGTGGGTAACAATGCATCTGGAAGCTCTTTTGCAATTATTTGTTCAATTGATTTCCAGTGAATTGGTTCAATGTAGGTTGCATCCGCGAGGAGAGGATCAGTCATAATGGTTGCAGGATTAGAGTTAACTAAAATCACCCTAAAACCCTCAGCTTTTAGTGCTTTACAAGCTTGTGCACCAGAATAATCAAACTCACAAGCTTGGCCTATTATTATTGGCCCAGCGCCAATGATCAAAACAGATTTGATATCAGTTCTTTTTGGCATGATAATCAATCATAGAATTAAATTTAATAAAAAGTTCTTCTAGTTCATGTGGTCCTGGACTAGCCTCTGGATGCCCTTGAAAGCTAAATGCAGGCTTATCCTTGAAAATAATTCCTTGCAAACTCTCATCAAAAAGTGAAATATGGCTAGGTTCTATATTTGTAGGCAAGCTTGATAAGTCAACTGCAAAGCCATGATTTTGGCTAGTTATGTAAACTATCTTTGAATGAAGGTCTTGCACAGGATGATTAGCACCATGATGACCAAATTTCATTTTATATGTTTTGCATCCTCCAGAAAGAGCTAGGAGTTGATGACCTAAACATATTCCAAAAATTGGCATATTAATATCAAGCAGTTGTTGAATTAAGCGGATGGCATAATCACATGGTTCAGGATCTCCTGGTCCATTGGATAAAAATACTCCATCAGGTTTATGCTTCATAAGCTCTTCAAAACTGATTTGAGCGTTTACTACTTGCACTTTTCCAACATATTTTCTTAAAAGCCTTAAGATATTTTTCTTAACTCCAAAATCAATAGCGACGATGAGTTTGTCATCTTTTACCTCCTGATAATTAGGCCAAGTGCCCTCTTCCCAAGAAAAGGAATTTTTAGTCGAAACTTTTTTAGCAAGATCAAGCCCCTCTAAACCACTAAAGTCATTAAGAGCTTTCTGAGCTGTTGACAAGGAACTTTTATCTCCGGGTGAGATGCATGCTTTTAACGATCCATGGTCTCTTAGCTTTGCAGTTAACGCTCGTGTATTTATATTTGAAATTCCAATAGTTTTTTTTGATTTTAGAAAACTTTCGAGAGATTGTGTTGCTCGCCAATTACTATAATGATTTGGCAAATCCTTTATGACAATTCCCGAAGCGAAAATACTATCAGATTCATTATCTTCATCATTTATTCCAGTGTTGCCAATGTGAGGATGAGTAAAAGCTATAATTTGTTTAGCATATGATGGATCTGTAATAATCTCTTGATAGCCTGAGATAGAGGTATTGAAAACAATTTCTCCAACTGATATCTCCTTAGCACCAAAGCCAGTACCTTCAATAAGAGAACCATCCTCAAGGATTAAAACAGCTGGAAAAGACACTAAATTTTCTCCTTAATAAAGTGAGAAAAGAAAGCAAATAATTGTGAAAGTTTTGAATTTAATGAGCTAAAATTATGCGCTGACATTAAAAGGATACTTTATATTGATATGTTCTTTAGGTCTATAAAATTTTTAAAAAAATGAGTATAAATTTAAAAAATTCTGAACAAATATCTAAGATGCAGATTGCAGGCAAATTAGCAGCAGAAGTTATAGAAATGATTGAACCATTTGTGGTTCCTGGAGTCAGCACTGAGGAACTGGATAATAGATGTTACGAATTCATTGTAAATCAGCAAAAAGCAATACCAGCAAATATTGGTTACAACGGATTTGAGAAAACTATATGTTCAAGCATTAATCAAGTAATTTGTCATGGCATTCCATCTGAAAAGAAAATTCTTAAAAACGGAGATATTATTAACATCGATGTGACGGTTATACGTGATGGATGGCATGGAGACACATCAAAGATGTTCTTAGTTGGAAAGACGCAACCTCATAATGAAAGGTTGGTTAAAGTAGCCCAAGAATGCTTGTATAAGGCAATTGATGTGGTTAAGCCAGGCGCACATCTAGGTGATATAGGCGCTGTGATACAAGAGCATGCTGAGAAAAATCACTATTCAGTTGTTGAGGACTATTGTGGCCATGGAATTGGAAGGGTCTATCATGAGGATCCTCAAGTTCTGCATTATGGTAAATTTGGAAGAGGAATTGAAATTCAAGAAGGCATGTGTTTTACAATTGAGCCCATGATCAATCAGGGTTCAAAATATACAAAAATTCTCAGCGATGGTTGGACTGTTGAAACAAAAGATGGAAGAAATTCTGCCCAATGGGAACATACTCTTGCGGTGACCTCATCTGGCGTAGAAGTTCTTACAAAGCGGCGTGAAGAATCCTTTTGATCAAACCACTAGAAAAAATAAATCTTGAATTTGAAAAAAATTTTCAAGCTATTTTTAATACGCCAAAATTAACTCAAAAATACTTAAATCAGAGATCAGATATATTTGATGAATTAATTATTGATGAGTTTTTAAAGAGAAAACTTGAAAATGATTTTGCAATAGTCGCTTTGGGGGGTTATGGTCGACGAGAACTATATCCCTCTTCTGATATTGACCTATCAATAATCCAGTTAACAAAAAAAACTAAAAAAATTGACGATGTTAGGGATTTTATTGGATGGCTTTGGACTCTCAAAGTAAAAATAGGTCATTCAGTAAGAACCATAAAAGATATTGATAAAATTACTAAATCTGATTTAAAAGAGTTTACCTCTTACCTTTCAAATCGGGTCATTTATTGTCATAGGAATAATATTAATGATTTAAATCAAAATTTAAAAAAAATATCTTCTAATTGGAATAAAACTAAATTTTTCAATGCAAAGAAATTAGAGCAACAGAGAAGATATCAATCTTTTGACTCAACAGAATTCAGCCTTGAGCCAGATTTAAAAGAATCACCAGGATGCTTAAGGGATTTTCAAACTGCTTTGTGGGTTCTGGAACATTGCTTTGAAATAGAAAAACTAGAAGATTGTATAAAAATTAAGCTTTTTAAAAAAATAGAAATTAAAAATGTTAAAAAATCATATGATCATATTAAATCTTTAAGATACATATTGAACTTAAACAACCACTCAAATCGAATAAGTTTTGAGAATCAACTTTTGCTAGCAAAAAAATCAAAACTGAAGTCCTCAAAAAAATCTTCAGCTGTTGAAAAGTTTATGAGAACCTTTTTTTTGCATGCATCCAATCTTTCAGATTTTAATGAATTAGTTTTTCAAGCCTATGAAGATCAGTTAACTATTCTTAAAAGATCATATTCTAGAGATTTCTATATTTTCAAGGACCGTTTAGGGATATCTGATCGAATTAATCTGGTTAAAAAGCCTGAATTTATTCTTGAAAGTTTGAAAAAAGTTGGGGAGTTAAAAAAAATTAATGGTTTAGATTTTAAATCAATCAAAAAAATTAAATCAGCTCTATCTCAAATTGATCCAAATTATTTTCTATCTCCACAAGCTGGAAACCAATTCATTGATATTTTAAAGTCAACAACAAACCTTTCAACAATCCTAAAAAAACTTAAGCAGTTGGGCCTATTAAGACTTCTGATTCCTGAATTTGGGGAAATCGAGGGTCAGATGCAGTTTGATATGTTTCATATTTACACAGTCGATGAGCATACTTTTAAGGTGGTTCGAAACATGAGACAAATGCAGATTGGAAAAGTGGATGAGGCTCTGAAAATTGAACATGAGTTAATAAACAAATTGCCAAAAATTGAACTTTTATATCTTGCTGGCATATTTCATGACTTGGGCAAAGGAAAGGGAGGTAATCATTCTGAGATAGGTAAAAAAATGGTAAATCAGTTTTGCAGAAGACTTAACTTTTCAATTCATGATACTGAGTTGTTATGTTGGCTGGTGAAAAATCATCTATTTATGTCTTCTATTTCTCAAAAAACCGATGTGCATGATCCTGAAACCATAGATAATTTCATCAAGAAAGTAGACTCAACTGAAAAACTGAATTACTTATATATGCTCACAATCAATGATATCCGTGGAACCAATCCTAATTTATGGAATTCTTGGAAACATGACTTATTAAAGCAGCTGTTTATGTCATCTCGGAAAAAATTAAATTTAGAAGAAAGGCAATCAAATCATTCAATCATTAAAGAGAGAAAATTAAGGTCGATACAATCAATACCTGGTGATAAAAATGAATTTTTAATTAAAGTTTGGGATCAATTGTCAAATACTTATTTCTCAAAATATCAAATTCAACAACTTTCAGATCAAGCAAAGATAATTGCAAGCTCAAAAGGAAAAACATCAATACTTATCAAAAGCAGAAAGAACTTAATCGAGATCTTTATCTTTACTTCAAACCAACCAGGTCTATTCTTTAAAACTGTTCAGAGCTTTGAAAATCTATCAATTGAAACTATCGACTCAGATATTCACACAACTAATGATGGATTGTATGCATTGAATACTTTTATATGTAAGCATAAAGTTCTTGGTGGAAACTTAATACAAAGAGACATACAAAATATTCAGAAAAAAATTATAGCTGCGATTGACTCTGAAACCCCAAAATCAGCTGCCAAAGCTAAAACGAAAACTAAAAAAGTCTTTGAGTATCAAACTAAGGTTCGTATAACTGATTCTTCAATAAAAACTATCAGCCTCATAACATTAGAAACATTAGATAAACCAAATTTACTTTCAGAGGTTGCAAAAATATTCTTAGATCATGGCGTCAGTATTGATTCTGCTAGAATAACAACACTTGGTGAGAAAGTTGAAGACAACTTTACAGTTACTGACGAAAAGACAAAATCAGCAATTAACAAAAATAAAGCACAGCAGATACAAAAAAAATTAATAAGTCTCTAGAACTTCAATATAAATAGAGACCTAATATAATAGCCCTATGAATAAATTTCCTTTAATTGGAGTTGGTATTACAACCAAAGGCAAATCTGGCAAGACGTTGGATGCGCATTTTCCATTTATTTTGTTTCAAAATGGTGAAAATAAGTTTGATAAGCATTTTCAGCAATGTAATGACTTAATGAAAAATGATCTGATGCATATAGAAAACATTAATTTACTAGAGGTTGATGACGAAGAATTTAATAACTCTTTTTCTAACTTAGAAACGAATAAAATCATTGCACTATGTAGAATTTCAGAGGATAAACCAATAAATAGTATTGAAGAGGCATACTTAAAACTACATCTAATTTCTTATAAATTTTTCCTTCCAAATTCTTTAAATCTTGAGAATTTATTTGATAATTTAGAAAATGTTGCTTGGACCAACCAAGGACCAATTGAGGTTGAGGGGATTGAAAAGGAAATTCTTCTAGCTAAGCGCACTAATCAATCTCTTGAGATCAAATCAGTAGATAAGTTTCCTCCTCTAACCGATTACATTATTCCGCCCGGTGTTAGAATTGCTGATGCAAGCAGAGTTAGACTGGGTGCATATCTTAGTGAGGGCACAACCGTAATGCATGAAGGTTTTGTCAATTTTAATGCTGGCACATTAGGAGCTGCAATGATAGAAGGAAGAATTTCTGCAGGAGTTCTTGTAGGAAAAAATTCTGATTTAGGCGGTGGATGCAGCACCATGGGAACTCTTTCAGGAGGCAATAATATCAAAATCTCTATTGGTAAGAATTGTCTCTTAGGTGCCAATTCTGGATTAGGAATCCCAATAGGAGATAATTGCATTATAGAGGCTGGGCTTTACATTACTGGCGGTTCAAAAGTTACTAGATTTTCTAAAAATAATGAACCTGAATCAATCGTAAAAGCATCACAGCTGGCTGGTGAGGATAACCTATTATTTATTAGAAATTCTCAAAGTGGAGCCATTGAAGCAAGAATTAATCCAAAATCTATTGCTTTAAATGAAACGCTTCACAAAAATTAAAAATCTATGTCTGCTTTAAAATTAGCTCAATCACTCATTCAAATAAAATCTGTCTCGCCCTATGATGAAGGCTGTTTTGATCTAATTGAGACAGCGCTAGTGCCAATTGGGTTTGAAATTGAGAGAGTACCTGAGCTTAACTGTGAAACATTGTTAGCAAAATTTGGAGATTCAGGAAAAGTATTTTGCTTCCTAGGACACACAGACATAGTTCCTTCAGGGCCTGAGGAGGAGTGGATATCTCCTCCATTTGAAGCAAAAATTATTAATGGAGAGCTTATAGGGAGAGGGGCAGCTGACATGAAAGGTAGTGTTGCTGTATTTATTGAATCTGTGAAAAATTTTTTAAAAGATCATCCAAAGCCTAATTTTCAAATCTGGATAATGTTAACAAGCAATGAAGAAGGTGAGCCCGAAGATGGAAAGATTGATACCTTAATCAATTCATTAGCTGCTCAAAATAAGTTTATTGATTATTGTTTGGTGGGTGAGGCAAGTTCCTCTGAAAATGTTGGAGATGTTCTAAGGATTGGCAGGAGAGGATCTTTAAGCGGAAATCTTAAATTAATTGGCAAACAAGGCCATGTTGCATATCCACAAAAAGTATTGAGTCCAATCCTAGAAGCAGGTCCAATTATAAATGAACTCATGCAAACCGAATGGGATGAAGGCAATAAATTTTTTGACCCAACCTCTTTTCAGATTTCAAATATAGAATCTGGAACTGGTGCTTCAAATGTTGTGCCCGGAAGCTTAAAAATGTTGTTTAATTTTAGATTTTCCCCAGAATCAACAGCGGAATCTTTAAAAGATAGATTTACTAAGATTATTAGCAAGTCAAAATGTGAATTTGAAATTGAGTGGACGTTAAATGCAAATCCCTATTTAACAGAAAAAACTGATCTTCTCTCAATTATACAAACGGCTTTAAAAAAAATTAATGGGAAGGAAGCTGAGGTTAATAATGGGGGTGGTACATCAGACGGAAGATGGGTTGCTCCTTCAGGCGCAGAAGTGATTGAGCTTGGACCTAAAAACGCAACTATTCATCAAATTGATGAAAAAATATCTTTAAAAGATTTAGATAAACTTCAAGAAATTTATCAACAAATTCTTTTAGAAACTAATAATACAATTAATTAGTCGGTCTGCTCTTTTGCAGTTTTTATAACAAAAGATAAGACAATCAATGCAAAAGCTATGATCAAGTAATATTGAATCATAAATTCAAAAATTGGTGAGATTGTCTCTAGGCCTCCATCAAGTGCCTCTCCACCAAGCAGTCCGGCAAGAACCCCTCCTATTGCGCTTGCTAGGAACCAAAGGCCAAACATTTGACCCATATATCGCTTGG
>CACNUQ010000012.1 GCA_902623685.1 uncultured SAR86 cluster bacterium
GAGGCATAACTTGTGCAATTGCCAGTGCTGACCCTCAAGATGATTGGCGTTGGCACATGTACGATACTGTCAAAGGATCAGATTACATTGGAGATCAAGATGCAATCGAGTATATGTGTTCTGAAGGGCCAAAAGCAGTTTTTGAACTTGAGCACATGGGGTTACCTTTTTCTAGAACTGAAAACGGTCGAATTTATCAACGCCCATTTGGAGGTCAGTCTAAGGATTTTGGAAAAGGTGGCCAGGCTGCAAGAACATGTGCTGCTGCAGATAGAACAGGACATGCACTATTGCATACTCTTTATCAGAACAATGTAAAAGAAGGATCTAATTTTCTTAATGAATGGTTTGCAGTTGATTTAGTTCTTAATCAATTTAAAGAAGTTACGGGAGTCATTGCATTTTCTATTGAGTCAGGGGAGGTTGCATATTTAAAAGCTCAAGCAACTGTCCTAGCAACCGGAGGTGCTGGCAGGATATATTCCTCAACAACAAACGCACTCATTAACACTGGTGATGGGCTTGGAATGTCATTGAGAGCAGGTATCCCCGCTCAAGATATGGAAATGTGGCAATTCCATCCAACAGGTATTTATGGAGCTGGATCTCTTGTTACAGAAGGATGCAGAGGTGAGGGAGGCTATCTTATAAATAAAGATGGAGAAAGGTTTATGGAACGATATGCTCCTAATGCTAAAGATCTTGCTGGTAGAGATGTTGTTGCTCGTTCAATGGTTTTAGAAATTCTTGAAGGGCGAGGGTGTGGAGATGAGAAGGATCATGTTTTTTTGAAGCTCGATCATCTAGGTGCAGATGTTCTAAATGCAAAATTACCAGGCATCTGCGAGCTGTCTAGAACTTTTGCGGCAGTAGATCCTGTTTATGAACCAATTCCAGTAGTTCCAACATGTCATTATATGATGGGCGGAACTCCAACGAATATTCATGGCCAAGCATTTAAAATTAGTAGTTCCAATGATGAATATATTCCAGGGCTTTTTTCAGTTGGGGAGGCAGCATGTGTTTCAGTGCATGGTGCTAATAGACTTGGCGGCAATTCTCTTTTAGATTTGGTTGTTTTTGGCAGGGCCGCTGGCATTCATATTAACGAAGCCATGAAATCTGGCGGCGGTGTTGCAGATGCAAGCAAAGATGACATTGATAAAGCTCTACACAATTTAAATGTACTCAATGAATCTTCATCAGGCTATGAAGTTTCAACAGTAAAAAAAGAACTTCAAGAAGTAATGCAAAATTATTTTGGTGTATTTAGGAGAGGCGATTATATGGAGAAAGGTGTTGCTGCCTTAAACGATATTCGTGAGAAGATCGAGAATCTTCATCTAAAAGATAAAAGTGCAGCATTTAATACAAATAGAGTAGAGGCTATAGAGCTGCAGAACTTGTTTGAGGTTGCTGAGGCGACTGCAATTTCTTCTCTTCAAAGAACTGAGAGTAGAGGAGCGCATGCTCGAGAGGATTATCCTGATCGAGATGATGAAAATTGGTTATGTCATTCGTTATATGATCCGACAACAAAAATTTTAGGTAAAAGACATGTAAATTTTGAGCCTTCTCAAGTTGAAGCATTTCCACCCAAAGTAAGAACCTACTAGGAATAAATCATGACACTTAGCATCAATATTTACAGATACAACCCAGAAAAGGACAAATTTCCTTACATGCAAAGTATTGAATTTGAAAAGCCTAAAAGAGATATTATGGTCTTAGAATTGCTCAATCAGCTGAAAGAAAAAGATCCTACTATTTCATACAGACGATCCTGCAGAGAAGGGGTTTGTGGCTCCGATGGAATGAACATTAACGGAAAGAATGGTTTAGCTTGCATCACACCATTATCATCAGTGATCAAAAAAAATAAGCTGGATCTTCGGCCGCTACCTGGTCTTCCTGTTGTTAGAGACTTAGTTGTAGATATGACTGAGTTTTACGCCCAATATGAAAAGATTAAGCCATTTCTTCAAAATGATAATCCCGTTGATATTGGAGAGAGGTTGCAATCACCAGAAGACAGGGACAAGTTAGATGGTCTCTATGAATGTATCCTCTGCGCTTGTTGCTCAACAAGTTGCCCATCCTTTTGGTGGAATCCTGATAAGTTTGTCGGTCCAGCGGCTCTACTTCAGGCATATAGGTTTATAGCAGATTCGAGAGATACAAAAACTGCTGAGAGACTGCAAAGTCTATCCGATCCATTTAGCGTTTATAGATGTCATGGGATTATGAACTGTGTGAGTGTTTGTCCCAAGGGACTTAATCCTAATCAAGCAATTGGAGAAATTAAGTCAATGCTTCTTTCAAATAAAAGCAACCATAATATTATTACCTCTGATAAGACTGGATAACAAATGAATAACATGGAACATCTTCGGTCAACTTCCCACACCGCAGGTGCCCAAAGCGCATATTTAGAATCTTTGTATGAGTCTTATCTAAAGGACTCTTCCTCAATCCCTGAAGACTGGAGAATATATTTTGACTCTCTGCCTCAAGTGAATGGGTCAAATGAAGAAATTTCTCATCAAGAAGTTATCAGCAGATTTAAAGAAGATGAAGTTAATCCCTCAGTTCAAAATATTGCAGGAGAAACTAAATCAAATGTTAATCAAACTAAAGTATTTCAAGTAATAGAAGCATATAGAAATAGGGGGCATCAAAAAGCTAATCTAGATCCCTTGGGATTAAAGCCTATCAGATATACAGATGATCTAAATATTGAATTTTACGGATTGGATTCATCAAATTTATCTGAAGTATTTAATATAGATTCATTCAATATAGGCAAAAGATCAGCCTCTTTGTCAGAGATTTTAAAAGCGTTAGAATCGATATATTGTCAGACACTTGGTATTGAATACAATCACATTTCCATATTACCTGAGAGACAATGGTTTCAAAACCGTCTCGAGCCCAACCTAGGAAAATTAAATTTTAATCCCGAAGAGCAAAAATATATTTTAAAGCGCTTAAGTTCAGCTGAGGGCCTCGCAAAATTCTTGGCATCAAGATATCCAGGTATGAAAAGATTCGGAATCGATGGCGCTGAGTCGTTAATTCCGCTAGTCGATAGTCTTATTCAAAATTGTGGAGTATTTGGCGCGGAACAAATCTGTTTTGGAATGGCCCATAGAGGAAGATTAAATCTGTTGGTAAACGTTTTAGGGAAATCTCCAAAAGAACTATTCTCTGAGTTTGAAGAAGATTACGAATTAGAGGGCGCAAGCACCGGAGATGTAAAGTATCATCTTGGCTCTTCAACCAACATATTAACTCCTAATGGAGAGGTACATGTATCACTAACAAATAATCCATCGCATCTAGAAATTGTTGATCCGGTTGTCTTAGGTTCAGTCAGGGGAAGACAAGATAGAATTGGAGATGATAAGAAAGAATTAGTAATTCCCATTCTAATACATGGTGATGCATCTTTTTCGGGCCAAGGAGTTGTGATGGAAACTCTTCAAATGTCTCAAACAAGAGGGTACGGAGTTGGAGGCGCCATTCACGTAATAGTTAACAATCAAATCGGTTTTACTACTTCAAATGAGGAAGATTCTCGATCAACGCAATACGCAACTGATGTTGCAAAAATGATTGAAGCTCCGGTTCTTCATGTAAATGGGGATGATCCAGAAATGGTAGTTTTTGCAGCAAAATTAGCATGTGAATATAGATATAACTTTAAAAAAGATATTGTTATAGATATGTTTTGCTACAGACGAAGGGGCCATAATGAAGCTGATGAACCATCTTCAACTCAACCTATCATGTATCAAAAAATTGCTAAACAAACTTCTGTGAAAAGTGCATATCAAGAAAAACTGATCTCATTAGGAGTGATTACTCAATCAGAGTGCGATGAGTCAGAAAAAAGTTATAGGTTAGCAATAGAAAAGGGAGATTCTGTTGTTCACAACCTTGCTACAAAACCTAATGAGTCAATGTGGTTTGATTGGACTCCATACATGGATCAAAAAGGAGATGTTAAGATCAAGTCTTCATTCAGTCAGAAAAGATTTAAAGATCTTGCTTATCAAGCATTTACAGCTCCTGAAAATTTTGTTTTGCAAAAGCAGGTAGATAAAATTTTTTCTGACAGACTCCAAATGGCAGATGGAAAAATTCCTGTTAATTGGGGCTTTGCAGAGAATATGGCATATGCAACCTTGCTCGATCAAGGATATCCAATAAGATTTTCTGGGCAAGACATAAGACGTGGAACATTTTCTCATCGTCATGCTGTTGTATTGAATCAACAGGATGGAAGAGGATATATGCCTCTTGTGGAGATTGCAAAAAATGCAGGTACAACTCTTGATATATATGACTCCCTTTTATCTGAAGAAGCTGTTCTTGGTTTTGAATATGGTTATTCTGCTACAAGTCCAAAAGGACTGGTTATGTGGGAGGCTCAATTTGGTGACTTTGTTAATGGAGCACAAGTTGTTATTGATCAATTTATTGTTTCAGCTGAACATAAATGGGAGAGACTCTCAGGATTAGTCATGTTGCTTCCGCATGGTTATGAGGGCCAAGGTCCAGAGCATAGTAGCGCAAGATTAGAAAGATTTTTGCAACTGTGTGCGTATGAAAATATTCAAGTTTGTGTCCCTAGTACTCCTGCTCAAATTTACCATTTACTAAGATTCCAAACCATTCGAATGATGAGAAGACCACTTGTAGTGATTTCTCCTAAGAGTTTACTAAGAAATCCAAATGCAGTATCTGTTTTAGATGAGCTAACAAAGGGATCCTTTAAATATGTAATTGACGATTCAGTTGATTCTCCTGAAAAGGTTCGCAAAATAATTATGTGTTCAGGTAAAGTTTTTTATGATTTAGCCTCAAAAAGAGATGATCTAGGTATGGATTCTGTTGCCATAATTAGGATTGAGCAGCTATATCCATTTCCTTACGATACCCTCGAAAAGATTCTAAAGACATATAAAAATGTAAAAAGCTTTATATGGTGTCAGGAAGAACCAACAAACCAAGGAGCGTGGTACAACCACAGACATAGACTTCAAGAAGTCATCGATAGATTTAATCTTAATGCCGAAATTGGATTAGTTAGTCGCGAAGCTTCGTCCGCTCCAGCTGTAGGTTTAAATAAATTACACATTCAACAACAAGAAGCTCTAGTAACAGAGGCTTTAACTAAAGAGAAATAAAAATGACAACTGAAATTAAATCACCAACATTTCCAGAATCAGTAGCAGATGGAACAATTGCGAATTGGGTAAAAAAAGAAGGCGATCATGTAAAGCAAGATGAAGTAATTGCTGAAATTGAAACTGATAAGGTTGTTCTAGAGGTTGTTGCTCCATTCGATGGCGTTGTTTCAAAAGTTCTTAAACCTGCAGGAGAAACTGTTCTAAGCGCTGAATTAATAGCAGAATTCACAAAAGAAGACATTAATCAGGCATCAGATACTCCAAAGAATGAGATTATCGCTGAGCCTGAAAAAGAAAATGCAGTTGAAATTAACAATGAAGTTAAAGATTCAAGCACAAAGAATGGACCAGCAGTCAAAAAGCTATTAAAAGAAAATGATTTAAATGAAAGTGACATAGAAGGCTCTGGAAAAAATGGAAGGATCACTAAATCAGATATCGTGAATCATTTGGATTTACCTGAAAGTAAAAATAAAGAGAAATCTATAAGTCCACCTGTAAAAGTTGCATCATCTTCTAATGAGAGACTTGAAGAAAGAGTACCTATGTCTAGGCTTCGCTCAACAATAGCTAATAGATTGCTAACTGTAAAGCAAGAAACAGCAATGCTGACAACTTTTAATGAGGTTGATCTAAAGCCGGTTAAAGATCTGCGAGCAAAGTATGGAAACGAATTTGAAGAAGAGCATGGGGTGAAATTAGGTTTTATGGGTTTCTTTGTCCTGGCAGCAGTGCAAGCGTTAAAGAAATTTCCTGTTGTAAATGCCTCCATTGACGGTAGTGATATTGTCTATCACGGGTATCAGGACATTGGAGTTGCAGTTTCAACCGATAGAGGTTTAGTTGTTCCAGTTATTAGAGATGCAGGTAATTTACGAATTGCTGATGTTGAAAAATCGATTTTAGACTACTCGGATAAAGCAAGGCATGGAAAACTGTCTATTGCAGAAATGCAAGGAGGTACATTTACAATTTCTAATGGAGGAGTTTTTGGCTCGCTGTTATCTACTCCTATCCTTAATGCTCCGCAAACTGCGATATTAGGAATGCATACGATCCAAGATCGTCCAGTTGCAATTGATGGAGAAATAGTTATTCGACCAATGATGTATTTAGCCTTAAGTTATGATCATCGTTTACTGGATGGGAAAGAAGCTGTCTCTTTTTTAATAGCTATTAAAGATCAATTAGAATCCCCTGAAAAACTTTTATTAAACTTATAAGGTCTGCTGATGTACGACATTATTGTAATTGGAAGTGGGCCAGCTGGTTATGTTGCAGCAATAAGAGCCTCTCAATTAGGCTTAAAAACTGCGTGCATTGAAAAATCCTCTAAAAATAATAAGCCACAATTAGGAGGTACTTGTCTTAATATAGGCTGCATTCCATCCAAGGCATTATTGGATTCATCACATCGATATGCAGATGCTCTGAATCACTTCTCTGATCATGGAATAAAGGTTTCCAAGCCAAAAATAGATATTTCTCAGATGATGGAAAGAAAAAACAAAATTGTTTCTCAGCTGACTTCAGGAGTCGCTGGGCTTCTTAAAGCAAATAAAGTATCTCAAATTACAGGCAGTGCAAAAATAATTGATTCAAATAATGTTGAAGTTACTAATGAAGATAATATTGAATTGCTAAAAACTAAAAATATTATTATAGCTACAGGATCTATGCCAATAGATATTCCTGTTGCAGAGTTAGACAATAAAAACATTGTGGACAGCACGGGAGCTCTTGAATTTAAAGCAGTGCCTAAGACATTGGGAATAATTGGGGCGGGTATTATTGGATTAGAGCTCGGAAGTGTATGGTCTAGGCTTGGATCAAAGGTAACAATTCTTGAGGCCATGGACGATTTTTTACCTATGGCAGATTCAAAAATTTCTGATGATGTTTTAAAAGAATTTAATAAGCAGGGATTAAACATTAATTTGGGTTGCAAGGTTACTGCCACCAAATCCAATGAAAAAAATGTAACTGTAAATTTTACAAACAATGGAAATCAGTCTGAATTAACTTTTGATAAATTAATTGTTGCTGTCGGTCGTAAACCCTATACAAATAATTTATTAGATGAAAGTTGTGGTCTATCAGTTGATCAAAATGGTTTTATTTCAGTAAACGATTTTTGTGAAACACAAATAAAAAATATTTGGGCGGTGGGCGATGTCGTCAGAGGCCCAATGTTGGCTCATAAAGCTTCTGAGGAAGGCATAATGGTTGCTGAGAGAATTGCAGGTAATCAAGTTGAAATGGAATATGATTTAGTGCCATCTGTAATCTATACACATCCTGAGGTTGCATGGGTAGGAAAAAATGAAAAAGAGCTCAATGATGCAGGAGTCGAATTTAAAACTGGCTCTTTCCCGTTTGCTGCAAGTGGACGAGCCTTGGCTACTGGGGAAAGTACCGGTTTTGTAAAAGTAATAGCTGATAAGAGGACGGATACGATATTGGGAGTTCATGCTTTTGGTCCAGCTGCTGCTGATATTGTTCAGCAAGGAGTAGTTGCAATGGAATTTGGTGCCAGTGCTGAAGATCTCGGCTTAACTATTTTTAGTCATCCAACAGTTTCTGAGGCATTGCATGAGGCTGCACTTGCAGTAAATGAGCAAGCTATACACATAGGAAATAATAAAAAATGAATCTCCATGAGTATCAAGGTAAAGAGCTTTTTGCAAAATTTGGTTTGCCTGTTTCAAGGAATGCAGTTATTACATCTCCAGATGATATTTTGAGTGCTTGTAAGGATATTGGTGGAGATAAATGGGTAGTCAAAGCACAGGCACATGCTGGAGGAAGAGGTAAGGCAGGAGGCGTAAAGTTAGTTGATACGCCTGAAGAAGCAAAAGAATTTGCTAAGCATTGGCTTGGGAATAGACTAGTCACTTATCAGACTGATTCTAATGGGCAGCTAGTTAGCTCCATCTTAGTTGAAGAGTGTACAGATATTGCAAAGGAGCTATATCTTAGCGCTGTCATTGATAGAGGTACTCAGAGAATTGTTTTTATTGGCTCGAGTGAGGGCGGTGTCAACATTGAAGAGGTTGCTGAAAAAACACCAGAGAAAATCATCTATGAACCTATTGATCCTTTAACAGGACCAATGGGTTTTCAAGCAAGAAAAATTTCAAAAGTACTGGGTTTAGATAATGAACAGACAAAACAGTTTTCAAAAATGCTTTCGCAATTAACTAAGTTATTTATTTCTTATGACCTCAGCTTGCTAGAAATAAATCCATTAGTAATAACTCAAAGAGGAAAGCTCCATTGTTTAGATGCAAAAATCAACATCGATTCTAATGCAATATATAGACAGCCAGAAATTCAGGCAATGCACGATCCATCTCAAGAGGATCCCAGAGAGGCTGAAGCTGCTAAAAGTGACTTGAGCTATGTTTCATTAGACGGAAATATAGGTTGTATGGTAAATGGTGCCGGATTAGCAATGGGAACAATGGATACCATTAAATATTTCGGTGGTTCACCAGCAAATTTCCTTGATGTTGGTGGAACTGCTACTCAGGAAAGAGTCTCAAAAGCTTTTAAATTAATACTAGCTGATCCTGAAGTGAAAGTAGTTTTAGTGAATATTTTTGGAGGTATAGTTAGATGTGATTTGATTGCTGAAGGTATCTTGGCAGCAATTGAAGAGGTTGGAGTTTCCATTCCAGTGGTTGTAAGACTGGAGGGAAATAATGCAGATATTGGTAGTGACATTCTTGCTAAATCTGATGCTGCAATTGAGAGCTTAAATAATCTTGAGGAAGCTTCAAAAAAAGCAGTGGAGCTTAGTAAATGAGCATATTGGTTGGTAAAGAAACACGTCTTTTAGTTCAAGGTTTCACTGGCTCTCAAGCAACTTTGCATTCTGAGCAGTCTATCGAATATGGAACCAACATTGTTGGAGGTGTTACTCCAGGAAAGGGAGGGCAGAAACATTTAGATATACCGGTTTTTAATTCTGTTCATGAGGCTGTTGAGGAAGTAGAACCTAATGCATCAATTATTTTTGTTCCAGCACAATTCTGCAAAGATTCAATATTAGAAGCTGCTGATGCAGGAATAAAATTAATTATTTGTATCACTGAAGGTGTTCCAACTTTAGATATGTTGATTGTTAAAAAGAAAATTGATGAGCTAGGTGTAACCTTAATAGGACCAAATTGTCCGGGAATAATAACTCCTGGTGAGGCAAAGTTAGGTATTATGCCTGGCAGCATTCATATGAAAGGTTCAGTTGGCATCATTTCCAGATCTGGTACTCTAACTTACGAAGCTGTTAAACAAACTTCAGATTTAGGCTTGGGTCAAAGCACATGTATTGGTATAGGGGGAGATCCAATTCCAGGCACTTCTTTTATTGATGTATTAAAAATGTTGGAGGCTGATGATCAAACTAAAGCTATAGTTATGGTAGGCGAAATTGGAGGTACAGCCGAAGAAGAAGCTGCAGAATACATAAAAGATAATGTTTCTAAACCTGTTATTTCATATATAGCTGGTCAAACAGCACCGGCTGGAAAGAGGATGGGCCATGCTGGGGCAATTATTGCTGGCGGCAAAGGGACAGCTGCTGACAAAATTAAAAAGTTAGAGGAATGTGGTGTGCATATTGCAGAAAATTTGCTTCAAATTGGAACTAAAACTAAGGAAGTTCTCGGATAGGGCTATTAATAAACTTATTAGCAATATAATTTAGTCTTGGAATTATCATGCTTGCAAATACTGTTAATCCGGCAATCATACCTATCCAAATACCTGAAGGGCCCATTGGATTTCCAAATATTCCATAATAAGTTAAAAAATATCCTCCAGGTAGGGCAATAAACCAATAAGTTAAGATTATCATTAGCATAGGACCAAAAGTATCTTTGTAACCTCTTAGGCTGCCTAATGCTCCCATTTGCATTCCATCTGGAATCTGAAAAATTGCTCCAAAAAGCAAAAGATTAATTGCAATTGAAATGACAGCAACATCAGAGGAATAAATTGTGACAAGGCTTTCCCTAAATATTAAGATAACTGCCATATTTATTATTGCTCCACTTAAACAAATTAAAATAGCAACATGAGAAGCATATTTAGCTTTTTCAAATTCAACTTCTCCAACTAAATTTCCTATTCTTGTAGCAGCTGCCAGACCAAAAGATAATGGCAAAATGAATAAAACACTCACTATATTAATCGCTACCGTATGACCACTAATGACTGTTGATCCTAGTGACCCAAGTATTAAAGCAGCGCCAGAAAACATACTTAATTCTACAAAGACCCCAAATCCAATTGGCATTCCGAGTTTAAGGGCTTCTTTGGTAGTTTCAGAATTAGGAGGTGAGAAACTTGAAAAAATTTTTGTTGGCGTATATTCCTTCTTTTTGAGAATAACGAGCACCAAGACAATGACTCCAATAACTATATTGATAGATGTTGCAATTCCACAGCCAATTCCACCCATTGGAGGGATTCCAAAATAACCGTATACAAAAATAATATCGAGTGGAATATTAAGAAGCATTCCAATGAAAGCAACCCAAAAAACAGGAAGAGTTAGGCCCATACCTTCGCTGTAACATCGAAGGCAGGTAAAAACCATATTGGCAATAAAACCATATGACATAGCTTTTAAATAGCCATCTGAAATTAGTGCAATATTTTCATCAATATCAAAAAAGGGGATAAAAAAGCTCAAATTTCTGTAGAGAAAAAATCCAATAAGACCAAGAGCTATACTGACCCAAAGAATTTCTCTAACTTTTTGTCCAATTTCTTCGTATTTTTTTGCTCCAAACAGCTGAGCTACTATTGGAGTGACAGCAAATAGACATCCGCCGAGTAAAAAATAAAAGGGCATTGAAAGAGCGTTGCCAATTGCTAATCCAGATAAATCTAAAGCACTTGCTCTTCCAGCAACAATGGTATCGGTTACTCCCATTCCCATGTAAGAGATTTGTGAACCATAGATTGGAACACCTATCTTAAGCAATTGTTTTAATTCTTTTAATAAATTTTTCAAAAAAATAAGCCCAGAAATTTCTCGGTACTTTATCATACAAGGACCAAATTAAAATCGGAGATAAAAAATTAGAAAAGATAGTCGCCCATATTGGTTAAAAAAAATTGCCTCTAAATTGAATGTAAGATATGTCAATAGATTCGTTCGACCTCAATTTAAAAATCTAGGAAAGGGGCCCGTTTTTTTTAAGCCAAGATATATCAAGCTTTTTGGTTCAAATATTTCCGTTGGTAATTTTCCTACATTTATTTCTGCTCCAGATGACTATATACAAATAACTAGCTGGGACACTGGTGATTGGAATGGAGAGGTCGAAATTGGGAATTACGTTTTAATCTCTCCTGGTGTAAGAATTATGGCTGCTGATAGAGTTGTAATTGGGGACTCTTGTATGTTTGGGCATGGAGCGTGCATAACTGATGCCGACTGGCATGGAATTTATGATAGAACAAAAGTTGTCGGAGATCCAAAGCCAGTAATTCTTGAAGAAAATGTTTGGATTGGAGAAGATGCAATGATATGCAAGGGAGTAACAATTGGTAAAAACAGTATTGTTGGAGCCAGATCGGTAGTTACAAAAGATATTCCTCAAAATACGATATATGCAGGTAACCCGGCAATATTTATTAGAGATTTAGATGAAGACGAATTTATAACCCGCAAGGATTTTTTTAATAATCCAGTTAAGCTTGCAAAAGATTTTGACTTACTTGATCGCTATACACTTGGTCAAAATTCATTATTTGGCTGGATAAAAAGTATTATATTTAGGGATAAATCCCATTGATAAACATAGCAGCTGATATACAAATTCCTGAAATTGAAGCTAGATTAGATGATCTACTGGATGCCGAGTACTCATTAAAGTTTTTTGACTCAAGCACTGTATCAGCTTTTGATCTTAAAAATATTGATGCTTTGTTGGTTCGCTCAACACTCTCCGTAAATCAAGAGCTTTGTGAGGGTACAGGAATTAGTTTTATTGCCTCTGCAACTGCTGGAGTAAATCATTTAGATAGAGATTTTTTAGAAAGGGAGGATATTGCTTGGTCATATGCTCCTGGTTGTAATGCTTACAGTGTTATTCATTATGTATTAGCGGCAATAGGAGAGTTGATTCAAGATAAACTATTCCAAGAAAAGAAGAGCATTGGCATACTTGGTTATGGCAATATCGGAAAAAGATTATATAAAATTCTCAAAGCCTTAAACTTTGATGTTTATGCATGCGATCCATTTATTTCAAAACCTGAGTTAGTTGATCTTGACAGCTTGCTTGAATGTGATCTCGTGACAATACATGTGCCTCTCACTTTCCATGATTCCTACCCAACAATTAATTTAGTAAATGAATCTCAAATAAAAAAATTAACTAATAAAGTTATCATTAACACTTCTAGAGGTGAAGTTGTATCGGAAGATTTAGTTATGCAAGCAAAAGACTTAATTTATATCTGCGATGTTTGGATCAATGAGCCTTCACCATCTAGAGAACTAATACAAAAATCATACATCTCAACACCACATATTGCTGGTTACAGTATCGAAGGAAAACTAAATGGTGCTAAGTCAATTGCTGAGAGCTGCGCAAAACAATTTCAATGCTTGAAAGCTAAAACAAATGAAACCGAGAAACTGCCTGATTGGCCTTATGATATCAATCAAATTATTAAAGATGTTCGTGATACATCATTTCCAATGGCGCTCTTCAATAGTGAGCTAGATCTCAAATCTATTTCAGCTTCATTAAAGGCTCTTTCTATAAGAGAAATAGAGACAGGATTTAGATCCCTTAGAGAAAATCATCCACCAAGGCACGACTTCAATTCATTTTCGTTTAAAAATATTACTCATTTGGATAAAAAATTAGATACTGAATTTTTTTATGAGCTAGGAAGAGCAGGATATTTCTAAATCTTTTGCCCATGCCGGCGACTTTTCTGCATAGTGCTCATATTCATCTAACTCATCAAAGGGATTTGTAATGACTTCAATTAACTTCTCAATTACAGTGAAATCTGATTCCTCAGCTGCCTCAATTGCTTCTTGAGCCATATAGTTTCTAAGTATAAATTTTGGATTATTTTCATTGAGCAACTTTATTTTCTTTTCATAAGAAGTAACCTCAATTTCCTGACGTTTTTGATAGGATTTAATCCATGCCCTAGCAACATCTGAGTTAAGTTCAGCAGTATGATTTTTGACAATCGCTGTCGCAAGATTTCTAAATGTATTTGTGTAGTCTAGTTTTTCAGATTCCATAATATCCAATAAACTTTGAATTAAATGAGCATCATCACTTTTAGACTTCCTCAAGCCAAGTTTTTTTCTATATAACTTTGCAAGACAATCTTGGAAAGTAGATTCATAAGTTTTTAGAATCTCACCCTGGCATTCCTCAGAAATCAAAGAAGATAAGGCATGGCCAAGAGCTGAACAATTCCATAAACCAATATATGGCTGATTCTTAAATGCATATCTTCCTTGATGGTCTGAATGATTGCATATATAAGTAGGTAGATAATCTTCCATAAATCCAAAAGGACCATAATCAAAAGTTTCTCCTAAAATACTCATGTTATCAGTATTCATAACACCATGATTAAAACCACAAGCTTGCCATTGCGCAATTAAGCTTGCTGTTTGATCAACAACTGACTTAAAGAAATCTTCGTAAACATTTTTAGTTTTAGAGAAATAATTAGAATAATTATTAATACAAAAGTCAGCTAAAGTTCTCACATGCTCTGGTTTATTGTTGTAATGAAAATATTCAAAATTACCAAATCGAATATGAGTTTTAGAGGTTCTTGCAAGCATTGCAGCTGTTTCACTTTTTTCTCTTATAACTATTTCGTCACTTCCAATAATCATCAATGCTCTTGAAGTTGGGATCGACAGAGCATGCATTGCCTCTCCGCATAAATATTCTCTTATCACAGAACGCAAAACAGCTCTTCCATCCCCAAATCTAGAGTAAGGAGTTTTACCTGCTCCTTTTAAATGAATATCAATTACTCCTTCAGAAGAATCTGTCTGTCCAAGCAATAATCCTCGTCCGTCACCTAATTGTTCAACATATTGCCCAAATTGATGGCCTGAATAAACCATAGATAATGGTTTTAAGAATTTGATTTTAAATGAGCCATTAAAGATTTCTAAGAGTTTCTGTGTTTCAACATCCTGAAATCCCAATTCTTTTTTTAACTGAACATTTTGGGTAACCAGTAAAGGATTTTCAAATCCCTGCCACATTTGACGAGTATGAAATTCATTAGGAAGCTCTGCATAAGCATGAGGCTTTATTGGGATCATTCAGCCTTTTGCAATTTGTATTAAATTACCAACATGATCATCTCTTGAATGATCTACTCCTAAATGCTCAACTTCATTCCACATCGCAGCACTGCATATTGGACTTAAATTATCTTTTAGGGCATTAGCTACCTCTTCACCAGTTCCACAGAAACCGAGAGTTTCTACCATTTCGTCAGTAACAAGAGAAAACATTTCCTCCCATTTTCCCTTAACAGAAAGTTTATGAAGAGCTTCATTAATATCCTCCCACCCATGAAACTCCAATGCTGGTCTATATGTTCTGGTTGAGGCATAAAAACTAATTCTTGCGGCAACGTTTCTTTTTGCTGTTTGGAGATCTTCTTCTGATTCACCTGTAGCAATAAAACCACCCCAGAGTAATTCACATTCTTTAGGATCTCTTCCTGATTTTTTCGCTCCCTCAATTACTGCAGGTAAAATAATGTCATTAATGTACTTTGGTGAGCACATGGGGTGCAGCAGTAATCCGTCAGCAACTTCTCCAGCAACTCTTGCCATACCAGGCCCAAGTCCAGAAACATAAATTGGAGGCACCTCAAAATCCATTGGTGGTGGAGTAAACATAGGTGTCATGAGAGTATGAGTATAATGTTCGCCTTGAAAATCTAGTTTTTCTCCCGTTTTCCATGTATTCCAAATTGCTTTAACGGCTAAAATGTATTCACGCATTCTAGGTGCAGGAGGGGACCAAGGCACGCTGAATCTTCTTTCATTATGCCCTTTTACTTGAGTTCCCAAACCAAGTTGAAAGCGACCATCACCAAAAGATTGCAGGTCCCAGCCCATATTTGCAACTGTCATAGGACTTCTAGGGAAAGCAATCGCCAATCCAGTTCTAACTATCATTTTTTTTGAATGTTCTAAACCAAGTAAAACTGGAAGAAAAGGCTCATTGTTAAGCTCACCTGAAACCAAAGCATCATATCCGAGTGATTCAGCATGCTTGACGATTTCAACTGTATTTTTCGAGAGACCAGGTATATATGTTTCAATTCTCATATTATTTTATGTTAAGTTTTGAGTTTGCATAATTTTGAGCCCATTGATAATTAGGCTTTCCAGAGGGAGCTCTTTCAATTATTTCAGAAAAGACAATTTCTTTTGGCATTTTGTAGCTAGCAATATACTTAGAAGCACTTTCTTTTAAATCATCAAGAAATAGATCATTCTCATTTCTTCTTTGAATCACAGCAACTACTTTTTGTCCCCATTTTTCATCTTTCACTCCCACAACCAAACAGTCAAAAACATTTGGATGTGCCTTTAGTGCCATCTCGACTTCTTCTGGAAATATTTTTTCACCTCCTGAATTAATTGAAACACTTCCTCTGCCAAGAAGAGTCATCTGACCATCTTCTTCATATTTTGCCATATCTCCAGGTATTGAATACCTCTCACCATTGACCTCAATAAAAGTTTTTTTAGATTTCTCCTCATCTTTATAATAGGCTATTGGAACATGACCTTTTCTTGCTAGATAACCAATAGTATCTGTGTCATCTGGTTGAATTATTTCTAGTGTATCGAGATTTAAAATTTCACTAAAATTTGGTTTAGTGAATTTGGGTCCACCACCAGAATCTTTTAATTTTCCGTCTTTAGTATGAATATTTACACCCGTGGCTCCGGTCTCAGATGAACCTACTGCATCAATTAAAAATAAGTTGGGTAGATATTCCAAAATGGTATCTTTAATAGAGGGGCTGAAGACAGAGGCTGTACTTGAGAAAACAAACAATGATGAAAGATCTAAGCCTTTTTTTAATGCGCCAGGAAGGGCATCACAAAGTGGACGTCCCATTGCATCTCCCATGATGGTAAGATTCATTACTTTCTCTTTTGCAACAATTTCCCAAATATAATCTGCGTCAAATGAAGCTTGGTCATTAATTACTAATTTCCAACCTGAAAAGAATGAATTAAAAGACTGCCATTGAGCTCCTCCATGCATAAAAGGGGCTAATGCCAGAGCTACGGTTTGATCTTGTAAGCACTTATCTGCGAATGCTTCAGGTGTCGGGTATCTTTCACCAGTTACAGCGTCAATTCCTCCACCAAGAGTCATTAAAACGTCCTCCATGCGCCACACCACTCCTTTTGGCATTCCTGTGGTTCCACCCGTATAGAGTATGTATTGGTCATCACCGGATCGTTCGACCATCAATCTCGATTCGCTTTCATTTGCAATCAATCCTTCGAAATCTAGGTTATTTTCGACAATATCGCTACCATCAGTTCCATCATTTATACAGACAAAGTCTTTCAATAATGGTAAATCATTCTTGATGTTATTGAGTTTTGTAGAAAATTGTTTCTGATAAAAAATAGCTTCTATATCAGCATTATCAATTAAATACTTTAGTTCTTCTTCAACATACCGATAATTTATATTTATTGGAATTGCGCATAGCTTATATGCACCAAGCATAATTTCCAGCCACTCTATGCAATTAAAAGCATATATTCCAATATGACTTCCTTTTTTTATGCCAAGTTTTTTGAGAGCATTTGCAGCTTTATTGCTACGAGCATCTAATTCTTTGTATGTTAAGCGAGTAGACCCATAAACAACCGCTTCTCTTTCAGGAACTCTGTCAACAACTCCTTCAAATATGTCGGCCGCATTAAATTCCATTAGACTTGTGTTGATTGATTTTCCCAGTAAGGATCTCTAAGTCTTCTTTTATACAACTTACCGTTTTCATCTCTTGGAAGTTTTTCGATGAAATCTATACTTCTAGGTAATTTCATTTTTGCAAGATTTTCTTCAGCAAAACTCATTAATTCTCCAAGCAGCTCATCTGAGGATTTATGATCTGAATTAAGCTCTATAACTGCTTTTACCTCTTCACCCCATTCTTCATTAGGGATTCCAAAAACAGCCACATCTGCGACTGCAGGATGCATTAAAAATGTACTTTCAATTTCTGCAGGATAGATATTTGCTCCCCCAGAAATTATCATATCTATTTTTCTATCGCATAAAAATAAATAACCTTCATTATTTAAATACCCTATGTCACCTACAGTAAAATAAACTTGTTCATCAATAACTAATCTTTCTTTTTTAGTTTTTTCTTGATCTCCTTTATATTCAAATTTAGTGGCTTCACCTAATTTCATATAGACTGTACCTTGATTATCAGTATCCGCTTCACTTCCATCATCATTGATTATCTTTATTTCAGCTCCAGGCCAAGCTTTACCTACAGTACCAGGAAATTTTGACCAAGATTCTGCGTCTACAACTGTGCCACCACCCTCAGTTGCTGCATAATATTCCCAGATAGAATTTCCCCACCATTCGATCATTGCT
The DNA here is from genome assembly GCA_902623685.1 of uncultured SAR86 cluster bacterium. GTDB lineage: Bacteria > Pseudomonadota > Gammaproteobacteria > Magnimaribacterales > D2472 > D2472. The sequence goes on from CACNUQ010000012.1 coordinate 17,873, forward strand.
TGTTTCGTGTGAATAGGACAAGGCGCAGCCGCGTGAATCATTGCCCTGGTTGATGAGCAGTTATATTTATTTTTAATTGCATCAGGAAGCTGTAGCAATCTATGAAATTGAGTTGGAACCATATGACTGGTAGTAACTTTATATTTATCAATTAGATAGAGCATTTGCTCAGCATTGAATTTTTCCATTAAAACTACTGAATGCCCATAATGCAAAGCTGCTGAGGAATGAACCAATACAGCAGTGTGATATAAAGGAGAGCCTACAATATGAACATTATCTTCCTTGGGTTGAATATCAAAAAAGCTCAAAATCATTGCAAACATACTTAAAATATCATCAGGATCACCTGGAACCAAAGCTCTCTTGACTCCCTTAGGTTTCCCAGTTGTACCAGAAGTGTAATTCATTACTTGACCGGCAGTTCTATCAGCTGGATTACTTGTTGGATGCGGAGCAACAAAATCATCTAAATGAATAAATCCATCCATATCAGTAGTGCTTATAGAACCTTCTTTAGGAAAATCAATTGCCGCAACTGCTTTTTTGCATGCTTCCTCCATTGCTGGCACTTCACCTGAGGCAACAAAGGCCTTTGCCCCTGAATCTTCAAGTATATAAGCTATTTCTGGTCCAGCTAAATGCCAATTTATTGGCACCATATAAAATCCAGACTGAGCGCATGCAAGATATGCTATGAAGTACTCAACAGAATTTGGTAAAACTGTTGCAACTACATCGCCAGTTTCCACTCCAAAATCTTTTAATGCATGTGTTAACTGATTGGTTTTAGCTAACAGTTCTCCTCTTGTCCAAATTTTTTCGGATGGCTCAACAATAGCAATTTCATCTGGTTGAGCATTAGCAAATCTATAAAAACCGAGATCACTCATATTTTTTCCAATTTATTTATTTCTTATAAATAATTCTAACTTTGGTTAACTATTAATGTAACCTAAAAATTAAATTTTCTATGTAATAATAATGCCCAAATGGATTCCCTCTTATCAAATTTAAATCAAGAAACTTTATGGCTTTTAGTTGTTCTTTATGATTTGTCATTAGCAATTTTTCTTTATAGGTTTTTTGGAAAATATGGTCTGTATTGCGCTGTAATACTTGGGATAGTGCTTGGAAACTTGCAAGGCGGGAAGGTAAGCGAATTCACTATTTTAGGTATGCAGTTTAATGTAAGCATGGGAGCCATTTTATATTCGGGCATATACTTTGCTACCGATCTCCTTAATGAAAAATTTGGAAAAGATGAAGCTAATCGAGCAGTTATGCTTGGGTTTGTGGCAAACATTGCTGTCATGCTAACACTCGTTCTAAGCACTAAGTTCTTACCGTCAGAATTAACTGGTTCTGCAGCCGAGGTGCATGAGGCTATATCTGTTTTAGCATTTTATTCACCAATTTTTATTGTAGGCTCACTAACTGCATATATTGTTAGTCAAAGGTTTGATGTATGGTTTTTTCACTATCTTAAAAATCTTACCAATGGAAAAAAATTATGGTTAAGAAATAATCTTTCAACCATGGCTTCTCAACTAATTGATACGCTCATCTATCAATTTACATGGGTGCTTGCAACAGATCTAACATTTACTCAGGCCTTTGCTATTTCTCTAGCTAAGTATGTTCTTAAAGTTTTTATTGCGCTTATAGATACAGTTTTTATCTATTGGGTAAGAAATTGGGAAATTAAAACATAGCCTTGATTGATACTCTATAGACTATAATGTTAAGAAAATATATTTATCATGGCCAACAAATCTAAAGAAGATCTAAAAAAAGAACTCTCCAGCGAGTCATACTATGTGACTCAGGAGAATGGAACGGAGCGACCATTTACTGGAGAATTTTGGGATCATTTTGAAAGTGGGACATACACATGCATATGTTGTGGAGAAACATTATTTCAATCTGATACTAAATTTGATGCAGGCTGCGGTTGGCCAAGTTTTTATCAAGCCGCTGACAGTCAAAATATTAAAGAGCTAGATGATTATTCTCTCTCAAGAGTAAGAACTGAAATTCGATGCGCAAAGTGTGACGCTCATTTAGGCCATGTATTTACTGACGGACCTCAGCCAACGGGCCTAAGATACTGCGTAAATTCAGTTGCTTTAGAATTTGAAAAAGAAATTTCTTCTAAATAAGTGACAAATAAAACTCTCTCTCAGTCAAATTTTTTTTCTACTATAAAAGTTGGTGGATGGACACTAGTTTCCAGGATCGCTGGCTTAATTAGGGATATATTTACTACAAATCTTCTGGGAGCAAGTTTCTTTCATGATATTTTTGTCGTTGTACTTAAGATTCCTAATGTTTTTAGAAAATTTTTTGCAGAGGGGGCATTTAGCCAAGCCTTTATTCCAATTTATTCTGAATATCTTGGCAAAAATGATGAAAAAGGAGGGCAAGAATTCCTAAATTCTTTGTTAGGGATTTTGCTCACAACTCTATTTATTTTTACATCATTAGCATTATTATTTGCTCCAATTTTCATTTTGATATTTGCCCCTGGTTTCTATTTTGATTCTCAAAAACAAGAGTTAGCAGTCAGCCTTTTAAGAATTATGTTTCCATATCTTGCATTAATTTCTCTTGTTGCTTTTGCAGCTGGTATTCAGAATTCTCATGATAAATTTTCCATTCCTGCAATTACGCCATTAATATTTAACTTGTGTTTAATTGGATCAGCTTGGCTAATTGCTCCAAATGTTGAAATACCAGTTATAGCATTAGCTTGGGGAGTATTGTTAGCTGGTATTTTACAGCTTATTTTTCAACTTGCGCCTCTTGCAGCTATAAAAAAAATACCTTTACCAGAGATTAATTTTAATAATCCCGGAGTAAAGAAATTTTTTATTTTAATTCTTCCTGCGCTCGTTGCTGGAGGTATAGCTCAGATAAATCTTTTAGTAGACACCATCTTTGCTTCATTATTAGTTACAGGTAGTCCTACTTGGTTATACGTATCTGATCGCTTGATACAGTTTCCTATGGGAATTTTTGCTATTGCAATTGGTACAGTTCTTTTGCCGAGTCTCTCAAAAGCATATACCCAAAAAAATACTGAAAATTTTATTCTGCAGCTTCAATATGCATTTAAATTAATATTTTTTTTAGCCGTTCCTTCAGTCATTGGCCTCATTTTGTTTTCATCTCCGCTTCTTGCAACTATTTTTCAAAGAGGAGCTTTTTTATGGGTTGACGTTCAACAAGCTAGTTTTAGCTTAATAGGATTTGCTTTTGGATTACCTTTTTTTATGGCAATGAAAGTTTTAGTTCCTGCATTTTTCTCCCGCCAAAACACCAAAACACCAATGATAGTAGCGATAATAAGTTTATTACTAAACATAGCCCTTAATTATCTGTTGGCATTTTTTTATGGATTCGGGCATGTAGGATTGGCCATAGCAAGTTCAATTTCAGCCCTTATAAGCGTTAGTATTCTTACTTTTTTACTTTGGAAAGAGAGTTTGATTTCTTTACAAAATGTCTTAAGCTTTTTTACTTTAAAAGTATTTATAGCAAGCTATGCATTGATAGGTTTTTTAGTAATTTTTAATCAATATTTTGATTTTGAAATGTTTTCAGAATTTCAGCGATTGCTTCATCTTTCAGGAGCTATTATTGGTTCATTATTTATTTATTTTGGAGTAAGTTTTATTTTAGGTATTCGTGCGTCAGATTTTAGATAATGTATTTAATCAGAGGAATAGGCAATTTAGAAACTTTTCATAAAAAGTTTCCCAATCAATTAATGAGTGGAACCATTGGTAATTTTGATGGTCTTCATCTTGGGCATCAAGCAATTTTGAATCAGGTAATTGAAAAAGCCAATGAAAGCTCAAGTGCATCTTTGGTATTTTTTACAGAGCCCCACGCATCTGAGTACTTTGCTTCTGAGGATGATAACTCTCTGCCTCCGCCAAGAATTTGTCCTTGGAGAGAAAAAGTTAAACTCTTAAAAAACTTTGGAATTGATTTTGCATTCTTTCTTCAATTTAATAAATCTTTAAAAACCATGACTCCAGAAAGCTTTCTTGATGATATTTTAGCGCAACTTCACTTAAAGCACTTAATTATTGGTGATGACTTTCGTTTTGGTGCTCAAAGGGCTGGAGATTTTGAATTGCTCAAAAACTGGGGGAAAAATTCTGGTACCAATGTAATTGCTCATGAGACAGTATCTAAAGGTGGGGAAAGAATAAGTTCAACTAGAATTAGGCAAGCATTGCTTAATGATGATTTTGATTTGGCAGAAAGATTGCTTGGGCGACCATACACTTTTTCAGGAAAAGTTGTCTTTGGTCAAAGACTGGGTAGAACGATAGGTGTTCCGACTGCAAACTTGTGGATCCCTAAACAAAGGCTACCTATTGCAGGTGTTTATGCTGTAAAGTGCTTTTTGGCAGGAAAGCCATATAATGGAATAGCCAACATGGGAACAAGACCAACCGTCGATGGATCAAAGCCAGTACTTGAGATTCATATTTTTAATTTTAATGAAAATATATATGGACGAAGATTGACTGTAGAATTTATAAATAAACTTCGAGAAGAGAAGAAATTTGATAATATTGATTTATTAAAAGAACAAATTCTACAAGACATCTCTCAAGCTAAAGAAATACTGGAATAATTCTCAATGAGCAAAGAATATCGGGATACATTAAATCTCCCTCAAACAGATCTATCAATGAAAGCTGGTCTACCAAAAAAAGAACCAGAAATTCTTGCATTTTGGGATTCGATTAATCTCTATAATGAAATCAGACAACAAAATAATGGTAAGGAACGCTTCATTCTTCATGATGGGCCTCCATATGCAAATGGAGACATTCATTTAGGCCATGCTGTTAACAAAACGCTTAAGGATATAACAATAAAATTTCAAAGCATACTTGGAAAAGATGCGCCTTATGTTCCAGGCTGGGATTGTCATGGTTTGCCCATTGAATTAAATGTTGAAAAGAAGCATGGCAAGACAAGTGATCTTGTTAGAAATAAGCAATCATTTATTAAAGCTTGCAGGGAATATGCGCAGTCCCAAGTCAATCAGCAAAAAAAAGATTTTATTCGTTTAGGTGTTCTTGGTGATTGGGATAATCCTTACTTATCACTGAATAAATCTTTTGAAGCAGATACTGTTAGAGCACTTGGAAGAATTATTGCAAACGGTCATCTAGAAAAAGGTGAGAAACCTGTTCACTTTTGTATGGATTGCGGATCAGCTTTAGCAGAAGCTGAAGTTGAATACAAAGATAAAAAATCTCATTCAATTGATGTTAAATTCAAAGTAAAACCTGAATCAATTGAATCTCTTTCTAATTCATTCAAAACAAAAAAAATCAAAGATGCCTTCTTTGTAATATGGACAACCACACCTTGGACAATCCCATCTAATGTAGCTGTATGTATTAATGGAAGCATTGATTACATTCTCGTAAAAAGTGCAAATGAACATTTTGTAATAGCAAAAGATCTTATGGATGCATGCTCTGAGCGCTGGAATTTAGAGCTTGAGGTCATTGGATCAGTTCAAGGGAAAGAGATTGAAAATATTGCTATGACTCATCCTCTTTATGACAGAGAATCAACATTGCTTCATGCAGATCATGTAACAACTGAGAGTGGAACAGGATGTGTTCATACTGCTCCAGCGCATGGATTGGATGACTACTTTATCTGCATTAAGAATGGCCTAGAGTTTGTAAAGGCTTTAGATCATCGAGGACTTTTCAAAGAGGACTATGGACCGTTAACTGGACTAAGTACAAAAAAAGGAGATCCAGTCGTAATAGAGTTATTGAATGAAAAAAACGCTCTATTAGCTAATAAGCAATATGATCATTCTTACCCACATTGCTGGAGACATAAGTCACCAGTAATTTTTATGTCAACACCTCAGTGGTTTATTTCAATGAAAAAATCAGGTTTGATTGACGGAGCAGTTAATGCAGTTGGAAATGTAGACTGGGAGCCAAGTTGGGGAGAAGAAAGAATACTTGCAATGCTCGAAGATCGTCCAGATTGGTGTATTTCAAGACAAAGAAATTGGGGAGTTCCAATCCCATTAATTATTCATAACGAAACTGGTGAAATTCATCCAAAACAAAATCAACTTTTTAATGTTATTGCTGAAATTATTGAAAAGGAAGGTATAGAGGGTTGGGATAATTTAAACCTAGACGAATTGATTGATGATCATGAATCTTATTCAAAAGTTCATGACACATTAGATGTTTGGTTTGATTCAGGCGTTACTCATATGTGTGTTTTAGATAGGCTTTATGGTGCAGATGTTGTTGCTGACTTATATTTAGAAGGATCTGATCAACATAGAGGATGGTTTCAGTCATCGCTTTTAACTGGAATTGCAACCAACGGAATGGCACCTTATAGAGCAGTTTTAACACATGGATTTGTTGTTGATGAGGAGGGAAGGAAACAATCAAAATCTCTAGGCAATACAATATCTCCTCAAAAAATTTGGGATACATTGGGAGCTGATATTCTTAGATTATGGATTGCCTCAACTGATTTTAGAAGCGAAATGGTTGCTTCTGATGAAATCTTTAAAAGGGTTTCAGATCAATACAGAAGAATTAGAAACACCTTTAGATTTTTATTAGGAAACATCAATGACTTTGATGAAAAAAATGATTTTGTAGATCTTAATAATTTACTAGCTCTTGATAAATGGATTCTATCAGAACTTGTAATATTGCAGGCTGATCTTATAGAGCTCTACAAGTCTTACTCTTTTCATCATGCCATTCAGCGCATTCATAATTTTTGCGTCAATCAGCTAGGTGGAATTTATCTTGATATCATCAAGGATAGACAATATACAACTCAACAAGATTCTGAAATTAGACGCTCTGCTCAGACAGTTATGTCAATTATTCTTGAGCAGTTAGTTATTCTTGTTTCACCAGTTTTATCATTTACTGCTGAGGAAATTTGGCAAGGTAATGATTTCCTTAAAACTAAAGCCAAATCAGTATTTCTTGCTTCCTTAAGTGATCTTGAAAATTTTGAAAGTGATTTATCTAAAGAAGATTGGAACAGATTAATAGAGATTAAAGAGGAAGTTAATCAAAGCATTGAAGCGTCAAGAAGTCAGGGAGATATTAAGGGCTCATTAGATGCATCAATAAGTTTATGTCTCGATTCTGAAGATTTTAAACTTGTAAAGAGATTTGCTTCAGAAATACATTTCTTTTTCATAGTTTCAGAATGCGTCATTTCTGAAGGCAATTCTTTAAAAATTTCTGTCACAAAATCTGAGGCTGATAAATGTGTAAGATGTTGGCATAGAAATAAATCAGTGGGAGCAAGCAAGGATCATCCTGAGCTATGTCATCGATGTGTCATCAATATAGACGGTCCGGGAGAGGATAGAGAATTTGCTTAGCGCTAAAAAGGGTTACTTTTTTATACTCCTTTTAATCACTCTCGATTTGATATCAAAATTGATGGCAGAGCAATATTTAGAGTTTGGTCAATCAGTGCCCTTGATACCAATTTTAGACTTTTTCTTGGTTTATAACTCTGGAATAGCTTTCAGCATTTTGGATATAAATAATAAGATGCTAAGTTTTGGACTATCCATTCTTGGACTTTTAATAGTAGGTTATCTTAATGCATTGTATAGAGTTCAAAAGTCATCAATTTATCAAGTTACTTTTATATTGATTATCTCTGGTGCAATGGGAAACATATTGGATAGGTTAGTAGACGGAGTAGTTACAGATTTTTTATATTTGCATATTGGAAGCATCTCATTTTTTGTTTTTAATTTAGCAGATGCATTTATATCCATTGGAGCTGCCTTATTTTTCATTATGGAATTTAAAAAATATCTCTATAATAGCGAACCATGAAAACAAAAATCCTTCTCGCCAATCCAAGGGGTTTCTGTGCGGGCGTAGATCGAGCGATTGATATAGTTAATCAAGCTCTTACAAAATTTGGTCCGCCTATTTATGTACGCCATGAAGTTGTTCACAATAAAACTGTAGTAGAGGAACTAAAATCTAAAGGCGTAATTTTTGTTGATGACTTAAGTCAAGTACCAGAATCTTCTTATATTATATTTAGCGCTCATGGGGTTTCTGAAAAAGTTGAAAAAGAACCAGAGATATATAATTTGGTTTCTTTTGATGCAACGTGTCCTTTAGTTACAAAGGTTCATAGTGAAGTTAAGCGACATGTAAGGGCCGGAAGAGATATTATTTTAATTGGTCATGAAGGTCATCCAGAAGTTGAGGGGACCTTAGGAAGACATAATCCAGTTAACTCAAAAAGTAACATCTATCTTGTACAAGATGAAAAAGAGGCTGAATTACTTGAAGTTTCTCAACCAGAAAATCTGACTTATGTCACTCAAACTACACTTAGTCTCGACGATACTATATCCATTGTTGAAGTATTATGTAAAAAGTTTCCCAACATACTTAAACCCAAAAGTGACGATATATGTTACGCAACTCAAAATAGACAAGATGCAGTAAAACAACTTGCCTTGGAAAGCGAATTTATTATTGTTATTGGTTCAAGAAATAGCTCTAACTCAAATCGCCTTAAAGAATTAGCTGAAAAATGTGGAGCGACTTCAATTTTAATCGATGGAGCTAATGAGATAGATTTCAATCAGCTTTCTCAATTCAAAAGTATTGGAATTACGGCGGGAGCATCTGCTCCAGAGTCAATCGTTCAAAATGTTGTGAAAGTTGTCAGCAATAAATTGAATGCGACTCCCGAGGAGCTTGGAGAAAATAAAGAGAATATATATTTCAGATTACCACGTGAACTTAGATGATTCTTAGATCAAAAGATTTTATGTAAAAAATTCATCCATTACACTATTTACATGTTTAGAAAAAGGATATGAAAACTTTAGATGGTATTATTGTCGAAGCAGAATTTTGCCCATCGCCAAACTTTGATAATAGACCAAAAAATGTAAAAATTGATTTGTTTGTTATTCACGCAATTAGTCTGCCAGAAGGTAATTACAATACTCAACTTATAAAAGATCTATTCTTGAATAATCTAAGTCCCGGCAATGATAAATTTTTGCAATCTATTGAGAATCTTAAAGTTTCATCACATTTTTTAGTGACTCGTTCTGGAAATTTGATTCAATTTGTTCCGATACATAAAAGAGCATGGCATGCAGGAAAATCCATTTATCAAGGTCGTGAAAATTGCAATGACTTTTCAATTGGGATTGAACTAGAGGGATGTGATATTGAGGAATTTACTTCTGCTCAATACAAATCTTTGTCTAATTTAATCAGTTATATTTCAGCTGATTTAGAGATTAATAAGGAAAACATTGTTGGCCATAACGAGATTGCCCCTGGAAGAAAAACAGATCCTGGACCATATTTTAATTGGGAACTATTAAAATCAATGTTATGAATAAAAAGATATTTGGAATTTTGCTGCTTGGCTTTGCTTCAGGACTTCCATACATGCTTGTTTTTTCAACATTGAGTGCATGGCTAAGAGATGTAGGTATTTCATTAACTGAGATTGGCTTTTTTGCTTGGTTGGTTTTGACATACTCATTGAAGTTTTTGTGGGCACCATTTGTTGATAGATATTCGGTAATTGGTTTTAGAATTTTTGGAAAGAGAAGAGGTTGGATTCTTTTCTCTCAATTTATGATTTTTTTGTCACTCATAGGTATGAGTTTGATTGACCCATTACAAAATCTAAAAATTTTGGCGTTGATTGCATTTTTTACTGCTTTCTTTGGTTCAATTCAAGATATCGCGATTGATGCTTTGAGAATTGAAATTGGCGATGCAAAAGAGCAAGGAAATTTAGCAGCCAGTTATCAATTTGGATATAGAGTTGCAATTCTTGTGGCTACATCCATGGCTTTAATTTTTGCAGATTTATTAGATTGGTCATATGTCTATCAATTAATGGGATTGTTGATGTTAATTGGGGCCGCCGGAGCTGTAATTTGTAATGAACCGCATAATGATGAGATTGTTATCTTGAGATTCGATACCGCTCTTATCGAATCGATAAAAGATTTCTTTAGTCGTTTTGGGCTATGGGCCTCTGCTTTGCTGCTATTGATTATATCTACATACAGGCTGACTGACATTGTTATGGGTCCTATGGCAATGCCTTTTTATTTAGATTTAGGTTTTTCCAAAACAGAGATTGGAGCACTGGTAAAAACCATTGCTCTTTTAGGATCGATTGTTGGTTTTTTCATTGGGGGACTTTTAATAAAAAAAATATCTTTATTTAATGCTCTTTTTGTTGGAGGCATAAGCGTACTGATTACAAATTTATTTTTTGCGTTTGTGGCTAGTTCAGATGCAAACCTATCATTATTATCGATCATTGTTGGCTTGGACAGCTTTGCTGCTGGCCTTGTTGGAACCGTCAATATTGCATTTTTAACAAGTTTGGTTTCAAAAAAATTCACAGCTGTTCAGTATGCTTTATTGACATCTTTTATGATGCTTCCAGGAAAATTTTTTAGTGGCTTTTCCGGAGTATTAGCAGACTATTTCATTTCATTAACCTCGCTTCAAACTGGTTGGACATATTTTTTCTATTCAACAACAGCAATGTCTATTCCGGCATTGCTATTAATAATTCTTTACAAAAAGACTTATGAAGATCATTCAGTTTAGCTTTAGAATTATACTTGCAATATCAATTTCTGTAGTTACTATTTTTTCTATTCAAGAAGTTAGTATTGAATCCTCATTTAATTTTTTAGATAAGGCATTACATTTTCTCTGTTTCATTTACCTCACTCTAATTACATGGCTTAGCAGAATTTTGAACAAGGATTTGCATGTTTATGTTATAGTCCTCGCCTACGGAATTTTGATAGAGATAGTTCAGAGGTTTTTGCCGCATCGCTCCTTTGAATATTTGGATATTTTTGCAGATTTCGTAGGGATAATAGCGGGAATTATAATTATTAAAATTTTTAAGAATTTTTATCCTAAGTATTGAATTAGGATTTTTAAACCTTAAATAATCCATAGCCTTTAGTTATAAGGATTATTGTTGTTTTAAGTAGGAGAAATACAATGAAATTGAAACCTTTACACGATAAAGTTTTAGTTAAAAGAACAGATGAAGAGCAAACTACTCCTGGGGGAATTGTTTTGCCTGGCTCAGCTACAGAAAAACCTTCTCAGGGTGAAGTGGTTGCGGTTGGTCCTGGAAAAAGACAGGAAAACGGAGATGTTGCTCCAATGGGGGTCAAAGTTGGTGACTTAGTAATATTTGGTCAATATGGCGGCAATGAAATAAAAATTGATGGCGATGAATATCTTATTCTTAGTGAAAGTGATATTTACGGCATTTTCAGTTAAACATTTAATCAATTATTAGGAGAAATTAAATATGTCAGCTAAAGATGTAAAATTTGGAGATTCAGCAAGAGTAAAAATGCTTCAGGGCGTTAATATTCTCGCTGATGCAGTTAAAGTAACACTAGGACCTAAGGGCAGAAATGTTGTTCTTGATAAGTCTTTTGGAGCACCAACCGTTACTAAAGATGGAGTATCAGTTGCTAAAGAAATCGAACTAGAAGATAAGTTTGAGAATATGGGAGCCCAGATGGTTAAGCAAGTTTCATCTCAAACTTCTGATGAAGCTGGTGACGGTACCACAACTGCTACAGTTCTTGCACAATCAATAGTAAACGAAGGCCATAAATCAGTCGCTGCAGGTATGAATCCGATGGACCTGAAAAGAGGAATTGATAAAGCAATTGCTACCGCAGTTGAGTTTGTAGAAAAGTTAAGCGTTCCTTGCTCAGATGATAATACTATCTCTCAGGTAGGCACCATTTCGGCTAATGGAGATCAAGATGTAGGTGGAATCATTGCTGAAGCAATGGAGAAAGTTGGAAAAGAGGGCGTGATTACTGTTGAGGAAGGAAACGGAATCGATAATGAGCTTGATGTTGTCGAGGGCATGCAATTTGATAGAGGATATTTATCTCCCTATTTTGTTACTAACCAAGACAATATGACATCGGAGTTAGAGAATCCATTTATTCTTTTGCATGATAAAAAAATCTCTAATATTAGAGATATGCTTCCATTACTTGAATCTGTAGCAAAAGCTGGAAGACCATTATTGATTATTGCTGAGGATATTGAAGGTGAAGCCTTAGCAACTCTCGTAGTTAACAATCTTAGAGGAACAGTAAAAGCTGCTGCATGTAAGGCTCCTGGCTTCGGTGATAGAAGAAAAGCCATGCTTGAAGATATCGCAATTTTAACAGGTGGAACAGTAATATCCGAGGAGGTTGGATTATCACTAGAGGGAGCAACTGTCGAGGATTTGGGCACTGCAAAGAGAGTTTCCTTAGATAAAGATAACACTACAATTGTTGATGGAGCAGGAGATCAAAAAGCTATTGTTTCAAGAGTTAATCAAATTAGAACTCAAATCGAGGACACATCTTCTGATTATGATAGAGAGAAACTACAAGAGCGAGTTGCTAAACTTGCTGGCGGAGTAGCTGTCATAAAAGTAGGTGCTGGGTCTGAGATAGAAATGAAGGAGAAAAAAGCTAGAGTTGAAGATGCTTTGCATTCAACAAGAGCTGCTGTTAAAGAAGGTATTGTCCCTGGTGGCGGCGTGGCATTAGTAAGAGCTCTAGACTCTCTTACTAAACTTAAAGGCGATAATGATGACCAGAATGTTGGTATTAACATTGTAAGGAAAGCATTTGAAGCTCCACTTAGACAAATTGCTGCAAATGCTGGCGAGGAATCTTCAGTCATAGTTGCAAAAGTTATTGATGGCAAAGGGTCATACGGTTTCAATGCAGCTAATGGTGAGTATGGAGATATGATAGAAATGGGTATCCTTGATCCAGCAAAAGTAACAAGAACTGCGCTACAAGCAGCAGGTTCAGTTGCTGGAATGATGATCACTACTGAAGCTATGGTTACAGATATGCCTAAGGACGAAGCTGCACCTGCAATGCCTGATATGGGTGGAATGGGTGGCATGGGTGGTATGCCTGGTATGATGTAAGCTTGATTTATTTACAAAAAAACGGGGTTTTATCCCCGTTTTTTTTATTAGATTTAAATCAAAATTTCCATTAATATATATTTACCACAATTTATTGGAGTATTAATGGACTTATTTACTGACCAAGCTTTTTTTAGATCATTCCATATTCTTTTTGGAATAGCATGGATTGGTCTTTTATATTATTTCAACTTTGTTCAAACCGAGTACGTTAAAATTGCAGATCCTGATGCTAAATCAGATGTTATGAAAAAATTAGCACCAAATGCGCTATGGTGGTTTAGGTGGGCTGCATTTTTTACTTTCTTAACGGGCTTAATACTTTTCTATCAAATTACAGCAAGAATTGGTACTGAAATATTACTTGGAGCAACCATGGGAACTTTTATGATGCTAAATGTTTGGGGCATTATTTGGAGAAACCAGAAAATTGTACTCGGAATGAAAGAGGGTGATGTTGCAGTTGCTGCAGCAAAAGCTGGTT
>CACNUQ010000013.1 GCA_902623685.1 uncultured SAR86 cluster bacterium
GGATTGGATTCTAATTCATATAACAAAATTGTTACTGCTTGGTGTTCAACAAATCCAAATGAAACTATGACTCAAATGAAACAGGGTCAAGAAGTAACATTATTACTATGCGAAGATCATCCAGTTAAAAAACATTATTTGCTTGGGCAAAAGATTGGTATTACCGGGACTCCAGCTATAATTAAATCAGATGGAGAACTGCTTCCTGGATATCTTTCTCCTGATGAACTTTTGAATAGATTAAATTAATAATGGCTAAATTAAAAATAGGTATTTGTGGTTGGGGTAATGTTGCAACAGGTTTATATGAGCAACTTATAAACGGTAACGAACTATACTGTGATTGGGAAATATCATGTATTGGAGCGCGACGAGATAATCCTCGATGTAATCCTGGATCTACAAAAATTATTAGAGACATTTTTGATGTAGTAAAAGAAGATATAGATGTTCTTGTTGAATTAATTGGAGGAGTTGAAACTGCAAGAGACTTAATAGCCGCAGCCCTAAATTCTGGTAAGCACGTTGTTACTGCCAATAAAGCTGTTATTTTTGAGCATGGCGAAGAGCTCATCAACCTAGCAATTAAAAATAATGTGAGATTATTGTTTGAGTCCTCGGTATGCGCAGGAACTCCTACAATAAAAATATTGTCAAATGATTTGAGTGCCAACAAAATATCAAAAGTTGCAGGGATGCTTAACGGCACAACAAACTTCATTCTTACCAACATGGAAGAAGGGGCTGCATATGCAGATGTTTTAAAAGAAGCGCAAGATAATGGTTATGCTGAACCTGATCCTAGCTTAGATGTAAATGGAACTGATGCAGCACACAAAATTGGAATCCTTTCAGCCTTAGCTTTTAACACCGGTCTTCCTGCTCCAAAATTTTACATTGAGGGCATAGAAAATATTCAATCTCAGGATTTTATATATGCTGAAGATTTTAACTTTACTATTAAGCATCTGGCAGTAGCTAAGCTCTCAGCTGGAGGTATTGAGCTGCGAAGCCATCCTGTAATGCTTAATATAAATTCAAGCTTGGCCGGATTACAGGGCGTTAGAAATGGTATTCAGTTTGATACAGATCTTTTAGGAGCATTTCATGTTGCCGGTTCAGGCGCTGGAAGAGAATCAACGGCATCTGGTTTAATTTCTGATTTATATGCACTATCGAAGTCTTCTGAAATTTCACCCATGAATTATCCTGACTTTTCAAATAAGCCAAATATTTTAAATTTTAATGATCTTATTTTTAAATTTTATGTTTATTTAGAGGTTAAAGACGAACCTGGAGTGCTTGCTTTAATTAGCAAAATCTTTGCTGATCACAGTATAAGCTTTGATAAAGTTATTCAAAAAGATCAGTTAGAAAATGGCAATGTGCCAGTTGTTATATTTACAGATCCAATAATTGAAAGTGAGATGCAGATCGCTTTGGAGGATTTGGCGAATCATCCTGAAATTTTAAATTCTAAAATCATTAGAGTTGAGGATCTCTAATGTTTTTTCATTCAACAAGAGGAAAAGATAAAGATAAAGATTTTTCTTCTATATTAATGCAAGGCTTGGCTGATGATGGCGGTCTTTTTATGCCTGATTATTGGCCACAAATTGATTTAGATGAAATAAAATCTCAAAAGTCCTTCGTTGGAGTAGCAAAATGCATAGTTCCATTGTTCACCTCCTCATCATTCTCTCATCAGGAAACATTAAATATTGTTGAATCAACATGGCATGATTTCGAGCATAAAGATCTTGTTGGAATTAAAAAATTACATAATGTTTCCGTCTTAGAGCTTTTTCATGGTCCCACAGCAGCATTTAAAGATTTTGGCCTCCAGCTTGCTGCAGCCTTTTTTAATAAGGTATTAGAATCTGAGAATAAAACTGCAATTGTTTTAGGAGCAACATCAGGTGATACTGGCTCAGCTGCAATCGATGCATGCAAAAACTATAATCGTATAAAGAGCTTCATAATGCTTCCAAATGGAAATATGTCTGAGGTTCAGCAAAGACAAATGAGCACTATTAAATCTTCAAATGTCTTTGCCTTAAGAATAAATGGCACATTTGATGATTGCCAAGACTTAGTTAAACTTGCTTTTCAAAAACGAGATTTTTTAAAAACTGATCAATATTTGCTAGCAGTTAACTCAATTAATTGGACAAGGATCATCGGTCAAATCTGTTATTATTTTTATGCTTATAACCAGCTGTTCGAAAAAGAAAATTTGAATTTTTCCATTCCAACAGGAAATTTTGGTAATGTATTTGCGTGTTACTCAGCTCGTAAAATGGGTTTACCTGTTAATAATATTTCTGTAGCTGTAAACAACAATGATATTTTGTACAGATTCTTTAATGAAAACGATTATTCAAAGCAATCAGTTTATGAAACCATCTCTCCAAGCATGGATATAAGTGTTGCAAGTAATTTTGAAAGACTTATTTATGATCTTTTTTTAGACAGAGATTCTGTTCAATGTGCTGCAATGTTTAAAAATTTCCCAATTGAACCTATCAAATTGGATCATTCTATGTGGAAAAAGAAAGAAGGTCTTTTTTCTTCATGCAAGGTAAATGATCTTGATACAACAAAAATGATTAAAAGGGTCTTTGAATCTGATAGCTATCTTCTAGATCCTCATACAGCTGTTGCAGCTGTTCAAGCCTTTGAACAGAGTGATCAAAACAATCATTATGTTTTATTATCTACTGCGCACCCAGCAAAATTCCCCAAAGTATATGAAGAACTGGGGATAGAAATTAATGCTATGCCGTTAGCTCTAAGAGGTCTATTCGAAAAAGAAGAAAGCCTTTACAATCTTGATGCTGATTACAAAAAAATTACTAATTTTATTAATCGTAACAATTAATCATTGAATTCATGCATTTTCCAAAGATATTTAAGGCACCTTCAAAGGATTTAGAGCGTGTTAAAGGAGTGCTAAAGTTAGGTTTTGCCTCAGATGCTTTAATTAGATGGGTTTATCCAGATGCATCATCATATTTAAAGTGCTTTGATATTTGGATGGAAGAATTTTCAAAGATTGCTTTTGAAAACAATATTGTATATTCAGAAGAAAATTTCTATGGCTCATCTATTTGGCATCCACCTGGAGTTGAGTTTGATGACTCAGTTTTATTGCCAACCTTTGATTATGTGCCATCTGATCGTATTGAGGTGGTAACACGTTTTTTTGAGGAATTTAAAAAATATCATCCAGAAGATGCCTGGTATTTAGCATTCATCGCAGTTGATCCAGCACAACAAAGAAAGGGCATCGGATCTTTTTTACTTAAAGAAGCATTACAAATGATAGATGCAAATGGAGATAGAGCTTATTTAGAAGCTTCGAATGAGCAGAATAAAGCCTTGTATGAAAGACATGGTTTTGAAGAAATTGGAAGAGTTCAATTTGAAGATTCTCCACCTGCATTTCCAATGATTCGAGAATCAAGTAACTAAATTTTCTTTCATAGACTTGTTAAAGCGATTAAAATATAGCTAATGGAAACAGGTGAACTAAAATCTATTCTTGCCAATCTTAGAGACCGTATGATTGATCTCCGGGGGCATCTTTGACGTTGCTGATAAAGAAAACTTATTAGTTGATATTAATAATAAATTGTCTGAAGAGTCTACCTGGTCAAATCTAGATCTATCTCAGAATCTAAACAAAGAAAAAGCAGATCTTGAAAAATTTTTA
The DNA here is from genome assembly GCA_902623685.1 of uncultured SAR86 cluster bacterium. GTDB lineage: Bacteria > Pseudomonadota > Gammaproteobacteria > Magnimaribacterales > D2472 > D2472. The sequence continues at coordinate 3,716 of CACNUQ010000013.1, forward strand.
GATTCTTTTCTTTTTGTTGATGAAACAATAAATGATAATCTTGATTTATTAGAAATAGCAATTGAAGAATCTGATGAAGACTCTATCACTGAAATAGCTGAAGAAACTCACTCATTAACTTTTAGAGTTGAAGATTTAGAGTTCAATAGAATGTTCTCAAATAAAATGGATCCTAATTCTGCATTTATTGATATTCAATCTGGCTCTGGTGGAACTGAAGCTCAAGATTGGGCTGAAATGCTGCTAAGAATGTATACAAGGTGGGCAGAAAAGCATGATTTTACTGTTTCTGTTATAGAGCATTCCCCTGGGGAGGTTGCTGGCATAAAATCAGCTTCATTATTAATAAAAGGAAGTTATGCCTATGGATGGCTCAGGACAGAAACGGGAGTACATAGATTGGTCAGAAAATCTCCCTTTGATTCTGGCAGCAGAAGACATACATCATTTGCATCGGTTTTCATTTCTCCTGAAATCGATGAATCAATTGAGGTAGAGCTTAATCCTGCTGACGTAAGAATTGATACATATAGAGCATCTGGAGCCGGAGGTCAGCATGTTAATAAAACAGACTCTGCAGTTCGATTGACTCACCTTCCAACTGGCACAGTAGTTCAGTGTCAAAATGATAGGTCTCAACACAAAAATAAAGATAATGCGTTTAAACAGCTTAAATCTAAACTCTACGAACTAGAATTTCAAAAACAGAAAGATGAACAACAATTATTAGAAGACAGCAAATCAGATATTGGATGGGGAAGTCAAATTAGATCATATGTTTTAGATCAATCTCGCATCAAAGACTTAAGAACAAACGTTGAAAGTGGTAATATCTCATCAATTCTAGACGGCGACATAGATATTTTTATCAAAGCCAGTCTAACCCAAGGAGTATAAATGAGTGATTCAAATTTAGGTGGCGAGGCCTCTATCTTAGAAGAAAGACGAAAAAAGCTTGAAGAGCTTAGAGAGAAAAATATTGCATACATTAATGACTATGTTCCAACTCATCATTCTAAGGAATTGCATGATTCTTATGATCATTTAAGTAAAGAGGATCTAGAGGCAAAAAAAATTAACAACTTGTCACTTGCTGGAAGAATTATTCTCAAAAGAGTGATGGGTAATGCAAGCTTTGTCACCATTAGGGATGGGTCAGGCGATATTCAAGCTTACATAACTAAAAATAATATAGACCCTGACTTATATAAAAATTTCAAGACTTGGGACCTTGGAGATATTATTGGCATTAGCGGTAATTTATTTAAAACTAAAACAGATGAGTTAACAGTTGAAGCTCAGTCAATTACATTAATAACTAAATCCTTAAGACCAATGCCTGAAAAGCATAAAGGCCTTGTTGATATTGAAATTAAATATCGTCAAAGATATTTAGACCTAATGAGCAGTCCAGAATCAAAATTAATTTTTGAAAAAAGATCACAAATTATTTCATCTATTAGAGCTACTATGCTTGAGGATGGCTTTTTGGAGGTTGAGACGCCAATGATGCATTCAATTCCTGGAGGAGCTGTTGCCAGGCCGTTTGTCACCCAACATAACGCACTTGATAGAGAGCTTTTTCTAAGAATAGCCCCTGAACTTCATCTAAAACGACTGTTAGTTGGTGGTTTTGAAAAGGTATTCGAGATAAATAGAAGTTTTAGAAATGAAGGCTTATCAACTAAACATAACCCAGAATTTACGATGTTAGAGTTTTATGCAGCTTTTGCAACTTTTAATGGAACATTGGCTTTTACACAAAATATCGTTCAAAGCGCCTCTGAGGCTATCGGTAACAAAAAAGAAATTGAGTGGGATGGAGAAAAAATAGATCTTTCTAATTTTTCAACAAAAAGCTTAAGTGATTTGGTTTTAGAATATAACCCTAAATTGACTGAAGTTGATTTAACTAATTTAGATAAACTTCGAGCTTTTGCAGAATCTATTAAGATTGCAGTAAAAGAAGAATGGAGAGAAGGAAAAATTTTGTTAGAAATCTTTGAAAAAACAGTTGAGGAGAAACTTATTCAACCAACATTTGTTATTCAATATCCTGTTGAAGTTTCTCCTTTATCAAGAAGAAATAATGATAATCCATCCATAGCAGATAGGTTTGAATTATTTATTGGAGGGAAAGAGTTAGCTAATGGTTTTTGTGAGTTAAATGATCCTGATGATCAGGCTCAAAGATTTCATGATCAGGTTAAGGCTAAAGCTGATGGAGATGAAGAGGCAATGGGATTTGATGAAGATTACATCACTGCACTAGAACATGGCATGCCACCTGCTGTAGGGGTTGGCTTGGGAATAGACAGATTGGTGATGATGTTAACTAATCAAAGCTCCATCAGGGATGTTATTTTGTTTCCTCAGCTGAAATCTTAAGAAATTACCATCTATACTTTTCAAAATTTTCTGGATTAGCCCAACCCTCTGGATTATTCCAGTCTCTCTTATTGTTATAAGTTTTTATATTATAAGAATATATTTTTGCCGGTGTGATTTCTACGCTATTAGTGAAGCCTAACTCTATAAATTTTTGATCATCATTTATGCTTTTTTGAATAACTAAAATTTTTTGCGTCAAAGTATTCTTAATTAATCCGATCTGTGTTTTTGAAATGGGTATATCATCAAAAACTATACATAAATCGTTTGGTTCAACTGCATTATTATCAAGATGCTCAAGATTTAAAATAGATAAGCTGTCAAGGCTATCTTCACAAATTTCTGCAAAGGAACTTAAATCTTTTTTAGTGACGGCTAAAACAGTTTTTATTTTTTCGCGATTGATAATTTCAAGAAGAAAGTTATTTAAACCACTTTTACTCATTTATTTTAATAAATCTTCAACAGCAGATCTCTCTTCAATCAATTCGTTCATTGAGATTTTTATTTTTTCTTTCGCAAAATCAGATAAAACAATATCTCTGACAATTTCTACATTACCATCTGATGTGGTCATTAGCGGCATTCCACAAATAACCCCATCAGGAAGATCATAGCTTCCATCTGTAATTACAGCTGCGCTAAAGCAATCTCCTGGATTAGTTGGATTTTCGCAAGCAACAATCGTATCAAGAGCTGCCTTTGCTGCAGAGGTTGCAGAGGACGCTCCTCGTGAATCAATCACAGCCTTACCTCTTTGTTGAACAATTGGGAGAAAATCATTATTAATCCAATTCATATCATTTATAAGATTTTTACCTAATTCTCCATTGGAAATGATATTTTCAAAATCAGGATACATGGTTGGACTATGATTACCCCATATAATCATTTTACTAATATCTTCAATTCCTACATTAAGCTTCTTTGACAACACGGACCTTGCTCTACTTGAATCAAGCATTGTCATAGCCATCCACAGTTGAGAGTCATTACCAGCTGCATGTCTTCCAATTAACGCATTAGTATTTGCAGGATTACCCACGACCAAGATTTTGGCATTTGATTTACCATATTTACCAATCGCTTGCCCTTGCCCGACAAAAATTCCACCATTTATTTGCAATAGATCAGATCGTTCCTCAATTTTTTTCCCATTAAAAACGATGCCTCTTGGAATGCTTCCCACTAGGAGGAACCAATCAGCATCCTTAGCTGCTGAATCAAAATCAGATGTGTAATTTACATTTCCCATATTTGGAAAATTAGAATCTTCAAGTTCCATAATAAGACCCTTTAATTTATCAACTACCTGAGGTATTTCTACTAACTCTAGATCAACAATTTTCTCCCCAAAGGTATACCCATCTACTAATCTGGGAATTAGTGAGTAGCTTATTTGACCGGCAGCACCAGTAACTACAACCTTAACTCTATCTTTCATAAAATTCCTTAAAATTTGCTTCAGGCTATTATATTCCTAAACGTTAGATTAATTCGTGGACCAATGATTTTTTGTGTCTTTTTTATTGAATGTTCCCAATTTTTTTGTGTTTTGCCGTCAATCACTATTAAACATCCATGTGCTTGAGGAATTGATATTGTTTCTCTAGTAATTTTATTTCTGAAATATAAATTTCTTTCACTACCAAATGAAATTGAGGCTATTGTTGGATTAGGCCCTAGTTCTTTTTCATTATCTGAATGCCATCCCATTGAGTCTTTGCCGTCACGATAATAATTTGCAAGCACTGAATTAAAATTGATTTTTAATTCTTTTAAAATTTTATTTCGAATAAACGCTAATTCTTCATTCCAATCATGTCGGTTAAGCTTTTTACCAGAATACTTATAATCGCATCCCTCATCACCGATCCAACACTGTAATCTAGGTATCTTTAAATCTTTACCAAACATTTTAATCATCATGGATTCCCATGAAAGATTTTTAATAAGCTTGTTAAGGAATTCATCAGATTCATTAGAATTAAAAAAATTATCTTCTACTCGAATTTTTAGATCGTTGTGAGCTACAATTTCATTGTTCATAAAATAGTAAGTATAAATATGTTTTTATATATTCCAATCGGTATATTCAATGAGTAAAGTGGTAATTATTGGAGGAGGTCATGCCGGTGCAAATACAGCTTTTGCTCTAAGAAAGGATGGATTTAAAGGAGAGATTAATATTTTATGTGATGAGAGCTATTTGCCTTATCATAGACCTCCACTATCAAAAGATTTTTTAAAGCAGAAGGTTCAAGAAGACAAACTGAGTTTTAAGCAAGCAGAATTTTATAATGATCAAACTATCTCAGTACATCTTAATACTCGAGTAAATTCAATTGATCTTGAGTCAAACACAGTCGGTTCGGATGATGCTTCATTTGATTTTGATTATCTAGTTTTTGCTACTGGATCTGCCCCAAGACTATTATCTATGGAAAATGCCGATGCTAAAAATTTATTTTATTTAAGAAAGATTTCAGATGTTTTGTCCTTGCAAAAATTTACTACTACTGGAAAAAAAATAGTTTTAATCGGAGGAGGCTATATCGGTTTGGAAGTTGCATCTGCAATGATTGAGATGGGATTAGAAGTCACAATTTTGGAGTCAGAGGACAGAATTCTTAAAAGAGTTACAAGTCCTGAGCTCTCTAAATTTTACAATGACTATCACTCAAAGATGGGCGTTGAAATTATTTGTGGTGCAAAGGTGAATGAATTGATTGCTGAAAATCAAAACATTAATTCTGTTTATTTAGAGTCTGGAGAAAAGATTGCTGCTGATATTGTTCTAGTTGGAATTGGAGCAATCCCAAATATTCAACTTGCTGAATCAATCGGACTTGCATGTGATAATGGCATAAAAACTGATCAATTTTGTAGAACTTCTTCACCAAATATTCTTGCAGTTGGTGATTGTACGTCCTCATTCAATACCCTCTTAAATAAAGAGCTAAGACTGGAAAGCGTTCCAAATGCCCTAGCCCAATCAAAAGTAGCGTCCTCATCAATAGTTGGAAATGAGCTTTTCAACAATGAGATGCCATGGTTTTGGTCTGATCAATATGATTTGAAGCTGCAAATGGCAGGTATATCAAATGGCTATGATGAATGTCATATTCTTGGAAGTATTTCCTCTGCTGAATTTATTGCTTGTTATGGAAAAGATGGATACTTAATTGCAATAGATAGTGTAAATCAGTCTAAGCAATTTATGCTTTTTAAAAAGGCGCTAGGAAATGGCTTTAAATTAGAGATGGAGCTTATTAAAAATAAAGATTTTCAACCTGAATCAATTTTTTCTGGTTCAAATTAGTTAAAATAAATTCAATTTAACGGAGATAGTTATGAGCATTAGATTTGACGATAAAGTAGTAATTGTTACAGGTGCAGGAGGAGGCCTGGGAAAACAACACGCTCTTGAGTTTGCAAGAAGAGGAGCCAAAGTAGTTGTCAATGATCTAGGAAGCGCTGTAGACGGCTCAGGAGGCTCAAGTGATGCAGCAAATGCAGTTGTTGAAGAAATAAAAGCGGAAGGTGGTGTGGCTATAGCGAATGGCTCTAGCGTTGCAGATCAAGAAGGAGTATCAAAAATGGTCGCTGAAACCATGGACAAATGGGGCCGAATAGATATTTTAGTCAACAACGCAGGAATCTTAAGAGATAAAAGTTTTCACAAAGTAACAATCGAAGAATTCAATCAGGTCATGGACGTTCACTTTCAAGGAAGTTTTTACGCTTCACATGCTGTTTATCCAATTATGAGAGAGCAAAATTTTGGCAGAATAATTTTTACAACTTCGTCAGGTGGACTAGTTGGAAGCTTTGGCCAAACAAATTATGGTGCTGCAAAAATGGCTATGATTGGTTTGATGAATTGTTTAAAGATAGAGGGTCAAAAATACAATGTTTTTTCAAGTGCTGTTTCCCCAGTTGCTTTATCGAGGATGACAGAATCTTTAATGCCGGAGGGGTTGGGTGAGAGGTTTTTGCCTGAGTACGTGACCCCAGCTGTGATTTATCTAGCGAGCGAAGAGAGCCAAAACGGAGCAATTATTGGTGCAGGAGCAGGTGTTTTTACAAGGTTTAGAATTTTTGAAACAATGGGTCTCGCTCTGGGTACTGGTGATGAGATGACACCTGAAAATATTGCAGCAGGCTGGGATTCAGTTTCTGATATGGATGATGCAAGGGAATTATTTAGTGGTCCTGAGCAAACTGTTAAAATTCTTGAACAGGCAGACAAATCTTAAGCTGAGAAACTTGATCTCTCAGACATTAAGTTAAAATGCCTCTTTATTTCTGGGTAATCCTCCATAGATAATCGGTTCAAGCCAATAAAAAAATCAGTGGTTGTTATCATTTGAATGTCTGCAAAGGTGAACCTATCACCTGCAATAAATTTTGACTCAGAAAGCACTGTATCAAAATATTTGAGTGATTTTATTCCAATACTTTTTTGCGTTTCACCATAATCTTTATTTTGTATTTCCATATTAGACATTCCTGGATGAAGATGTCTAAATGCCATAGCCAATGGAATCATTAATTCGTTGTAGATTCGTGCCTGCCACATTTCAATTGATGCAATTTCTATTGCGCTTTCTCCAAATAGATTAGGCTCTGGATAAAGTGATTCAAGGTATCGACAGATAGCCGTTGATTCCATAATTACAGTGCCATCATCTAGCTCCAAAGCTGGAATTCTTGAATTTGGCGCAATTGCTCTATATTCCGGTGTTTTATGCTCGCCTGACATTAGATCTATATTGATAATTTCAATATCAGATATATTTTTTTCAGCAATGAACATTCTTACTTTTCTAGGGCTATTAGCCATCTCGTTGTTATATAACTTCATCTATTTTTTGTCTCCAGCTTTTTTATTATTTACATAACCCCTAAAAGCAATATATGTTTGAATCAAATTTGCAATTACAAATGCAGGTAAATCAACAAAAATAAAAACCAGCGCTCCAGCAAATCTACTTATGCCTGTCAGAATATATCCATTCAATCGTGTTTCATGCTTAACAGAGCTGACTAACATTAGGCTAAGTATACTCAGGAGTAAAATTATCCATTGACCATACTGTAAAAAATTTTCAATCATGATGAGCCCATTTTTGCCAATTTCACGTTATTTTTTTCCGCTATCTCCCAGTCCCTTGGTAACTTTCGTGCAACAATCAAAAAACTAATTATTGAAGGAATAAAAACACATGAAATTGCTGTCATTGCATACCTCATTGAATTAATATCTTCATAATCAGATTTAAAAAAATCTATCAACCACCCAGAAATTGAGGGACCAAGCCCTAAGCCAATCATATTTAAAATAAAAAAGAATAGGGCGGTTGACATTGCTCTCATGTGGATTGGCGCAAGAGTCTGCGCAATCGCAAAACAAGGCCCAAGATAGATGCCCATAAATATTAAAAATAGTGACGTAAAAATTAAGTTAATTTCTACCGATGGTGCCCACCATCCTGCAATACCAATTGGTAAACATAGAGCAATAGATATGGCTGGTAGCCATCCATAGGCTCTTATATCTCTTTTACCCCATTTATCAGCAAGTCTTGCTCCAAAAAAGGCTCCCCCTGCATAAGTTATTCCATTAATTATCCCAAGTATGATTACAAGTGTTTTAAAATCAAAGCTTGGATCAAGGGTGACTAGAAATTTAGTATGAAATGCTGATTTTGAATATGAAACAAAAGATCCAAAAGCAATTCCTAAGCACATTGCCCACCATGCAGGTATTTGAAGAAGGGTTTTTAGAGATTCCAAGAACGGAGGCTTATTAATGTTTTCACTTTCACCGAATTCCATTGCGCCTCGGATAGGCTCGCGTATTGTAAATTTGACAACTACTGCTAGGAGAATGCCTGTTACTCCCAGAAAAATAAAAATTTGTCGCCAATTTACATCTTCGCCAGATGCTCCTATTAAGGATGCAGTAACAAAATATGCTGCCATAATACCTAAAGGAATCCCCATAGAATAGACACCCAGAGCACTTGCCCGTTCTTCCTTGGCATACATATCTGAAATGATTGAATGAGAAGGAGGACTCCCGCCGGCTTCTCCTATACCAACGCCCATTCTTGCAAGGCCTATTTGAATAAAATTATTTGCCAGACCAGTTAATGCAGTAAAGCCACTCCAAGTAGCCAAAGCTATGGAAAGAATATTAACCCTGTTATATCTGTCAGCTAACCATGCTATTGGGATAGCCACAGTTGTATAAAACACTGCAAAGGCTAATCCAATCAGCAATCCCAATTCTGTATTAGTAAGATTTAAATCAGCTTGGATAAATGGAGCTAAAATACCTACAATTTGCCTATCAATGAAATTAAATCCATAGACGATGGTAAGTAATATCAATACAAAATTACGATAGCCTTTATTAGGCTGAATATTGTCAGTCACAGGAAAGCCCCTAGTTTATGATGCTCTAATTATAGCCTAGAGATTAAATGTTTCTTGTATTATTCCCAGTTAAGTGCTCCACCTGTTTGATATTCGATGACTCTAGTTTCAAAGAAATTCTTTTCTTTTCTGAGATCCATTATTTCTGACATCCATGGAAATGGATTGGTAGCTCCTTTAAATTCCTCTTCAAGACCTATTTGTGTAAGCCTTCTATTTGCAATGAACTGGAGATATTCTTCCATCATAGAAGCATTCATTCCAAGGACGCCTCTTGGCATGGTATCTCTTGCATACATGACTTCAAGTTCTGTACCCTCAAGAATCATTTGCGCCGCCTCATTTTTCATTTGCTCGTCCCATAGGTGAGGATTTTCGATTTTAATTTGATTAATGACATCAATTCCAAAATTAACATGCATAGACTCATCCCTGAGGATGTATTGGAACTGCTCAGCTGTGCCTGTCATTTTATTTCGTCGTCCCATTGATAAGATTTGAGTGAATCCACAATAGAAGAAAATTCCCTCAAGCACACAATAAAAGGCAATAAGGTTTCTCAGTAATTGCTTATCTGTTTCTTCAGTCCCTGTTTGAAAAGTTGGATCTGAGATTTGTTGAGTATATTTCAAACCCCAAGCTGCTTTTTTTGCAACACTTGGTATTTCTCTATACATATTAAATATCTCACCTTCATCCATACCTAAAGACTCTATACAGTATTGATAAGCGTGCGTATGAATGGCTTCTTCTAGACTTTGTCTGAGGATATATTGTCTGCACTCAGGATTAGTTACCAGCCTATATAGGGCAAGCACCAGGTTATTTGCAACCAATGAATCAGCGGTAGAAAAGAAACCAAGATTCCTTTTAACTATAGTTCTTTCATCTTCAGTAAGGCCGTCTTCAGATTTCCACAGAGCTATGTCTGCTGTCATATTTACTTCTTGAGGCATCCAATGATTAGCACTGCCATCAAGATATTTTTGCCACGCCCAGTCATATTTGAATGGCACTAACTGATTTAAATCAGCTTTACAATTAATCATGGCCTTATCATCTACTTGAACTCTACCGGCCATACCTTGCATTTCATCAAGCTCTTTAATGCCTTCTGACTCATCAAAGTTTTCTATGGCTTTTCTAGCAATTTCAGCTCGTGAACCTTCTTCAACAGAAGTTGACTCTGTTTGAGTAGATACTTTTGGTATTACTTGTTCAGCTTCTCTAGCTTCTTTAGGCGCAGTGTTTTTGACTGCAGGAGCTATTTGAGCTTCTTCGTTATTATATTCATCCCAATTTAACATTTTCCTCTCCTTATATTGGTCATTGGCAGGCTTCGCAGTCAGGGTCATCTAATGAGCATGCTTCTGGCACCGGTGCTGGCGCACCAAGCTCATGAGGAACCTCTGGCGCTGTTTCAGCCTGAGCACTTACAGCATTTAAGCTGCCTTGATTAATGGTTGATTTTTCGGTTGTTGTTGCCGCTATAGATCTTAAGTAATATGTTGTTTTTAAACCTGAATACCAAGCCATTCTGTAGGTCAGGTCAAGCTTTTTACCATTGGCATTTCCGATATACAGATTAAGTGATTGCGCCTGATCAATCCATTTTTGTCTTCTGCTAGCTGACTCAACGATATATTTTGGCTCAACTTCAAATGCTGTTGAAAAAAGTTTTTTAATATCATCAGGAATTCTAGATATCTCACTTAAACTGCCCTCAAAGTACTTTAAGTCATTGATCATAACGTCATCCCACAAGTCTAATGCTTTTAATTTCCTTACCAAGTGGGGGTTAACAATTGTGAACTCGCCTGATAAATTCGATTTCACATATAAATTTTGGTAAGTTGGTTCAATAGATTGAGTAACCCCTGTGATATTAGAAATTGTTGCAGTTGGAGCTATGGCCATGACATTAGAGTTTCTCATACCATCTTTCTTCACTTTTGCTTTTAACTTTTCCCAATCCAAGGTTTCCGACCTATCAACTTTTATGTATTCACTGCCTCTATTTTTTTCTAGGATATCGATTGAGTCTTTGGGAAATATTCCCTGACTCCAGAGAGAACCCTCATAAGATGGATATGTCCCTCTTTCCTTAGCTAGTTCACTTGACGCATGAATCGCATAGTAGCTTATTACTTCCATGCTTCGATCAGCAAATTCAATGGCTGCGTCAGAGCAATAAGGAGCATCCTGCATATACAGTGCATCTTGGAATCCCATAAGGCCCATACCAACTGGGCGGTGTTTTAAGTTAGAATTCCTTGCTGTATCTACAGAGTAGTAATTAATATCAATAACGTTATCGAGCATTCTTAGGGCAGTTGTAACAGTTTGTTTTACTTTTTCGTGATCAAGCACACCATCTTTCATGTGCTGCGGAAGATTTACTGAGCCTAGATTACATACCGCTATTTCATCATTACTTGTATTTAGTGTTATTTCAGTACATAGATTCGAAGAATGGATAACTCCAATATGCTGTTGTGGCGAACGCAAATTACATGAGTCCTTAAAAGTAATCCAAGGATGACCAGTTTCAAACAACATTGTTAACATTTTCCTCCATAGATCTTTTGCAGGAATTGTTTTATGTTGATCCATTTTGCCTTCTGCTGCTAAAACCTCATATTCTTCATATCTTTTTTCAAATGCAAGACCGGTAAGATCATGCAAATCAGGCGTTTCACCCGGAGAAAATAAAGTCCAGTTAGCATCAGATTCAACCCTTTTCATAAATAGATCTGGCACCCAATTTGCAGTATTCATATCATGTGTTCTTCTTCTATCATCACCTGTATTTTTTCTTAGATCGAGAAATTCTTCTATGTCTAAATGCCACGTCTCAAGGTATGCACACATTGCTCCCTTTCTTTTGCCGCCTTGATTAACAGCAACTGCAGTATCATTCGCAACTTTTAAGAACGGAACTACGCCTTGACTCTTTCCATTTGTTCCTTTGATGTAAGAACCTAAAGCCCTTACTGGTGACCAATCATTTCCTAGTCCTCCTGCCCATTTAGAAAGCAAGGCATTGTCTTTCATAGCACCAAAGATTCCGTCTAGATCGTCTGGAATTGTTGTTAAATAGCATGATGATAATTGAGGACGCAATGTACCAGAGTTAAATAGAGTAGGGGTTGAGCTCATATAGTCGAAACTCGACAGCAATTTATAGAACTCAATGGCCCGTTCTTCTTTTTTGTCTTCCTCTATTGCTAGGCCCATAGCAACTCTCATAAAAAAGATTTGTGGCAGTTCGTATCTTGTATCCTGATAGTGAATAAAGTACCTGTCATAAAGAGTTTGTAGTCCTAAATAGGTGAATTGATAATCTCTGTCATGATCTATTGCTTTACCAAGCTTCTTAAGATCAAATTCTTTTAGTTGTGGATCTAGCATTTGTAATTCAATGCCTTTGTCTATATATGCTTGAAATGCTTGCGGATAATATTTTTCCATTTCTGGGTGCGAGCTTTCTTCAGCAATATTTAAAAATGTCAGTGCTTCACTTCTAAGTTCATCAAGAAGAATTCTGGCTGTAACGAAACTATAATTTGGCTCTTGTTCAACTTTTGTCCTTGCTGACATTACAAGAGATGATTTCATGTCACTCACAGAAACTCCGTCGTAGAGATTCTTTAATGACTCTTCTAAAATCAAGTCTGCACTTACATCTTCCAAACCATCGCATGCATGATTTACGACAGCTGCTAATCTGTTGATGTCTAGTGGAACTTGGGTACCATCTTTTTTTGTAACTGATATTTCTGGAGCATTTATAGTTATTTCTTGAGGAGCTTCTTTTGTTCTTTCTGTGGCTCTTTCCTCTCTATAAAGAATGTACTTTCTTGCAACTACATATTCTTCATTGCGCATAAGTTGTAGTTCTACTTGATCTTGGATCTCTTCAATATGAAGTGTTCCCCCTGAAGGCATTCTTCTTTTAAAAACTTCTTCAACATCTGCCGAAATTTCTTCAACCTTTCTGTGTATTCTTTCACTTGCAGCTGCATTACCCGACTCGTTTGCTAAGAAGGCTTTAGTCACAGCAACTTTAATTTTGTCTTCTTCAAATGGAACCACCTTTCCATTTCTTTTTATTACTCTCATCTTTCCTGGAGCCGTAATGTTTACATCATCTGATGCCAATGCCCCTATAGCTCCTTGAGCAGAAGCTTCCTGAGTTTTACTTAACTCTTGTGTTGTCATTTTATTTCCTCTAAATTTTTCTTTCGTTGGTAAAACTTTAGGAGATTTACCAATGGGTGGGGTCAAAACGTTTTTTTTGATATTTTTTAACCAAAGACAATATTCTTACATTGTTAATAAATAATCAAGTAAAAAACACAATATATTGTGAATTCTTTTAATTTTTACACAATATACTGTATAAATGGTGTTTATTGATTGTTATGAAAAAGTGAGTAAATTGTGGATAAATTTATAAAAAAGGAGCCAATATGTCTTTAATTATTGCTATTGATCAGGGAACAACAAGCACTAGAACTGTTGCTTTCGATCGTGATTTAAACATTATTCATTCTCAGCAAAAAGAGTATTCATTAAAGTATCCAAATGATGGATGGGTCGAGATCGAGCCTGATGAGCTAATGGCTTCGGTTCACAATACTCTTGATCCAGTGCTCGAGGCTTGCTCGGATATCGTCGCTTTAGGAATTACGAATCAAAGAGAAACAACTTTAGTTTGGGATGCATCGACTGGAAAATCTATTTATAACGCAATTGTTTGGCAGGATCGAAGGACTGCGGAGGATTGCGCTAGATTAAAAAAAGATGGTTATGAGGAAACAATAAAAAATAAGACAGGGCTTTTGCTTGATCCGTATTTTTCAGCAACAAAAATTTCTTGGATTCTTGAAAACGTTGATGGCGCGAGACAAAAAGCTGCAAATGGTGAACTAAGATTTGGAACAGTAGACACTTATTTGTTATGGCAATTATCTGAAGGGGCGATTCATAAAACTGATGTAACAAATGCATCAAGAACAAACTTGTTTAATATTCATTCAAAGGTTTGGGATCAAGAACTGCTGGATATTTTTAATATACCATCCTCAATGCTTCCAGATGTTCATTTATCCGACTCTGTTTTTGGAGAGATTTCTAGACAGAATAGAAAGATAAAGATTTCAGGACTAATAGGAGATCAACAAAGTGCCTTGGTTGGACAAAAATGTTTTGAGCCGGGTCAAATGAAAGCAACTTTTGGGACAGGATGTTTTCTAATGGTTAACACTGGCGATAAATCCAATCCTTCTTCATCGGGCTTACTAAATACTATAGGGTATGGCATCTCTAATCAGACTCCGTATGCTTTAGAGGGTAGTATTTTTTCAGCTGGAACTATTATCCAATGGTTAAGAGATGAAATGAAATTCTTTCCAGATTCAAAAAATAGTATTGATTTTTTAAGCACTACAGGTGATTCAAAGGATATTTTTTTCATACCAGGCTTTACAGGAATTGGAGCACCACATTGGAATTCAGAGATTAGAGCAGCTTTTTATGGAATAACTAGGGATACATCTCAAAAAGATATTACTACCGCAGCATTTAAAGCTTTAATTTATCAAGTAATCGATATCAAAGAGGCGCTTGCTAAAGATAGTATTAAAATTAAAAACTTATCTATTGATGGCGGGATGGCATCAAATAGTATGTTTTGTCAGTTGCTTTCAGATTATCTTGGCCAAGAAGTAAATGTTCCTTCCAGCCTTGAATCTACTGCAATTGGAGCAGCAATTACCGCTGGATTAGGAGTAAATTATTTTTCAATTAAAGAGCTGCAGGAAGGCACGAAAAATTCTGTAATTTTTAAACCCCGCGAGGGGATTTTTGATCCTGAGGATTTAACAAAATGGAGAAAATTTCTTAGCGTCTTAATGGAGGCATATAATTAAGAGTCAATCAAACCTTTGAATTAATTAAAAATTTCTCCAGCAGGCTTTCAGAGACTTCTATGGCAAAGATTTATTGGTATTGACGTAATAGAATATTATTGAAATATGCGTGACGGTTTTTGTTTACCGTTTATTATAATAAAATAGCTTCAATTTTTTTATTAAGTCTTCCTACTATTGCGAAAAAAAATGTTTAATTTTAAAAGTTTTAATAATATCGCCGAAGATGGGTTGAAGATTTTAGGCGACAATAATTTTAAAGAGGTCTCTGATAATCCCGATGGCTTGTTGTTAAGAAGTTATGCACTAACAAAAGAAGATTTTGGAGATAACTTAAAATGTATAGCTAGGGCGGGGGCTGGCGTAAATAATATCCCAATAGATGAAGCAACCAAACAAGGAATAGTTGTATTTAATACACCGGGCGCGAATGCAAATGCTGTAAAAGAGTTAGTGATATGCGGTATGCTACTCTCCTCCAGGGGTATAATTGATGGCATTGAGTTTGCAAAAAATCTTGATCTCAAAGATCCTGATGGACTAAACAAAGCAATGGAAGTCCAAAAGAAGACTTTTGCAGGCAATGAACTCCATGGAAAAACTCTTGGTATTATAGGGTTGGGATCTATTGGGTCGATGCTTGCTCAGGCAGCTCAAAATCTTGGGATGAAATTGATAGGGTATGATCCATATATTTCAATAGAGGGAGCATGGAGGCTTCCTCGTGAGGTTGAAAAAGCTGAAACAATGGACGAGCTATTGCAGCATTCAGACTATGTCTCTTTACATGTTCCTCTTGTGGAGGAGACAAAAAACCTCATTAATAAATTAAATCTTAAAAAATTTAAAAAAGGAGCGAGGCTGATTAACCTTTCTAGAGGGGGAATTGTAAATACTAATGACGTAATTAAAGATCTTGAAACTGGTAATTTAGGAAGATTTGTAACTGATTTCCCAACCCCAGAACTTATAAAACGCTCAGCTGAAAAGAATGATGTGGTGCTTTTGCCTCACTTGGGAGCAAGCACAAAAGAAGCTGAAGTGAACTGCGCAGTTATGGCTGCAAATCAAATGGTCAACTATCTCCAACATGGAACTATAGTTAACTCAGTCAATTTTCCTAGAATTTCTCTTTCAAGAGGTACTCACCATCGCTTAGTGATAATAAATCATAATGAACCGGGGATGATTAGTAAAATTACTGATTCTATTGCTGCATTTGATATCAATATTGCCGAAATGACAAATAAGAGTAGGGATGAGATTGCTATCAATTTGATTGATTTAGAATGTGAGGCTAGTCCAAAGCTTATCCAGCAGCTTAAATCTGTCGAGCATGTATTAAGCGTTAGAGCTTTAGATATATGAAGGTTTAAGACTATACGTAATTGTCTACAAAACTTTTATCAAAAGGAATAATTTGTTCCTCTAACCCATCTTGAACTTTATTCGCCCAATCTGGATCAGATAAAAGGGCTCTTCCAACTGCAATGAGATCAAATTCTGATTTATTTAATTTTTCGTGAAGGATTTCCAAATCAACAGTCTTCGTTTGATGATCACCAGCATAAAGTTTAATAAAATCTTTATCCAAACCAACGCTGCCCACGCTTATGGTTGGAAGGCCTGTTGCTTCTTTTGCAACTCCTGCCAAATTAAGACCATTAGGTTCAAATTCTCCCTCCCAAAAACGTCTATTACTACAATGCACAAAATCAGCACCTGCATTTTTTAAGATTTGAAAAAATTCATTTAGCTCATCTGGTTCAGATGTTATTTTGGCATCATAGTCTTGTTGCTTCCATTGAGAAACCCTTATCCCAACTTTAAAATTTTCGGCTGTATTCTTTTGAGCTTCTTCAAGAATTTCTTTAGCAAATCTGGATCTATTTTTGATAGAGCCACCATAATCATCATCTCGAAAATTAATTTCATCCCAAAAAAATTGATCTATTAAATATCCATGTGCCCCATGAATTTCCACTCCATCAAATCCAAGTTGCTCGCAAGTTTTTGCGTCTTCGGAATAAATATTAATCAATTCTTGTATTTCTTCATGAGACATTTCATGCGCCACTTTTTTACCTGGACGCACATAACCAGAAGGGGTAAATCCTGGAACTTCTGGAAAAGGAGGCAATCCAGGTTTTCTTATTCCGCCTACATGCCATAGTTGACAGAAGATAGATGAATTATTTTTATGAACTTCATGTACGACTTTTTCCCACATTTTTTTTGCTTCGTCAGATTCTAAGTTTGGGCAATTGGGATAGCCGCTAGCAGCTGGATGACTAACCTCCACTCCCTCTGTAATGATTAATCCTACTCCCCCTTGAGCCCTGCGAGCATAGTAGGTTGGAGCGTAATCTTTTGGCACTCCATTAGGAGATAAATTTCTTGTCATTGGAGCCATCACCACTCTGTTTCTTAGCTTTAAGCCATTTAAGTCGAATTCTGAAAAAAGAGTGTTTTTTTGGTCATTCATATGAATTATTTATGGTAAACATAAAGAGAGCCTATTCTAATTTATTTTTTTTTAAAAAAATACTTGCCCACAAAGTAAAAAAGTGTTATTGAAGGCCAAGCTACTTGTTTAAAAAAGACAACTTAAGATAACATTTTATTATATAAATAACTGAAATGCGGTTATTTTATTATTAATTGATTAGTTTTTGATCAATTTACATGAAACCTTTATAAATCAGTCTAAAATATAGAAATAGTAAGTTATCCCAAGCTTTATCCACAGTTTCTGTGGATAAAATTTAAGCAACTTTTAAGAGTAATTTTTTGAATATTTTAAGTTTTCCTGATGCATGGTTAGAACCCCTAGATAAAGGATTTTGCGTAGATTTTTTAAGAGATATTGAGTCTAAATTGATTCCTAAGAATGATGAAAAAGTGTCTATATTTCCTCCAAATAATTTAATATTTCGTGCTTTAGATTTAGTATGCTTCGAAGATGCGAAAGTATTAATTTTAGGACAAGATCCTTATCATGGATTCGGTCAAGCAAATGGACTGTCATTTTCTGTAAACAAAGCAATATCAATTCCACCATCACTTAAAAATATTTTTCTAGAACTTAAAAATGATTTAGATGTACCCATTTCTCCTCATGGTGATTTGACATATTGGGCACAGCAAAAAGTTTTACTACTTAATTCTGCTTTAACTGTCGAAAGGGGAAAACCAAACTCACATAAAAAACTTGGTTGGGAAAAATTAACAGACAAAATTATAAATCAGCTGAGTGATAGGGGGAATATGATTTTTGTTTTATGGGGAAAATCTGCCCAAAAAAAATATACTTTAATTGATCAAAAGCATAATAAAATTTTGGTAGCCTCTCATCCATCTCCTCTATCTGCCTACAAGGGATTTTTTGGTTGTAAGCATTTCTCAAAGATTAATAAAATATTAAAACAAAAAGGAGCCAGCGAGATAGATTGGCAATTAAAATAATTAGCTTTTAAGAAAAATTATCTATACCACCAAGACATGAAGAAAAAAATTGATCTTTATTTTTGTATGTCTCCCCAATAATTGTAAATTGAGATATTTCTTCTTTGTCTGCATAAACAATTAATCTTGTTTCTTTTTTTATTTTGCCAAGATACTCCATTCGAGCAATTATCTCTTGGCCTTTGAAACAACCTTTTTTGAAACTAACTCTTGTGATGTGCTGACCTAACTCGTGAGGCCTGTATTTTCCCTTTTCTTCAAAGTTGATTTGATGATCTCCTAAAAATTTTCTGTTAAAAGCCCAATCACTTATTTCAAGATTACATTCAAGGTGTTCATTATTTCTTATAATCAATAATAATAATGCGTCATCTGACTGAAGAATGACGTGTTCATCTGAGAGTAATTTTTCATTTTTATTTTTTGTAACCCCCATAACTTGGAAGTTGATGAGCTTTGCCTCAACCTTGTAAAATGGCAAAAATTTACTTATTTCGTCTAAAAAGATGTCTTTTGAAGATTCTTCGATAACGATTAGCCATTTTTTTTTATCGTAAATAATTTCAAAATTACATAAAACAAACCCTTTTTCATCACATAATGATGAAATCTGGCCAAATTGATCAGAAATTAGGCTGCAATCAGATGTTACTTGTCCTTGTAAAAGATTAAAGACAGAGTCAAAATCACCGTCAAGATGAATTACAACAGCGCTATCAAGTCTAACGGATCCGAATTTTAATAGTTCAGAATTTAACAATTAATTTAATTATATAAATTTTTAATAAAGATATTATATTAGCTTAGAAAATGAATACAGACATCAATAAAACAAAATGGAAGTGCAGAAGAGGACTAAGAGAGTTAGATCTGTTATTTAGGCGATATAGTGAAGATAATTTGGAATCTCTTTCTAAAGAGGACTTTGAGATGTTCAATAGTATTTTAGATCTTGATGACCAACCTTTATATGATTTCATCTTTAAAAATCAGACTTTGAATAGCCCTGATAAAGAAAAGTTCATAATAAATAATTTAAAAAACTTCTTAGACAAGTGAAACTATTTGATTTTCTCTCTGTCAAAACACGTGAGTAAAATTATGGGGATTAGCAAAGGAGATGAAATGTTAATTGCTGAGATCAAAGCTGGGAATGAAATGGCCTTTGAGGCCATGGTTCTTAAATACAGACCAAAGCTTATGTCGGTTCTAATTGGATACACAAAGTCTAAAGATCTTGCTGAAGAATTATGCCAAAAAACATTTATAAGGGTATGGCAAAAGATTAATACTTTCAAAGGCGAAAGCTCACTATTTACATGGGTTTATAGAATAGGTATTAATTTGGCAAAAAATGAATTTGCCAGTAGTTTTTCTAAAAATTCAAAGATGACGGACCAACTAAATCAAGATCAACATGACGTTCCCGAATATCGATCTCCTGAAACAGAATTAATAGCAGCTGAATCTGAAAATAAAATTATACAATTCATTCAAAACCTTGATGCTGACACAAAAACTGCTTTTACATTAAGAGAAATTGATGGCAGAACATATGATGAAATTGCCAAGATAATTGATTGTCCAATTGGTACAGTAAGATCAAGAATTTTTAGAGCCAGAAAACTAATTTTAGAATTTATTAATCAGGAGAATATTATCAATGGATAAAGATTTAGAAAAACTATCTGCATTTTATGACGGCGAATTGTCTCATAATGAGATGCAAGAAATTTTGAAGGAAATGCATTCTGACGAGGGTAAAAGAAATACCTTTCATAAATTTGGAGTAATTTCCGAATTAATGCAAAGGCATTCTGATGAGCAAAATTCAAAAATTATACATCTTCGAAATTACTACAAAAAAACTAATCCCGTTATAACTAATATAGCAACAGCAGCTGCAACAGTTTTTCTGACATTGATTGTTTTATATCAGTTTGATGAGGATAGATTTCAAGTTAATAAGGAGACTTCATTGCAACTTTCCTCAGCAATTTCAAGCGATCAAGCAAAGCTTCAATTGCTCAATGCAGACCAAAATATAATGGAGCATATGATTCACATAATGCAATCAAACCAATCAAATATATCTCAGCAGGTTGCTCAAAATTGGATTCCAGTTGGCTTTTCTGTGAATCCAAAAAATCCTAATCAATATTCAAATGGAAGAAATAATTTATTCTTTCACCTTGAAAACAAACAACTTGGTATTAAACAAGTAAAATACTTTAAAGCGAATAATAATTGGATATATTTAATACCATTAAAAGATGGAAGGCTCTTAACAGCCTATGGAGATATTCCCCCATCAATAGCAGATCAGATGATCCAGTCAATCTATCAAAGGAATTAATATGAAGTTATATCAACAAAAGATTTTTCTTATATTTATTATAGGACTCTCATCAATAGCTAGCGCTGCTCTGCCCTCTAATATCTCAGATTTAGTTGAAACATCAGCACCTGCAGTTGTCAATATTACCTCTCGTAAAGAGGTAAAAATGCAAAATTCTTTTAGAGGTTTCGACGAATTTGAAAGATTTTTTGGTATCCCAAGAGGAAGAGGTTTCCCTGAGCAACAGCAGCCTCAGACAAGAGAAGCTGTTGCCTATGGTTCTGGATTTATTTTTAAGGGTGGGTATCTCCTCACAAACTTTCATGTGATAGAAGAGGCTGAAGAAATCACTGTCTCTTTGAACGACAGAAGAGAATTTTCTGCAGAAGTAGTTGGTGTAGATCCTCTATCAGATTTAGCAGTTTTAAAGATCGATGGCAAAAATTTACCAAAGGTCGCTATAGGTAAAAGCGAAAGCTTAAAGGTGGGAGATTGGGTTGTTGCAATTGGCTCACCATTTTCATTTGATTTTTCAGTAACTGCAGGAATCGTTAGCGCAAAAGGTAGGAGCATACAAAATCAAAATATTGGAAACTATGTACCATTCATTCAAACTGATGTTGCAATAAATCCTGGTAATTCAGGCGGACCATTATTTGATTTAAATGGAAAAGTTGTAGGAATTAATTCTCAAATTTATTCAAGAAGCGGTGGTTATCAAGGATTAGCTTTTGCAATACCAATAGATGTTGCTATGGAAGTGGCTAGCCAAATTATTGATGATGGAAGTGTTGCCAGAGGATACCTTGGTGTAAGAGTTGGTGAGGTTGATAATGATCTTGCTGA
>CACNUQ010000014.1 GCA_902623685.1 uncultured SAR86 cluster bacterium
AAGCTTTCCATATTTTTTAACTGTTTTATTTACTAAATTTTCACAATCTTTTTTATCTGTAATATCACATGGAATTGCTATGACGTCTGATTTTTCTCCAATCTCATCTTGAAGTTTATTTAATAACTCACTTGATCTTGCAGCAATTGCAATTTTTGCACCTTCTCTTGCTGCGCCATATGCTAACTCTTGCCCTAAGCCTGGCCCAATACCTGAAACAATTACAACTTTATCTTTTAATAACATTTTTTATCCTATTTTATATATTGGTTTATGTATTCACTAAAGTTTTCATCTATAAAAGAATCATCTAAATTAAATTCTTTAAGTGAATATTGATGTGCACCCATTTCATGTTTATTTTCTTCTTTCCAAGCCTTCATAGCATTTTCAGCTTGATCAGTAAAATCCTCATCAATAAAGTTATAAACTTCTGTCATTTCTGAAATTGGGTCCTTGATCATCTTATTGAATTCTAAATCAAGAAAATTTTCTTTATTTAGTTTACTTATTTTCATGCAATGATTTAGAACTTTGGCTAGCTTATTTGCCCAGTGATGACCAATTTCTTCTTTATCGTAAGAGTTTGATATTGGTTCAAATAAATTTGCACACATAGAGCAAAATGAAGGCACAGTTTTATATGGATCTCTATGCGTCTGAATTACTTTCGAATCAGGAAACACAAGCAGTAATTTATCAATAAAACCTAAATGATGTGGAGATTTAAGAACCCATCTTTTATTTTCTCTGCCTGGATTTTGCCACTGAAGATATTGAAGCATTTTTTTTAATTGTGTATAGGCATGAATATGATCTTGAGATTCAACCCAATTTGAATAGGATGGAAGTCGCATAAATGATTCTGGTACCGTGCTAAAAAATGTATGCTCCAACAGTAAAATTTCTTCATCAGCTCCCTTGTAATCCCAAGGATGGATGGTTAATGCATCCGGCGAAGCTTGCATAACAGCCTCAACTTCAGCTTTACCCATTTCCATTCTATCTAATGGATTGCCTCTTTTTTCACCTTCGAGCATTGCTGGATATCTACCTTCCCACCACAGCATTGCAGTATGATTTGGATCAGATGCAAGCAACCTATGAGTCATAGTGCTTCCTGTCCTTGGAAGACCCACAATTACAACCGGCGACTTGATTTCCTCCTCCAAAATTTTTGGATTTTCCATTAAAGCATTTTCAATTCTTAATATATTAGCCAATATTCCAATGAGTCTGTGTTTTTGTGCCTCTACACCAATTTCATTCAAATTTGCCTCTTGATTTATTGAACTGATCAGTGCTTCAAAACCATTCATAAATAATGGATTACCAAAATTAGCCATACCAGTTTGATTTTTAGCTTCATTTATAATTTCTAGTTGATTAAGCATTAGTTTGTCTCGATAGATTCAATTTTCTTTATTTTAACTTCTGGGATGGGGTTTGTGGTTGACCCAATCCATCTCAAAAGCATTGCGCCATTATTTCTACCTTCTGTAATGAGGTTATTTTTTACATTGATTGGAAAATGACTGACAGTAATAATTATTGACCTGTCATCCTCAAGAGTTGCGGATGCATCATTAATATGAATTGGATAATGTCGGTAATCCAGAGATTCCATCCAATAATTTTCTAATTGAAAATTCCAATACTCACATTCTGGAATCTCAGTAGTTATTTGCATGCATTCATCTTTATTAAAGTCATAATATCCATGTAAATAACAAATTTTAGGATCTCCGCCAGCTGCTTGAAAAAATTTTTGATCTCCTAGGGGAAGAGAGTTTTTATGATTAACTTTAAATTCCTTTACCCACTTTAAAAATGTAGATGCTGTACCAGTTACAAATGCTAAAGTTTGATTAAGATGCTCATCAAGTCTTTCTGTTGTTAAAAGTTCAGGGATAGGCACCAAACCTACATTTTTGATATTAATTTTTGCATGCGTTTGCTTTATTCTATTTTTATACGTTTGACGTACTATAAGCATGTTTGCATTTTTGGGCATAGGTAAATAATTTTTGGAAGTTTCTTTACCTCCAAGATAAAGAATAAAATCTCCGGAATTTTCTATCTGCATATCCCTCATATCAATTTCACCTAAAGAAATCATAGTTCCGTCTTTACTGTACCTGTTTTCTTTGATTCCAAAACTTAAATAATCTAATTCACCAATGTTTCCATATATTTCATAGGCTTGCTCACCATTAATGTTTGCATTTAAATAAATATTATCTGGATTATCAGCACCAATTTTTGCTGTCTCGTGAGAGAGGTTATAGAAAGATGGTGAAGTAGGGTTTGAATGCTCTAAATTCATCTCTAATGATAGGCGCATCAATCTGAGTAAATATCTGTATCCCTCAGCTTGATCAATTTCATTAAGGGATGGTTCAGATTCAATAATTGACCCTACATCTTTCAAGTTATCACAGAAAGCGTCCCATTTTTGTTTAAATAAATCTGCCATATTTTTTCTTTGTAATTGATTAAATTTATATTATGGTTGATGTTTAATCAATGAATAAAGAATAGAATGCCAAAGCCACAAGAAAGAGATTTAAACCAAACAAAGATTACATTTACAAAATGGCTTGAATCGAAGTTAACTGATGCTACCAACTTAAATGTTGAGTTATTAGGTGGTCCAGAAAACACAGGATTTTCAAATGAAACATTAAGCTTTAATGTTGCCTATGAAATGCAAGAAAAACTAATTAAAACCGGCATGGTTCTTAGGTTTTATCCAGAAGGTTTTTTTGTTTTCCCTGATTACGATATTCATAAACAATATCTGATTATGGATAAGTTAGCTGATCATGATATCAAAGTTCCAAAAGTTCTTTGGTATGAACCAAGCGATGATATTTTTGGCACATCATTTTATGTGATGGAAATGGCTAAAGGAGATGCGCCCTCTGATAATCCTCCATTCCATCAAGAAGGTTGGGTTGCAGACTCATCAGAAGAAGTTAGAGAGAATATTTGGTGGGGATGGGTTGAGCAAATGGCTAAAATTCACCAAGTAGATATAACAAGTGGCGATTTTGAATTTCTTAATAGACCAAAACTTGCAGAGGATTATCTTGATCAAGAATTAAATTATTATTTTAATTTTCATGATTGGGCCATGGAGGGCGAAGCTCATCCAGTAGCAGACGAGGCTCGTGAATGGTTAAAAGCAAATAAACCATCTCCTAATCAAGCTTCTATATTATGGGGAGATTGTAGGTGCGCAAATATTATGTACACCTCTGATGGAAATGTGTCTGCAGTATTAGATTGGGAAATGGCTGCCCTAGGCGATCCTTGTATTGATCTTGCATGGGGGATAGCTATAGATGATTGTAATTCAAAAGGAGTTCATGTTGATCGCCTAAGCGGTTTTCCAGGTCCGGTTGAAACAATAGCTAAATGGGAAGCTTTAACAGGTTTTAGTGCAGATAATTTTGATTATTATTATATTTTGGCCCTATATAAATTCACCGTGATAATGGTTAAGGTTGTCCGTAAATTGGAGCATTATGAAATGATGCCTCTAGGTATGAATGCGCACATCAATAATCACGTAACACCAATGCTAGAAGCAAAACTAAAGGAACTCTAATGGCTATTTTTTCTATTTCAAAATCTGAAACTGGTCAAAAATTATTAAGTTTACAAAGTCCAGTTGATCTTTCTCATATTGACACCTATGAATGTACATCTTCTGAGGATATTTCAAAAATAATGACGCAGGCAAAAATTGCTCAAAGTGAATGGAAAAAAACATCCCTTAAAGAGCGAGTTGAATTAATGCATAAGGTTGCTGATGTTGTTATCCAGCAACAAGATAGAATCATGGAAGTAGTAATGAGGGAGACAGGTAAGCCTCAACAAGAGGCTATGGCAATGGAAGTTTTTTCAGCTGTAGACTCATTGGTTTTTTATGCAAAAAGAGCTAAAAAATGGTTATCTGATAAAAAAATAAAAATGCATGGACCTATGCAGTTTTTAAAAAAAACAATTATTACCTACAAACCTAGAGGAGTAGTTGCAGTTATTACTCCTTGGAATGGACCATTCATCTTATCAATTAATCCTGTGATTCAAGCTGTTTTATGTGGTAATAGTGTTGTTGTCAAACCTTCTGAAGTAACGCCAATGTCTGGAGCTTTGGTTGAGGAGATATTTGCATTGGCAGAAGCCCCAGTTCATTTAGTTCAAACTGTAATTGGAGATGGTGAAACAGGCGCTGAATTAATTGATCACGGTCCAGATAAGGTATCTTTTACTGGAAGCGTTGCTACAGGCAAAAAAATTGCAAAAAAATGTGGAGAGATGTTAATTCCTTACAGCTTAGAATTGGGTGGCAAAGATGCAATGATCGTTTGCTCAGATGCAGATGTTAAGGATGCAGCCAGTGGGGCAGTTGTAGGTTCATGTATGAATGCTGGTCAGTATTGCTGCGGCACAGAAAGAATTTATGTCATGGATGATATATACGATGAATTTGTCAATGAAGTTGTTTCTATTACAAAGACATTAATCCAATCAAATGATTGTAAAGGTGATGTTGGCCCAACTTTTTGGGATAAACAAATAGAAATAATTGAGGATCATGTAAAAGATGCAATAGATAAAGGGGCAAAAGTTCTTGTTGGAGGAAAGCGGAATCCTAATTTTGAAGGGCTATATTTTGAACCAACGGTTTTGACCGAAGTAACTCATGAAATGAAGATAATGAAAGATGAAACTTTTGGACCTATTATTTCAATAATGAAAGTAAGCTCTGAAGAGGAGGCATTAATGCTAGCCAATCACTCTCATTATGGATTGAATGGGAATGTATGGACCAAAGATTTAGTTAAAGGAAAAAAATTAGCACAATCTATTGAAACAGGAGCATGTTCTGTTAACGACATGGCAATGAGCTATGGTGTTAATGAGGTTCCTTTTGGGGGTGTTAAAGAAAGTGGTTTAGGAGTGGTTAATGGAGAGGAGGGCTTACTAGCATATGCCCATGCCATGCCAATCATTATTGGAAAGAAATCAGCATCTACATATCCTTATACAGATAAATCTTTTGAGCAACTAAAAGGTGCACTTAAGATTTTCTGGGGAAACAGATTAGTAAGAAAATTATTTGGCTAAAATTTTATTTGGGTTTAGCAACTTCAAGATAGCTTGGCTTTTCTCCACCTCCATGAACGTCTAAAGATGCGCCTGTTACCCATTCTGAAAGATCTGAGACAAAGAATAAACACGCGTTTGCAATATCAGATGGTTTACCCATTCTTTTCATAGGAATGGTTTTAGCAATTTTATTCATTTCTTTTTTACTTCCGTAATGAATTATTGAATTATCAGTCTCAATATAACCAACTACTACGCTATTTACTTTTATTTTTGGTGCCCATTCAACTGCTAAAGTTTTTGTTAGATTTACAAGTCCGCCTTTTGCTGCGCCATAAGCAGCACTTCCAGGGGTTGGTCTATTAGCTGTAACGCTTGAAATATTAATTATGTTGGAAACACTTTTTTGTTTGATCATAATTTTTGCAAATCTTTGGCTTACATTTAATGGAGCAGTCAGATTTAAATCAATTATGGCTTCATGAAACCTATTTGATGCTGTTAAGGAATTTACTAACGGAGCACCTCCAGCATTATTAATTAATGCATCGATAGATTTTGTATTGGTTTTAATATTTTTTACTGCAGCATCTATAGAATTAATATCTCTGATATCACATTCAACGAAGATAGCTTTATTTCCTTTCGCCTGTATTAATTTTTTAGGTTTTTGTCTTGCAAGAATAAAGACTTCTGCATTATGCCTTAAAAAAGTCTTGGTTATTTCAGCTCCAATACCTCTGGTTCCCCCAGTCACTACTATTGATTTATTTTTAAGATTTATCATTCTCAACTTTACTAGTTTACTGTAATTATAAATTATGAACTGATAAGTAAAATTAACAAATTTTTCTTTTTTATCAGCAATGACTTGTAAATAAATTTGTATAATAGTTTTCAATAATAAATAGGAGAATTTCAATGAAAATAGCTATTCTTGGTGGAACTGGCTCACTGGGCAAGGGTTTGGCTTCAAGATGGATAAAAGCTGGTCATGACATATTAATTGGAAGCCGTGATTTAGGTAAAGCTCAAGAATCTGCAAAGGGACTAAATTTACCCACTTCCTCGGGCATGTTAAATGAAGATGCTGCAAAATCTTGCGAGCTTGCTTGTTTAACTGTTCCATTTGCACACCAAGAAAATACTTTGAAAAGTATTGGTAATGCACTAGATAAAAAAATAATGATAGATGCCACAGTTCCCTTAATGCCTCCAAAGGTAATGCGCGTCCAATTACCTCAAGAGGGGTCAGCGGCTTTGAAAGCTCAGTCGATTCTTGGTGAAAACACAATTGTAGTTTCTGCATTTCAAAATATTTCAGCTGAATTGTTGCAAACGGATGCTGATATTGAGTGTGATGTATTAGTTGCTGGCGATTTTATAGATGCTAGAAGCACGGTAATATCTCTTGCAGAGGATGCTGGTTTGACTGCATGGCATGCTGGACCATTATGTAATTCAGCAGCAGCAGAGTCATTAACTTCAATTTTAATTGCAATTAATAAGAAACATTCACTCGCACACTCTGGTATTAAGATTACCGGACATTAAATACTGGATAAATTATCAAATCTATTAATCTCAAAGCGCTAGAGACAATTCCGCTGATTAAACCAGGAGATAACTTATCTCAATTAATCATAGACTCTGTTAAAAAGGAATCGATTGATATTAATGATGGTGATGTTTTTGCAATAGCTCAGAAAGTTGTTTCAAAATCAGAAGATAGATACTTAGATATTTCTAATATTCCCCCTTCAAATGAAGCTTTAGAATTATCTAAAAAACTTGCAAAAGAACCAAATTTTATTCAGGCAATATTAAATGAATCAAAAAAAGTTGTTAGATATAGAATGGGGGTATTAATTGTTGAACATAAGCTTGGATTTATTCATGCCAATGCAGGCATTGATAGGTCAAATATTGATCAAGAAAAAGACATTGTATTGTTGTTGCCGAAAGATCCAGATCTATCTGCTAAAAAATTATCCGAATCTTTATCTAAGCACTTCAAAAAAAATATATCAGTAATTATTACAGATACCATGGGCAGACCATTTAGAAATGGGATAGTAGGCTTTACAATTGGAAGTCATAATATTGAATGCCTTATTGATGAAAGAGGCAACAAAGATCTTTATGGCAATACACTTAAATTTACTCAAATTGCAATCGCTGATGAATTAGCTGCTGCATCATCTTTGTTAATGGGCCAAGCCGCACAAAAAAAACCAGTTGTGCTAATTAGCGGTTATAAATTTATGCAAAGTGATACCGCAAACGCAAAAACATTAATTCGCTCAGAGGAAGAGGATTTATTTAGATGAAAAATTATCTTTTGCTTTGTGGAGGAGTGGGTGGAGCTAAACTTGCATTAGGCTTCAAAAACACACTATCTGAAGAAAACTTAGCTATTGTTGTAAATACCGGAGATGATTTTACTCATCTTAATCTAAAGATTTGTCCAGACTTAGACACCGTAATGTATACCCTCTCTGGCGAATCAGACGTTTCTAAGGGCTGGGGTAGAAAAGATGAAACATGGAATATGCTTTCAGCCTTGGCTAATATGGATGGTGAAACTTGGTTTCAACTTGGCGACAAGGATTTAGCAACCCATATTCAAAGAACAAAATTAATTAAATCAGGTAACTCTCTTTCTGAGGCAACTATGAAACTTTGCCATTCTTTTAATTTACCTCAATATATTTTTCCTATGAGTGATGAACCAGTTGAAACATATATCCAGACTGAAAATAGACTTTTATCTTTTCAAGAATACTTTGTAAAACTAAAATGCGAGCCTCCAGTTACTGATTTTGTTTTTAAAGGTCTTGATAAAGCAAAATTTAATAAAGATATAGATTTGTTCTCATTCGATGAAATCATTATTTGCCCATCAAATCCATATGTAAGTATTAATCCAATGCTGCAACTTTCAAGCCTCCAAAATCATCTTAAGAAATTTCCTGAAAAGGTTACTGTAATAAGTCCAATCGTAAATTCAAAATCTCTTAAAGGACCAACAGCGAAGATGATGCTCGAACTTGGCCATGAGATAAGCGTCAATACAATTGGGGAATTCTATAAAAATTACTCTCAAAGAATTTTTATCGATAATGCTGATAAAGAAAATTCTGATTTTCTTGCTGGAGTAGGTTACGAAGTCCATCATAGTAATTTAGTAATGAACAACACACTTTCTAAAAACAAACTTGCAGAAAATATAATAAAAGTTCTTGAAGCAAAATAAATGGCAATTTCTGCATTTATACCAATAAAAAATTTTAAGATTTCTAAAGAAAGGTTATCTAAGATTCTAAGCTCATCTGAAAGATCTAATCTTGCTGAGAAAATGTCTCGTCACACTGTTAAGACTTTAGTGGACTCAGATATATGCGATTCTATTTTTGTTGTTACAAATGATAAGGAATTGCTCTTTGATGATGCTAAATCTTTTTATACAAATTCACCCTTAAATGAAGCACTTAATGAAGCCATTAGATCCCAAAATAAAAACGAAATTATTCTAATTATGCATGCTGACTTACCAAGAATTAATGAGTTAGACCTTCATTTACTAAAGAATAAATTTGCAAATCAAAAAGTGAGCATTGTTTCAGATATTTACAAAAATGGTACAAATTGCTTAATGTATGAGGCATCACAAAATTTTAAGTTAAAATTTGGATTAAATAGCTATAATCTTTTTACAGAAGAATTTAAAAAAAATAATATCAGCTTTCAAGATATCAATTTAAGCACGCTTCAAGATGATCTTGACTCGGAGGAAGATTACTTCAAACTTGTAAAATACATTAATGGTTAAATAATTGAAAATTCAAGAACAATCTAATTTATCTCTAACAAAGATAATTCAACAAGAAAATATTAAATTTTCTGAATTGAAGGCTTTGAGTAATATTTGTTTGTCAGAATCATTAATTGAGGCTGCTTATGATAAAAAAAAATGTTACTTCAAAGATACTCTTACTTATTCACCTAAAGTTTTTATACCATTAACATTTTTGTGTAGGGATGTTTGTCATTACTGCACGTTTGCCAAAACACCAAAAAAAGTTGAATCTCCATACTTATCCATTGAAGAAGTTGTTTCCATTGCAAAAGAGGGAGAGAGCAAAGGTTGTTATGAAGCATTATTCACCTTGGGAGATAAGCCCGAGTTGAGATACAAAGCTGCGCGTGATTGGTTAAAAATTAATGGTTTCAAAACAACCAATGAATACCTTGGTGCTTGTGCTGAGGCTGTCTTAAAAGAAACTTCCTTAATTCCTCATTTGAATTCAGGATGTCTTACATCTGAAGAAATTACAGAATTAAAGCCATTAAGCGGCTCAATGGGATTAATGGTCGAATCATTATCATCAAAGCTCACTGAAAAGGGTCAGCCGCATTACGGATCTCCTGATAAAGAACCAGAATTTAGAATGCAGACACTAAAAGAAGCTGGTAAACAAAAGGTTCCATTTACAACGGGAATTTTGATTGGAATCGGTGAGACACGTCTAGATAGACTGGAATCTCTTTATGAAATTTCTGAATTGCATAAACAATTTAATCATATTCAAGAAGTTATTATTCAAAATTTCAAACCAAAACCAAATACATTAATGGCAAATGCCCCCGAGCCTTCATTTGATGAGCTAATTTGGACAATTGCTATGGCAAGATTAATTTTGCCTGGTGATATCAGTGTGCAGGTACCCCCAAATTTAAATCCTGAGCATATTAAAAAATTAACTGTATCTGGTATCAATGATTTTGGAGGAATTTCTCCCGTAACTAAGGACTATGTAAATCCGGAAGCTCCATGGCCAGAAATAGAAAAGCTAAGTAAATTAGCATTGCATTCTAATCAATCATTGGTTGCAAGAGCGACGCTTTACCCAAAGTATTTTACAAATCTAAATGAGTTCTCATCCCCTTTGATAGCTTCTAAATTGCTTAATATTACTGATGCAAAGTCATTAATTAGATCTGATAATTGGAAATCCGGAGTAAGCGATCATATCCCATTTTATTCGAAGCATGTCTGCAATTCTGATATTCAACAGACCATTCAGGAGGTTGAATCAAACCCATCTATAGAGAATTTACAAAGACTATTAGAGTCCAATGATAAAGATTTTCAATATATCCTTGACTATGCAAACAATAAGAAATTGGAAGTTTTTGGAAAGGACATAAGTTTTGTAGTAAATAGAAATATTAACTATACAAATATATGTTCTTATAAATGTAATTTTTGTGCTTTCTCAAAAGGAAGAGGGCACGATGATCTTAGAGGCAAGCCATACAATATTTCTCATGATGAGATAGCACGAAGAACACAAGAGGCTATTAGTAGAGGTGCAACAGAAGTTTGTTTGCAGGGCGGCATTCATCCAAAATTTACGGGCCATACATATATTGAAATAGTTAAATCTATAAGATCAGTTTCTAGCTCTGTACATATTCACGCATTTTCTCCACTGGAAATAGATCATGGCAGAAAGACATTAAATATTTCTGCTAAAGAATTTTTAGAAGAGTTAAAAAATGCTGGGCTGAATTCTCTTCCTGGAACTGCAGCTGAAATTTTACATGATGATATTAGATCAAAAATATGCCCTGATAAACTCACTACATCTCAATGGATTGAAATAATCAAAACTGCTCATTATGTTGGACTTCCCTCAACTTCTACAATGATGTTTGGTCATGTTGAGAACATGTCTCACGTTGCTCATCATCTTCTTAAATTAAATAACCTTCAATTGGAAACTAATGGAATAACAGAGTTTGTTCCTTTACCTTTTGTAGCTGACGAAGCTCCTATTTATAGAAAAGGTTTTGCAAGACCAGGACCTACTTTTAAAGAATCTATCTTAATTCATTCTGTCGCAAGAATTCTTTTCAACGGCAAAATCAATAATATTCAGGGCTCTTGGGTAAAAATGGGTCTTCCAGGGTTAAAATTCCTTTTATCTGCAGGAATTAATGATATTGGAGGAGTGCTTATGAATGAATCGATAACTAGATCTGCCGGCGCAGCATTTGGTCAAGAGTTATTTTTAGAAGATGTTCTTAAAATTACTGATGAACTAGATCTTAATTTAGTTCAACGTAATACTTTATATCATTCATTACCTAATAGAATTAAAGATTTAGTGGAATTCCAATCAATCCCTTTGCTTCCTATAAATAATGATTATCATCAACCAAAAAAAATAAACAATTCACTATGAAGACAAAACTATTTCATCTATCCGTGATAACAATTGGATACATAGCTTGCATATATTCAATGCAGCTTACTTGGGAAATTACATCTAATTTCTCATTACCTCTTAAAGTATTTATATGTCATGTTGAAGCTACGATCTTCATTTATTTGCTCAGCATAATATTTAACAATTCAAGTTGGTATGACGCTTTTTGGTCAGTTATTCCAGTTGTTCTAGCTGTAATGTGCTGGTCTGATGTTGCCGCTGCAGGTAATACTCAGAGAGCTCTGTTGATGAACGCATGCTTGCTTTTTTGGGCTATTCGTCTTACCTATAATTGGATGAGATCTTGGGATGGTTTTTCACATGAAGATTGGCGTTATGTGATGATGAAAGCAAAAACTAAAAATAAGTTTGAGTATTTTATTGTCGATTTTGGATCCATCCATCTGATACCTACAATATGTGTATATTTAGCGTTACTACCGATGATATTTGCTCTTGCTTATCCTGGTAATGCATTAAATATTCTTGATGCAGTTGCTGCCTTGTTATCTATCATTGCGGTGATAATACAAATTATTTCTGATCAACAGATGTATAACTTTAGAAATAACATGACTGAATCAAAAACTATGCAGACAGGATTATGGTTTTATTCAAGACATCCTAATTATTGTGGTGAAATACTTTTCTGGTTTAGCTTATTTGTATTTTCAATAGCTTCAAGTATTTCATTTGCATGGCTTTTGATTGGCTGTATTGTGATGTACGCTCTGATAGCAATTGCTTCAGTTTCAATGATGGATAAAAGATCATTAAATAGACGACCAGACTTTAAGGACTATATGGACTCTACTCCCGCAATTTTTCTTAATATTTTTAAAAAAAGCTAAGCTATGAAAAAATTATTTTTATCCTTAATTCTTTTGATGACCTTTGAGAGTATATCTGCAAAAGATTTAAGAAATCAGTTAGCCATTGATATTCCCGGTGTTATGACCAAAGTAACTGATTGGAGGCATCATTTCCATGAGTTCCCTGAGCTTTCAAATAGGGAGTATAAAACGCAAGAATCAATTGCCGAGGCATTAATTGAAATGGGATTAGAGCCAAATCTTAATTACGGAATTACTGGAGTCACTGCATTTATAAGAGGTCAAAATGCCGGACCATTAATTGCATTAAGAGCTGATATAGACGGATTGCCAGTTACAGAGAAACTTAATTTACCATTTTCATCAAAAGCAAAAACAACTTATCAAGGAAATGAAGTAGGAGTTATGCATGCATGTGGACACGATGCTCATATTGCAGTTTTACTTGGGGTTGCAAGTTTTCTTTCTCAAAACACTGACAAATTAAATGGCGATATTTTATTAATATTTCAACCTGCAGAAGAGGGTGCTCCGGAAGGAGAGGAAGGTGGAGCCGAATTAATGTTAAAACAAGGACTTTTCGAGGCTGAAAAACCAGATGCTATTTTTGGAATGCATGTAGCTAATTTTAAAAATGGTCAAATTTGGACAAAGGCTGGTCCAATTATGGCTTCAGCAGAAGCATTTAGAATTAAAGTTCAAGGCAAGCAAACGCATGGTTCGCGTCCATGGAGTGGCGTTGATCCAATCATCGCCGCATCAGATATTGCTACAACATTGCAAACAATTGTAAGTAGAAGGTTAAATCTTTTAGATAGTCAGGCTGTTGTAACAGTTGGAATTATGAAAGCAGGAACAAGAAATAACATCATCCCCTCAACTGCTATGTTAGAAGGAACTATCAGAACATTTAAAGATTCATATACAGATCAAATTAGAGATGAAATAAAGCTTATTTCTGAAAAGGTAGCAGAGGCACACCATGCTTCTGCTGAGGTAGAATTTAGGGTTTATGGAGGATATCCGGTAACAGTTAATGATGAGAGTCTTGTTAGAGATTTTTCTTCATCTTTGATGGAAGCAGCAAATGGAGATTTTTTTGAAGCTAGAGTGCCAAGGACTGGAGCCGAAGATTTTTCTTTCTACGCTCAACAAGTTCCAGGTTTATTTTTCTTCTTAGGTGTGAATGCACCAGGAGTTGAAGATAGTCCAACGAATCATTCTCCATACTTCTATGTTGATGATTCTGCCTTAGCTAATGGAGTTAAAGCATTTGTTAATCTTGTTGAAGACTTTTCAGGCCAGTTTAATTCTAATTAAATACTTGAATTGCCGAAAATAGAATAAGCGCAAACATAATAAAAAGTGCTATTGGGAATCTACCTAACCAAAGAGATGCTTTCTTTGGCAAAATTAGTAACCCAATAATTGCAACAGAGATTATGCCTAGGCTAAACAAAAAGCTCTTCAGATCAAAAAGAAGATCCTCTAACATTTAAAACTAAACTAATCTTTTGGAAGAAGTGAATTCAAACGATCCAAAGAATCAAGATACTCATTAATAATTCTGTAAACCACATCTTTAACTGATTCTATTTGATTAACTTGACCAATGACTTGTCCAGCAGCATTAAAGGAAACATCTTGAGTATTTCCAGATCCAGCATACATAGATGTTCTTCGCATGGCATCAAAAGTTATCATTCCTTGTAAGGGCATTGGAAGAGGGTCTGGGTTATCAGGATTTTCCCAAGCCTCTGTCCACTTATTTTTTAACATCCTAGCTGGTTTTCCTGTCCAAGCTTTGCTTCGAATGGTATCTTCGCTTGATGCGTTTAAGTAAGAATCTTTTTCTGCGGGCTGGGCTGCGGCTTCCTCTACAGCAAGCCACAATGAACCACACCAAACGCCTTGAGCGCCCATGGACATTGCTGCTGCCATTTGTCTACCATTACCAATTCCTCCTGCAGCTAGTACAGGCAATTCTCCAACTGCATCAATAATTTGAGGCCATAATACAATGCTACCAATTTCTCCAGTATGACCACCACCTTCACCGCCTTGAGCAATAATGAAATCTAGTCCTGCTTCTTTGTGAGCAACTGCTTGTTTAATTTTTCCACATAAAGCACCTATCAAGACACCTTTATCTTGAATTTTTTTAATCATATCTTGAGGAGGTGTTCCAAGTGCATTTGCAATTAATTTAACGTTAGGATGTTTTAAAGCTTCCTCAATTTGAGGTTCAGCTGTTGCTTCTGTCCAACCAAGTAATCCACCTTTAGGACCATTCGTTTCCGGAGCCTCAGGAACTCCATTTTCTGATAATAAATTATCAACGAATTCTCGATGGGCATCTGGTATCATTTTTTGTAAAGACTCTAACAATTGTTCAGGGTCTTTTTCATCCATGCCTTCGTATTTTTGAGGTATTACAGTATCTACTCCATATGGGTAATCACCTATGTTCTCATCAATCCAATCAAGCTCCTCTTTTAATTGTTCCGGAGAGTAGCCAACTGCACCAAGAACTCCAATACCTCCTGCTTTGCTTACAGCAACAACAACGTCTCTGCAATGTGTAAATGCAAAGATTGGATATTCAATACCGAGTTTTTTACATATATCAGTTTTCATTTTGTTCGATAGTGTTATTTAGATTAAATTATAGACATTTATAAAAAAATTGTGACCATTTAATGCTTAAATTTCTAATAAGATTTTTTTAAAATATAATATTACTTAAAACGAATTAGTTACAATCTATTATTAAAAATAAGAGTTATTATGAAATGGGATTATGAATTTGATGTTGTTGTAGTTGGAACAGGAAATGGAGCCTTAACTTCAGCTTTGTGCAGTCATGATGGTGGCGCAAAAACACTAGTAATTGAAAAAAGTGATCAATACGGTGGTACATCCGCTACTTCTGGAGGTGGAGTTTGGATTCCAAATAATAGATATGCCAAAGCTGAGAATGTCGATGATTCTGATCAAGATGCTCGTGATTACATAAATAGTGTCTCTCCTGAAGGCAAGATTAAAGCTGAACTGATAGAAACATATATTTCTGAGGGACCCAAGATGATTGATTATCTTCATGAGAACTCTCAGGTTAAGTACAGAAATCTTGCTCATTATCCAGATTACTTTCCTGATAATCCTGGTGGCAAAGAGGGCAATAGGTCTATGGAGCCTGAACCCATCAATGGAAGCCAATTAGGAAATGATTTAGGTAAATTAAGAGAACAGCATCCACAAACTGCTTTTACTATGGGGCCAATTAATATGAATTTTACCCAAGTAGAGGGCCAATTGCTTTTGGGAGCACTGCCAGGATGGAAAACACTTTTTGCAAAATTATTTACCAAATATATCTTAGATTTACCTATGAGGCTTAAGTGGGGTTGGAAAGATAGAAGATTAACAATGGGTAACGCTGGAGTTGCTAGATTAGTCTTGTCACTTAAAGATAGAAATGTAGATATTTGGACTGAGACCGCAATGACGGACTTAATTGATGAAAATGGTTCAGTGATTGGTATTAAAGCTTTGAGAGATAATTCTGAAATTAATATTAAAGCCTCTAAGGGGGTAATTTTAGCTTCAGGTGGGTTTGAAAAAGATCAAGAGCTGAGAGATCAATATTTACCCAAACCCTCTAAAGCTGAGTGGAGTGCCGCAAATACATATAATACAGGAGATGCTTTGAAAGCAGCCTTAAGATTAGGAGCTGATACTCATCAAATGGATACTGGTTGGTGGTCAACAGTTATGAAAATTCCAGGACAAGAAAAGGGCTGGTTATCTATGGTAGATAAATCCATGCCAGGTAACTTTACAGTTAATAAAAATGGTGAAAGATTTTCAAATGAATCACAGAATTACGTAAGTTTTGTTAATGATATGTTTGAAAAGTATGCTGAGGGTAATCCATGCGCTCCATGTTATATGATTTTTGATAGTACCTTTAGAAAAAATCGTCCTTGTGGTCCTCTTCTTCAAGCTTCTATGCAACCTGATTCTGCCGTACCAAAAGAGTGGTGGACTCCTTCATTTCTATCAAAAGGTGAAACGCTTGAGGAGCTTGCAGAAGTTGCCGGTATTGACAAAGATGGCCTTTTAGCAACTCAAGCTAAAGTTAATGAATATGCAAAATCTGGAAAGGACTTAGATTTAAAAAGGGGTGATACAGCTTATGATAGATATTATGGTGATCCATCTGTTAGTCCAAATCCATGTCTAGCACCGCTAGAAAAAGGTCCCTTTTATAGCATGGTTTTATACCCTGGAGAGATGGGGACTGCTGGAGGTTTAGTTATAGATACTCATGCAAGAGTGTTGAATAAAGAGGGCAATGTTATACCTGGACTTTATGCTTGCGGAAATTGTTCTACGGCTTTGTTGCCAACTTATCCCGGTCCAGGCTCAACTTTAGGGCCTGCGATGACCTTTGGATACCTAGCTGCAAAAGATATAACTGGCGCAAATTTTTGATCAATGGATTTTTCAAATAAAACAGCACTAATTACTGGAGCTGGTCAGGGTGTTGGAGAAGGTATCGCTAGAGCTCTAGCCTCATATGGTGCTAATGTGAGTCTAGTAGGAAGAACTTTATCTAAAGTTCAACTTGTTGCTGATGAAATTAATAAAAATGGTGGATCTGCAATAGCAATTCAATGTGATGTTAAAGACAGCAAATCAATCAATAATTCAATTGAATCAACTCTTTTGCATTATAAATCTTTAAATATTTTGATTAATAATGCTCAAGAAGTCCCCTTAGGTAATATTTTAGATGTTTCCGATGAGTCATTTGTTAATGGCTGGAATTCGGGGCCTCTAGCTACATTTAGATTTATGAAAGAATGTTATCCGCATCTAAAGGGTGACGGCAAGATAATCAATCTTGCTAGTTCTTCTGCTTTAAGGTCTGATTCTGCTTCTTATGGAGCTTATGCAGCCGTTAAAGAGTCCATCCGTTCATTATCAAGAGCTGCAGCAGTTGAGTGGGGATCAGATAATATTTTAGTAAATTGCATTATGCCACTTGCAAAATCTTCAGGTATGGAATGGTGGATGAATGAAAATCCAGATGAGGCAAATGAATTTTTAAAAACTATCCCTGTTGGAAAGGTTGGTGATTGTAAAGATGATATTGG
The DNA here is from genome assembly GCA_902623685.1 of uncultured SAR86 cluster bacterium. Classification (GTDB taxonomy): domain Bacteria; phylum Pseudomonadota; class Gammaproteobacteria; order Magnimaribacterales; family D2472; genus D2472. Next base: position 17,392 of record CACNUQ010000014.1, read on the forward strand.
TGAGGCTGTTTGTCATTTATTATCTGATGGAATGAATTACATAACAGGATCAACTATTATGATAGATGGCGGTCAAGCATATTTGAGGTGATTTCTTTATGGATAAATTACAAAAATTAATTGATATTGAAGAAATTAAAAATCTAAAACATAGATATTTTAGAGCTATTGATATGGCAGATTTTGATCTGCTTGATAATGTTTTTGCAGAAAATATTACAATTGATTATCGAGGAGGTACTTACAGATGGGAATCAGAGGGGAGAGATACAATCAAAGAAAGTCTCAAACATGCGTTTCATAATCAAGCTGCCTCAATGCATACTGCTCATCATCCTGAGATAAAAATTATTTCCGATACTGAAGCCACAGGTAAATGGTATTTACAAGATATTTTTTATAACTTTGATATGGATAGCGTTACTCAAGGCACCGCATTGTATGAAGATAAATATATTAAGTTAGATAATAATTGGCTGATAAGTCACTCAGAATACGACCGAATTTGGGAGTGTGTATCACCAATAAACCCAGAAGATAAATTTACAACAGTCCTTTTGAAAGAAAAAGGAATTCAAAAATAGGAATTAAAATGAAAGAAAAAGTTCAATCTGCAATTGATAATTACGTCTTAGCTTACAAAAATAATGACAAATCTTTGTTTAGAAGTTTATGGGATGATCAGGCAATATTTGAAGATCCAGTAGGAGCAAATCCTTGTATAGGGATAGAGGCTATCTGTGAATTCTGGGATTTTGGTCATGGTAATGGAATGGAAATAACACCTACAAATGTTGATACTGTTATTTGTTCGAATGAGGGTATTTTGAAAGCGACAATGGAAGTTAGAAATGTCAATGATAATACTGGGATGGATATTTCAATTATTGATCATTTTATTGTTAATGAAGAAGGGAAAATTACAAGTGGTAGAGCATTCTGGGATGAGTCATCTATCTCCAGTCCTCCTGATTTAAATGCTTTTGATATTAATGTTGATGACTTCAAGGAAAGGGAGTAGATATTTCATCACCGATGAAACTTAGCGTTAATTTAAATAAGATAGCACTTCTCCGAAATTCACGTGGAAATGAAAGTCCTTCATTACAAGATTACGCTAATTTAGCCATTAAACTTGGTGTTGATGGCATAACCCTTCATCCTAGGCCAGACCATCGTCATGCGACATCTAATGATGCAAAAGAAATTTCAAAAATTTGTAAAGATAATAATCTTGAATTTAACTTAGAAGGTAATCCGTTTTCTCTGCCTGAGGGGGAATTTCTAGGCTTCAAAGAGCTATGCAATATTGCTTGCCCAAACCAAATTACCCTTGTCCCCGATACTCTTGATCAAGTTACATCGGATCATGGATGGCAACCAGGATATTTAGATGATATGTTGGTTGCATTTCTAAAAGACATTAAAAAACAAAATTCTAGAACAAGCTTATTTATAGACGCTGATACTAAATCAGTAGATTATGCTGCAAAACTTGGCTTTGATAGAATTGAAATTTATACAGGGCCTTTTGCTCATTTCTTAGAAGCAAAAAATACCGATCTATTTAATAAAACAACAAAAAATATTACTGAATGCATTGCCAAAGCTAAAGATCTTGGCTTGGGAGTGAATGCAGGCCATGATCTCAACCTAGAAAATCTACCTTATTTAAAACAATGTGGAAATATCGATGAGGTCTCTATTGGGCATGCGATAATGACTGATGCATTGAAATTTGGTTTTACGGATACCATAATAAAATATATTAAAATAATAAGGAATAATTAATGTCTATTGAAGATAAAATTAAAGAGCAGATTAAAGATAATGCAATTTTAATTTACATGAAGGGTTCGCCCTATGAGCCAAAATGTGGTTTCTCAGCAAAAACTGTTCAAGCATTGATTGATTGTGGAGCAGAATTTTCATACGTTGATATATTAGAGAATCAAGATATCAGACAATTACTTCCAACTATTTCAGATTGGCCAACATTCCCTCAACTATATATAAAAGGAGAACTTATTGGAGGCTGTGATATTGTTACTGAGATGCACGAAGCAGGTGAGTTACAATCAATTATAAAAGAAGCAGCTTCTTAGAATCTATCCAAAATCTTTTAGCATAGCCTTTAATTCTAAGGTGTGTTGTTCCTCTTCACCGATCATGCTTCTCGCATATTCTTCAAGATAAACTGATGCATCCTCTACAGTGGATAATAATTTTTTATATAAACTCAATGCATGAAGTTCATGCTCCATACCTTCTTCTAAAATATCTTTAATAGAATGCCTATGGGTCTCAATTATCTTGGCAACTTTAAGGCTTGGATGACCATCTAATCCTACAAGTAATTCTCCAGCCTGTTGAGCATGAATCATTGATTCGGATGCTTGCTCTTTTAAAAAAGTTACTATAGGTATCCTATATGGACCAGTAACCATAAGAGAGGAATGCGTATAACGTACAACACCAGCTAGCTCATACTCCATAATTTCATTCAAAATAGCGCATACTTCTTTTGTGTTTAATTTTTTCATTAGCTTTTCCTAATCAAATTTAAATTAAATATAATTGTTTTAACATCTTATGTAAAGTATTGATTTAAGGTATTTTTTTAATGATAATCATTCTTACTATGGTATTAATTCTCATTTATGAAATCATATACTTATGCAAGTAATTAGAGGTGATGACTATCAATCATGGGTGTATGCTCATCATGATGATTTAATAGTTGTAGATCCATGGTTAACCAACAAGCAGGTTTTTCCAGGATTGAATTGGTTGTTACATCGAAGCGCTTTGCGAGAATCATATTTAGTTAAAAATAATTTGATAAATAAAGTAACTCATATAATTATTACCGCTCATTTTTCTGATCATTTAGATTTAGATTCTTTAAATAAATTTGATAAAGATATTCAGATATATACCACTCATGAAGCATCAAAAGTTTTAATTAAAAATGGATTTCAAAATGTGACTATTGTTAAAATTAATCAATCCTATGACTTAGGATCATTAAGATTACAAATATACCAAGCAGGGAAACCATATCACACAACTACATTTGCTTATTGTCTAGATGATGGAAATGCTAAAGTATTTCATGAGCCTCACATGTTCAACAAAAACTTAGAGATTGAGGATGTTGATGCCTGCATCATAACAGTTGATAAGGTTAAGGTTTTAGGAATAATTCAAGTCTCAATGGATATAGAACAAGCTAAATCAGCACAATTAGCCCTAAACTCAAAATATTTCATACCAACAGGAATCGCTCCCAGCAGAACAAAAGGCCTAATAAGTTATATTCTTAGTATTAAGGAGTTTTATTCAGAAACTGATCTATTGCCGACAGTCTGTAGAGAGGTGGGCGATACACTAAGCATCTAAAGTCTCTTGAAACTATCATAATCATTGATGATTTTACAGAAGACCTGAGCTGTAACCTCGGCATCATAAGCGGCACTATGAGCTTCTTCGTTGATGTAAGAAATATCTAATTCTTTACATACTCTTGCGAGAACAGTTTGTTGGGTGGCTAGTACACCCAAACTTACAGTATCTATCAATGAAAAGGGATGGAATGGGGATTTCTTTATATTATTTCTGTTACAAGCTTCGCTCAGAAAACTATGATCAAAAAAAGCATTATGACCTACTAATATTGCTCGAGAGCATTCATATTTTGATTTATGTTTGTTAATTATTTTGAAGGATTCTTTTAGAGCATATTCCTCTTCCACAGCCAATCTTAAAGGATGATTTAAATCTAATCGAAGAAATTCTAATGCTTCTTTATCAACCTTTAGCCCTTCAAAAGGTTTAATGTGATATCTATGTGAATTACCCAATATTAATCTAGAATCTTCCTCATCAATTAATTGAATTGCTATTTCTAAAATTGCATTTTTTTTTGCATCAAAACCACCAGTCTCCAAGTCAACAATAACTGGAAGAAACTTTCTAAATCTATCTTTTAACATTTAAGGCCCTTATTATGCACATATAATATAAACGATAATCTCATATTAATATGATTTTTAAAGACATAACTAACACTAACTTTAAAGGTATTGATATTTCTTCTCATCATGAGTTTGATCATGAGAATGTTTTTTATTATGAAGATAATAAGACTGGTATTAAATCTCTCGTAGCGATTCATGATTCATCAAAAGGGCCTGCAATTGGTGGTTGTAGATTCAAGGAATATGACTCATTTGCAGAGGGTTTAAATGATGTATTGCGTTTATCAAGAGGTATGACTCATAAAAATAATGTTGCTCAAATTCCATTTGGTGGCGGTAAAGCTATTATTTTTAAAGAAACCAATAAATCAAATCATTTATTAAAATCATTTGCCAATTTCTTAAATCTTTTAGAAGGCCAATATATATCCGCCGAGGATATAGGTATTTCAGTAGAGGATATAAGATTTGTAAAGAAATACAGCGAATTTGTTTTTGATAATATTGATCCTGGGCCATATACGGCAAAAGGAATCTATTATGTGATAAGAGAGACGATTAATTTTTGTTTTTCAGAATCATTAACTGATAAAAAAATTTCTATTCAAGGAGCTGGAAGTGTAGGTAAGAAGCTTGCGGAGCATCTAGCTAATGATGGGGCTAAGGTTTTTATCTCGGATATAGATAAATCAAAGCTCAAAAATATTGATAACCCTAATATTAGTTGTATTGATGACGCGTTTTCATTTGAATGTGATGTATTTTCTCCTTGTGCACTCGGAGCTATATTCGATAAGTCATCTATTAAAAGTCTAAATTGCAAAATTATTGCTGGAGGTGCAAATAATCAACTTCAAGATTCATCTGTAGCTGATGATCTCCATCATAGAGGCATAATATATATCCCTGATATCTTAATAAATTCAGGTGGAGCAATAGGTTTAACTAAAGACTTAATGAAAAGAAGTGAAGTTGAGACTGAATCAGATTTAATGCATATTGCTTACAGAGTAAGAGAATGCTTAACTGAGTCACAAGAAAAATCAATCAGTCTTCAAGACACATTGAAAGAACTGATTATTTAAATTATTCAGCAATTCCTAATTTTCTTTGTAATTTAGTATTTGAAGTAGTGTATCCAAATGGCACTCTTTCACCTGGAAAAATTCTTTGATAAGCTTTTTGGACAGCTAAGGTGGTTTCATGAAAACCACATAAAATTAAATCTAGTTTACCTGGATAATCATTAATATCTCCAACGGCAAAAATTCCATCTCTATTTGTTTGGAAGTTTTCAGTGTTTACTGATATTTTTTTTGATTCAAGTTCTAGTTCCCACTCTAAGATGGGACCTAACTTTTTATTTAATCCAAACAGAAACAATAATTCATCTGCCTCGTGAGTAACAGATTCTTTTGTATCAAAGTTTTTTAAAGTAACCCCACCTACTTTATCGTCACCATTTATCTCTTCAATTACATAAGGGGTTAGAAGATTAACTTCACCAGATTTTACTAGTTCTCTCATTTGAGCCTCAGTATGTTGAGCTCCTCTAAATTGATCTCTTCTATGTATTAAACTTAAAGACTTAGCTGTTTTAGCTAATTCAACTGTCCAATCCAATGCTGAATCGCCACCACCAAAAATAAATAAGTTTTTATCTTTATATTGATCCACAGATTTGACAGCATAGCTCACACCTTTGCCTAGAAATCTGTCAGGATCCTCTATGTTTGGAGGTCTTCTTGGCTCAAATGAACCAGCCCCAGCTGCAATAAATATATTCTTTGTAGTGCATTCAATTCCTTCATTAGTCCTTACCAACCAAGTTGTAATATCATCTGATACAGAAATTGATTCTATAGATTCAACCCTTTGAGAAAGATGAAGATCATAATCAAATGGTTTAATTTGCTCGACTAAAGCATCTACATGCTCTTGTGCTGTTTGTGTAGGAACTCCAGGTATATCATATATAGGCTTTTCTGGATAAAGTTCAGAGCATTGCCCACCAACTTTATCTAAGTTATCAATCAGAGTGCATTTAAGCCCCAAAAGACCTGCCTCAAAGACAGTAAACAGCCCAACTGGACCTGCGCCAATTACTAAAATATCTGTTTCAATTTTCATTTAATTTTTTGTCCAGGTTTTGCTCCTGAATCAGGAGATAATACAAATATGCCACCTTCAGAATCACTCGCTGCAAGAATCATGCCTTCAGAAATACCAAATTTCATTTTTCTTGGAGCTAAGTTATATACCATTACCACTAATTTATTTATTAAATCAGAAGGCTCATACACTGATTTTATACCAGCAAAGACATTTTTTGTTCCTAATTCTCCAAGATCAAGCTTTATTGCTAAGAGTTTATCTGCACCTTCAACATGAGAAGCCTCTTCAACTCTTGCAACTCTTAAATCAACTTTCATAAAGTCATCAATCTGAATAGTATTATTTTCTTCTTCTTTCATTTTTTTTTCCTGTTTATAGAAATCTTTAATATCTAATGGTTCGATTCTTGAAATAATTGGCTTAAATTCATTAATCTCTGAATCAATCATCTTATCCTCAAGATTATCAATACTAAAGCTATTAATTTTTAACATCTTGAGCAT
>CACNUQ010000015.1 GCA_902623685.1 uncultured SAR86 cluster bacterium
CTTATCATTTCTGATAACGGAGTGCCGTTGAATATTACAAGGAAAGTTACTTATATTAGCAAAGCCTTTAGCAAAGTTTTTTCAGTTACTCTGACAAAAGGCGAACAAGCAAAATCCATTCAAAACTTTCAAAAAATTCTAGATCTTTTGGCCGAAAATAACTTTGATCGAACCGATGCAATTATTGCGGTTGGTGGAGGAGTTGTTGGAGATATTGCAGGTTATGTAGCCAGCTCATATCTAAGAGGAGTGCAATTTATACAAATACCAACCACCCTTCTTGCACAAGTTGACTCATCTGTTGGTGGTAAAACTGCAATAAATATTTCTGCTGGCAAAAATCTTGTTGGTGCCTTTTATAATCCTAAAGGAGTAATTATCGATACCTCAGTTTTGACATCACTACCTCAAAGAGAGTACAGAGCTGGGCTAGCTGAAGTTGTAAAATATGCATTAATTAAGAATAAATATCTCTTTACTCTCCTGAAAGAAAATGTTCAAAAAATTTTATTAATGGACAAAAAAATTATTGAAGAAGTGATTTTTGAATCCATAAAAACTAAGGCAGAAATTGTTACAAAAGATGAGAAGGAAAATGGTCTTAGAGCGATATTAAATTTTGGTCATACTTTCGGTCACGCAATTGAAGCTCATGGAAATTATAAAAAAATTCTTCATGGAGAAGCTGTGGCAAAGGGAATGCTAATTGCCTCAAGAATTTCATATTTTGAGGGTCATATTTCTCAAAAATATTTAAACGCAATTGAAGATTTATTAGAAATGTATGAATTTGATCTTTCTAAAAACCAATATCAATACAAAGATTTGAAGCCTTTTATATTTAGAGATAAAAAAGTTAGATCAGGAAAATTAAATTTAGTACTTTTAGGCGGTCCATCAAAAGCGATTATCACTAATTCATTTGACTCAAATAATCTGAAAAAAAGTTTGGTTAGTTAGGCAGCGTTAGCTGTGGTTGCTTTCAATAAATCTTGAATATTTAATGCAGCTGGTGAAACAAGCCAAAACGAAGGCTCATATCTATCAAATTCATCAAGAATTAACTTAGCCCTTTCACTTTTAGTTTCTTTGATGTGACGGGTAATAATTTGTTTTAAAAATTTTCTGTGAGATTCCATCTCCTCACTGACAATTCTCTCTAAATTCACCAAACTGCGATTACATTGATCAAAAAATCTTCTATTTATATCAAGCACATAAGCAAAACCACCAGTCATGCCGGCTCCAAAGTTTGAGCCTACATCTCCTAAAACAGTTACGTGACCTCCAGTCATATATTCACAACAATGATCTCCAGCGCCCTCAATGACAGCAGTCGCGCCAGAATTTCTAACAGCAAATCTTTCTCCAACCAAGCCTCCCACATATAACTCACCACCAGTTGCTCCATACAGCGCTGTGTTACCAGCTAAAACAGCTGGTAAATCTTTAGATGCATATTCTCCTGTGCTCGAAATAACAATCTTGCCTCCGTTCATGCCTTTGCCTACATAATCATTGGCATCACCATTCAACTTAAGATTCAGTCCTGCTGCATTCCATGCTCCAAAACTTTGACCGGCAGAGCCAGAAAAACTTATATTTTGTTTTTGTTTACAACCTGCTTCACCATATAAGGATGCAATAAAACCTGAAACTTGAGCTCCAACAGATCTATCACGATTAGATATTTTATAAGAAAACTCTGCAGTCTCATCCGCAGAGATTGATGGTTTTAAATCTTTAAGCATTTTTTGATTTAAATTTGCTCTATCCCATGGATTGTTTGAGGGTGTATTACAAAAATGTGGGGCGTTAGATTTTTTATCGGAAAATAAAATAGGGGCTAAATCAATATTTTTTGTAGTGGGATCTAGCTGAGTTATATCTTTTAAATATTGCGTTTGCCCTATTATTGACTCTAAACTTTCAACGCCCAAGTTTGACAGAATTTCTTGGACTTCATTTGCTATGAATGTAAAGTAATTTATGACTCTTTCCTTTTCACCTACATAGTGATGATCAATTATGTCTCTGCGTTGAGTGGCAACTCCGGTAGCACAGTTATTAAGATGACAAATTCTTAGATATTTGCATCCCATAGCAATCATTGGGCCTGTTCCAAAACCAAATGATTCTGCCCCAAGTATTGCTGCTTTTACAACATCGAGACCCGTTTTAAGGCCTCCATCAGCTTGAAGTCTAACTTTATGTCTTAAGTTACTTGCCCTAAGAGCTTGATGTGCCTCTGATAGACCTAATTCCCATGGCGACCCTGCATATCTAATAGAGGATAGTGGACTTGCTCCTGTCCCGCCATCATGACCAGAAATTGTAATTAAATCTGCATAAGCTTTTGCTACTCCGGCTGCAATGGTTCCTACTCCCGGCTCTGAAACTAGCTTTACAGAAACTAACGCATCTGAATTAACTTGCTTTAGATCAAAAATTAATTGAGCTAAATCTTCAATGGAATAAATATCATGATGAGGTGGCGGTGAAATAAGAGTTATCCCAGGTGTTGAGTATCTGAGCTTTGCAATCAATGGATTAACCTTGCCTCCTGGCAACTGACCACCCTCACCAGGTTTAGCGCCCTGCGCGATCTTAATTTGTAGTACCTCAGCATTAACTAAATACTCAGGAGTTACTCCAAAACGGCCGGAAGCAACCTGCTTGATTTTGGACATCTTAGAAGTTCCATATCTTTCTTTTGCCTCACCACCCTCTCCAGAATTTGATCTTGCTCCCATGCTATTCATTGCTTCTGCTAGAGTTTCATGGGCGTCTGGTGATAAAGCTCCAAGACTCATGCCAGCAGAATCAAATTTTTTTAATAACTGACTAATTTCTACTGGTTTAACCTTTTTAACTTTCTTTGGATAGTTAATCTCTAGCAAGTCTCTTAACATTGCAGGCGGTCGGTGATTTACCAAATTGGCGTATTCCTGATATGCATCTTTAGAACCTGTTTTAACTGCTTCTTGTAACTTTTTTACTACCTCTGGGTTATACGTATGGTACTCACCGCCATGAACAAATTTTAATAAACCTCCAAGACCTATTTCGCTTACATTTGAATCAGCATATTCTTTCAAAGATCTCATTTCCTGATCTAAATCTTCAAAAGTTTTTCCTCCAACTCTACTTACTGTATTTGTGAATGAATAATTAACAATATCTGCATTAAGGCCAACTATTTCATGCAATTGAGAACCTCGATAACTTGAAATTGTTGAAATACCTATTTTAGAAATAATTTTTAAGAGGCCTTTATTTATGCCTTTTCTGTACTTAGCACAATTTGCTGTTGGGCTACCCTTTAGTTCTTTACGGTGAGTTAAATCCAAAATGATTTGGAATGCGAGCCATGGATATACAGCGGTTGCGCCAAAACTCAATAAACATGCAATTTGATGTGTATCTCTAGCTGTAGCCGAGCTAACAATTAAATTAGCATCAGATCTTAAGCCCATACGAACTAACTCTTGATGAATACATCCAACTGCAAGCAATGCATTGATTGAGAGTTTATTACCTTCAGGTAACTTTTCATTTAAATGTATTATCACATCACCTTTTTTAACTGAAGAAACAACTTTCTCTGTTAATTCACGAAGTGCATCCTTTAGATTAGATCTTGGAGAATATTGCAAATCAAAAGTTTTAGTGGGGAAATATGAATTTTTTAGCAATGATGATAGTTTCTTATGAGATAAAACTGGAGAGGTGCTAACAATCCTTTTTGCATGATCTTTGGTTTCTTCAAAAATGTTTAACTCAGGACCAAAACAGGCCTCTAATGACATAACGCTTGTTTCTCTTAATGAGTCGATCGGTGGATTGGTTACCTGAGCAAATTGTTGTCTAAAATAATCATAAATTGATCGAGGCATGGAGCTAAGCATTGCTAAAGCGGTATCATCTCCCATTGAGCCAGTTCCCTCTAGGCCGTCCATTGCAAGGGGCTTAATTACTGAAACTCTTTCTTCATTAAACAAAGAAAAGAGTTTGGATGACTTAATAAGATCTGAGTGAGGTATCTTTTTTATGCCTGGACCCTCAAAAGCATCAAGTGTTGATTCAAGGTAAATAGCAGACTTTTTCAACCAATCTCTGTAAGGTTTATTTTTTTTGAGTCTATCGTCAACAACTTTCTGATCAAGAATTTCTCCAGAATCAGTATTAACTGCAAAAATTCCACCTGGACTTAAGCGCCCTTTTAGTAAGATCTCATCATCCTCAACTGGATAAATTCCTGTTTCTGAAGCTACGCTAATCATGCCATTTTTTAAAACTTGATATCGAGAAGGTCTAAGGCCGTTTCTATCTAAGACGCATATGGCCCACTCTCCATCAGACATTACTATGCCTGCTGGGCCATCCCAAGCTTCCATATGCATAGAGTTATACTCATGAAAAGCTCTAACCTCAGGATCCATTGTATGAATGTTTTGCCATGCTGGTGGCAAAACCATTCTTATGGATCTAAAAAAATTTATTCCTCCTTTAACTAGTAATTCAATCATATTATCCAAGGCAGACGAATCTGAGCCAGTTTCGTTTACTAATGATTTAAAATCACTGATGCCAGGAATAAGAGGGGTTGAAAACTTAGAAGCGCGTGCTTTAACCCAGTTTCTATTACCTCTTATTGCATTAATCTCTCCATTATGAGCAAGCAATCTAAATGGTTGAGCCAAGTGCCATCTAGGCTGAGTATTTGTCGAGAACCTCTGATGAAATAGACAAATTTTTGCAGTAAATGATTTTTTATTTATGTCCAAATAAAACTTACTTATTGCATCCGGTAACATCAACCCCTTATAAACAATAGTTTGACTAGACATGCTGCATATGTATAACTTCTCTTCATCGTTATAAATTTCTTCAATCTTCTTTCTGGCTTGTAACAGACACGATTCAAATCTTTCTTTATTAAAATCTCTTGTAATTGGAGCAATAAAAATTTGACTTATTTTTGGAAGCGACTCCAATGCAATCTCACCCAAGACTGACTCGTTAATGGGTACTCTTCTTTTGCAAACGAATGTTAAGTTCTCTGATTCAAGGATTGAAGTAATAGTTTCTATATCTTTTTTTATTTTATTAGATGTAAATATTTGAGCTACTCCAAATAATTCAGGTAGTTCAATATTGAATTCTTTTTTAATTCTTTTTTGAAAAAATTTTCGATTTAAATCAAATAAAAGTCCGCAACCATCTCCTGTTTTGCCATCAGAGCCAATTGCACCTCTGTGTGTCATGCTGGTCAAACCTGCTATAGAGCGAGTTACTACCTCTCTTTTTAGTCCGCCATTTCGGTTAACTATAAGACCAAAACCACAATTATCTTTGGCTTGAGATTCAGAATATAACGATGATGTTTTATTTTGTTGTGGCATAAAAATATACATATTACCACAAAAATGTCATACTATGTCATACATATCACGCACAATTTTTTAATTTTATGAGCATGAAGAACAAACAATATAAGATTGATAAAGGTCTTATGCTATTTACTCAACCACGCTCGCCATTTTTTTACGGAAAAATTAGATTAAACAGAAAATATGTCACTAAGTCTTTCGCACCAATAACTGATTTAGAAGAAGCTAAAGCTATGTTATTTGATTGGCAGAGGGAGTTGCTTATTAAAAATACTATGCCCCTTGAATCTGCTTCCTCCTCAGAAAATTTTAAATCACGGTCTGAATATATTGAGCATGTTCCTGTAGAAAATGATTTTCAATTTTTGGAAGTTGGCAGGTTTGATCCTAATAAAAAAAATATAGAAGAAAGAAAAATAAATTTTGTTGAAATTTATGGAGATTATAATCAGTCAGAAGCATCAAATCAGTCTCACAGATGTTTAGACTGTGGTAACCCATATTGCGAATGGAAATGTCCTGTACATAATTACATACCCGATTGGTTAAAGCTGGTTAATGAAGGCAATATTTGGGAGGCCGCCGATCTATGTCATCAAACTAATTCGCTACCAGAAATGTGTGGCAGAGTTTGCCCTCAAGATCGCCTATGTGAGGGAGCTTGTACACTCAATGATGGCTTTGGAGCAGTCAGTATAGGTAACATTGAAAAATTTATCACTGATAAAGCCATTGATATGGGATGGAAGCCTGACCTAAGTAATAGAGTTTGGACTAATAAGAAAGTAGCAATAATTGGAGCTGGGCCAGCTGGTATAGGTTGTGCAGACATCCTAATAAGAGCAGGAATAAATTGTGATGTTTTTGATAAACAACCAGAAATAGGAGGCCTGCTTACTTTTGGGATTCCGGAATTTAAGCTAGAAAAGAGCGTTGTGCGAAGAAGAAGAAAAATTCTTGAGGAAATGGGCATTAAATTTCATTTAAATAAAGAAATTGGCAAGGATATTGCCCTAAAAAAATTATTTAATAAATATGATGCAATTTTTCTTGGCATGGGTACCTATACTTCTCTTGAAGGAGGTTTCCAGGGAGAAGATTTGCCCCAAGTACACAAAGCAATTGACTACTTAATCGGTAATACAAATCATCTTCTTAAATTTCAACAAAAAAAATCCGACTATATAAATTTTAAGAATAAAGATGTTGTTATCTTGGGAGGCGGAGATACTGCCATGGATTGTAATAGAACAGCTATCAGACAGGGTGCTAAGTCTGTTACTTGTCTTTACAGAAGAGATGAAAAAAATATGCCTGGCTCAAGAAAAGAGGTGGTGAATGCAAAAGAGGAAGGAGTTCAGTTTGAATTCAATATTCAACCAATAGAGATTATTGGAAAAGATAATGTTGAGGGAGTAAAAACAATCCAAACAAAACTTGGAGGGCCTGACCAAAATGGCAGACAAGTTCCTGTCCCAATCCAGGGCAGTGAAAAGATTTTTCCTGCTGATGAAGTTGTAATTGCTTTTGGATTTAGGGCTAACCCAGCTGACTGGTTTAAAGATTTCACAATTCAAACAGATGAAGCTGGATTGGTGGTAGCCCCAGAAGAACAAAACTTAAAATTTCAATCGTCCAATCCAAAAATTTTTGCTGGTGGAGATATGGTTAGAGGCTCTGATTTAGTAGTTACAGCAATTTGGGAAGGAAGGGAAGCTGCTAAAAGTATCATACAATTTGTTTCTTAATGAAAGATTCAAAATTTTTAAGAGCTTTAGACTTGAAATCAAATACTATTCCTCCGGTTTGGTTTATGCGTCAAGCAGGCAGATATCTTCCTGAGTATCAAAAAATAAGAAAAAATTATTCAAATTTTCTAGACATGTGCAAAGAACCTAAGACATGCGCGGAGCTTGCAATGCAACCTATTGAGCGATTCAATCTCGATGCATCAATCTTATTTTCAGATATTTTAACTATACCGGATGCATTAAATCTTGGCCTTGGTTTTCATGAAGGTGAAGGCCCGAAATTCAGTAATCCTATTTCATCTACTGATGATATTAATAATATAGATACTTTTGATGTGAATTCTCTTGATTATGTATTTAGAGCAGTTGAAGAGACTAAAAACTTAATACCTGCAAATCTTCCATTAATTGGATTTTGTGGGAGTCCTTGGACATTGGCTGCATATTCAATAGAGGGAGGCGGATCTAAAGATTTTCAAAAAACAAAAACTTTCATGGCCGAGAATCCAAATGCACTTCATGATTTTCTTGAAATTCTGAGTGATGCTTGTTATCAATATCTAAAACAGCAAGTTTTAAGCGGAATAAATGCGATACAAATTTTTGATTCTTGGGCTGACTTATTAAGCGAAGATGAATTAGATTTATTTTCCTTGAGTTATACGAAAAAAATTACACAAAAGTTAAAAAATGATCCAATCACTAAACATATTCCAATTATATTGTTTGAAAAAAACCCAAATAAAGACATAACGGACCTTATATTTAAAGACCTTTCTTGCATAAGTTTGTATTGGAATAGTGATATTAGAATTCTTTCTGAAAGCCTTAAAAATGATATAGCAATTCAAGGAAATTTAGATCCAAAGGTACTAGGTAAGTCTGATGAAACAATTCAAGAAGAGGTTCGAAAAATATGCTCGATAATGAAAGGGTACCCTGGATTTATATTTAATCTTGGTCATGGCATAACGCCAGATATTGAACCTGCAAAAGTTGAGGTAATGATTAAAACAATACGAGAAGACATATAATCTGTTGCTTTTTAAAAAAAGCAAAAAAAAAAATTATAAGTTCATTAGAAAATTACCTTGAATTAAAAAATTTATGATTTTTTATCTATTTGTTATGATTATTGAATGAACAAAGAATCTAAACTTACAAAAAGTCTTCATTGGACCACTATTGCAAGCGAAAAGTTACTTTTAGCTATTATAGGTATAGCTACATGTGTAGCTTCTGCATTATATATCTACGAAATGTTTCTTGCTCGCAGCATCACTTTGCCTGATCTATTTATGTTATTTATCTATGCAGAAATCATCGGGATGGTTGGAGCTTTTTATAGCACCAATAGAATTCCTGTAACGCTTCCAATTATCATCGCAATTACTGCATTATGCAGGCTGATAGTCATGCAAAGTAAAGAAATGGATGCATTGGTGGTGCTTGGTGAGGCTGGAGCAATACTGGTACTGTCTATGGCTGCAATCATAATGAGTTTTAAAGATCAGGTGAGCTTAGAGAAAATTAAACGTTTAAGAGATTCTATTTCTTCAGATTAATTTCAAATATTTTGCATATTTATTTCCAAGAAATTAATTGAGTACCTATGGAGCCATATAGCTTTAACAGGAGAGCTGAAAACCTTCTTAAATCATATTTCAATGATTATGAAAATGTCAGCTATAAATTGGATGCGGAAAAAATAAATATTCATTTAATTGAGGAAGAAAATGTAGATTCTGCATCTTTAGAATTAATAAAAGATGAGAGCTGCTTTAAAATTTATTTTTGGGATGGCTACTCTCAATCTGAGGTTATAGAGGTCACTACTGAGAAAGATGCTGTCAAGACTCTCAAACGATTTTTAAAAAAGCTTATAAAGATTCTTAACCGATAAATGAAGAACTTGATCAAAAAAACTTTTAGTAAATTTTTTAGAGATAATCCTAGCAAGTTATCCTCGAAAGCTTTAAAACGTGCCAGTGAAATGGCAAAACCTAGAGCTGGAACTCCCCATGATTGGGAGGATTATGAGAAATATTTAAAAGAAATGAATGAAAAATCTGATCAAAATTAGTCAGTATATAGACTGATATCTTTAACTTTTAAATCTACAACAAAATCTCTGCCATAACCAGCAATGCTAATATCCCTTATGTTTCTAGCCTTCATTGAGGAGGCAGAAAATCCAGAACTTGCTTTTAAATCCTTAAAGTTGATTTTGTAGTCTCTCCACTCATTTGTAACATCAAATGACTTGCTGAAGTATGACCAAGGAGGTATTTTGAGTCCCTTAAGAGTAACGTGAACTTCATAGGATTCATTATTACCTTTTGCTTTGAATTTAATACCCTTAAAGTCATTATTACTTATATCAATCCTATTAGAAAGTCTTACAAAACCCCCATTATTTTCAGTTGAGACTTCGCCTGTCATTGCAAACACACCATCAGAATGTGTTATTGATAAATTAGAAATACCTCCCATTACTTGATCTGTAATTGGTCGCCATGTGTCAGGGTCATCAAGCTGACTAGAAGAGATATTCATTGAAAATAAAATTATAAAAAGTAATTTATACACAAAGCTAATCATAAAATAAATTTTAATCAAAAAAAAATACATCAAAATTTTTTATTAAAATATAAACTAGAGTAAAACTTTTAATTTACAAATATTTTCTATAGCCTATAAGTTTTAGGGGGTTAAAAATGAATGTCCGTAATGTCTTTGTAATTCTATTTTTATTAGGATCTTTTAATTTATCAGCAAACAACTTACTTATTGAGAGTTATTGGGATATTCAATCTGTAAGAAGTCCATTGGTAAGTCCTGATGGAAAAAATATCATCTTTACAAAAAGATACATTGATAAAAAGAATGATGATTACATCACTGAGCTTTGGATCATGGATAGCAATGGTTCCAATAAAAGATTTCTCTTAGATGGATCTAATCCAAAATGGTCGCCGGACAGCCTAAAAATTGCTTTCATAAAAGAAGATGAAAATGAGGTTCCTCAGATATATATTAAATATTTGCATAATCAATCGGAATCTAAAATCACTAACTTTAGTGATGGTGTTGAAGATTATGCTTGGTCAAAAAATGGTGAGTTCTTTTCATTTTCTTCATTTAATGAATATGAAAAAGAATGGGTTATTGAAATACCTGGAAAAGATGAAGGCATTGAATACAACTGGACTGATGATCCAACAGTTGTAACCTCAATGCATTGGAGATCAGATGGAGTTGGCGAACTAGAAAGCGGAGAGAATCATTTATATCTAGTAGACTCTAGTGGAGGATCTGCAATAAAAATTTCGGATTGGGGGCTAGATTATGTCGATGATTTGCAATGGCTAAATGACTCCCAAGTTCTATTTACTGGAAATGACTCATTAGATGATTTGGGAACTCCTTGGAAACAATTGTCAGTTTTTACACTGGACGTGAAAACAAAAAAATTAGAAAAAATTACAAATCCTAAAGGGGTTTTTTCGACTCCAAAAGCATCACCAGATGGAAATAAAATTGTTTTTACAGGTCATCCAAGCAAAGATTATTCCTCAGTAGCAACAGATATTTATGTGAGAGATATTGTTCGTAAAAAAAATAAGTTGTTAACTAGAAACCTCAGTGCCTCTCCAAAAAATCTATTTTGGTTGAATTCAAATGAGATAGTTTTTGACCATGACCATCGTGGATCTGCAAGAGTGATGCGTCTGAATATTTTAAACTCAAAATTATCTGAAGTTATTCCAGGTTTCAAAGATCAATTTTATTTATCATCAACTTATCAAGACTCTTTATATGGGGTTTACATGAATCCAAATAGGCCAGGTGAAGTTGGCTTGATTGCTAATACAAAATTAGAAACTCTTACGCAGCATAATGAACTAATTCTTAGTCAATATGAACTGGGGGTCACAAATGAGATTAACTATAAATCTCCAGATAATATGGATATCCAAGGCTGGTATATCACACCTCCTGATTTTGATAAATCAGAAAAATATCCTCTTATTCTAGTAATTCATGGAGGTCCTCATGCAATGTACAGACCTGCATTTAATTATTCATGGCATCAGTTTGCAAGCGATGGATATGTGGTTTTATATACAAATCCTAGAGGTAGCACCGGATATGGAAGTGAGTTTGCAAATATCATTGATAATGATTACCCAGGTGCTGGAGACTTGTCAGATTTACTTGCAGGTGTTGATCATCTAACTGAAAAAGGATTTATTGATGAATCAAAAATGTATGTTCAAGGTTGCAGTGGTGGCGGTGTTTTGACAGCTTGGGTGGTTGGTCATGATGATAGATTCGCTGCAGCTGCATCGCTATGTCCTGTTACAAATTGGATCTCAATGGTTGGCACAACTGATATTCCTGCATGGACATTTGAGTGGTTTGATAAGCCGTTCTGGGAAGATCCGTCAAATTGGTTAGATCGCTCTCCGATCATGAGAACCGGATATATTAAAACTCCAACTCTGTTTATGACTGGCGTTCTAGACATAAGAACGCCAATGCCACAAACAGAAGAAATGTATGTTGCTCTTAAAGAAGCAGGAGTTGAGACTGCATTAATTAGAATGAATAAGGAATGGCATGGGACAAGCTCAAAACCTTCTAACTGGTTTAGAACTTATGGATACTTAACTGAATGGTATGAACGTTTTCAAAAGTAAATATTAGTTTTTTAAAGCGGTCCCTCAAAAGAAATTCCTGCATTCATAAGTCTTTTAATTAATACTTGCCCCAACCCAGAAGCGCTGGTCAAAACTCCTCCATACTCTTTTCCTCCAGGAAGATTGTCAATGTCCTGAATCAGACATAATGCACATTCAGATACTAGCTTTGAGGTAACTTTGTAACCAGGATCTCCTTTTGCATGCATATTAAAGACTGATTTCTTACCATCCTCTGCTTCAACTATATACTTACAATCAAACCATCCATTTTCTTGGACATCTTTAGAGGGACCCTCTCCAGGTTTTGGTAAAAATGGTTTTACTGCTCTCTTGAGCGGTGACATTAAAATTAAGACTGATATTCCTGTAATAATTATAGATTTAAGTGCGCTCCACCAAGATTTATGATAAGCATGTTCTTGGTATGTAAAATTTGTTCCATAGGATTCTTGTCTTAAGCTTAATAATGCTTCGGTGCGTCTAACTACTCTGGTATTGGCATTTGCCATAATAAATGGCCCCGACCAAGCATTGATTTCTTGCTTCTTTGCAATTCCAACTTTATCGCTACTCAAGTCAAGTTGCTCTTGAGAATATGAATCTTTTGGGTTTAATAAAAACGGGTCTAGTAAATCATTACCAAGATCTAGGTCGCCCATTGAAAACATGGTTTCAAGAGTGCCCCCTGAAGCTCCCCCTTTCCATGAGTGAAATGATTCAATTCTTTTAATGGGCTTATTTAGAGCTTTTGCTGCATAAAAGACTCCTAAATCTGATGGGATGGAATCATAGCCACAAGAAGGAATAATTCTGACGCCTTTTGCAGATGCTTCTTCATGATGTTTGGCAATAATTCCTTTTACCCAAAAATTTTCTCCAGTTATATCTACATAATGTGAGCTGTTCTTGACGCATGATGCGACAAGTTTAGAGCCATATCTATGAAATGGTCCCGTGGTAGATAAAATGACCTTTGCCCTTGAAGTAAGCTCATCTAATTCGGCTTCGTTATCTGAATCTGCAATTAGAATCTCAACGTCTACAGAATTATCTTTAGCTACTTGTTGAAGTTTCTCTTTATCTCTCCCTGCAATTGCCCATTTCACAGATGTATTAATTGAATTAAAATATTTCACACAGAGCTGGCCCGTAAATCCAGTTGCTCCATAAATAATAATATCTATATCCTTTTGCATATTTATTTAAGTTTCATATATATAATTTACAAATAATAATGGAAGTTAATCTAGAGTAAAACATGCGAATTTTAGCAATCGGCGGATCAGGAAGTATGGCGCGCTATGCTATGAGAGCAACTCAGAATTTCAACGCTGTAGATGAAATTGTAATCGCAGATATTAATATGGAGGCCGCAAATTCATTTGCATCCACTTTAAATAACAAAGTTAGCGCCATTCAACTCGATGTAACAGATAGCAAAGCTCTTAAAAATTCAATGAAAGGTGTTGATATTGTGGTTAATACCTGTGGTCCATTTTTTAAGTTTGGAACACCCGTCTTAAGCACAGCTATTTCCTCAGGATGTAACTATGTAGATATTTGTGATGACTGGGAGCCAACGCTTGATATGCTAAGCCTGGACTCTGCAGCAAAATCAGCTGGGATATCTGCCACCATTGGTCTTGGAGCCAGTCCAGGGTTAACTAACCTCATGGCATTGATTGCTATTCGTGAATTAGACAGCGTTAGTAAGGTCTTCACTGGATGGGATGCCGGAGGAACATCTATAGATGAGATCGCAAAAAAACAATCTGTGAATGCCGCGATGATGCATGCAGTAGAACAAATCACAGGTAAAGTAAAAATATATCAAGATAGCACTTATAAAATGGTTAAGCCTCTCAAAGGTATAGATGTAAATTATCCAGGTCTAACAACCTTTACTGGGAATATAATTGGCCATCCCGAAGCATTAACCTTTCCGCATTATTTTAAAGATCTCAAAGATTCAATTAATCTTGCTCACGGAGGAAGCGTTGGCTCATTTGTCTTAAAGGCTATTGCAGAGCTTGTTAATGTAGGTTTGCTTAGCAAAAATAAAGCAGCTAATGTATTTGCATGGTTGGAAAATCAAGGATCCTCTGAAAGAAATTTATCTTCCAACCACCTTCCTGTAATTTATGGTTATGCAGATGGTCTAAAAAATGGTGCGCCTGCAAGTGTAGGAGTTTGTCTATCAAATGAGCAAAGAAATTCAGCATCAACTAATAATTATGATGAAATTGGTATGGGAGAAATTACAGGGATTCCATTAGCCTGTGGAATAAAAATGCTAGCTGAAGAAAAAGTTAATAAATCAGGAGTTTTTTCACCTGAAGCAGGCCACATTGATCCAAATGATTTTATTGCTGATGTATTAGATGAACTATCAAAAGCTATCAATAAACCAATTGGTAATTTTGAAGAAAATATCAGAATTAATAGATCATGGGAGTAATGAAAATCCTGATTAATTTTCTTCATTTCAAGTAAAAAAAAGAGCCTTAAATACTCAAGATATTTAAATTAATTATGCAAAAAAATTGCTTATTTTTTGTACATAAATTGAGAAATTTTTCGATAGACAGACATATTTACAGGGTTTATATTGTAGCTATATTCTTGGGTACGAAAAATTATAATGAGGTATTATGGAATCTTCTAAATTTCCCACAGATGCTGAAGTAGTAATCGTAGGAGTTGGTGGCATAGTCGGATCTATGTTGGCATATTGGCTGACAGAATTAGGTCAAAAAAATATTGTTGGATTAGAAAAATCAACAATCATTCCTTCTGATATTGCTTCCACTGCACATGCATCAGATTTTGTATACAACACTACCCACGATAAGTTGGGTTGTTGGACTACAAACTTTAGTAGAAAGTTCTACGAAGACAATGGCTTTTTTTTAAAAAAAGGTGGTCTTGAAATATGCCGAAAAGGTGATGAAGCAAGGTGGGAAGAACTTAAACGAAAAGTTGCATCAGGAAAAGCATTTGGTACGAATGTTAGATTAATTTCAGCATCCGAAGCGGTTGAAAAGTTTCCCTTACTTGAAGAGGACTCTATGATCGGCGCTATGTGGGATCCAGATGCAGGTTTGGTAGTTCCTCGATCACAAGAAGTAGTCAACTTTGCTGTAGAAACTGCCAAAGAAAAAGGTGCACTTAAAACATTTACAAATACGCCAGCCAAAGGCTTTGAAATAGAAAATGGAAAAATTGTTGCTGTCAAAACCGATAGAGGGACAATCAAAACTAATAAGGTTGTTATTGCCTCAGGGATCTGGGGGCCTTTAATGGGTGATATGGCTGGAGTAGGAGTTCCATTAATGCCTGTGGAACATCCACTGTTATTTTTTGGGCCATATGAAGAGATTCAGGATACGGAAGAAATGCTTGTTTATCCTCTGCTCAGGGATCAGGGTAATTCAGCTTATGTTAGAGATACCGGAAAATTTCATGGTGGCATGCTCGAATGGGGATTTTATGAGGATAAAAATCCTCGGTTAGTTGATCCCGCAGATATAGGAAATCCTGACAAAACTATGTTGTCTGATTCTATGAGATATATAGAACTTGAAGAAATCGCGGAGCCTCTTGAAAAAGCTTTTGAAACAACTCCAATACTCAGTGAATTAGGCTGGGATGAAAAAAGTTCATTTAATGGACTTCTATCTGTGACAGCTGACGCGGGCTCTTTAATTGGTGAAAGTCCTGAGGTTAGAGGATTTTGGTTATGTGAAGCTGTTTGGGTTAAAGACGGGCCTGGTTGTGCCAGACTATGTGCTGAAGCCATGGTCAATGGAAAAACTCAAGTAGACATGCATTCTTTCGATATATCAAGATTCTATCCGCATCAAAAAGAGAAAGAATTTGTTAAAACAAGAGCATTTGAGAACTCTCAAACTATTTATACACCTGCTGTTCATCCTAGAGAACCATATATTACTCAAAGAGAAATGTTTGTAAGCCCATTCTATGAAAGAGAAAAAGAGCTTGGTGGTCATTTTGAAAATGAGGTTGCAGGTTGGGAAAGAGCGCTTGCTTATACAACCAATAGGGAAAAACTTGAACAATTTATAAAAGATGTACCAATAAGAGAAAACGAATGGGATGCTCGTCATGTGCCCTATGATGTTGCTAACGCTGAACATCTGGCCATGAGTGATTCTGTGGGCATGATTAACCTATCTCACTTCCCAATTATGGATATAAAAGGTCCTGATGCTGAGCGCATGTTGGAATACCTGTCAGTAGCAAAAGTTGGAGGCAATACTCCTGAAGGTAAGGTTATCTATACGAACTTTCTTGATGAAGATGGTGGAGTTCATGCCGATCTAACCATTTCTCGTTTAGGAAATGATAGTTATAGAGTTGTGACTGGTGGTGCTGATGGGAATCGTGATTGGGTAATGCTGCGTAACTACAGAGATGACAATGGATTAAATGCAGACATAAATATTAGAACTCATGATATTGCAACTCTAGGTTTATGGGGGCCAAAAGCAGTAAATGCAT
Organism: uncultured SAR86 cluster bacterium; assembly: GCA_902623685.1. GTDB lineage: Bacteria > Pseudomonadota > Gammaproteobacteria > Magnimaribacterales > D2472 > D2472. The sequence continues at coordinate 16,372 of CACNUQ010000015.1, forward strand.
TAAGTAATTTTATAGATCCGAATGAAATTGATATTAAAAATTTTCCTTTCGTCACCTCAAAAAATTTAACTCTTAATTTATCTGGTGGTAAAAAAGTTGATGTTTGGGCAGCTAGAATTTCATATGTTGGTGAGAGTGGATGGGAAATATACTTTAACAACGATAAAGATGATGGTTTGGCATTATATGATTCACTTCTTGACGTCGGAGTAGTGCCAGTAGGTATAGAAACATATGCAAATAGCAGACGTCTTGAAAAAAGCTTTAGACTTCAAGGCGCTGATCTTGAAACAGAATACACTGCCATTGAAGCAGCAATTCAAAGACCCCTTGTAAAAGAAGCAGACTTTCACGGCAAAGCTGCTCACTTGTCTCATCGCGAAAACGAACCATGCGCTATTCTTTGCACCATGACATTAGATGATTTAAACATTTCAGGTGTTCCAAGATATCCAGTTGGCATCTCTCCAATTGTCGATCCAGCGACTGGAGAAGTACCTATCGATAGTAAAGGCAGAAGGTCTTACACAACTGGAATGTCTTATTGTCCGTCGATTAAAAAATTTGTTGTCATGGGGTATTTGCCTAATAAAATTGCTGAAGTTGGTAAATCGCTATCATTAGAATATTTCAATGAAAACGGTGATGGAATATATCCTATGACAGTGCAAATAGTTGGCAAGGGATCTTTGTATGATCCAAAAAATGAGAGAGTTCGTTCATAAATAATTTACAATATAATTTTTCATTAAAGGGGGAAATAAAATGAAACATCCAAATCATCCTAGCGTTGATCAAAGTGATCGAGTGGTACCAATAAATCTTAGGCAGAGTGGAAGAACGCCAACTGAACTATTGATTTCTACTCGTGTAAGAAAATCACCTTTTTGGCATTTATCCCATGAGGCTGGGTGCTGGAGAGCAACCATATATAACCGCATTTATCATCCCCGAGGATATGTAAAGCCTGAGGATGGTGGAGCAATGGTCGAGTACGATGCGCTGGTAAATAGAGTTACCATGTGGAACGTTGCAGTTGAAAGACAAATAAGAGTGAAAGGCCCTGACGCGGAAGCCTTTACAGACTATGTTATTACCAGAGATGCAACAAAAATAGTTCCCGGTAATGGAAAATATGCAATTTTATGTAATGAGAAAGGCGGGGTTTTAAATGACCCAGTCTTACTAAGATTGTCTGAGGATGAATTTTGGTTCTCTCTTTCAGACAGTGACTTATTATTTTGGCTACAGGGCGTAAATGTAACAAAAAAATATGATGTTGAGATTGACGAAATTGATGTCTGCCCGCTGCAAATTCAAGGTCCTCTTTCTGAGGATCTTATGGCAAAACTGGCAGGAGAAGAACTTAGAGATGTTCCATATTATGGTCTGATGGAGACCAAAATAGGGGGTGCAGATGTTGTAATAAGTCAAACTGGTTTTACTGGGGAGAAAGGATATGAAATATATGTTCGTGATTCACATGAAAATGCAGAAACTGTTTGGAATGGAGTTCTTGAAGCCGGAGAAGAGTTTGGCTTAATGGTAATTGCACCTGCTCATCATCGACGAATTCAGGCAGGTATTCTATCTTGGGGGCAGGACCTAGATCATGAAACTTCTCCTTTCCAAGTAAACCTTAGTTATCAAGTGCCTAGAAATAAAAAATCTGACTATATCGGCAAAGAAGAACTTGAACGCCAACGTGATGTTATTGATGCAGGAGATTTCCCATTTAAGATGAAGATGGTTGGAATGATCTTTGGGGGGAAAAACATAACAGACTATGCTCCAGACTTCTGGATCATCGCTGATCAAGACGGAAATGATATGGGTTATGTAACATCTCCTTGGTGGTCACCAGAGTTAGAAACTAATGTTGCGCTTGGATGGGTCCCTTGGTCATCATCAGAGATTGGTACAAAATTACAAGTAAGATTGCCCGATGAATATTCTGAGGAGCCTGGTGTCGCAGCTCATGGCGAAATTGTTGAGGTGCCATTCAGAGAATCTGTAAATCCAAATAAAAGGGAAGTTGAAAAAGCTAAAGGGTTAGATTTCGCTGAATAAAGATAATTATTAATGTGGGAATTATGGAAAATGGCCCTTGGTTCTTTCAGTGATGAAAAGACCAAGGATCATGATAATAAAATTGCAGTGATAAGAACTGTGATTGTTTTAATTAATGTGATGTGTGCATTTTTTATAATGGGAAATATTATAAAAAATTGGTAACTAGATTAATCTTTTTTGGCTCTCTTTAACCAAGGAATATCAACTACCTTAGCCTTAAGTTCTTTATTAGGCAAAGAAATTACTATCTCTTGCCCTACTTTTGCATATTTAATATCTAAAAATACATAGGCAATATTTTTGTCTAACCTCGGTGAATACGTCATGGTATTCATAGAGCCAATTTTCTTCCCATCAACTATTACAGGCAAATGTTCCTCATTTGAGAAATTTATCGGATCGCCCTCAATTTCAGCTCCCATTAATTTTTTTGTTGGACCTTTGAATTTAATTTCACGAAGAGCTTCTTTGCCAATAAAATCATCTTCTTGATTAAGATCGATCATCCACTCTAATCCAACCTCAAATGGATTATTTGATCTGTCGAAATCGCCTCCATAGCTTAAAATTCCACCTTCCAGCCTCAGAATAATATTTGGTCCTCCAGGTGAAATATTTAAATCTTTGCCAGCTTCCCATAAAATCTCCCATAATCGGTTGCCCTGTGAATGATCTTGAAGAAATATCTCATAGCACAACTCTCGACTGTATCCCATTCTAGCTATTACCATTGGAATACCCTTATGATTAAACTCTTTAAATTTATAAAAACCGAGATCGTCAATCCAATCTCCGAACACTTTAGACATTAATTTTGCTGAATTCGGCCCTTGCACTTGCAATGGAGAAACATCGGGTTCATCGACAACTACGTCAAATTTATATCCTGCTGCAAGAGCTTGAGCCCATAATAGAGAATCACCGTCGGCAATTGAAAACCAATAGCAATCCTCACTTATTTTAAGCATCACTGGATCATTTAGAAATCCACCATCAAAATCTAAAAAAGGCGCATACATTGCTTGGCCTACTGCACATTTTTTAATATCTCTAGGTGTTAAAAATTGTGCCAGTGCCTCCGCATCAGGTCCTTTAATTTGGATTTGTCTCTCTACTCCAACATCCCACAGTTGAACACCATCTAAAACTTTATTGTAATCTTCTATAACTCCCTCATAGCTAATTGGTAAATACATGTGGTTATATATAGTGAAAGCACTAGCACCATGCTTCATTGTTGAAAGAAAGAATGGTGACTTTCTTACTCTTGGGTTAAAAACTAGTTGTGAGCTCTTGAACATACGAGCATGCTACCATGGTTTTTTTATATAAAATAGTGACTTTTATAATGAAAAAAATATGTCTGTTTTAGGGTTTTGAGTTACTAAATTCCTCCACAAATTCAGCCGCTCGTTTGATACCTCCCAAAGGAAAAAAATGAACCTGTTCAATGTTAAAAGATGAATCTTGGGCTTTATAGTTTGCTAAATCACTGAGTATTTGAGTAGGTTTATATGGCAACAAAAGCTTCGTGATATCTTTTGCCCTTTTTGTAAGAATTTTCATTGATGCCCCTACCCCACACTCAATTGAAAATTTAATTAATGTTTGAAGTTTTGCTGGTCCCGCAATACCAATGTGTATTGGGATATCAATTCCATTTAATTTAATGTTATCAGCCCATTGTTTTACAGTCTGTGCATCAAAACAAAATTGAGTGGTTATTGCCATAGAGGCATCTGTTCTTTTAGAAAATTCCTGTTTCCAGGAAAGGGCTTGTGTAACATGAGTGACGCCTCCATCAGGATCTATATCTTTATTGCCTTCTGGATGACCAGCAATATGCAGTCTTTTAAAACCAGCATGATCAAATTTCCCAGATTCAATTAATTCTATAGAGGATTCAAAATCTCCAAATGGTTTTGAAAGTCCGCCTGCCAATAAAAGTGCTTCGTTAA
>CACNUQ010000016.1 GCA_902623685.1 uncultured SAR86 cluster bacterium
AACCATTTTTAATTGCAAACAGTGATAATGATCCAGTAACTGCTAATAACCCTAGAATGGTAGAAATGTTAAAGAGAATTCCATCAGCTCAAGAGATTACTATCCAAGGGCCAGGACATTTCATACAAGAAGAGGCGGGTCCTGAATATGCTCAATTAATAATTGACTTTATTAATGGCAATCCAAAACCTTTTAAGATCGATCAAACAGTTATAGATAAGGAAAATATACTTTAGTTTTTTATATTTACATTCATGACAATCAATCAACTAAGTTGATTATAAAATTATATTCTTCAGCAACCTCATTAAACTGATTTATTTTTCCACTTAAACCACCATGCCCACCAATAAGATTCATTTTCATTAAGATAGGGTTAGTCGATTGATTATATTCTCTCAATTTTGGAATATATTTTGCAGGCTCAAAATATTGAACTTGCGAATCAAATAGACTTGAAGTGACAAAGACAGCAGGGTAATTTAATTCTTTTATATTGTCATAAGGGGAGTATTGTTTCATATAAAAATACTCGTCTTCATTTTCAGGATTTCCCCATTCATCATATTCAAATGTTGTAAGTGGAATACTAGGATCTGACATTGTGGTGAGTACATCCACAAACGGAACTCCTGAGAGAATACCTTTATAAAGTTCAGGTTCTAAATTTATAATGGCGCCCATTAGTAATCCTCCTGCGCTACCACCTTGTGCAAATACATTTTTAGGATTACCAATTCCTTTTTTTAATACCTCTTTAACACCATCATTAAAGTCATAAAAAGTATTCATTTTGTTAAACATTCTGCCATTTTCATACCAGTATTTACCCATCTCTCCACCACCTCTGATATTTATAATTGCAAATATAAAGCCTCTATTTAAAAGAGGTACCAGTGTTTCTCTAAATCTTGCATCTAATGAGATACCATACGAGCCATAGCCATAAAATAATATTGGCGCATTTTCTTGATCGGTATCCTTATGACGAAGAGTCATAACTGGGACCCTTACTCCGTCACGCGCCTCTATAAAAAAACGATCGTCTATGAAGTCATTATTTTCATACAAAGAGATATTTTTTTTCCATCTAATTTCCTTACTGTTTGTTAAAAAATCATAGAAATAAATAGAGCTTGGAGAGGTAAGGCTAGAATAATTCAAATAAAATCCGTTTTGATCAGATTCATTGTTTGAATTTAAAGAGACATTGTATGCATTATCAGCATATTCAAGTCGACTTCTTTGCTTATTTGAAATATCTAAGATATCTATCTCCGGTAGACCATCTTCTCTAATTTCAAGAATTAATTTCTCATCAATTGAAAACAAATCACTTATAAAAATATCTTTATCGTGTTCGACAACCAGATCAGCACTTGTTAAGTCAATTTTATCAAGAGAATTTATTTTTAATATTTTGAAATTTGGTGCATTTTTATTGGTTCTAATATAAAAACTTTCATCATTTATGTGTTCAAGATAGTAAAGGTGATTATCTGATCTATTAAGGAACAATATTGGTTCTGAGAGTGGGTTATCGAGGTCGATAAGATAAATTTCATTATCATTAGTTGCTTCAACGTTAATGTATCCAAACTTCTTTGTTTTTGATCTAAATATATTAATGTTGTACTCAGGATCTAACTCTTGATATATCAGTTTGTCTTCAGATGATGGCCTGCCGACTGTATGCACATAAACTGAGTTGCTTATGAGAGTTTCAGGATCTTTTTTAAGATAAACAATATGTTTATTATTTTTTGACCAAATTATATTGCCTGATGCACCTTCAATTTTAGGATCATTTATATCAAGGGTATTAGGATTAAGGAATTTAATATCATATTGTCTTCTACCATTATTATCCTCTGTAAATGCTATTAAATTGTTATCAGGGGAAGGGGAAACTGAACCTATTGAATAATATTTTTGATCTCTAAGTTTAATATTAGGATCTAAATACATCTCCGTTTTGTTAGTTGAATCTGTTCTAAAATATTTTGAAAGTTGATCATTCTTTTGTATTTTTCTGAAATATGTGAAATCTTCATTTTTAACAGGAAATGAAATTTCTTCATCAGGCACTTGAGCCATTAATTCATTAACAATCTCAGATTTATAATTTTGTTTTGATTTAAACCATGCGTCCGCATATGCGTTTTCAGATTCTAGGTATTGAATGACCTCAGGATCATTTCTTTCATCATCACGAATCCAATAATAGTTATCAACTCTTTTATCATTATGTTGTGTTAGCTCAAAAGGAACTTTTTTAGGTGAGGGTGTAGATACTTCATTCATATCGCAAGAACTTATGATTAGTAAGAGTATAAAATTTAATGTTTTAAAAAAACTACTTTCAGCATTAATAATTAAATCTTTTTTGTACATGTTTCCTTCTATTTAGTATTTGATTCATTCTTTCATCTTTTGAAATTAATTCTTCATCACTGGGAAGAAACTTGTCAAGATCATTAATATTTATTAATTGAGCAGATGGGTAGAGATGTTCATCAAGAGATGCATTTTTCAATCCATCATATCTCATCAATATTACACCTCTATTGAAGTCTTCTATATCTAACCAGTTGTAATAACCTGGATCGATCGTTGAAAGAAGATAATAAATAGCTCCATCAGAGCTTATTTTTGATTGATCTAAAGTCAAACTTGAAACCCTGTTAGCATAATCGAGGGATTGCCACCAAGGATTGCCCAACTGAATTCCCTGATAGGTTGAGTCAGTAGGCCAAGCTTTAATAATAAGGACTTGATCATCTTGTAAATTAAAGTGGCCAACAGACATTAATCTACCGGAGAGTCCACCCGTTTGGCCAACTTGCCTTGGCTTAGATATTGAATTTAGTGGCATTAATTGCTCAACTCTTTTTAAATGATAGTCAGGCCATCGGCTTACATTTGAAAGAACTTCATTAGCTAAACTTAACAGATTCTCTGAAACAGTATCTGCATTAATTATTGGATATAAGCCTTTTTCTTTATCAATTCTATCAATATGAATCGTGCCAGGCATCTCCTTATTCCAATTAGAAAGAGTTTGTCTTACTAGTAGTCTTATAGAGTCATTTTCGAGTGGCATCCAGTTATCAAAATCATTATTTTCGCCACCTAATATAATCTCGAAAGATCCATCTTCATTATATTTAAGATCATCAAGAACATATAGAGATTTCGAAAGGGTGTCTGGTAGATATGTTGTAAATGATATTGTATTTGAGCTTCCACGTGTGCCCCAAACTCTATACATACCAGAACCATCCAAAAAAGTTTGATGGTAGGTTTGATCTGCATTATCCATACCAGTTTTTGTAAAAGTGTTTAAATTATTAAAGTAGGGGAAGTCGTGATCATTGATAACTTCCTGTTTTATCATATTTATTAGACTGCTAAGGATATGAATGTATGCTTGAGCCTTTTCTCTATCTGAAGAGTAATATTTATGTGATTGAACAAATTCTCCAGATTTTACTAGTGATTCTATGAATGCTGCATATGAAGACTCGATCGTTCCGTCGTAATTTATTTTTTTTGGCTCGTATAGTCTTAATTGCCATAGGTAACTTGAACCAATACCTATACAAACTCCAATTATCAAAATAAACACATTTTTCATCTATATTTACTTACTAGTAGGTTAGGGAATATATTTTAAACTTATCAATATAATATTACTTCGCATAATATATATTATGTTAAATATTAGATTCCTATAATTCTGCTAAAAAGGTCTTTATATGGGCAGTTATCTCATCAGGCGAATCTTCTTGAATGAAGTGATTTCCTTTAACAACAACTTCTTTGATATTGTTCCATGATCTTACTTCCTCCCTTTGAGAACCTACTAATAAAAAACCTGGATCAGCGTTTATAAATAATTTTGGAATACTAGATGAACTATGAAATTCTGCGTTCTTAGCAATCTCATTGTGTGTTTCTAATGGTTCTTCATTAAAAGGTATATTTCTTGGAAAAGTTAACGTTGGTCGTCTATCTTCGCCTTGTTGAACAAATGGCTTTAAATATTCATTTTTTGTTTTCTCTGACATGGGATTAATTGGATCATTGAATAAAATCCTTTCAACAAAAAAATTCTTATCTAAAATCAATTCCTCACCAGCATCTGATCTAAAAAGCTTAAATATTTTGGTGCCTGCCTCAGGCCATTGATCCCAAGTTAAAGGTACAGCTACTCCTTCCATAAAGGTAATTGACGAAATAACATCAGAGTTTAATCGTGCAAATTTTAATCCTAGACCACAACCCCAATCATGAATAACTAGATGTAATCTGATACCAAGATTTAATTTTTTTAAAAAACTATCTAAATATTCATATTGACCATTAAAGCTATAGCCAGGATTGTCAATGCCTTCAAGCTTTTGAGAGTCACCCATACCCACTAAATCTGGGACAATTATTCTGTATTGTTCTATGAATTTTGGAGCTATATTTCTCCATAAGTATGAAGATGTTGGATTTCCATGAATAAAAATGATTGCATCGCCCTTACCTTCATCAATATATGCTATTTTTGTATTTTTAATTTCGAGAAATTTTTTCATATTTTTAAACTCTTAAAATATGAAATTATCTTGGCGGCAACCCATTAATTAAGGTAATTGTTGATGTTACGCTTGCTCTTCTATGCTCACTAATAGATTGATAATCTGGATCTGAATACCACTCATTTGCGTGTTTCAGCGAAGGAAAGCTAAACAAAATTACTCTCCCCTTTAATGGAGTATCGCCTTCAAAATGAATAATATTGTCATCATAAGTAATAAACTCTCCTCCATGCTTTTTTAAAATTGGAAAAAAGCCTTTCTCATATTCTCGATATCTTTCAGCATCATGAATTTGAAGATTTGCAACCATATATACTTTTACTTCGTCCATTTTTTTTAAATAATTTGGGTAATACTAAATTTTAGCTGAATGATTTATTATTTCAAAACCTAAATGATTTTCAAAAATGTATAAATTTTTTTTAACCTTATTATTTTCTATAAATATTTTTTCAAGTGATAAACCAAATGTAATTATTATAGTTACTGATGACCTGGGATGGGGAGATGTTTCATATAATGGCGGCCCAATATTAACTCCAAATATTGATAAGCTAGCAATGAATGGGGTTCAGATGGATAGATTCTATGCTGCACCAACTTGTTCACCGACAAGGGCTGCACTCATGACAGGTGTAAATAGTCTTGAAAATGGCGTTATTAGGCCTTTTGATAATCCTACTGCCGATAGGTATGGATTATCACTTAGATACAAAATTATGCCTGAATATCTCAAAGAAGCAGGTTATCAAACTGCATTATCAGGAAAATGGCATTTAGGTATGTTTGCGGATGAATATTTACCACTAAATAGAGGATTTGATTCTACTTATGGTCATCTTGGGGGAGGAATTGGCTATTTTGATCATGCCTTATCAGGCAGAATGGATTGGCATAGAAATGGAGAGGTTCTCTATGAGGATGGGTATTCAACAACGTTGATTGCTAATGAGGCAATAAGGTTGATTAATAATTCAGATGGTTCAGCTCCCCTCTTTTTGTATATAGCTTTTAATGCACCCCATACTCCGATTGAAGCAGAGAAAAACTTCATTGATAAATTAAGTCATATTCAGGATCAAAAAGAAAGGATATATGCAGCAAATATAACGATTTTGGACATAGAAATTGGCAACATATTAAGCGCAATTGAGTCGAAAGGAATTTTAGAAGACACTATTATCATATTTTTTTCAGATAATGGTCCTGTTTTTAATGTAGATCCTATAGCTGCAACAATTGCATCAGATGTTGTCGACTCTAAAGGAAATACTTTGGGTTTACGAGGCAGTAAAGGAAGTGCGTATGAGGGTGGAATAAGAGTTCCAGCTATTATCTATTACAAAGGCGTATTAGAAAATGCAAAAAGTAATCAATTTATCTTTGTTGATGATATTTTACCTACAATTTTAAGCGCTCTAAATATCAGATCAAATTCTGGAAATTTTACTGGCATTGATCACTGGGCAAATCTAATTACAAATAATATCGTCCCTCCTAATAATTCAATAACTGGAAATGTTATCGTTAATGATGAAAGAGCTTTATTTAATGATAAATGGAAATTGTATTATCGACACTTTATTTATGATGATAACTCAAAAAAAATTTTTGAGTTATATGATATTTTGAATGATCCATATGAAAAATATGATCTTTCTCAAGAGCATCCTGAGATATTGGAATCAATGAAAAAGACTTTCTACGAAAAACCTATAAATTTAGAGACACCTTTTTTTAATCCTGTTCATTCATATCTTCATGGGGACAAATACATAGGAATAAATAATTCACCCTGGCTTGAAAGAAATTATGAAGAAAAGAACCCGCCGCACCCTATTATTCAAAATATTATTTTTACTTGGATAGTATTTTTAACTTTTAAAGAATTTATTATTCCAATTTTATTCATGATAATTTTTTTTATGTGTATTTATCTTTATAGAAGAAAATCTAATTACTCATAATCTAATTCTTTTAATTTTAAAATTGACTCGTACTTTTAGGCTCATTGATAATGTTATTTTCTATAAATCCAATATCATCAATTTCAACTTTAATTTTATCTCCGCATTTAAGCCAATTTTGTGTTGCTAATGCAGAACCCTCAGGAGTTCCAGTTGCTATTAAATCTCCAGGCATCAAAGTAAATGCTGTTGAAATATACTCAATAAGACTAAAACAATCATAAGTCATTAAATTTGTATTAGTATTTTGTCTCTCCTCATTATTAACATAAGTCTTTAAATTTAGATTATGAGGGTCAATAATTTCGTCTGTGGTGACAATACATGGCCCAAAGGGGCAATGAGTGTCCCATGATTTTCCCATTGTCATGGTGTGTGGCGGACCTCTAAATTGCCAGTCCCTAATTGTAAAATCGTTAACAACCGTATAACCATAAATACAATTTTCTGCATTTTCATAAGGGACACGCCTACACTCTTTTTTAATAATAAAGCCCATCTCACCCTCATAATCCAACCAATTAGAATCTTTAGGTAAATGGACATCCCCATAAGGATCATTTACTGATGAATTTTGTTTATTAAATATTGTAGGATATTCTTCTTGAATCTGAACGTTGTTACTATGATGATCTTTAAGATCTTTTGTTTCTTCTACATGCTTTTTATAATTTAAACCAACTGCTAGAACTTTATTTGGATTTAAAATTGGAGACTTTAGAATTATTTCATCCATAAAATAACTACCCTCTTCTAACTGAAGGTAATCATTTGCAATATCAAGACCTGTCTCACCCATTTTAATAAAATCAATCATATTGTCAGGTAAATCTGTTCTAGAGAAATCTATTACAACTTCTTTATGAATCGCACCAATTTTACTTATGGAAGGGTTTTTTTGAGATAAAAATGTAACAAGTTTCATATTAATAATGTAATTTTATGTAAGTATAATATTTATACATAATTATGAAAAAAATATTTAATAAAAACCTGTATCTTAATTTTAAATCAGATCATTCTCCTGATGATTTTCATCATGTTGCATTTAAAACTACAAATTATGAAGCAATGGTAAATTTTTATAAATGTTTATTTGGATGTGAGCCCCTCTATCAAAGTAATTTAATAACTTTTCTTGCCTATGACAGCGAGCATCACAGAATAGCGATTGCTAATACAGCTAATATTTTAGAGGATCTAAATTTTTTTCAAAAAATCATAATGAAATTTAAAATTTTTTTAAACAAGAAAATACCTACTATTGAAGGTCTTGATCATATTTCTTATAGAATTAATCCAATTGAAAAGTGGTTTGATTTCTACTTTAAAGCTAAAGAAAGAGGACTAAAACCATTGTGGACCGTAAATCATGGATGGATCTCTGGAATGTACTTTAAGGATCCAGATAATAATTTGGTAGAGATTTTTTTTGAGCATTTTTCTTCTGAGAATGAGTTTAAAGAAAACATATCGCCTGATTTTGAGGATGAACCAATAGGGACAAATATGGATATTGAAATATTATACGAAATGTATAAATCTGGAGAATCATTCAAAAATCTTATTCAAAAAGGTAATACTGTGCCGGACGGAAAAAAACCTCTTTCAGGATTAGATGCAGTTAAGAATATGAAAAAGAAATACAAAGATTAATAAATATTATGGAATTTAAGGAAATTACTTTATTTCATTCAAATTGGTCTTTATGCAGTCAAATGGTCAGAGTAGCTCTATATGAAAAAGGTATTTCCTTTAATGAAAAGCATATAAAATTATGTGATCAATATCCCGAAGGAGAAAATTTAGATAAATTTTTCCTAGATATCAATCCTTTGGGGACAGTTCCAGCAATTAAAATTAATGAAAAAATAATTTGTGATAGCGCAATAATAATCAAGGAACTTAATAAGTTACAAGGCTCAAAGGAAATTAATTTATACAAAAATGATGGTTGTGATTCTGATACTTTAATATCTGAAACCACCATTACAGAAGGGGTAAAATTTGCTTCAACGCTTGGAACAATTTTGCCTGTTTTTTCTGCTCCATTAATTCAACATATGGTAAAAAAACTTCCTTTTAAATCAATTTTAAAAATTCTTTTACGTCATCCAAGAAAAGATAGAAAACTTATTTTTTTATCGATGTATTTTTCTAATTTTTCAAAAAATCTTCCAAAAATAGGTATAAAAAAATTTGCAAGTGAATTAATAAATTTTGAGAATCGTCTCTCAAAAAATAATAAATATTTTTATAAAACATTTTCTCATATAGACATAAATATGATGTGCTTATTTAATAGATTAAAGGATCTTCAACTTGAGAATTGTCTCAATACAGATAAAACGCCTTTAATTGAAAGATATTGGAATCATTTACAAAAAAGAAACAGTTATCAAGATGGCATTTTAAATTACTATACAGAAAAAGAATTTTCGATTATTGAAGATTTTTATCAGAATAAAAGTTCAATCTTTTTGAATTCAATAATTAAGGAATTGGACATATTAAAATCTAAGCAATAAATTGCTTAGTTCATAGCTCAATATTTGTATTTATTAGTGTAAAATACTAACTAATGGCAAAAGAAGATAATCTAGAGTTTGAAGGTGAAGTTATTGAAACCCTTCCCAATACTACTTTTAAAGTTAAATTAGAAAACGATCACATAATTGAAGCTCATATTTCAGGCAAAATGCGAAAGCATTACATCAGGATCTTAACTGGAGATAAGGTTAAAGTCGAGATGACTCCTTACGATCTAACAAAAGGCAGGATTACATTCAGAGGACGTTAAGCCTTAGATTTTGCAGTTTTCTTTTTAGCGCTAAATTTGACTTCATTTGCAACTAAATCAACTTTGATTTGACCGCCCTTACTAAGCTCTCCAAATAATACCTTATCAACTAAAGGTTTCTTAATTTTGTTTGTAATAAATCTTTCCATGGGTCTTGCTCCCATTTCTTTGTTATAACCATTTTCAGCAATCCAGTTCAAAACTTTTTTGGAATATATTAGCTCAACATTTCTTGCATCAAGCTGTGCTTGGAGCTTAGTAAGAAATTTATCAACAATGGATAAGATAACCTTAATTGGTAGATAATTGAATTGAATAATCTCATCCAATCTATTCCTAAATTCTGGAGAAAATAATTTCTTAAGTGATAATAATGCATCAGATTCATTTGATTGATCACTAAATCCAATAGTCTTCTTTTCTAACAGATCTGCGCCAGCATTTGTTGTCATTACAACAATGACGTTTCTAAAATCTGCTTTACGACCATTGTTATCAGTCAAAACTCCTGAATCCATAATTTGAAGTAATAAATTAAATATATCTGGGTGAGCTTTTTCAATCTCATCAAGCAAAAGAACGCAATGTGGATTTTGAACAACTGCTTCAGTCAAAAGACCGCCCTGATCAAATCCAACGTATCCTGGTGGCGCTCCAATTAATCTTGATACGGTATGTCTTTCCATGTACTCCGACATATCAAATCGTACAAGTTCAATACCCATAATATTGGCTAATTGAGTGGTGATTTCGGTTTTACCAACTCCAGTAGGGCCAGCAAATAAGAAAGAGCCTATGGTTTTATTGTCATCTCTCAGCCCTGCTCTAGATAATTTAATCGCATTAACTAGGCTCTTAATAGCCTGATCTTGCCCAAAAATAACAGTTTTTAAGTCTGACTCTAATTTCTGCAGATTTATTGATTCCTGATTAGAGATAGTTTGTTCGGGAATTTTAGAAATCTTCGATATAGTTTTTTCAATATGTACCTGTTTTACGGTAATTTTTTTAGAATTAGATCTAGATATGTTTAATAAAGCACCTGTTTCGTCTATTAAATCAATAGCTTTATCCGGTAAAAATCTATCATTTAGAAATCGCTTAGATAATGTAACTGCTGAGTTTATTGATTCACTCGAGTATTTAACATTATGATGAGATTCATAGTTACTTTTCAAGCCATCGAGAATTTGTATACACTCATCTACAGATGGCTCTAGTACATCAATTTTTTGAAACCTTCTTGATAACGCCTGATTTTGATTAAAAACACCTCTATATTCTTGAAAAGTTGTTGAACCAATACATCTCAGTTTTCCTTTTCCTAATGCTGGTTTCAAAAGATTAGAAACATCCAAGCTTCCACCAGACGCTGATCCAGCACCAATAATTGTATGAATTTCATCGATAAATAAAATTGGGTTACTTTGCTCATCTAAAAACTTTAGGACTGACTTAAGCCTTTTTTCAAAATCACCCCTATATTTAGTTCCAGCAATTAATGCCCCTATATCTAGAGAATACAATTTTGATTCATGTAAAAATTCAGGAGTATCTTTTGCATTTATTAAGTGTGCCAAACCCTCAGCTATTGCAGTTTTACCAACACCAGACTCTCCTACTAATAACGGGTTATTTTTAGTTCTTCTAGCTAGGATTTGAATTATTCGCTCTACTTCATCTGTTCGCCCTATCAGCTGATCTACTTTATTAGTTTCAGCTAAATTATTTAAATCAACTAAAAATTCTAATTCATTACTTTCTAAAGATGGCTCTTGTTCCTTGCCATCCTCCAATGAATTTGATTCAGATTCAGAAGAAGCTTCATTTGGTTTGCCATGAGATATATAGGAAACAATATCTAACCTTCCAATTCCTTGCTTTGAAAGAAGAAATACTGAATGAGATTCTTTTTCAGAAAAAATTGCAACTAACAAATTAATTGGTTTTACAACTCCCTTACCAGAAGACTGAACATGAAAAACAGCTCTTTGAAGAACTCTTTGAAAGCCTAACGTAGGTTGAACAGGTTTTTTTGTGTCGGATTTAATCGGAGTATTATCTCTCACATGTTCTTCGAGATTTTCTCTCAAAGTCGTTAAATTTACATCATTTGTCTCAAGCGCTTGCCGGACTTCGAAATCAGCAATAAGCATCAATAGAAGATGCTCAATGGTGAGGTACTCAAGATTTTGATCTTGAGCCTGATCAAATAAATTTGCTATTGATTGTTCTAATTCTTTACTAAACATTAATCTGTTAACGGCTCTATTTCACTTATTAGAGGATGCTCATGAGCTTTTGCCATTTCGTTAATTTCATGAGACTTCATTTCTGCTATCTCTTTAGGAAATATACCACAAACTCCCTTTCCTTTTGTATGTACAGCAAGCATTATTTGAGTAGATCTTTCATGATCATAACCAAAAATAGATTGAAGAATATAAACAACAAATTCCATAGGTGTGAAGTCATCATTTAGCAGGACAACTTGATACAATGGAGGTTCTTTTAATTCGGGCCTGCCTTCTAAGACAAGGGTACCTAAATCACCTGAACCATTTGAGCCATTAGAAGATTCTGAAGACATATAAATCCTCACATTCTTTTAATCATTTCCTTTGCAAAGCCTGAACAAGAAACCAAATTTGCGCCATCCATGAGTCTCTCAAAATCGTAAGTAACCATCTTATCAGTAATTGCAGCTTCCATTGATGAAATGATTAGATCAGCTGCTTCTGTCCAACCCATATGCCTTAACATCATTTCAGCTGACAAAATTAACGAACCTGGATTAACTTTATCCTGACCAGCATATTTTGGTGCAGTACCATGTGTTGCCTCAAATAATGCAGAATCATCTCCAATATTTGCTCCAGGAGCAATACCAATACCTCCAACACAAGCCGCAAGCGCATCTGAAACATAATCACCATTCAAGTTCATTGTTGCTATAACATCATACTCTTTGGGCCTAGTGAGGATTTGTTGAAGAAAGGCGTCACAAATTACATCTTTGACTATGATATTTTTATTAGTCTTCGGACTCTTAACTGTTACCCATGGACCACCATCTAAAAGTTCTCCATTATATGAGTTCATGCTTAACTCATATCCCCAATCTCTAAATGCTCCCTCAGTAAACTTCATTATATTTCCCTTATGAACAAGTGTTACAGACGATCTATCATTTTTGATTGCATAATCAAGTGCTTGTTTTACTAGTCTTTCAGTCCCCTGCTTCGATATAGGTTTTACACCAAGGCCGACTTCAGAAGGAAAACGTATTTGAGTTACGTTAAATTGTTCTTGTAGAACTTTTACCATAGCATCTGACTCTTTGGAGCCAGCTTCAAACTCTACACCGGCATAAATGTCTTCGGAATTCTCTCTAAAAATTACCATATCAACATGCGAAGGATTTTTAACTGGGCTTGGAACGCCTGCAAAATATCTAATTGGTCTTAAACACACATAAAGATCTAGAATTTGACGCAATGATACATTTAATGATCTGATTCCGCCTCCAACAGGAGTTGTTAATGGTCCTTTGATGCTGACGATATACTCTTTTAACGCTTCAATTGTTTCATCAGGTAACCATGTGTCCGCATCATATACCTGCGTTGATTTTTCACCACAAAAAACTTCCATCCATGCTATTTTTTTATCCCCTTTATATGCTATCTCTACAGCATTATCTACAACATCAATCATAGCTGGTGTAATATCAATTCCGATACCATCACCTTCTATAAAAGGAATAATTGGATTATCAGGGACTTGAAGCAACCCATCTTTTAATGTAATTTTTGAGCCTTCTTTGGGGATCTTAATATGTTTATAAGCCATGTTATCCTCTTTGAAACGGTTTTATATTGTAAAATTTGGATGAATTATACTCTAAAAAAACCACTTAAATTAAGGTTTACAAATAAAATATGACAAATATAAATAAAACAGTTGTTGTTGGTATGTCAGGTGGTGTTGACTCGTCTGTTGCTGCTTATTTATTACAAAAAGAAGGTTATAACGTCCAAGGTTTATTTATGCAAAATTGGCAAAATGAACCAGGAGAGGTTTGTACATCAGAGCTTGATTTTAAAGACGCATCTAAAGTTTGCGATCAATTAAATATTCCATTGCATAAAGCAAACTTTAGCGATGAATATTGGGATAGAGTATTTAAGGAATTTCTTTCAGAGCATGAAAAAGGAAGAACGCCAAATCCTGACATTTTGTGTAATAGAGAAATTAAGTTCAAATCGTTTTTAGATTATGCGATTAAAATTGGAGCTGACCATATTGCAACCGGCCATTATGCAAAAATTGAACACAAAGATAATAAAACTCTTTTAATGAGGTCAAAAGATTTAAATAAAGATCAGACATATTTTCTTCATGAGGTTAGCGGCAATGATTTTGCAAAATGTATATTTCCATTAGAAGGATTGACTAAAAGTGAAGTTAGACAAATCGCTGAAAGTAATAATTTTTTAAATCATAATAAAAAAGATTCCGTCGGTATATGTTTTGTTGGTGAAAGAAATTTAAAAGATTTTCTTAAAAGATTTATAAAGTTTGAAAAAGGAAATATAAAAGATTCTGAAGGTAACATTATTGGTAAACACCCAGGAGCAATTCTTTTTACTCAGGGCCAAAGACAAGGATTAAATGTTGGTGGCGTTAAAAACAAACCGGAGTTGCCATGGTATGTTTACGATAAAAATATTGAACTAAATGAAATTTATGTTTGCCAGGGAGAATTTAATAATTTATTAATGAGTAGCGGATTAATTATGGAAAAAATGAAGTGGATTAATCCAACCAAAAATCCAAAAAAACTTAGTTGTCAGGTTCAAGTTCGACATAGAGGAAAGCCGATAGAATGCATTGCACACTTTTTAGATGATGAAATAAAAGTATTGTTCTCAGAAAACATCAGAGCAATAGCTCCAGGACAATCAGCTGTGTTATATAAAAATAATCAATGTTTAGGTGGGGGCATAATAGCAAAAGCTTTAAAAGACTAGCTATAATTAGCTCAATGAAAAATCAAGATCAAATCTCTCCACTAGATAATCGCTACAATCAAAAAATTGTTGAATTAGCAGAGAATTTTTCAGAATCCAATCTAAATAAAACACGATTTGAAATTGAGATTGATTGGTTAATTTTTTTAACTACTCAATGCGGCAAAAAGTTTCCATCGCTATCTAGTGCAGCAAAAAAAAATCTATTAGCAATCAAAAATGATTTTAATGAAAAATCGGCAAAAAGGATCAAAAAAATTGAATCAAAGACTAATCATGATGTTAAAGCTGTTGAATATTTTATTAGAGAAGAGATTAAAAAATATTCCAATTTAAAAAAATATGAATATTTAGTTCATTTTGCTTTAACTAGTGAAGATATTAATTCATTAACATATGGTGTACTACTTAGAGATGCTAAAGATATATATACTAAAAAATTAGACTCCCTCATTAAAATATTAAATTCAAAATCTAAATCATGGTCATCAATACCCCTGCTCGCCAGAACTCATGGGCAAGCCGCGTCCCCATCTACTCTTGGAAAAGAAATAAAAGTCTTTCATCAAAGACTAATTCGACAAAAAGAAATACTTAAAAGAATAATACCTTTAGCTAAGTTTAGTGGTGCTACAGGCAACTACCATACTTTATATTTGGCTGATTCAACCATTAACTGGGTATCAAAGACTAAAAAGTTTATTTCAACATATAAGGTTGAACAAAATCCAATAACAACACAAATTGAACCACACGATGGAATAGCAGAAATTTGCCAATGCATTCAAAGAATTAATAATATTTTGATTGATATGAATCAAGATTTTTGGACATACATCTCTAATGATATTTTTAAATTAAGGCTTATGGATGGTGAAGTTGGATCTTCTACTATGCCTCACAAAGTTAATCCAATTGATTTTGAAAATTCTGAGGGAAATATGGGGATTTCAAACTCTTTGATGGGTTTCTTTGCAGAAAAATTATCAAAATCTAGATTACAAAGAGATTTATCTGATTCAACAGTTTTACGAAACATTGGTATAGGTTTTGGGTATAGTTATTTAGGAATTATTTCCTGTATGCAAGGTTTAAATAAAATTCAACCCAATAAAATAAAAACTGCATCAGAGCTCTCAGATAATTGGCAGGTGCTGGCTGAAGGATTACAGATAGTTATGAAATTAGAGGGCTATGAAAATGCTTATGAAGAAATTAAAAATTTAACCAGAGGGCAAAATCTTGATGAACATTCATATTTAGAAATAGTTGATTCACTTAAAATCTCCAAAACTTCAAAAAATAAATTAAGAAAACTTACACCCCATAATTACACTGGTATCGCCTCAGAGCTTGCAAAAAATAAATTTTAGTAGTTAAACTACAAAATTTTACCTTTTAAAATACTGTAAATATAGTATTTACTAATATTGTTGACAATTAAGAGCATTTAAATTCAAATTCACTACATTGATTAATAGGGGGCTATAATGTCAAAAACAAACTTTACATCCGAAGTAGATAAGTTAAACAAGATTCCAAAATTTTCTGAATCTAGCTGGGATTCTATAAATCCAGAGTATGCAGCTAGGATGAGACTGCAAAATCAATTTAAATCAGGAATCGATATTGCTAAATATACAGCGTCGTTGATGAGAAAGGATATGGATGAATACGATAAAGATTCATCAGCCTACACTCAATCATTAGGGTGCTGGCATGGTTTTATCGGTCAACAAAAATTAATTTCGATTAAAAAACATTTTGGTACGACTAATAAGAAATACCTTTATCTTTCAGGTTGGATGGTTGCTGCATTACGATCTGAATTTGGACCCCTTCCAGATCAATCTATGCATGAAAAAACTTCGGTTGCAGCACTTATAAAAGAGCTATATACATTCTTGAGACAAGCTGATGCAAGGGAGCTTGGAGGTTTATTTAGACAACTAGATGAGGCTAGTGATGAGGAAAAACCATTAGTTCAAAAGAAAATAGACGATTTTGAAACTCATATTGTTCCGATTATTGCAGATATTGATGCAGGATTTGGTAACGAAGAAGCAACATATCTAATGGCAAAGCAAATGATTGAGGCAGGAGCATGTTGCATTCAAATTGAAAATCAAGTTTCAGATGAAAAGCAGTGTGGTCACCAAGATGGAAAAGTAACTGTCCCACATGCAGACTTTCTCGCAAAAATTAATGCAGTAAGATATGCTTTTTTAGAGCTTGGAGTAGATGACGGAGTTATAGTAGCAAGAACTGATTCATTAGGCGCTGGATTGACTAAACAAATAGCTATAACACATGAAGTAGGTGATTTAGGAGATCAATATAATTCATTTTTAGATGTTGAAGAGCTTGAACCTTCTCAGTTAGATCATGGAGATGTTTTAATTAATCAAAATGGAAAAGTTGTTAGGCCAAAACGACTTCCAAGTAACTTATATCGTTTTAAAGAAGGAACAGGCGAAGCACGCTGCATACTTGATTCCATTACTAGTTTACAAAACGGTGCAGATTTAATTTGGATTGAAACTGAAAAGCCTCATATTGGTCAAATTGCAGCAATGATGGATGAAATCAAAAAAGTAGTTCCAAATGCAAAACTTGTCTACAACAATAGTCCTTCATTTAATTGGACTCTTAATTTTAGACAACAAGTATTTGATGCTATGTCTAAAGATGGTGAGGATGTATCTGAATATACCAGAGAAAATTTAATGAACGAAGAATACGATAGTACTGATCTTGCTATTCGTGCTGACGAAAAGATAAAAACATTTCAAGCTGATGCGGCAAGAGAAGCTGGAATTTTCCATCATTTAATTACGCTGCCTACATACCATACAGCAGCTTTATCAACAGACAATCTTGCAAAAAAATATTTTGGCGAAATGGGCATGCTTGGATATGTTAAAGGTGTTCAAAGAAAAGAAATCCGTCAAGGAATAGCATGTGTGAAACATCAAAATATGGCCGGCTCAGACATGGGTGACGATCATAAAGAATATTTTGCTGGTGAGGCAGCACTTAAAGCATCAGGAAAAGATAATACGATGAATCAGTTCTAGCTAGTTTTCACATCCCCCTGTGTTGGTGCGTCCGCATATTTGACAGGACGCACCTTCCTCTAAATTTGCCATTCCGCCACAACTACCCTCAAGTGGTTTATTTTTAAGGATGACTCCAACTGAAATTGCTGCAAATGATATAGCTATAAGCAGAAAAACTGATAAAAATTCAATCATTATAATTCCAATTATTTGACTTAATCATCATATTATCTTGCATTATATACATAACTGAAATGTTATGCTCATTTGCAATTTTAATACCTTTATTTGGCCCAAGAGCATTAAGTGCTGTAGCCCATGCATCAGCAGACATTGATGATTTTTCTGAAACAACTGTAACAGAGTAAGATTTATCGATTAATGATTTTTGAATTTCTGGAATAAATGTGTGACTAGTAACAGCACCATTATCATTTAATTTAAAGTTTCTGTACTCTCCTGAGGTAGCTATTGCTAAAAATTTGTTACTTCGAATTTGCGTATCTGATAGATTATTAACAGCAGATGGACTTTGGATACCTACAGTCCATGGTTCACCATGTTTAGATCCATTTACTATTATTTCTCCACCAATGTCTATCAAGTAATTATTTCTATTTGATCTTATGAGAAGATTCGATATCAAATCAACTGCGTAACCTTTTGCAATTGATGATAGATCAAACTGAAAATTATCATTTTTAGTAATAGAATTATTATTTAAAAAATTAAATCTTTTTTTTGAAACTGGAAGAGCATTATCAGTCATTGAAGATTCAGGGCCAAAACCCTCTTTAATAATTAATGATCCAATAGTTACATCGTAATATCCATTTGATAGTTGATGAAGATCTTCAGCAAATTTTAAAATTGTGTACATATCTGAAGAAATACTTACTACTGTATTTATGGGTGCAGCATTAATAATTGATAGTTCTGAGGATGATTTATAGTTTGAAGCAATAAGATCAATTCTATTTAGCTCTTGTTTAATTGATTGAATGAGAAGATCAGGTATATATTCTGTTGAAACTAATTTCCAATAAGTTCCATATATTGAACCAGAAGTTTCATAGAGAGCATTCTTATTATATTTGAAGGCAAAAAATACACACCCTATACCAACGGTTAGGGCTAATAATCTAGAAAAAACTAGCCTATTCAAGTGATGTTCTAACCACCAAAGTCATCAAGCATTATATTTTCTGGCTCAACGCCAAGATTGATAAGCATGTCAATACAAGCCTTATTCATCATTGGTGGACCACACATATAGAATTCACAATCTTCAGGAGCTTTATGAGATTTTAAATAATTATCATAAATAACCTGATGAATAAATCCTGTTAGACCATTCCATTCATCTTCTGGCTGCGGATCAGACAGAGCAACGTGCCAATCAAAGTTTTTATTTTTTTCAGCTAATTCATTAAAATCATCCACATAAAACATTTCTTTTAGGCTTCTAGCCCCATACCAAAAAGAAATCTTTCTATCGCTATTTATTCTAAGCAGTTGATCAAAAATATGTGCTCGCATTGGAGCCATACCTGCTCCACCCCCAATAAATACCATTTCGGCATTAGTTTTTTTGGCAAAGAATTCACCAAATGGTCCAAAAACTCTTACTTTATCACCCGGTTTAAGATTAAAAGTCCATGATGACATTAATCCAGGTGGAATATCTATAGATCCAGGGGGAGGACTTGCAACTCTGATATTAAACTTTAAAACACCTTTTTCATCTGGATAATTTGCCATTGAGTATGCTCGAATTATAGGCTCAGAGTTATTCGCAACGTTATCCCAAATTTTAAATTTATCCCAATCTTCCCTGTATTCATCAGCAACATCAAAGGATTTATAATCAAGATTATCATATGCAGGTGCTTCGAGTTGAACGTATCCACCTGCCTTAAAATTTACCTCTTCACCTTCAGGAAGTTTTAGAACCAACTCTTTTATGAATGTTGCAACATTGTCATTTGAAATTACTTCACACTCCCACTCTTTAACGCCAAATACCTCTTCAGGAATGGTAATCTTTAAATCATTCTTTACTGCTACTTGGCAAGATAATCTCCAACCATTCTTTTTTTCTTTTGAATTAAAGTGCGATTCTTCAGTTGGAAGTATGGATCCACCACCCTCTAAAATTTGACATTTACATTGACTACATGTCCCGCCTCCACCGCATGCTGAGGATAAAAAAATCTTATTTTCGGCAAGTGTTTGTAATAGTTTGTTACCTGATGGAACAACAATCGGATTTGATGAATCTCCATTAATTTCAATCGTGACATCACCAGAGCTAACCAATTGGCTGCGTGCAGCAATAATA
>CACNUQ010000017.1 GCA_902623685.1 uncultured SAR86 cluster bacterium
ATAAAGCAATCTTTCAACAAAGCTTCCGATCAATTTCATAACAAATAGAAAAGTGCACATATTAATCAACGGCTTTAACGGAAATATGGGCCAGGCAATTCAGGCTCAATGTAAAAAATTGACTGATATTCAGGTAAGTGATTTTCAAGCAAAAGAGTTTGACTCGAATGGCATATCTGCATTAATAGATTTTTCCTCACCAGAAGGGTTCAATATTGCTTTAAAGTTTTGTAAAGAAAATAAGATTCCTTTTATATCAGGAACAACAGGATTAAGTGACAAAAATCTTAAAGGTTTATCAGCTGCAAAAAAAATTATCCCGATATTAATTGCATCAAATATGTCTCTTGGTGTTGCGAATTTAAAAAGTGCAATAGAGAAGTATCTTATTTCAATTAAGAGACCAGTTAAGTGTAAAATCGTTGAGATTCATCATACAAAGAAAAAAGATTCTCCCTCTGGTACGGCGGTAGAAATTGTAAAATTTCTAGAAAATTATCATGCAAACAAAATAGATGGCTTGATTGATGTGGAGTCACATAGAATTGGGAATATTTTTGGAATTCATAGAGTTGAGTTTAAAAGTGAGGAGGGAATTACAAATTTTCAGCATATTGCAAGTAGTAGAGATGTATTTGCAAAAGGAGCTTTAAAGGCGGCACGATCAATCAATTCAATGGAAATTGGAGAATATAGCTTTGCTGACTTCTTAGATAAAAAGCTTTAATCTACGCAAACTTTTCTATAAAATACACAAAAATTTAATCCCGAAGGTACTAAGAGATTATTGTTGGGGTGCTCATAAAATTTGAGTCAACTATATGAGGTACCGGAGAATAACCCCGGAGGAAATTGTGAGTATTGTTTCAATAAAAGACCTGTTAAATGCAGGCGTTCATTTTGGTCATCAGCAACGATTTTGGAATCCTAAAATGGAATCCTTTATATTTGACACTAGAAAAAAAATTAGCATTATTGATCTTGAGATGACTCAAGAGTGTTTAAATGCTGCTGCATCTAAAGCCGAAGAAATTTGTTCAAAGGGAAATAGAATATTATTCGTTGGTACAAAACGCTCAGCTTCAAAAACCATAAAAGAATCTGCATCTGCGATCGGTTTGCCATACATTGATAAAAGATGGCTTGGCGGGACTTTAACTAACTGGAAAACAATTAGAGGCTCAATCAGAAGACTATTGGACATCGAGGAGCTTCAGTCTTCCGGAAGAATTAATAAACTTTCTAAAAAAGAAGCAGTGGATATTACAAAAGAGTATGAAAAGTTAGATGCAAGCGTGGGTGGAATCAAGGACATGAAAGGTCTGCCAGATGCATTATTTGTTGTGGATGTTGCTTATGAAAAAATAGCAGTCACGGAAGCAAAGAAAATGGGCATTCCAATTATTGCTTTGGTTGACACCAATTCAAACCCAGAGGGCATTGATCATATTATTCCAGGAAATGATGACGCTATTAGATCAATTCGATTGATAACAAAAGTAATTAGTGATGCATGTGCTAGAGGTCTTGCATCTTCAAAAGGTGGCGCGGTAAATATACAATCCGATGATGAGGCTCCGCCAATTAAAATTAAAAAAGCTTCTGTAACATCTGGAAAAGCGTTAAATCTTGTAGAAGAAGCTGAGTTGAGTGAGCCTGAAGAGGTTTTGTCAACTGATGCAGAAGAGTCTATTGATGATGCTAACGAGAATGCTGTTGATTTAAAAGATGAATCAGCTGATCAAAGTGCTGAAGTTCCTTCAGACGATTCAAGTGAATCTGAAGATGTGGATAAAGATTCTAAGGGAGAAAAATGAGTATTTCAGCTAGCCAAGTTAAAGAGCTAAGAGAAATGTCTGGTGTAGGCATGATGGAATGTAAAAAGGCATTAGTTGAAACTGATGGCGATTTACAAAAAGCATTAGATCTTCTCAGGGCAAATAGTTCACTAAAAGCTGAGAAAAAAGCCTCTAGAGTTGCAGCTGATGGTGCTGTAAAGATAGCTGATAATTCTGCATACACTAGTCTTGTAGAAATAAACTCAGAAACAGATTTTGCAGCTAAAGATTCCCAGTTCAAAGATTTTGCAGTTGAGGTTGCCAATTACTTATCTAATAATAAAGTTGATGATATAGGTGATTTAATCGAAGAATTTGATGGGAAAAGACAATCCCTTATTCAATCTATTGGAGAGAATATTCAGCTAAGAAGATTAGTAACACTTGAGGTTCCATCTAATGGCTGTATTGGATCATATGTTCACTCAGACGGAAGACTTGCTGCTATGGTTTCTATTGATACAGATAATAAAGAGTTAGCAAAAGATTTAGCTATGCATGTATCTGCTACTAATCCCAGCTGTCTTAGATCTGAAGATATAGATCCTGAATTACTTGAAAGAGAAAGGGCAATATTTTTAGCGCAAGCAAATGATTCTGGAAAAGATGCATCAATTATGGAAAAAATGGTGGAAGGCAAGGTAAAGAGATTTTTATCAGAAGTAACTTTGCTATCTCAGGGCTTTGTTAAAGATCCAGACAAATCAATTGAAGACTTATTAAATGATAATAATGCATCAATTATTTCTTTTGCACGTTTTAAAGTTGGTGAGGGCATTGAAATTGAGGTTAAAGATTTTGCATCAGAGGTGGCTGAACAACTACAACAATGACACCTCTTAATTATAAACGTCTTCTTGTAAAATTTAGTGGAGAAGCTGTTGCTGGAGATGATGATCAAGGTATAGATCCAAAAATATTAGATCGAATGGCTCAATCAGTTAAAGATTGTAAAGAACTTGGTGCTCAAATTGGAATCGTAATAGGCGGAGGAAATCTTTTTAGAGGTGAGAAGTTAAGTAAAGCCGGGATGGATAGGGTCGCTGGGGATCACATGGGCATGTTAGCAACCGTTATGAATGGGATTGCTTTGAGAGATGCCCTAGAAAGAGCTGGTGTAAAAACTAGAGTGATGTCAGCCATATCTATGTCTGGTGTTGCAGAGCATTATGATAGACGCCTTGCAATTCAACTTTTAGCTAATGATTTTGTTGTGATTTTTACTGCTGGAACCGGCAATCCATTTTTTACCACTGATACTGCAGGATGTTTAAGAGCAATAGAGACTCAAGCAGATATTATGCTTAAGGCAACTAGAGTAGATGGAGTTTATTCAGCTGATCCCGAAAAAGATAAAAATGCTATTTTTTACCCTTCGCTTTCTTTTGATGATGCAATTCAACAAAATTTAAAGATTATGGATGCAACGGCTCTAACTTTAGCCAGGGATCATAGTTTGCCGTTAAAGGTTTTTAACTTGAATCAAGACGATGCTTTGAAAAGAATTGCTTGCGGTGAGGAAATTGGAACTTTAATATCATAGTTATGAACGAAATTATTGATCAAATCAAACCCAAGATGCAGAAAGCTATTGATTCATTAGCATATGAGTTTAATAAAATCAGAACTGGTAGAGCTAATCCTAACATTCTTGATTCAGTAAAAATTGATTATTATGGAAATCCAACTCCCATTAATCAAGCAGCAAATATTTCAGTAGAAGAAGGAAGAACTTTGGCTATTTCTCCATGGGATAAATCTCTTATAGCTGAGATTGAAAAAGCAATAATGGCTTCTGATTTAGGTTTAAATCCAAGCACAAGCGGCGATTTAATTAGACTAACAATGCCTGCTTTAACCGAAGAGACTCGTCAAGAATACATAAAGCAAGCAAGAAACGAGGCAGAAAATTGTAGAATTTCAATAAGAAATACCCGTAGAGATGCAAACAATTCAGCAAAAGATCTGCAAAAAGCTGGAGACTTTTCAGAGGATGATCTGAAGCGAATTGAAGGTTTAGTTCAAAAAGAAACCGATCACTTTATTGGACTTGTAGATGCAGAACTTAAACAAAAAGAAGAAGATCTAATAGAGATTTAGTTATTTCATATCCAGCCATAATGGCAGAAAGTAAAAACCCATCACTCAACCTTCAAGGAATAAATGCTGCAATTATTATGGATGGCAACGGAAGATGGGCAAAAAAGAATGCTTTAAATGTAACCTCAGGCCATGAAAAGGGTGTAGATGTTGTAAGAAAAATTGTTGAGTCAGCTACAAAAGCTAAACTAGAATCTCTTAGTTTGTATGCATTTAGCACTGAAAACTGGTCGCGTCCCAAAAAAGAAATTTTAGGAATTAAGAAGCTTATTATCAAAGCAATAGATTCTCAAGTGCCAGAATTGATTCAACAAAAGGTAAGATTAAATTTTTTTGGAGATTATTCTTCTTTTGGAGAAACAGTTGTTAATGCTATCCAAGATGCAGAGATATCTACTGCATTTGAAGATCCCAAGCTTAAATTAAATATTGCCCTCGGTTACGGAGGTCGAGCAGACATTGTTCATGCAACAAAACTAATAGCTAATGAAATCAAATTAGACAAACTTACATTAGAGGATGTCTCAGATGAAATAATTTTTAAATATTTAAAAGCTCCAATCAATGATTTAGATTTGCTTATTAGAACCGGCGGCGATCAAAGAATTAGTAACTTTTTGTTATATCATTTAGCTTATTCTGAGATCCAATTTACTGAGACACTTTGGCCAGATTTTACTGAAGAAGAATTTCTACAATGCTTAGAAGCATTTTCAAATACGGAGAGGCGTTTTGGCAAAAGAACTATATAAAAATATTTTGCAAAGATTGCCAGCTGCATTGATCTTAGCTATTTGTTTATCTGGTATTCTTTACCTTCAAAATATTATTCTTATTTTTATTGTTATATTAGCCGTTGGATTTCTGCTATTTAAAGAATGGCTGATACTTTCTGAATCAAAGATTGATTTTAAACAAATAATATTTTTTGTGACCCTAATTATGCTACCCATTTTTTTTACAGAAAGTTTCTTTGAGTTATTCATTGGAATAATCTCAATATTTTGGTTTGCATATAGTATTTGCTTGATTCTAAAGATAACTCCTTCTTACATTAGCTTCCAAAATAACTATTTGGGCGCTTTTTTAGTAATGGGTTTTTTGTATGGCTTAATCTATTTAATCTTATTTTCAGAATTCGTCGGCATTAATAAGTATTTTTTACTTTTTGTAATTTTATTTAATACCATATTAGCTGATGTTGGAGCTTATCTTATTGGAAGCAGTTTTGGAAAGACTCCTTTATTGCAGGAAATTAGTCCAAATAAAACTATTGAGGGTTTTGTAGGAGGGATTGTATTTGTCTTAGTTTTTTTATTAGTAATTTATTTTTATAACTTTATCTCATTAGATCTGATTGTAGCTGCTTTGTTCAGTTTGCCTTTCGCATTTATTGGCGACTATTTTGAAAGTCAGTTAAAAAGAGATAAATCAATCAAAGACAGTGGATCATTAATTCCTGGACATGGCGGTATCTGGGATCGTTTAGATTCACATATTGCCGTAGTACCAATTTTTATTCTAATAACAAATTTAATTATATGAAGAATATTGTTCTCTTAGGAGCTACTGGCAGCATTGGAAAAAGCTGTTTGAATGTGATTAGGCAAAATAAAGAACATTTTCATTTGTTTGGTATTGGATTTGGGAGTAACTTAGACAAGGCTCAAGAAATTGTGCAAGAATTTAATCCAGACCATATTTATGTTGCTCAATCTCAGGCTGATAAATCGCATAATTTTTGGAAAATTAATTCGAACATATTAACCAGCGAAGATGAGTTACAAGCACTTATTCAAGATCCAGATGTAGATATAGTTATTTCAGCTATTTCAGGATTTGCTGGGTTGAAAACAAGTTATTTCGCTATCGAGGCTGGCAAAAAAATTCTTGTTGCAAATAAAGAAAGTATTGTAGCGGCCGGAGATATTTTAATGCCACTCGCTGAGTTGAGAGACTCTGAAATTATTCCTGTTGATAGTGAGCACAATGCTTTATATCAATGTCTTCCTCGTGAAAGAAATCTTAATGAAATTTCTAAAATACTAATTACCGCTTCAGGGGGCCCTTTTAGAGAAAAGTCTTTGAGCGATTTGAAGGGAGTATCACTTGAGGATGCTCTTAAGCATCCTACATGGAGCATGGGAGCTAAAATTACAATTGATTCAGCTACTCTTGTAAATAAATGCTTAGAATTAATTGAAGCACATTATCTTTTTAGCATCCCTGAATCTAAAATTGAAATTATAGTTCATCCTCAAAGTATTATTCACTCAATGATTACTTTTATTGATGGATCAACCATTGCTCAAATGAGCAATCCAAGCATGGAAGTTCCGATCTCAAATGCATTGGGAATGGGAACAAGACTGCCTATAAGTTTTAAAGAAATTGATTTTTCTAGGCTAAATTTGTCATTTGAACCTGTTGCGCATGACAGAGAGATAATTTTCGATATGGCTAGGGAAGTATGCAATAAGAATGGAAATCTAGGAGTTATTTTCAATGCGGCTAATGAGATAGCTGTAGATGCCTTTATAAATAAAAATATTGATTTCATTGATATTTATGAGGTTATTCAGAGAACTTTTGATTGCTTTTCATGTTCTAAGGTAAGCACAATAGATGAAATTTTTGAATATGACAAAGAAGCACGCATTCAAGCAGAGAAGGTGATAAAATCCTTACACTAAATTTTTCAATGTTATGATTTATCTAATTTCAGCAATAGTATTACTAGGTGTCCTGATTGCTATCCATGAATTTGGACATTTTATCGTTGGAAGAATGTGTAATATCCACATCTATCGTTTCTCGATAGGCATGGGACCAGTTATTTACAAAAAATTAGATAAGCACGGAACTGAATTTGCTCTTTCTGCACTTCCTTTAGGAGGGTATGTTGCTTTTCACACTGAAAAAGCAGTTGAAGAGGAATTAGACCTTTTGCAGCCCTTAACAACTGAACAAAATAAAAATACTTTTGAAAGCAAACCAAGATGGCAAAGAGCACTTGTGATGCTGGCAGGGCCAGTAGCAAATTTTATTCTTGCTATTGGGATTTTATCTATTATCTTTGTTAATTCTGTTGAGCGTCAATTTATTCCCGAAGTATCTTCAGTATCTTCAGAATTCCTTCAGAGCAATTCTGCTCTCAAGTCAGGGGACATTTTGATTGCAATCAATGAAAAAAAAGTTTCAAGTCTTCAAGATATTAGATTAGAGCTACTTTCTTTATCAGGCACAAATGGAATCATTAATTTTACTTTTCTAAGTGGTGAGCAACTGTTTGAATATGAGGTTTCTGTTCCTGTAAATGATTATCTTGCAGATCCAAATGAACAGAATGCACCAGAAGATTTTATGGGCTTTGCATTATCTATGAAGTTACAACCTGTGGTTGGAGTTATTGCAAAAGATAGCAATGCTGCTAAAAGTGAATTGAAAGTTAATGATCTAATTCTTGCAGCAAATAGCCAACCTATTAAATATTTTGAAGATTTAAGAATCTTCTTACAGGATTATCAAGGATACGATATAAATTTTAAGGTGCAGAGAGATGAACAGATTATGTATTTCAATGTACCCCTGAGTACCAGAAAAAATGCTGCAGGAAATGAAGAAAAATATATTGGAATAATACCAGGTTTAAAAAGGTCATTTTTTTCTTCACTATTAAAAGGAACGTATGAAACCTATAACCTTAGTATCAAAACTTTAACTTTTGTTGGCAAGATGATTACAAGAGATCTAGGAACTCAAAATCTAAGTGGTCCAATTGGGATTGTCCAGATGGCAGGTGATACAGCAAAAGCCGGTTTTATGCCATTCTTATATCTCATGGCTCTATTGAGTATAAGTCTAGGGGTTTTGAATCTCCTCCCAATCCCAGTCTTAGATGGGGGTCAATTGGTGATGCTTGGTATTGAGGCAGCGCGTGGATCACCAATGCCAGAAAAAATGGAAAGCTTTTTCTATATGTCAGGTTGGGTTGCAGTAGGCCTTCTTATGGTCTTTGCGGTATTTAATGACATCTCCAAATTTCTATAGAAACTTTGATGAAAAATATATCGCTTTATTTCCTAGCTTTCATATCTTTTTCAGCTCCAGCATTTGAAGAATTCTTAATTACAGACATAAGAATTATAGGTTTACAACGTGTTTCCATTGGAAGTATTTTTACTGCGATCCCTGTCAGTGTCGGCGATAAAATGAATCAGTCTAAAGTCAGGGAAATTTCAAAGGCATTATTTGCTACCGCACAGTTTAATGATATTCAGATAGCCAAAGACGGAAATGCATTAATTATAAGCTTGCTCGAGAGACCCTCAATATCTTCTATTGAATTAGAGGGCAATAAAGCACTGAAATCTGAGGACTTGCTGAAAGGTCTAGAGGGTGCTGGTATTGCTGAAGGCCAGGTTTATAAGCGTTCGACTTTAAATGGAATGAAAAGTGAATTAGTTCGCCAATATTCATCTCAGGGAAGATATGGGGCAAGTGTTAATATCGAAACTGAAGATAGGCCAAGAAATACACTAGCTTTAAAAATTATTATTGATGAGGGCAAAAGCGCAAAAATTAAAAAAGTTAATATTATTGGAAATAATTTATTTACTGATGATGAACTAATGACTGGGTTTGAGCTTCAAGAAGGTAAGTGGTACACATTTTTATCAAATAAGGATAAATACTCTAAAGAAAAACTTGAAGGAGACATAGAGAACTTAGAGTCATTTTATTTAGATAGAGGCTATTTAAAATTTTCTATTGAATCTTCTCAGGTTTCTGTTTCAAAAAATAAAGAAGATGTATTTATTACTCTTAGCATTTCAGAAGGCGAGCAATATAAAGTTGATGATGTGAGTGTAATTGGCGAGATGCCTTTAAATGAAGCACTTTATAAGCCAATAATAGAAAGTCAGAAAGATAAAATTTATTCCCAAGCTCAAATTACTCA
Organism: uncultured SAR86 cluster bacterium; assembly: GCA_902623685.1. Lineage (GTDB taxonomy): Bacteria > Pseudomonadota > Gammaproteobacteria > Magnimaribacterales > D2472 > D2472. The sequence goes on from CACNUQ010000017.1 coordinate 8,899, forward strand.
AATAGAGGAATATTTTGTTAATCTTTTAGGCAATGAAGGATATACCTTTGCTGAGGTTTCTGGAAATCCGGAAATCAACCAAGAAAATAAAACCGTTTCATTAATATTTTTAGTTCAGCCTGGAAATAGAACATACGCAAGAAAAATACTTTTTGCAGGAAATTACCTAACTAATGATGAGGTTTTAAGAAGAGAAATGCGTCAATTTGAGGGAGCATGGGCCTCGGATAATTTAATTGAAGGATCTAAGGTTCGACTTGAAAGACTTGGATTTTTCAAAGAAGTAAATGTTGAGACAATTCCGGTGCCTGGAACTGAAGATCAGGTAGATATTGAATTTACAGTTGAAGAAGAAAGTACATCCTCCGTTGGAGGTTCAATAGGATATAGTGATTTTGGAATGAATATCGGACTGAATCTTTCTGATAATAATTATCTTGGTTCTGGGAATAGATTTATTTTTGGAATAAATAAAAGCATTTATCAAGAATCTTATAATATTTCATTTTTTGATCCATATTTCACTATGGATGGAGTTAGCAGAGGTTATAGCATCTATTTTAGAGAAACAGATTACGGTGAATACAATATTGCAAATTACTTAACAAATTCTCAAGGACTTGGGGTTCAATTTGGATACCCAATAAGTGATACACAAAGAATTGGTTTAAATATAAATTTTGATAATACAGATATTGATTCTGGCTCTTTACCATCTCGAGAAATTGCAGATTTTCTATCTTCTGAGGGTAATGTTTTTGATGTCTTAAAGGCTCAGGCTGTTTGGTCAAGAGTCACTCTCAATAGGGGCATGTTTCCTACCTTCGGATCTTCAACTGATATCATGCTTCAGGCAACAATTCCAGGAAGTGATTTAACCTATTACAAAACCAATTTTAGGCAAAAATTTTACCGACCCCTTGGCTTTTCTAATCTTGTCTTTGGATTTGATGGAGAGCTCGGATACATAGGAGCATATGGAGATACTGAGAAAACTCCATTTTTTGAGAACTTTTATTCTGGTGGTCCAAGATCTATCAGAGGTTTTGAATCTAATACACTTGGACCGAGGGTGACACCATCACCATGCTATAACTTTGATCCAGTTACGGAAGAGTGCCCCTTAATTGTTGATACAGATTTTGATGGAACTCCTGATTCAATTGCTCAAAATCCATATCTTTATCAACAAAGGAGAGATCCAATTGGCGGTAATTTACTAATTGAGGGTAGTCTTCAATTAATCTTTAAACTTCCAATGATAGAAGATCAAAGATCAATGCGATCAGCATTTTTTTTAGATTTTGGAAATGTTTTTTCTACTGATTGTCAGGATTATCAGATTAATTGTTATGAACCATCAGCAGATGAGCTGCGTTATTCTCTTGGAGTCGGAGTTACATGGATTACAGGCTTTGGGCCAATGAGTTTTAGCTTTTCGCAACCATTCAATGATGGGATTTATGATAGAACAGAAGAATTTCAGTTCACCATTGGAACCGTATTTTAACTAACTAGGTAGTGTTTTTTATCTTAATTGCTATAGAATATAACAACCATTTAAGGGGTTAATAATGAAAAAATTACTATTTGTACCTTTCTTTCTTGCATCACTACTCGCAGCAATTCCTATATTGGCTATGGAAGGAGTGGGGGTTATTAATATGAGAGATGCTGTATTAGGCACCCAGGTTGCACAAGATACTTTGAAGGCTTTATCAGAGGAAACTGATTATGCTGCTAATATTGAAAAAGCAACTCTTCTTCAAACCGAAAGACAAGCTTTAGCTGAAAAATTGCAAAAAGATGGAGAAACTCTTGCTCAAGATGAAATAGTAGATATGCAAAGAGAGATTCAGGAAAAGGGTCAGGAGATTGAATTTATTATTGGCAAAGTTCAAGCCAAGCAAAATCAAACGATTGAAAAGATTTTTGCAGATATAAATCCTACTCTTCAAAAAATTCTTTCAGAGCTAATAGCAGCTAAAGAAGTCAAACTTCTTCTTTCGCAAGAAAATGTTCTTTTCTCAGATCCTGCTCTTGTTTTAACTGATGATGTTACTTCGTTGCTTGATGTTGCCTTAGCTGAAGGTCAAAACGAATAATTAATTTGTCAGGGCAATCTTATAGCCTTAATGATTTAGCTGATAAGGTTAATGGAGAGGTGATTGGAGATTCCAGTCTTCAGATCTCTGCAATTTGCACAATTCAACATTCTTCTCCGGGATGCATCACCTTTTTGGCAAATCCGAAATATAAGAAATATCTTACTAACACTTCTGCATCTGCAATTATTGTTAGTCCAGAATTCAAAGATAAAATTAAGGTAGGAATCGTTGTTAATGACCCATATTTAGCATATGCAAAGATCTCTACTTTGTATCAAAAATATCCAAATCCTTATGAATCCAAACAGCATTCCTATTTTATTCATGAAAGTTCTGATGTTGATGAGTCAGTAATTATTGGACCAAATGTATTTATTGGTCCTAATTGCAAGATCGGTCAGGACTCAATTATTCATGCTAATGTTTCACTGGTAATGAATGTTGAGATCGGGAAGAACTCAATTGTGCATTTTAACTCAGTGTTAGGATCAGATGGTTTTGGTTATGCACCTCATAAGAATGGTTACACTAAGATTGAGCAGCTTGGAAAATTAATTGTTGGTGATAATGTTGAAATTGGTGCTGGATGTACTATAGATAGAGGAGCAATTGAAAATACTGAAATTCATAATGGCGTGAAGTTGGATAATCTTGTCCACATTGCGCACAATGTAATCCTGGGAGAAAACTCTGCAATTGCCGCCTCTTGTGCAATAGCTGGGTCAACAATAATTGGAAAAAACCTCCAAATGGGTGGTTTATCTGGCATCTTAGGTCATTTAGAGATAGCTGATGATGTCTTAATCGGTGCTCATACGCTTATTACTAAGAGTATTAATGAATCCGGAAATTATGTCGGCATAATGCCAGCGCAAGAACACAAAGATTGGGCAAAGTCTTCAGTTTTTATAAAGAGACGCACTTCAAAATGAGCTTTGAATTTTCAGATATCCTTAAGCATTTACCTCACAGACACCCATTTTTGTTTGTCGACAAGATAGTATCTGTTGTGCTTGGTGAAACAATTCATGCTCAAAAAAATGTCTCAATAAATGAAGATTTTTTTAATGGACATTTTCCTAATAAAGCAGTTATGCCTGGAGTTTTAATAATTGAAGCACTTGCTCAAGCGGCTGGAATTTTAGGTTTTATGACAATGAACAAAACTCCAGAGGAAGGAAGTATTTATTATTTTGCTGGTGTTGACAAGGTAAGATTTAAAAATCCTGTAATTCCTGGCGAAGTAATAGACTTATATGCGACTATCCGTTCTGAAAAAAAAGGTATTTGGAAGTTTGACTGTAAGGCTGAGGTCAGTGGTAAAAATGTATGTGAGGCAACAATTCTTTGCGCTGATCGACCTAAATAAATATGACTAATTCTGTAATTGATTCTTCTGCAAAAATTGATAAGTCAGTCAAAATTGGCCCATTTTGCGTAATAGGGCCTGATGTAGAAATAGGTCCAAATTGTATTCTCCATTCTCATGTTGTAATAAAAGGGCCAACTAAGATTGGTATGGGGAATAGTTTTTTCCAATTTTCAACAATTGGGGAAGACACTCCTGATAAAAAATATGCTGGAGAAGCAACTACTTTAGAGATAGGAGATAACAATATTTTTAGAGAGGGAGTTACAGTGCATAGAGGCACTGTTCAGGATCAATCAAAAACTCTGATAGGGAACGAAAATTTATTTATGGCATATGTCCACATAGCTCACGATTGTATTGTTGGTGACAATAACGTATTTGCTAACGCAACTTGTTTGGCAGGACATGTAAAGGTAGGAAATAATGTAGTCTTAGGTGGAGTAACTCTCGTGCATCAATTTTGTTCTCTCGGGGATCACTCATTTACCGGAATTAACACCATCATAACCATGGATGTCCCTGCATTCGTAAAAGTTGCTTCTAATCCAGCTCGACCAATAGGCTTAAATACAATTGGAATGCAGAGAAATGAATTTGATAATGATTCTATAAATCTTATTAAAAAAGCTTATAGAATTATTTACAGAAAAGGCTATTCTCTTAAAGATGCTATTAAGCAACTTCATGCATTGAATAAAGATCCAAATCTTGCACTTGAAACTTTTATTAGCTCTATTGAAAGATCTGAAAGAGGCTTACTTCGATAGGTGGCAAAAGAAAGGCTAAAAGTTGGCATCATTGCTGCAGAACACTCTAGCGATAGACTGGGTGCAAAAATTATTGAATCATTGCAAGATATATTTGAGATTGATTTATATGGTTTAGGCGGTCCTGAAGTCAATGTTAATCCAATCGTCACACCCAACGGAATTGATTATCATGATCTTCATGTAATGGGTCTTATTGACCCATTAATCAAACTTCCACAAATTCTTTTAAATAGAAGAAAGCTCTTAAAGCTATTTATTTCAAACAATATTGATATTTTTATTGGCGTTGACTCACCTGATTTCAATATTTTTTTTCATAAAAAACTAAAATCAAACAATGTTAAAACAGTTCAAATTGTAAGCCCTTCAGTTTGGGGGTGGAGAGAGAATAGAATCAGAGCAATTGAAGCTAATATAGATTTAACAATGTGTTTATTTAAGTTTGAATGTGATTTTTATTCAAAAAAAAATATGCAAAGCTTTTTTTTGGGTCATCCATTCAGTCAACTCAAGCCAAAAAATATTGAAGATATTATTAAGAGCCACAGTTTAGAAGCTTCAAAAAATTTCATTAGCATTTTGCCAGGAAGCAGAGCAAGCGAAATATCTAAATTGATGCCAGTTTATATCGCGGCAGCAAAAAAATTACTGAACCAAGATCCTAATGCATATTTTTTAATACCTGCTGCAAACATAAAATTAGCTTCCATTATCGAATCAATAAAAGGTATTAACGAAATTCCTTATAAGTTATCTCTGAACTCTGCACAGGATTTCCTTTCGATATCTCCAATTTCAATTGTTACTTCTGGTACAGCGACTCTTGAAGCAGTAGTATTAGGCTCATTACCTATTATTTGCTATAAAACTAATAAACTTAATTATGCAATATTAAGTCGACTGATTAGAACTCCATTTGTTGGGCTTCCTAATCTTCTGCTTCAAAAACCTATATTTCCTGAGTTAATTCAATATGATTTAACACCTGACTCAATTGTTAACAGTTATTTAAATATGTTTTCTATGCCAGAACAATATCAATCTCATCTTTTAGAGATTAACGATGCTATGTCTGGAAAAGGTTTTGATAATGCGGCCAAAGCAATAAAGAATTTATTGTGATTATTGCTGGAGTCGATGAGGTTGGAAGGGGTTGTTTGGCAGGCCCTGTCACCGCAGCAGCAGTAATTTTAAATTATCATATTCCTGGATTAACTGACTCTAAGAAAATTTCTTCTTTAAAAAGAGAAATCCTAGCCAATACAATCAAAGAACAATCTATTTTTAGTTTCGCAAGTATTTCAAATGATAAAATTGATGAAATAAATATCCATCAGGCAACATTGCTCGCCATGCAAGAAGCTATAATGAAATTAACTGTCACACCAGATTTGGTTTATGTTGATGGAAAATTTACGCCAAAAATTGAAGTAAATTGCAAGGCAGTGATAGGAGGTGATAAGCTAATTTCAGAAATTTCAGCAGCCTCAATTATTGCTAAAGTACATAGAGATGATTTTATGAAAAAGCTTGATAAACAATATCCCGTATATGATTTTGCAAAAAATAAAGGTTATGGCACTGCACATCATTTGAATGCCCTGAAACAATTTGGCTATACTCCCTGGCACCGTAAATCATTTAAAGGTGTCGTCGTTTAATAATGCAAACTTCCTTTGTTCATCTCCGAGTATCCTCTGAATTTAGTATTTCTAGAGGATTACTAAGAATCACCGAGATCATTGAAAATGCCCAAAAATTAAAAATGCCAGCTGTCGCTTTAACAGATTTAAATAATATGTTTGGCATGGTCAAATTTTTTAAAAAGGCAGAAGCAGCAGGCATTAAACCCATTGCAGGCACCATCTTAAATCTAAAATCAGCTTCTGGCGAACTGGGTGAAATTTTATGCCTTGCAAAAAATAATGATGGCCTGAAACTTTTGATGGGAATCATCTCAAAATCTCAACTTCAGCAAGAAAATGGCCATATTTCTGTATCTTTTGATGACCTTAGAAGTTGCGAAGGTAATATCATAGTAATTTCAGGAGGATCATCATCTACAATTTTTAATCTGGTCAAGCATCAGAAAATTCAAGATCTTAAAACCGAATTACTCTCTTTCAAAGAAACTTTTAAAAATGATTTTATTATCGAAATTCAAAGATTAGGTAAAACTTTTGAGGAAGAATTTATTAAATGTATTTTACCATTAGCATCCGAATTTTTAATTCCAGTAATTGCATCTAACGACACAATGTTCTCTCAAAAGGAAGATTTTGATATACATGAGACCAAAGTTTGTATCAATACAGGCAAAACATTGAATGACTCAAATCGAGAAAGACTTTTTACTCCTGAGCAATTTTTCAAATCTACGAAAGACATCTCCTCTATGTTTAGCGATTGTGATCCTGACACTTTAATAAATAATACTCTTACAATTGCACAAAAATGTAATGTAACTCTGACAACAGATCAGTATTTTCTTCCAGAATATCCAGTTCCCAAGGAACATGATTTTAATTCTTTTCTGTCTGAGTTGTCTAAGACTCAATTGCATGAAATTATAAAATCTTACTCGAAAGAAGAGAAACTAATCTATCAAAAACGACTAGATTATGAGCTGGCTCAGATCCATGCAACTGGCTTTTCTAGTTATTTCTTAATAGTTGCAGATTTTATTCAATGGTCTAAAGATAATGATGTGCCGGTTGGTCCTGGAAGAGGCTCAGGAGCAGGATCATTAGTTGCTTATGCTTTGGGAATCACAGCTCTTGATCCAATTGAGCATAATCTTCTTTTTGAAAGATTTATTAATCCAGAACGAATATCTATGCCAGATTTTGACATTGATTTTTGTATGGATAAAAGAGATTTGGTCATTGATTATGTGGCACAGAAATATGGAAAGTCTGCTGTATCTCAGATTGCAACATTTGGGACTATGGCTGCTAGAGCTGTAGTCAGGGATGTGGCTAGAGCTTTAGGCAAACCATATGCTTTGGGTGATCGAATTTCAAAGATGATTCCGTTCATTCCTGGCATGACTCTTGAAAAAGCTATTAATTCTCAGCCAATATTTAAAAAAATGATTCAAGACGAAGATGAAGTCTCTGAAATAATAGATTTAGCTTATAAACTTGAGGGAATAGCAAGAAATGTTGGTAAACATGCTGGTGGGATAGTTATTGCACCTGGCTCGATTGCAGATTTTTGTCCGACTTATTTCGACCCTCAATCCAGATCTTTAATGACTCAGTTTGATAAAGATGATGTTGAGACTATTGGGTTGGTTAAATTCGATTTTTTGGGACTCAGAACTCTTACAGTTATAGATAGAGCAGTAAAGACTATCAACGAATATTTAAGTGAGCAAAATAAAGAGATATTAGATTTAAATACTTTAACTTTAGATGATCCTAAGGTTTTTGATTTGCTTTCCTCTGGAAGAACAACTGCTGTGTTCCAATTAGAGTCAACAGGTATGAGAGAGTTGATTCGAAGACTAAAACCAACAAAATTTGAAGAAATTGTCGCTTTATTAGCTTTATATAGGCCAGGTCCATTGGAATCAGGTATGCATGACGAGTTTGTTGATAGAAAGCATGGAAAGAGTAAAGTAACTTTTCCTCATGAACTACTAGCACCTGTATTATCAGAGACTTATGGAGTAATTTTGTATCAAGAACAAGTCATGCAAGCTGCGCAGGTTTTAGCTGGATACTCTCTTGGTCAGGCAGACATTTTACGCAGAGCCATGGGCAAGAAAAAAGTTGAAGAGATGGAGCAGCAAAGACAAATATTTGTAGATGGTTGTTCCAAAAATGATATTAAAAAAGTTACAGCAGAAAAAATCTTTGATCTTATTGAAAAGTTTGCTGGATATGGTTTTAATAAATCGCATTCTGCCGCTTACGCAATGCTTTCTTATCAAACTGCATATTTAAAGACATATTTTCCAGAACACTTTATGGCAGCGGTTCTATCTACAGAATTAGGCAATACCGACAAAATCAGCACTCTTATTAACGAATGCAATGAAATGCAAATAAAGGTATTAACTCCTGATATTAAAACAAGTAATAAGCATTTTAATGTCAATGCTGACTTGCATATCAAATATGGGCTGGGTGCAATTAAGGGAGTTGCAGATTCTTTTATAGATCACGTGCTTGATGTTCGAAAAAATTATTCCTTTAAAGACCTTTTTGATCTTACTAAAAAAGTAAATATACGACTAGGTGGTAAAAAATCAATTGAAGCTCTTACAAAGGCAGGAGCATTCGATGAATTAGCTCCATCGAGATCCATTGCATTGGCTTGCATGGAAGATATGCTCAGAGAGGGGCAAAAGAATAGCTCTCAAATGGCTGGAATGTCAGATCTTTTTGCCTCAATGGATGAAACATTTGATCCATATGAGAAATATCTTAATGTTAAAGATTTATCCAAAGAAGACCTGCTTAATCATGAAAGAGACGCTCTTGGATATTACTTCTCAGGTCATCCAGTAATTGCAATTGAGAACATGGTCGATAATTTAAGGTCTCATAAAGTTGGTGAGTTGACCGATGATGTAAGCAGAGCAAAAGTAGTTGGCTTATTAAATTCTTACAGGCAGATCAGAGATAGATCAAACAAACAAATTGCCTTTATAAGCTTTGATGATGGAACAGGAACAATGGAAGGAACCATAAGTACAGATATTTTAGAAAGACACCACTTACTATTAAAGACAAACTCAATTCTCATTTTTGCAGGCACCATTGAAATTGATGACTATAAATCCAAAGAATTAAATAGAAAAATGTATAAGATGAAAGTGGGATCTGTAGCTTCTTTAGAATCGCAAATGAGTCAAGGAAATAACTCCATTATGATAGATGCTAGAAATTTGCCCAATGATTCCATTCGATCAAATATGATTAATTTAAAGAATTTAAATGGAGACTTTTGGAAGCATGGGAGTTGTAGAATACATATCAAAATCTTACATGAGGACTCTGAGGCTATAATAGAGCTTGGTGATGAATTTAAACTTATGCCTTCATCTGAAAACATAAAAATACTCAAAGATATGTTTGGGGATGAGGCGATTAAATTAAACAAATGACAGTTAATTTTTTGGATTTTGAAAAATCAATAGCTGAAGTTGCGGAGAAAATTGCAGCATTGCAATTGGCAGCATCAGATAATCCAGAACTTTTACCTCAAATAGATAAGTTAAAATCTAAACAAGCAGCACTGACGAAGAAAATATATTCTAAGTTGAGCACATGGCAAAAAGTGCAGGTAGCTCGTCATCCGGCAAGGCCACATACACTTGATTTTATTGAGAGAATCTTTGATGAATTCGAGGAACTTCACGGCGATCGTCAATTTGCTGACGATGCCTCATTGGTTGGAGGTATTGCAAAGTTAGAAGGCATGCCTGTAATGATTATCGGTCATGAAAAAGGTCGGGATACTGAAGAAAAAATTAGGAGAAACTTTGGAATGCCTCAACCCGAGGGTTATAGAAAAGCTAAAAGATTAATGCAACTCGCAGAGCAATTTAATATGCCAGTTATTACTTTTATTGATACCGCAGGGGCTTATCCAGGTGTAGAGGGTGAGGAAAGAGGACAAAGTGAAGCAATTGCTAGAAATTTGGCTGTTATGTCTAGTCTGAAAACTAAAATTCTAGTTGTTGTATCAGGTGAGGGTGGTTCAGGGGGAGCCTTAGCATTGGGTGTAGGGGATCATATTGCTATTTTAGAGTATGGTACTTATTCAGTCGCATCACCAGAGGCTTGTGCCTCAATAGTTTGGCGAGAATCAGACAAAGCTCCTC
>CACNUQ010000018.1 GCA_902623685.1 uncultured SAR86 cluster bacterium
TTTCATCTCAAGAGAATTGTTAATTTTATTAAAAGTTACAAGGGTTTCATCAATGGTATTTTCATTGAGCTTCCCAAAAATGGTGATTTGATTCATGAAAAAATCTTTTCTATTGCTTAATTCAACTCCTTCAATCTCAAAAAATCTTTCGTAATCATTAAATTTAACGATCATCCCATTACAATTAAATTTTTTATCTAGATTGTCTGAACTACATCCGCAAATAAAAGCGAATATAATAATTAAATGAATGTGCTTAAAAAATTTCAAGACTTAATTTTAAAGGATTTCCAGAATCAATCATGAAATCTTTTAGAGAAAAGGTAGCAATCATAACCGGAGCTGGCTCTGGGATAGGTAGATATTTAGCAGTATTGATGGCAAAAGATGGTGCTGATGTCTGTGTCTGCGATATTAATGAGAAAACGTTAGGCGAAACTGTGGCTATGTTAAGGAAATACAATGTATCGGTTTCCTCGCATATTTTGGATGTCTCTGATAAACAATCCATTGAAGCACTTCCTGAAAAGGTCATAAAAGATCACGGAAAGGTAGACTTAGTTTTTAACAACGCTGGTGTAGGTAGTGGTTCATATTTTAAAGATATGGATCAAGATAATTGGGACTGGGTCATGGGCATCAATTTTGAAGGTGTAGTTAATAGCACCAGAGCTTTTATACCTTACATGATTGATAACTCTGAAGCTGCTATTGTGAACACATCATCAATATTTGGCATGGTTACCGTGCCTGGACAAACTGTCTATCATGCCTCTAAGTTTGCTGTTAGAGGATTTACAGAAAGTCTCGCATTAGAGATGAAACAAACAAATCCTAACTTGCAAATACACTGCGTCCATCCAGGTCATATTGGAACGAATATTGCTTCTGCTGTCAGAATAAGCGAAGAAGACTTTAAAAAATCTCAAGAAATTAATGCACAATCTTCCATGCTAAGTAAAAATCCTCCAAAATCACAAAAGGAGTTGGGAGAACTTTTTAAAAATAAAGGCATGCATCCTAGCAAAGCAGCGAAAATAATCCTCAATGGAGTAAAGAAAAACAAAAGTAAAATTTTTGTTGGCTTGGATGCAAAGTTAATGGATCTTTCGCAGAGATTATTTCCAAGGCATTATCATAAGACATGGATATTTTTCATCCCCCTACTAATGCTCTTCAGAAATAAAAAACCATTAAAGTCGATAGAATAATTTTGAAAATTTTAATGCGTCTTAGCTCTATACAAAATGCCTTCTTAGCTATATTGATTTTAGGCATTGTCATAATTAATCAAGTTCACGCGAAAGAATTAAAAGTTGGATTTGCAAAAATCTCTATAACACCAAATTTGATTGATGAGTGGGAAGATGTAAATAACGATGCTCAATTCGATAAAGATGTTGATTTATGGACTGACGTCAATGGTAATGGGCAATTCGATGCTGTATGGATGGCAGGTTTTCAAAATAAACGACCTGCTCAAAGCATTAAAGATGATCTGATGGCTGTAGCAGCTGTTATTGATGATGGTAAAACTCGAATTGGAATAATAAGTGCTGACACCATTGGATTAATGCGAAAATTTGTACTTAGTGTCCGAGAGGATGTTCCAACCGAATGGGGCCTAGATTATCTCATGGTGCATGCAACGCATAATCACGAAGGTCCAGATACTCAAGGTCTTTGGGGACCAAGTTTTTTTAAAAGTGGTGTTGACGATGAATATATGGAGCAACTCAAACAAAATTTTTTAACTGCTATTAATTTAGCCATAGACAACTTGGAACCTGCACAAATGAGTCTGGCATTAATTCCAACAAATCCTCTCACCCCTATCAAAGATAAACGCAAACCCATGGTTATAGATGATGATATTCGAGCAGTATTATTTAGCCGTCCCGATGGCTCAATCATAGGTTCATTAATAAATTTTGGAATTCATGTTGAACTTACTTGGGACAAAAACCTTGAATTAACCTCTGATGTTGCTGGCTATTTAAGACGAGGTATCAGCGATGGTATTTACTACGATAATCAACTCGTTAAACCTGGACTTGGAGGAACCACACTTTGGCTTACAGGAAATATTGGAGGCTTAATGACATCAGGTCCAACCGATCCAATCTATGACTCTTTTGCAAACGAAACAATCACGCAACCAAGTCATAAAAAAGCCCGCGCTTATGGCTATAGTATGGCCAATAGTGTTATAGATGCTTTTCATGCAGGTGAATTTCATCTATCCCCTGAGCCAAAATTAAATGTTAGTGCGCTGGAAGTGGAATTAGGCATAGAAAATTTTATGCTCTCATTAGGCACTTTGCTCGGTATCATCGATAGTGATCCTAAATTTAATTTCAAGCCACCCTTCATTCGATATCTCAGTGAGGTTGCATTTATAGAATTAGGAGATGCAACCATTACTGGTATTCCCGGAGAGCTCTATCCAGAGATTGCTGTCGGTGGCATAGAAAATCCTCAAGGTGCAGATTACACAATGGCTGCTCAAGAGATTCCACATTTGCGCAGTCAACTTCCTGGGAAGCTCAATCTAATGGTAAATTTAGCAAATGATGCCATTGGTTATATCATTCCTAAAAGTGAATGGGATAACGAGGCTCCTTGGATCTATGACGAAACAGATGAAACTTATGGTGAAGTTGTATCTTTAGGGCCAAATACTGGTCCCATAATCCATCAAAATATTATCAAACTGATAGAAGACTCAAAAAATTAAATTTTTTGATATAGTATTTTTATGAATATTCAAAATCTTATCAATGGATGTTTAGCTGTCTGTATCACATTGCTTATTTTTAATACATTTGAAAATAAAGATAAGATTGTTGAACTTGAAAATGCTCTCGATAGTTCTAACAAAATGCAAATAGAGTCTGCATATAGGCAATATGTTGATGATTTTATTGAAAATGATTTTGATGCTATTGCCAGTCATTTTCATCCTCCTGTGAACTTCAATACATTCGGTTCAATTGCAAGAACCTATGAAGAGGTGATAAATCAATACAAAGATATGAAAGCTAATATTCAAGAGGGGTATGCTTACAGCATCATAGATGACATCGGAATACATGGGATGGAAAACAATCAATACCTAGTCTGTGCAGACTATAGTAGATACAATGAAAAAGATGAGAGATTGTTTGCAGGAAGAACTCATTATTTATATATACCTACCTCGAATGGCTGGAAAATGAATTCATTAGAAAGAAAGGAAAGATTGCAAAATCAATCATGCCAAAGCTCATTGCGCTAATCAGTAAAAAATCTTCAATTTCTGAAGAAGACTTTAAAACTTATTATGAAAACAATCATGTGCCACTTATTGAGAGCCTGTTCCCAACTTTAAATGGCTATACAAGAACTTATCTTTTTGAATCTAATTTATTGAGTGATACCTTGCCATTAGAATCGGATGGTGCTCAAAGTCAGTTTAATGTTATAACTGAACTTACCTTTGAGAATGAAGCTGACTTAAACCTATTCTTTGAAAGAGGAACACATGCAGATGTTGTAGAAGCTATCCGGAATGATGAAGCAAACTTCCTGGATGGTGAGAAAACTGTTATGTATCGCGTTGATTAAGCAAATAGTTTAAAGCTGTCTTAATCTTTTTTCTCCCAATCAAATTTTGGCAGAGATCCAAATAAGTCTAGAAGTCCATCAGACCATTTTGTTGAAAGGTCGGCAAAGAATGGAGTTTTAAATTGAAGTTGATCTTCTTGTGAAATCTCAAAAGAGTCGGCCTTATAAGTTATTAAATCTATTGGGGGACCAACAGTTAAATCACTTTTCATGGTTGAATCAAAAGAAACAAGTGCACATCGGGCTGCATCTCCTATTGATAGCTCATTTCTAATTAATCTATCTAAAATAGGTTTACCATACTTGGTCTCACCAAGTTGAAGAAAAGGTTTAATTTCAGAAATCCTTATATAATTTCCAACAGGATAAATCATCATCATTTCAGTTTCTTGATCTTTAATTTGACCTCCAACAATAAAATTTGAGCCTAGATTTGTATTTACCGTAACACCATCAGTATTAGATCTTTGCCAAGAAAGCATTCCTATGTAATTAGCAATTTCATCAAAATTTTTACAAGTATTTAAGCTGGTAATAGGATTTTTAGATTCAAGATCTTCCGTTATAGTTTTATAAACAAATTGAGAGGTTGACAAGTTACCAGATGTAAGTATGACTATGCACCTATCTCCTACAGAGTAAGAGAACATTTTCTTGTATGTTGAATAATTATCCAAACCCGCATTTGTTCTAGAGTCAGAAGCAAATACAAGCCCTTCGTTAGTTTTTATTCCTATACAGTAAGTCATTAATTATATGTATTTTTAATTGACATAATTCACTGGCATAATTATTGCACCATTATAGTTTAAAATGAATAAAACTTTTTCATATCAACAAAGCATTTTTTTTGACGAATACATTGATAGCAAATCATCTCCCAGAAAAGGTTACAATCGATCAATTGATTTTTTTCATTCACTTTCTCCATCAGAAAGAGCTTATTACACCAATCTTTGCGAGTCCTCCATTTCATCAATGGGGGTTACCTTTCAGTTAGATGCAAATGAACTTCAGGATAGATCATGGCCATTAGATTTAATTCCAAGAATTATCGCATCAAGTAAATGGCAACTAATACAAAAAGGTTTAGTTCAAAGAGTCAAAGCCTTAAATTATTTCATCAATGATGTTTATAACGATCAAGTTTTCCTTGAAAAAAATCCTGTTTTAAAAGAGTTGATTTTAGAATCTTCAAACTTTCTACCTGAGTGCATGGGCATAAAACCAAAAAATAAGGTTTGGTCAAATATATGTGGGACAGATCTTATAAGAGACGATAAGGGAAAATTTTTCGTCCTAGAAGATAACTTAAGGGTACCTTCTGGTGTTGCATACATGCTTGAAAATAGAAATATCATGAAAAGAGTTATTCCTAATTTATTTAATAGTTATGCTGTGAATCCTATTGATGACTACCCTTCTCAACTATATAAATGCTTGAGTGACGCATCGTTTAGCACAAATAAAAATAAAAAAATTGTTGTCTTAACACCAGGGGTTTTCAACTCTGCATACTTTGAACATTCATATCTAGCCCAACAAATGGGGGTTGAGTTAGTAGAGGCCTCTGATTTATATGTATCTAAGAATAAAAATGTTTTGATGAAAACAATAAATGGTCCTAAAAAAGTTGATGTTATCTACAGAAGAATTGATGATGTTTTCATTGACCCTAAAGTGTGGAGAAAAGATTCAAAATTAGGAATTCCAGGAATTTATAATGCATGGAAAAATAAAAAAATTGCTATAGTTAATGCCCCGGGGTCAGGTGTTGCAGATGATAAAGCTGTCTATGCCTTTGTTCCAAAAATGATAAAGTTTTATTTACGAGAAGAGCCAATTATTTCTCAAGTCAAAACATATGTGTGTGCGTTTAAAAAAGATCTGAATTATGTAGTCAATAACATAGAAAAATTAGTCCTTAAGCCTGTTAATGAATCAGGAGGATATGGAATACTCATCGGGCCTCAATCATCAAAATCAGAATTAAAAAAATATAAATCGAAGATATTGGATAATCCTAGAAACTTTGTTGCTCAACCATTAATAAAGCTCTCAACCTCGCCGACATTAATTAATAGAAAGATATTGCCTCGTCATTTGGATCTAAGACCATTTATTTTATCTGGTAAAAATTCATTCGTTACAAAGGGTGGGCTGACTCGGGTTGCTATGAAAAGAGGTTCCACAATAGTCAATTCCTCCCAAGGCGGGGGAAGTAAAGATACATGGATTACTAACTAATGCTATCAAGCAACGCCGAAAAAATATACTGGCTCTCTAGGTATGTTGAAAGAGCAGAAAATACTGCAAGATTAGTTAATGTTAACTTTGATCTATTATTAGATATTCCTCATGATAGTGTCTCAGATTTCATTCATCTTGTTGAAATTACAGGTGACTTAGAACAGTTCAATTCAATTTTGCTCGATGAAAAAATGTTTTACAGCTCAAGCGTTTCGGCAATGAAAAATGTTGTTTTAAACTTTATAATTTTCAATTCAGATAATCTTGGATCAATTAGTTACTCATTAGAGATGGCGAAATACAACTCAAGGCATCTAAGAACCATGCTGCCTAAGACTGCTTGGGAACAATTTAATAAATTGCACACAGAATTTTCATTGTCCGATAAAGAAAATTATAACAGTGAGGTTATGCATCAAATTATCAGAAATTCAAAGACTTTTTTTGCAACGATATCTGATGCTATGCATAGAGATCATGTTTTTGATTTTATTAAATTAGGAAGATTTATTGAGCGAGCAGACATGTTATCCAGAATAATTGAAGATCAAATTCTTAGAAAAGAAGCAAAAATTCCTAAATATTATGAAAATCTTCAATGGATGAGTGTTCTCAAATCAGTGAATGGGTTTGAGTCATTCAAAAAAATTAATAAAGGAGAATTAAAACAAAGTAATGTCTTAGACTTCATGGTGAAATTAAAAGAATTTCCTCGATCTATCATTTTTTGCATAAACAGACTAATAGCTGTAACTAAATATCTCCCAAATTCTGAGAACCTTAAACTAAAGCTAATTAAAATTAAAAAACAAGCTGTGAAACTAAATGAAAAATCTACCGATAAACAAATCTTGGTAATATTAGATTTATTGCAATTGGGACTTATTGATTTACATTTAGAAATTGAGAAAAAATTCTTTAATAGAAGCCCTATATAGAGGATTTCATATGATTTCCGAAGATAAAAAAATTTGCACTAAGTCTCTTTGTAAGGAAATGATTACCATTTTGTAGAATCAGCACATTTATTTATTAGAGAGCTTCTCTCAGACCATGTAAAAGATTTACTATAGGTCTTTTCAAAAGAATGAACTAAATCTCTCTTGCAATTTTGATAGGGAGATATGACAAAATATATTATTATTACTGAGGAAGTTACAGCCAACAATAACAAAAGTTTTATGATGAGGGACTTGTCAATCAAAGTTTATCTATAGATCTAGTAAAATTGAGCAAGATTTTGCTTTTCTGTCATTTGCTGATTTGCACCTTTTACCTTCAGCATTTTTTGAACACTCTTTCGCAGCTTTGTTTGCATCTGATGAACATTTCTTTACAGATTTTTTTGAACTTTTTCCTTCGATTTTATATGCGATATCTGTGACATTGATATCAGCATTTGATACGACTATATCAGCTATTGAGTATGATTTTCTTACATCAGCGACAACTATAACTGCAGTTGTAGTTTCCTCTGCACCAAGAACTTCGCCAGTATCTGGATCAAGAAACCCTTCACCGATTTCTTTAATAGTTAGTGGCTGACCTGGTTGAAGAGATCCTGAGCCATAATTAAGATATACCTGCCCCTTGCTTACTCTAGCAACCTTTATAGGAAAAATTGCAGTGGTTAATTTATTAGCAATATCATCTGAAGTATCTTCACCCATTATATTGATATTAGAGAGTGTGATGCCTCCGCATGGATCTACATTTTCATCAAAAACTGTTTGCAAATTCTTCTCAACAAATACTGATTCAGATAACCTAATTTCACCACTATTTACGTCAACAACCCTTACATTCATGCTTAAGGATGCGTCGCAAGAAAAGGCTATCAGAGCATTAGTTCTCTCTATAGAAATATTTGAAACACTTCCATAAACCAAATAATCTACGCCACTAAATCCAGAAATATCAGCCCTTCCATCTGTAACACCACTCATTGATAGCCCTCTTTCTTGAAGAAGTGCATCGAGTCTGGTTCTTTCCATCATTGTATATTTGTTTGTTTTTTGAAGTGCGTTTTCTAATGCAAGTTGGATGCTAAGGGTATTAAATCCTCCTACGGCTGAGGTTATTTCTCCTACTGCAATAACTGGTTTATTGCTTTGAGAGAAAATTGTTGTGCAAAACATCATGCACAGAAGTAATGTTAATTTTTTCATATTTTTTTCCCTTTCCTTTCTCTTTGTTCTTTATTTTTTGATCCTAAAGTTTCTAAAATAATTTTAGCCACTGCCCCAACAGTAAACTCAGCATCATTTTTTATTATTTTTGCGATTGATAAATTTGAATCAGCTGAAACTATTTCAATTTCACCCAAAACTTTCTGTCTACTTCCGAGACTTAATCCGGTATCTTGATCAATAATCTCTCTCCCCTCTTGGATTACTTTAAGACGGTCGCCTACACTAAGAATAGAATCCCCGTAATTAAGATATATCTCATCATTAAAAATATCTACAACCCTAATAGGAAAAATGCTTTCAGCAAGCAATGCGGCAGAACGTTTCGCAACAATTCTTTGTGCTTCAACTAATCCATTAGTATCAGCTTGAATATTTGAGAAATTTCTCGTTGCAACCCCGGAACCTGATTCAATGACAGCAACAATAGACTCCGCTCTTCTTATCTCGCCAGATAAGGCATCAACAATTTTAATATCAACACCAAACCTATTACTAACTCTTACAGACAAAAATCCTCCAGTGCTAATTTCTTTTGCCTCTGATGACATATCAGTGATTGCTCCATATACAAGATAATCAACACCATCAATTTTTATTTGTGTGTTATTGCCTGAGAGTGATTCTTGTAATCCTTGCTCTCTTAAAACTTCTTCAAGTTTATTTCTTTCGTAAACTCTAAACCTTCCAACCTTAATCAATTGAGTTTCAAGCATAGCCTCATAATTATCAGGATTTGCAGCTGACCTGCTTCTTCGATCATTTTGAAAAGTTTGCTCAAATTGAGATACCGCAACAATTGGTAAATTTTCTTGCGTGAAAGAATTGCTCGTAAAAAAAATTAAAATTAAGAACAAATATTTATTAGACAAGATGAAGCCCCTATTTTTTTATTTCTCTATCTACCTTATATCACTCACTAATACCAATCAACTTTAGCATGAAAAAATGTCCTGAAAACCTTTTAAAAGGTTCTCAGGAAAATTAGTATTTGGATATCTCCAATCTTTAAATAAATAGTGGAAGAGTCAATTTGCATTTTATGAATATTTGCTACTTTTTCTTTAACAACTTCCATCTCAGCATTAATACGATCATTTTGATAGATAAGGAGGATTGCTATTAACGCCAAACAACTAAATATTATTTTTTGCCAAATATTCACGACCTAATACTTTTACCGTCAAATGTAATCCCTTGAAGCTCATTGGAACATTGAAATGATTCGTCAGCAATTGCTGGTAAATCTGTCGACCTCCAAATTTCAAGATCTGCATTCCTGGAATCCTCGTCAGGCCATATATCCAACCAAATAAAATCTGATTTTTGTTCTGGTACAAATTTAGGATCTAATAAAACATACCAATGATTTTTAGATAATGTATTCAATCCATTTAGTTCTGCTCTGTAATCATGAAGAGTATTTTTATTTGCACCCTCTTTAAAATTACAAAAAAAGTAGGAGTGGACGAATTCATCTGAATCACTAAAAACTTTTGGAAATCTACCTATTTCAGTATCGAATAAAAACGCGTTATCAAGATCAACTTCTATGATGCCCTCTATTGCTTGTCGCCATTTAGGCTCATTTTCACTTAACCACTCATCGAAACATGCATCTCTGGCAACTTGAGATGGCCAGACAATTGTCCAAAGGAAATCAAAATCTTCAGTTTCTTCACGGGGTGTAAGTATACTTGCACCATTCATATTGCAAGACATTCCATCAATCATCCCGTTCCACATATTTACCAAAGAGGCGAACTCCTCTTCAGAATAATTGGGGCCTTTGTCATGCCAAAAATACTCTACTAAAAGCTGATTTGAATATTCTTCTGGAACGAGATTATTGCCATACAAGCTTTTTGCAACAAGATAATCACTGTTGTACTCATCGACTTCGATAATTTTCCCATCTTTAAATTTATAAATAAAAACATACTCATTATCGTACTCGCCATACTTTCCATTAGCATCACCTATCATAATAACAGCTGCGCTATCTTTATCTGCAATTATGTCAACTGGAGTTAAAACAATTCCTTCAGGCACAAGTTTCATAACAACTTCTAAAAATTCTGAAAAATAAGTATCTTTATCGTATGAAGATTTAATTACTAGTTCGCCCTGAGAGTAAACTGGTAACTTACCCATATATCGAAAACGAAAATCATCATGCATGATGCTTAATGCAGCATCAGGATTATTTAAGACCAAATCGATAAACTCTTCAGCCATTGCTGCGTTTTCGTATGCCTCGATACTCATAACTTCATCACCAACAGTCATATATGTTGTTTTTTCGCAGGATGTAAGAAAAATTAATAAAAGAGGGATAGATATAAAATATTTCATAATTTTCTCCAGATAAAATATATAAAGATGCTCTATTTAATAAACTTCTAAAGATTTACTAAGATGAAGGGAATGTTGGCATAAAGTCTTTATCTTGTGACCAGTACAAAGTGTATCCATTGTATAAATCAGGAACTTCTCCACAGGATGCAAATTCACTAAAAATTGGGAACATTTCACCTCTAACGTTTGCTTCAAATGCTTCAGTGGCTTTATCCATTGATTCTTTGCTGTTAGTAAAATTTCCCCACAAAAAACCTTCATCATTGCCTTGTTGGAAATAGTTGCCATAATGATATGAGGTGCCTTCATAACCGCCTTTATTAACTGCATTATTAAACCCAGATAAAAATCCTAATGCGTCTTCTTTTGAGCCTCCATCTTCATATTCACAGAAGTGAATTTCAGCATAAAAATATCCTGACTCTGGTAATTCGCCAAAAGCGTTTGATGCCATGGGATAAGCAACATCATATGATTGTCTATTTTCACCATCGCACTCCAGTACAGAGGTATATTTTTCACTCCATGCTGCAGCATCCTCATTCTGTAGCCATGCTTCCCAAGCATTATTTGCATCTTCCTGAGATGTCCATTGCAGTTCCCACCAAATGGTATCTTCTGATGAATTTGTTGCGACCGCTGGTGCATAGCCCCAAGATCCAACAAGGCTATCGCCCTCAAGAAGCTGTTGCCACTCAGCAATCATACTTGTCATTGTTTCTGTGCTTTGATCAGGTCCAGCCTTACAAGCCATAAATTCTGTAAAGTAAGTTTGTGTTATGTCAGTATCAGCACTTTCAGGAGTCTCAACCGCGCAATTTGTGATGAATCCTGCCGTTAGTATGCAAATTAAAATTTTTTTCATATCTCTCCAGATTATTTTCTTAATTCATCATTCTCTCATTTAAATTGTATCTGTCAAATTTATACACATAATATTATTTCTGGATTCATTTGATAAAACTGGTCCTTTATTTTGTGTATTATTTATGTGATGGGATTCTCAAACAATAAAATTAAGTTCACATGGTGGTTTGTCATTATTCTTTTTATGCTTATCTGGCCAATGTTTGTTGGTCCCTATATAGCTATAAAGAATCCTGCATTTTTCCTAGAATCTGAAGTGACATTAAGTTCTAGTCTTTATGTTGCTAGAAACCTGGCCATTGGACTCGCCTTTCTTATTGCTATCTTCATGCGAAATGCATCTATGTTATTTATTTTAATTACTGTTAGGCTTATTACTGACTTGATAGATGCACCAGTTTTTTTTGCTTTAAAAGATCCTAATTTGATAGGCCTAATTATTATATTTACGATCTTTTGCTATTTACCGGCAATTTTTGGATTACGTTATCTTTGGAAGCAATTTTGATGCTCTAAGAAGCCTTATTTAAAGAGGTTTCAGGTAAAATTGGCATCTCTATTTGGAGTTTTAATTAATATCAGTTGGAAGATTTAATTTAAGATCCAAGTAAAGCAATCTTTTTAAATTTTGAATGGGTATTTGAATCATTGCGCCATCTTTTATGGATGAAGCTGGAATAAATAATAATCTGGAATAAGATTCACCAGGCTCAACAATAGTTTTTTTAATTGATTTTTTTGACAGATTAGATCTTACCGAACCAAGCCTCATCTCATCATAAGATGAGGTGCCAAGAAATCCTAACGATACTATTCTTGAAAAAGCTTTGGTACCAGCTTTGGCTTTATATTTAAATTTCTTTATAACCTCCTCGATGTTGCTCCTTTCAGTTATTTGATTTTTATCATCGATAACATTTGCAGAACTGCCATCAAAAAGAATTCTGTATTTAGAATTATTAGTAATAACAATAAATAAAACCGCTATTTCATTTTTACCTTTGCCTTTATTTTTTAATTTTCTCTTAAGTTTTTTATCAGAGTAGATAACCTGGCCTAAATAGGCTTCTTGATCACTTTCTGAAAACCACTCTGCGCCAATGCTAATATCTCGGTTGGTTGAATAATTTTCTAACCAATCAGCCTCATAAAATTCAAGCTCTTTATCTAAGACATTGAAAAATTCATCTTTTTCCACCGGCGATTGACCATAAAGATTTTGGAGACAAAATATAAGTAAAAATATTGAAAATACCTTATGTCCTTGAATCAGTTTCATTACTTTAACCTCAATCCGTTTTCTTGAATAAGAATTTTCAGATCAGTAAAACTGCTTTTGAGGGCATCTATGGTCATTTTCTGGAGCTGATTCATTTCAAAACTTCCTGACTTAGCATATTCAATTGACTCTCTTGATATTTCCTCAGCTAACAATATTAAGCCTGTGTCAACATCGATGATCTGACAAATAAAAGACAGTTTTACAGAATTTGCAAAATCAACTTGCCATCCCCCCATTGTTGAGTACATATCCGCAGGAGTTCTATTAAAATTAAAATCAGTTAAATAAGTAAGCAGTATAAGATTAGTTTTATTTGAAGCACCTATAGATTGTATTTCTCTAATATCTGGGTTCACAGAGGATAAATCTTTGATGGATGCAACCTCGGCAAACAAGCCGCTATACCTTAATTCAAGATTAAAAATCCTATTTAGCCCAACAATAATCGGATCTTTGTAAAAATCGTCCTCCTCTCCATAAAACATACTTGCTCTTGAATCGATGATTGGCAATATGCCTAGTTTTTGTTCATATTTTGGAGTACGTCTTACTAGTTCTGGTTTGTACACAAAGGATGGGCGTTTCGATTTTTTGGCTGGCTCTATTTCATTTCCATGAATAAGCATAGGCATGTTAAAGAAAGCTATAAAAATCGTTCCTAAAAACAAATTATAAAAATTTCTCATAGCTTTTGATTTATAACATTTCGCCCGTGAATTGTATAATTTTGTAACCGCAATTCCTTTTTAAATATTTCTATTTCTTCCTGACTCATCCAGTATTCAAAGGTATTCCAAATCGACTTTTCTTTGTCTCCCTTAACACTTGCCTGATAACTCGCCTTATAACTCATCCAGTCACTAGAACTATCAGTCAACCATCTTTGATTGCAAGGCCCAAAGTCCCACTTCCAACCAACTTCATTTCTTTGTCCTAAATAATAAAAATCTGCCCCGACCTCATTATCTTTGAGTATAAAAAACAGTGCATTTTTTCCATGTTTGTTCTCTAAGTACTCAGCCTCAGAATTAAAGTTGGATTCACGGTACCCTCTGAGATTTTCCATACTTTCTTCAAAAGATAATACTCCAGGTAGCATTTCACAAAAAAAGACCTCATATTTAGGAATATTTGATGAATTGGTGGATGGTCTTGGAGCGTTTGATGAAACTCCTGAGAATTCGCCAGCTAATTCGCAAGCAGCTCTGTCAATTTCAGATTTACCCTCACATTTATTGTCAATCTCAACCGGCTCTCTAGTTGGAGCGACAGCTGGGTAATTATTTGATGGCGCTATGGGTGTCATAGACTGAGGGGTGATGCTTCGTTTGCTTGAGTTATTTTGAAGAGCTCTACAAACATAAGGATCAGTTATCGGGTAGCCATCAGAGCCCATGCAAGATGCAGCATTATTTTGATAAGGCTGAATTTGATTTGCCAAGTTACTAATGGTTCTAGAGTTTTGTTCTTCAATAGCTTTAGCCTGTTGTTTAAATCTTTGATCAGATGCTCTTTGTTCCTGTTGTATGGCTGATAAACCCATAGCAAGGGAATTTAATCCCTCTGCCAATGCTTGTTGAGAGGCAATGGCTGCTTCCCTGCGCCTTTTCGCAACTTGTTTGCTGGTTTCTCTTATCTGATTAGTTGATTGAATGCTTGATTCTTTAGAATTATTAGCAATCCTCTCTCTAAGGATCCATGCTCCATCTTCATTTTTATTATTTGATATTAAATCATCATATTCATCTACAGAATCCCAGCCCTCTTCAATAGAATTTGTTGCTGTAATTTCAGTAGATTCATTGTTTTGTGCATCTCCTTCAACTAATTGATCAAAACTATCAATATCCCCCCAGTCATCATTGGTTGATTCAATGTTACTTTCTTCCTCAAAAGTTAAATTTTCATCTACTGATTTTTCATTTTCATCTATATTTTTATTTTCAGCTATTGTTAAATTTTCACAATCATTCTCAATAGAAAAATCACATCCCAGTTCTTCTAGCAATGCTTCTTTTGCCTGTTTATCTTCTTCATAAAATTTAGACTCTAACTCAAAAAGATCTGAACCTAGAAGACCTAAATATACTTCATTATCATTAGATACTGATTCAGTAAATATTTTGTTGGCCATACCCATGCAATTCTTATTTGCTCTTTTTAAAGTCTCTACATAATCTTTACAAGTATTAGCTGCTGCTATCATGAACTCAGCTTTTCTGATTTGTTCAGGGGTTCCGTTAAATTCATCCATTTTTTCAGCAAGTGGATTTTGAATAAATTTTTCTTTAATTGTTATGTCTTTGCATACTTCTTGGCCATCAATAAATTTGCAGTCTTCTACTTTAATACCCAAAAGATGCTCATTGATTTGTTCTCCAACAAAATATCCAGCTTCAAAGGATTCTTTTAGCTGTCCATATACTGGTATCCCTCTTGAGATAAATGTATCAACAACGGTTTCTACAACTATGTCCTTTCCAGCTGATGCCATCACTTCAGCACAAACTTCTGGATCAGAACAGTATTCAATTACCATAGCTCCAACATCGAAAAAACCAACAATCATTCCAGCTTTGTTTACAATGTTCATTCTTTTTCCAGTCAAACTAGAATCAATGTCGCCCAACTGTGCTGTTAATTTGTTATTTATTTCTTTTCCTTTGATAAGGATCTCTCCTGGATTAGACGGTATAGATTTTGGTGAGCCTTTATATAAATTTTTTATTGCTTGCGAGCTGGAATTAGCATCTATATTTGCATTTTTTATTTTTCTATAATTAGTATTATCGGAGTACTCCTTGAGATTTTGATTAATTTCTTCAAGATGGTTAATTTTTTGATCAAATTCACTTTTAGAGATTTTGCCACCTTGCAAATCTGTATTTAATCGTGTGACTTCTGCTTGGTATATTTCACCTTGCCTCATTTCAATCCTATTAATAGTTTGTTTTACAACCTTGTTTCTAACTAAAAGAAAGGTATCCAAATCATTTACCTCTAATGCAATTAATGGTTTTTTCTTTTTGCCTGCATAAGATTGTTCAAGTAGTTGTTTAAATTCTTTTGATGAAATGGGTGTGCCATCATTTTTTTTCAAGCCAACAGAATCGATGATTTCTTGAATATCAGCATTGTTTACAAAGCTGGGTGCATCTTTAATTAATTTATGAGCGGTTTTGGTTGAAGTATTAAAAGCTTCATCGCAAATATGAGAAAAGCAAGTTAGATCACTGTTATTTTTAGCGCCTCCTTTGAATGCATGCTCTTTAGCTTTTAATGCTTCTTCAATAGACTTATTACCTTGGTAGTCACCATATTTTTGTTTGAGTTGCACAGCAGTATAGGTTTCAACATTATTAATTTTTTCAGCTCTTGTAACAATCTTTCCATCAGGATCATCAACATTAAATGTTATTTTTATCATGTCATTTTTTGAACCTGAAATCGCAACAATATCAAAGGTTCCATTATTAGTTGGCACTGCTTTAAATTTTCCGGATGCTATTAAATTTTCTTTTATCTTGTCACAAGCTTTTGGCTTGCATTGAAGATCATAATCACTGTATCTACCTTTAAAATTTTCATTCGTGGAACCATCAGGATTTAGAGGTAGTTTACCTTCGCCCATTTCCCCGCCTAAAGATTGCAAATATTTAATAAAGGGTTGTCGATATTGTATGGTTCTTCCGGTGCCGCTAATTTTTGCTCGTTGATAAAGTCTTTCTAGCAATGCTTTTTTCTTTGCTGTTGAATGGCCATAATCTCCCCTCAATATTGCTTTTTCTTGTCTTTGAACAAGGCCATCCAAATAATTCATATTTTCATCATATAAAAGGACGTTATCAAACATTGATAAAGTCTTATCATCAAAATTGATGTCATTTTGAGCAAAAACAACCAGTGAGAATAAAATGAAAGATAAGGCAATTTTTTTATTCATTTGCCTCAGCCTTCATTTTCAAATAATTTGAGATGGTTTCTGCTTGAACAGAAATTTTTGCATCCTTGCTAAACACCTTTGCAGCTTCATATTTAGCATGTGAACTCTTAACTGATTCATAATCGTTCAATGACAAAGAAAGATATGATTTAGCAAGATATACATTAGGGATTTCAATGGTGTATTGGTCTGCAACAAAATCCAATGATTCCAACATTTTGCTTTGATTGTTTGCTAACACAGTCAAGGTTATGGTCATATCAAAAAATTCATTCAGTAGCCATGATGAATCGAAGGACAACATCTTTCTTATGAGAAAAACTGCTTCAGAATATAACTCTTGATTTGTATACAAATCTATTAAAGCAACGAATGATTTTTTTGATTCAAAAATTGCATCCTCAGAATCCTCATATGCTCGCATAGCATCTAAATAAAAAGTGTCATATTTTCTAATTAGGTAAAGCAAATCGCCTTTTAATAAATAAAATTTTTTGTTGTTTGGAAAAATAGAAATTGAAATATCTAAGCTATCTATTGCATCTTTAATTAAGGAGGGGTCTTTGTTTGCTATAAAATCTTGTATTAAATTCTCAGCGATTTTATAACTTACATTAGATAAAGATATTGCAATAGACTCATCACTGTCAGACGAATAAGAATCCAGCAAGACACTTTGTATTTCTATCAACTCTTCATATGAATATTGACTCTCTGCAATTGCATATCCATATGAGAAAAATATTGATAAAACTAATACTATTTTTTTCACTTTATAATATTGCCATAATGTATTAAAAAAAAAAATTAGCAGCTGTTTTAAAGGTATATGGTTATTTTTTTATTATTTTGGGCAATATTGGGAATCATATTTTCTTTAATATCCTACATTTATGATAAGAAAAAGATTAATAAAGATAGTAAAAAAACATTTTTTATAATTTTATTTTTTCTTATTTCTTGGATAGTTGCTCTACTCTATTGGGTTGGACCATTTTTTATTTCTATTGGTAGTTATAAATTAACTCAGTAGAGCAGTGGATTAAAATAAATATCAATTCAAATGTATTTGTAGATAAGCATTATTAATACAATAGCAATAAATACTTTTATTAACTTTTTTTTAAAGGGGTCCATATCCCCAATAAATGCTTTTAATAGCTTTTTAGTATCAATGTCATCCATTACAAAATAATACACTAAAAATTATTCTACGAATGGACTCAATATGGACTCCTTGTGGACTCAATGCTAAAAAAAGAACCCTATAAACGTTATATCTATAGGGTTCTCAAAGAAATTGGCATCCCGTAGGGGAATTATTCGCA
>CACNUQ010000019.1 GCA_902623685.1 uncultured SAR86 cluster bacterium
ATAAACAAGGTGCGATTGTAATGATAAATAGCCTTATCACGAAAAAACCTTTACCAACTCAGGGAGGCTATGCGGCATCAAAAGGTGCGCTATCAACGGCAACGAAAATCCTTGCAAAAGAGTTAGGTCCGAAAGGAATCAGAGTTAATTCGGTTTACATGGGTTGGATGTGGGGACCCCCAGTTGAGATGTATGTAAATTTTACAGCAGACTCAATGGGTGTTGAGGCAAGTGAAGTTATAGACGGAGTTACGAAAGATATTCCTCTAGGGATAATCCCAGATGATAGCGACTGTGCGAATGCAGCACTTTTTTTAATTTCTGATCTTGCAAAAGTAATTACTGGAGCTAATTTAGACGTGAATGGAGGTGAATTTATGTCTTGATGAGTATCAAGTAATTTTTTTTCGTCAAGCTGAAGGTCAATTATTCTTTACTTTTTTTTAAATTAGGAATTTATTTCTAATAATTGTTTAAACTTTACACATGAGTATTAATAAAAGCATCCATACCATTGATCTAATGCTTGGTATACCTGAGCAAGAAGATAGATCAGATTGGTATACATTCATGGAGCCTCTTCTTCGAGATGAGGAATCCAAATCTATGTTTAAGATGCCGGCTCAATACATGTTTAAGGATATTCCTGAAACTGGTTCTCATGATGATTTTATCCAATACACAATTGAGCAAATGGATAAATTTTATATCAATCAAGCAATGATAGGATTTCATGAGAAATCAGAAGTTAAAATTGAGGCTGCAAAAAATCATAGCGATAGATTCTTTTTTGATCTTCCTGTAAATCCAAATATAGAAAATGAAGCTGAAAACATAAAAAGACATTATGAAACTTATGGCATAAAAGCTGTTAGCGCTTTCCCCTCTGGTATGTATCCTCAAGTTGCAATCAATGATAAAAAATGGCATCCAATATATGAGATGTGTGTTGAATTAGATATTCCTTTTTTTTGTTGTGTAGGAGTTCCTGGTCCAAGAATCCCGATGGCTCCTCAAAAAGTTGAATTAATTGATGAGGTTTGTTGGTATTTTCCAGAGCTAAAATTTGTTATGAGACATGGAGCTGAACCATGGACAGCTCTAGCTTGTAAGTTGATGCTCAAATACCCCAATTTATATTATTCAACTAGCGCTTTTTCTCCAAAGCATTATCCGAAAGATATTATAAATTTTGCAAATACTCGAGGAAAAAATAAAATTATGTATGCAGGATATTTCCCAATGGGTCTTTCTTTAGATAAAATTTTTAGTGAAATGGATAATGTTCCTTTCAATGATGATGTTTGGCCATTATTTTTAGGAGGAAACGCTCAAAAAGTTCTTAAATTAAATATATAATGAAATTTAACCTAAAGTACCACAAATAATGTTAGAAAAAAGTAGATATTCGATGTTGAAAATACCATTTGGTTGGTATGTTGTAGATTATTCTAATGAACTAAAACCCGGTGATGTGAAGGCCGTTCGATACTTTGCTCAAGATCAAGTACTTTTCAGAACTGAGTCAGGTGAAGTTAGTATGTTAGATGCATACTGCCCTCACTTAGGAGCTCACCTTGGTCATGGAGGCATTGTTAGTGGAGAGTGCATAGAATGTCCTTTTCATGCATGGAGGTGGAAGACTGATGGAAAAATTGGAGAGATCCCCTACGCCAAACGTATTCCTCCAAGGGCACAGGATACTAAAATATTTACCTATCCAACCGTTGAAAGAAACAATCTTATTTATGCTTGGTATCATCCGCATGGTGACGAGCCACATTATGAAGTAGAAACATATCCTGAAGTCCTCGATCCAGAATGGGGCGATGAGTTTGAAAAATTTGAATACCGAATCAAATGTCATATTCAAGATATGGCAGAAAATGCAGTCGATGCAGCTCATTTTGTATATGTGCATGGAGTTGCGACATATCCAGAATTTGAGGTAACTTACGAGAATCAAAAAAGATTTTTTTATCAAAAAGCAGATATGATTACTCCAAGAGGAACTGTCAAAGGCAAAATATCTGGTGCATCAAATGGACCAGGTGATAACTTCACTAAGTTCGAAGGAATATGCGATACGCTTCTTTTGGGCTCAACAACTCCTACTGAAAATGAAGAAGTGATTACCAGATTTTCATTTCTTCAAAAAAAAGTTAATGGAGAAGTTCCAACTGGTGGTGTTGGCGCAGCAATAATTGCAGATATAAATAAACAAGTAAAAGAAGATATTCCAGTTTGGGAAAATAAAAAATATGCATCAAAACCTGTGCTGTGTGATTCAGATGGGCCAATTGCTAAATTTAGAAAGCACTTTGCAACTTTTTATGCTGAGGACAAAGAACCAGAATCTATTGAGGCTGAAAATATCAATAAATAAAAGACGCTTGTATCACTACTCTTCAATTAATTCAAAATCAAACTTACTAACACCACAATCTGGGCAAACCCATTCATCTGGAATATCCTCCCATCTAGTTCCAGGCGCTAATCCATCATCAGGATCACCGAGTTCTTCATCATAGATGTATCCACAAATTACACATTCGTATTTTCTAAACGGCATGATTTGTTAATTGAGATTTAATTTTTTCATGATCTTGTCTACCTAATGAATGAGTGAATAAAAGATAAGATGCTATGGTATAGCTAATTATTGGTACAAACGTGTAAATGTAATAAATTGCCATTTTAGATGATTCGGTATTAGATGTTCCGAGACTTATATCAAAACCCCAGTAAAGCTCTAATACCAAATAAGGCACTACTGCAGCCAATGCAAAACCAATTTTTGTTAGAGTTGTAAGGAATGAAAAAACTGTTCCTGAGATATTTTCTCCAAGCTCAACATTTAATTTGTCTGATATGTCTGCGGTCATAGCATTAATTAAAGGCAGTGGTCCGGAGAAAGAAAATCCGTATAAAACTATAAACGTTCCAACTCCAATTAATCTTTGAAAAGTAGTTAGATCTTTTATATACCAATATCCTATGAAACCAAGAGTCAAAACAATTATGGCATATATGCACGAAATTCCAGCTGCAAAATGTTTTGATGTTTTTAAGCTTAAATATCTCCATATCCATAATCCAAAAACACTGACAACATAATAAATTAAGATTAATCTGGAAGAATATTCAGGCAATTCAATTACAACCTCCATCCAAATCAAATAAAGAGCTCCATTTAAACTCATGCAAAATGCTATCAAAACTGCTGCAATTACTATTCTGATAAGCATTTTATTGGAAAATAAAGTTAAAAAATTTGAAAACGAATATTCAGAGCTATCTTTAGATTTGTATGAGGATGAATCTGGAGTAAAAAAAACAGCGTTTATTGTAATCAAGGGTATGCAAAACAACACAAAAATTCCAATAGCGTTTACTTTTGCTTGTAAGGTAGGATCACTTATTTCAACAATGGCTGGAATTGCTATAACTGAGAACATACCAAGCAGAGCCATCAGCTCTCTTAGGGTCAGAAGTTTTGTTCTTTCATCATAATCTGGTGCTAAATATGTTGCCCAAGATAATTGAGTAATAGTCGACAATGTGAATGCTAGATAAAGCATGAATAATCCAACAAAGAAATATATCCATGATGGTGACGATGTTTGCGGCAAAAAAATAAGAAATGTTGCAAACATAAAAATTGGAGTAGAAAGAAGTATCCAGTGCTTATGTTTTCCCCACCTCGATGGGAATTTATCTATTAAAAGCCCCATTACTGGATCAGTTAAAATGTCAGTAAATCTTCCTAGAAAGAAGATAATTCCAACTAGAGACAGCCCCAATCCTAAATCATCAGCGTAAAAGGGTAAAATAAAGATAAAGATCGGCATTCCGGCTGCGGATGTCGGAAAATTCAATGCTGTATAGGAAAGCCGTTGAAATAGATTCATTTCTTTTTATCAACTTCTAGATTTTAAAAACATCTCTCATGGATATAATTCCAACAAGTTGCTCCCCTGAAAAAACGGGCAAATGTCTTATTTGGTTATCTATCATAAGTTTTTTAGCTTCAGAATTAGATGTTTCTGGGCATGTAAATATTAGTTTTCTTGTCATAATGTCTCTTACAGTCTTAGATCCAAGATTCTTTGATCCTCCAGATAATGCGTAAACAAGATCCCTCTCAGTTAATATACCCAACACAGAAGACTTGCATAAGTTATCTTCTGATCCATTTTTTGAAATCATCAATGCACCAATTTTATTTTTATTCATTAGAGATGCTGCATTAAACAAATCTGAATCCTCAGAAATTGTAAAAATATCCCAGTACCTTTGCTCATTAAGATGATCTTTAACTTTTTTCATATTAAATTTTAACTTTGCGGTAGCATTGCAATAAATATATAAAAGATATTAACACCCTATCTAATTTCTTGGTATCATAAGCGTACATTAAAAGTATGTTTGATAAGTACTTGTATTTTTAACGCTAACATTAAATTATTATGAAATCGTTTTTAACCCCCATCTTATTTGTTTTTGCATTATTAGTATCTACTCCGTCGTTTGCTGGTGATATAGGTTATGTTGGAGAAGAAGGAACTGAAATTGAAGTCTTTAGAGTATCAAGCCCTGCAGCCGAGTACCCAAGAAGGGCAATTAGGCTTGGTATTGAAGGTAATGTAAAACTTGAGTTTGACGTTGATACAGACGGGTCTGTGTTAGATCCCTATGTGGTTGAAAGTACACCTGCAGGTGTTTTCGATAGAGCGTCTATTAAAGCTGTAAGAAAATTTTTATATCAACCACCTACGTATAATGGAACATCTGTAAAAGTTAACAATGTTCAAATAAATCTTACATTTAAGCTTGCTAACTAATTTAAAGTTTTAATATAGTCGAAGAATATTTATGCCAATAAGACTCCAGTTACTGCTAT
This sequence comes from uncultured SAR86 cluster bacterium, assembly GCA_902623685.1. Taxonomy (GTDB): domain Bacteria; phylum Pseudomonadota; class Gammaproteobacteria; order Magnimaribacterales; family D2472; genus D2472. The sequence continues at coordinate 4,904 of CACNUQ010000019.1, forward strand.
TTGGGGTTGTAGGCAACGTGCTTGTTGCTGCCATATTTATATTTTCATTTGGCTATCGAGAAAATATCCAAGAAAATTCTTCTAATGAATCATTGCTCACACTTTATGAGTCTGCTTGGTATCAAACTTACAATAAATCTTTTGATGTCATGTCAAAATGGTTACCTGTTTCAGGGGAGAATGCCTCTTTTTGGGAGCCTGATTCAGAAATCTTTTTAGATGAAGTTGCATCAAGCAACATATTCACTAACCCTCTTCTTGACACTATTAGTGCAGATAGAATTGGAGATGCTCAATATTTGATAGAGCTTTTTTTTGAAGAGGAGCTAGATTATGGAAATTTAAGTTATGTAATGGCTTATTTTCCATCAGGAGAAAGAATATATTGTGGTAGTGCGCTAGACTTGTTAGGTGTTGATCCCTGCTCTCCTGCAGCTCGTCCAGATTTTTTTAGTTACCTTGATTCATTTCTTCAAGAAGCTTCATCAAGACCAAGGCAATCGATCGTAAAAATTAAAGACAAAAATGAAAATCAGGCATCCACTTTAAATCAGGCTTTAAGTTTTCCAATTAAAGTTGAAGGAGAAACCTTGGCTGTTATTGCGCTTGGAGTTGATATCAGAAAAGGCTTAGAAGTTTTTGAAGACGAATTTGAGGTAAGAACTGCTATTAGCACTGATTCAGGTCTAATCTCCCTTAATGATTACTATCAACAATTTGGTAATGCTGAAGATGATCTTTTTGATATAGAAAATTTTAATAAATTAACTGATAAAGCTTCATCATTTAAAGCAATAAATGGTTCACGTCATTCTGAAAAAGATACTGAACTAGGTACCTCGGTTACTCTTCTTCCATTAAGTACCTTCCTATCTGCAGATGAGGCACAGCTTTTTATATTTAAAGATGAGAGAGAAAATATACTTAGAGCAGCGAATGTATTAAATCTGACATACATTGCCGCAATTTCTTTCGTAATATTTATTATTTCTCTAATAGCTTTTATTACCACTAGAACATTTGGTGGCATCACAAAAGCCATTGAGGTTCTTGAAGGCTTAACAAAAGGGGATCACACACAAGAAATGCCGATAAGAAAAGGAGTTCTTGCCTCTGAGAAAGATGAAGTTGGTCAACTATCTGCTGCATTAGGAACTTATAAGTCACATTTAATAGAAATGGAATCAATTAGAGAAGAGCAAGCTAAAAGAAGACATGAACGAGATGAGGTTATTATCGAGAAAATGACTGCTCTTGCTGACCAACTTGATGGTAGCGCAAGAACACTGATTTTAAATGATATTAAAAAAATGAATGAGCTTGCAGATAGCTCAGATAGAAATTCTAGTGAAGAGGCATCTGTTGAATTAATGTTGGTTGCCTTTTCAAGAATGTCAGATGAGGTGAATGGTTTGATTGATGCAAGAACCAGTGAAATGGAAACTGCTAGAGATGAAGCTCGGGATGCAAGTGATCAAAAAACAAAGTTCTTTGCAAACATGAGTCACGAATTAAGAACCCCTTTAAATGCTATTCTTGGCTATGGTGAAATGCTTTATGAAGATTGTGAAGATTTAGGTTACGACGATCTTCTACCAGACTTAAAGAAAATTACCTCCTCAGGGACACACCTCTTATCGCTAATTAATAACATCCTAGACCTTTCAAAAATTGAAGCTGGGAAGATGGAGCTTTTTGTTACCAGTTTTGAAATTGAAAACATGGTCCAAACCATTAAAGATGTGTCAGAGCCTCTTGCAGCTAAAAATGATAATGGATTTGTTATTAATCTTGATGGGGCTATGGGTTCCATGTCTCAAGATGAAACAAAGCTTAGACAATGCATAACAAATTTTTTAAGTAATGGATTTAAATTTACTAAAAATGGAACGGTTACATTGGATGTAAAATCCAGAATGATTGATGATGTAGAGTTTATTGACTTTGCTGTAATTGATACCGGCGCTGGCATGAGCCCTGAGGGAGTCGCTAAAGTCTTTGAAGAATATACACAGGCTGAACGCTCAACGTCAGCAAATTATGGTGGTACTGGATTGGGGCTACCAATTTCAAAGAAATTTGCTGAAATGATGGGTGGCGATGTTGTTGTAACTAGTGAAGAAGGAGTTGGATCAGTCTTTACGATGTCAGTTCCTAGGGAATGTCCTGAATATAACGAAAACGATGTTGATGGAAGTGTCATTAATTTAGATGATCAAGATAATTTAGTTGTATTAGTTGATGATGATGTTGCAATGCATGATTTAATAAAACGAACTATCTCTAAATTAAATCTAACATTACTCGGAGCAACAAATAGTGAAAAAGGCATGGAGCTAATTAGGGAAGTAAAACCAAAATTAATTTTACTAGATGTTTTAATGCCTGGAAGAGATGGATGGTCATTGCTTAAAGAATGTAAAACTGACAATGAATTAAAAAGCATACCTGTAATAATGATAAGTCAGCTTAATCAATCAAATCTTGCTGCATCTTTAGGGGCAAACGATTACTTAACTAAACCAATAGATAGAACGCATTTTATTAATACTATCAAGAGAGTCTTAGGCAACGAAACACATGATCATAAAGTGCTTGTTATTGATGATGATAAGGATGTAAGGGAACTACTCTCAAGACTTTTAAAAGACGCTGGTTATAGACCAATAGATGCTCGAGATGGCAAGGAAGGCCTTGAAAGAACTAAAGATGAGCCATCATTAATAATCTTAGATCTGGAAATGCCTAGAATGGATGGTTTTGAATTTTTAGATAACTACATAAAAGACGTTCCAGAAGATAAAAGAGCACCAGTTCTTGTTTTCTCTGGAAAGGACCTAACTGATGTTCAAGAAGATTTGTTAAATGAAAGAGTGATTGGTCTTGTAAAGAAAGATGATGTTTCTATGGATAATCTTTCTAAAATGATTCAAGGAATTATAAAAGACTAAGATCCTAGAAAAGCTTCTATTTTTCCCAACAATCTCTTGAAATCAACAGGCTTTGTATCGAAATCATCTGCCCCACATTCTAAAGCTTTTTGTTTGTCTGATTCCAATGCGTGAGCTGTAAGAGCAATAATTGGTATTGAGCTAATAGATTCGTCAGCTTTGGCTTGAATCGTTGCTTCCCAACCATCTAAAACTGGCAGCCCCATATCCATTAGTACAAGATCAGGAGATTCACTTCTCATCATATCTAAACCAGCTTGGCCATCGACAGCCATAATAATTTCATACCCACGTCGTGACAACCGTCTGGATAACATATCTCGGTTCATCTCATTGTCTTCAATATAAAGTAATTTCGCCATTTTATTAGTCTCCTACTAACTCACTATCAATTAATTTAAATCTATTCCTACCATCCTTTTTAGCATCATAAAGTCGTTCATCAGCTTTATTAGTCAAATCTGCAGAGGTTTCTGTCTCCGTTGAAAATGCTACGCCACCACTAGAACTTACTTTAATCTCTGTGCCTTCAAAATTTACAATATTATTGTTAATTTTTTTGATTAATTTTGCACAAAATTCTTTTGCTTCATCAGGACTAAGATACAAAATCGCCAAAAACTCTTCCCCTCCTATTCTACCAACTATGTTTGGGGATGAAATCTCAGATTGTAATAATTGTGCAAACGATATTAAAACAGCATCACCACCGGCATGACCATAATTGTCATTAACTTGTTTAAAGAAATCAATATCAAACATAATAGTTGCAAATTGACGATCTTTTGACTGCTTAGAGTTCTCCATTGCTTCATCTAAAGCTTCAAAAATTACTCTTCGATTATAAATTCCTGTTAATTGATCTGTGGTTGCTTGAATATGCAGCTTATCTACTAATTCTTTTTCACGCTCACGCCAAAACTTCCTTTCCAAAGCAGCAACAACTTTTGCTAACAAGATTGTTCCATTGATGGGTTTAGGGAGATAGTCTTGCGCACCTAATTGAATACACTTTGAGATACTATCAACATCATTAAATGCTGAAACCATAATCACTGGCAGAGATTCAGCATTGTGCTCCTTTCTAAAAGTCTTAAGTAATTCCAAGCCATTAATATCAGGCAAAATTACATCCAACAAAATTAAATCAGGTGTTTTTTTGAAGACTTCGCTGATGGCAGTATTTCCATCATAAGCAGTTCGACAACTAAGTCCCTGCATTGACAGTCGTCTTTGAAGAACTTCACAGTTAGTTACATTATCATCAACTATTAGAATATCTGACTCCTTAATTTCATCTCCCAAGGTTATTGAATACTCAATATCGCCCAATGACTTAAACAATGCCTCTGCAGTTTCAAGTTGATTAGAGGAACTGTCATCTTTAGGGTCAATTGATTCACCTCGAATATAATCGACAAAATTCTCTATCGCCGTCTCGGTCTCTCTGGCCAGATTAATAATTTGTTGGAAATCCTCTAAAGTCCCCTCTTCCAGATCATCTTCATAGTCCTCCATCAATATTTCACTGTAGCCGATAATTGCATTTAGTGGAGTTCTAAGATTGTGACGAAGCTCAGAGTATTCTTCTGCAGATTTTTTTGATGAATCAGCATTTACACCAGTATTTTGAACGAATGCAACCTCATACTGGTCAATCAACTTTGAACATGATGATTTAATTTGTTCAATTTCATCTTCTGAATCTAAATCAGCTTCAGTAAGTATTTTTTCAACCATGTCCACATAGTCAAATATTGCATTAGCGGGCGTTATGAAGTCTTGCTTAATTTGAGTTAGGACAATTTCCTCTGCGCCTTTAGATGTTTCTTTTGGAGTAAGTTTATCCATAATTAATTATCCTTACTCTTGAATGAATCGAGAAAATTAGGTCGATGCATCAGATAACCTTGTCCAATCTTGCATCCAAGATCGATCATCATATTTTTATCTTCCTCTGTCTCTATACCCTCACCAATCATTTCTAATTGAAGGTCTTCACAAACTTCTGAAACAAAACTGATCAATCTTGCTGTCGATGGATCTGATACATTGAAGGTAAAATGTTTATCTAATTTAACAACATCAATTGGTAAATCTCTGACATATTTCAAAGATGCATAGCCAGCTCCAAAGTCATCCAAGGCAATTTTTATTCCTTTTTTCTTTAAAATATTTAGAGAATCAGAAGCTACATTGATATCAGCAAGCTCTGCGGTCTCAGTAACCTCAAGACCAAATTGATTGGGCTTAAGTTTATGCTTTTCAACAAAATCTGTAAAAATTGAACAAAACTCTGGATGCATAATGGTGTGAGCAGAAACATTTAAATAAACAGTTGCATCACTAAATCCTATTTCATCTTTAATAGCAAAAAATTTTTCTAACTGAACCAACGATTCCAATACAACTAACGAGAATAAACTTTCTCCTTCTATCTGAGGAATAATTTGATCATTCGGTAAGTAGCCGCCATCTCCATCTTGTAATCTGAGCAAAGCTTCGATTCCGGTAACTTCATTTGTTTTAAGGTTAACTTGTTTTTGATAAGCCAATTCTATTCTTCGATGTTCTATACAATCAATTGTTTTTCTTAATGCATCCAATCCAGATCTAGAAGAACACAGCAATTCTATTAACATTATGCCTTTTGAAATATCGACGGGAATCATATGAACCCTGGTTCTCATGAAAAAATTTATGTCTCTTAGTGAAATCTCTATTGGGGTATCGTAATAAAGTGCGATTGAATCTAAGTCGCCAAAATTATTAGTAATTTTTTCATCAATTTTTACTACAGCTAATTCATCTAAACTATTTAAATTAAAAATAAAATTAGCTGCTATATTTGCCCAAGCAATTGAGCCATCTAGCTCATAAATAATATATGGGCTTGGATGATGTTGTAGAGACTTTATTAGATAATTTAGCTCTTGATCAGAATGCATTTCTATTAACCATATAATTTACTTTGTTTTATCTGCTCATCAACAAGCTCAACAAAATCCTCAGCAAATGTAATTTTTATGAACTCCCATATCTCAAGATGTTTTGGTTCTTTAAAAAGTGTTTTAAATGAAATTAGCATTGCGTTCCATTCATCTTCATCAAGCATACCTATTTTGAATTGATAAAATTGATTTTCTCTTGCACGAAGCATGACACTAAAATAAGTTAAATATACTGCATTCTCCTCTTTTGTAAGTTCTTCATTATTTCTTAGCTTTAATTTGGTATCAACAAGGATGGGTTTCATTCCAGCGAGAGCAACTTTTTGATGAGAATCAGCAATATTTTGCCTTGCATTAGCTCTTGCAACTCTGTTTTGCTCTTTCAATTCTGTGACTAGAAAATAGACTGTAACCAAAACTGTAAAGGGTCCTACTGTTTGGAGAATTAGAATAATATTTTCGAAACTCACTTGTATGCAATATGTGTATTTTTATTACTTTAATATAAGGTTTTTTTATAAGTCGGTAAAGAAACTTATGGATATAAAAAAAAATTCTAAAGTATAATTAAAACAAGCGCCCGTAGCTCAGCTGGATAGAGTACTTGGCTACGAACCAAGGGGTCGGGAGTTCGAATCTCTCCGGGTGCGCCAGCTCCTATTTATGATTATAAAACTTTAATGTTGAATCTTTTATTGAAAATAATCGCACTAAAAAAATATCTTTCAAATAGTTTTGATAATTTCTCCAGGGTGCCTTTATGCCTTGTTTTGGCATTATATCCAAAGCTCTTTGGACATAACCTGAAGTAAAATCTATGTATTCGTCATCAACCACTGCATTAGAATCTTCCTCAGGTAAACATACAGAAACTTTTTGCTTATCCATTAGGTTCAATAATCTACAAACATATTCACATGTTAGGTCTGCCCTGAGTGTCCATGAGGCATTCACATAACCAAATGTAAATGCGAGATTAGGTACTCCACTTAGCATCATCCCTTTGTATGCAAGCTTTGCATTTGGTACTACTTTTTCATCATCTACAGAGACATTAATATCATTAAGCATATTGATCTCAATGCCTGTGGCAGAAATAATAATATCTGCATTTATTTGTTCGCCAGATTTAACCAAAATTCCATCCTTATTAAATGATTTAATTACATCGGTCACAACCGAGGCTTTCTCATCTCTTATTGAAGCAAAAAGGTCACTATCAGGAACAAGGCACATGCGTTGATCCCAGGGATTGTATCTTGGAGTAAAATGTTTCTCTACGTCATAATCCTGACCGAGCTCATCTCTAACCAGATCAATTATTCGTTTTTTTATCCAATTCGGATATTTTCTTGATAAATAAAAGCCCAAGCTTGTTCGCAAGATATTTTTCCACCTAATTAAAAAGTAACTCAAACGAGTAGGTAGAATTTTATTGAGAGAGTGGCTCCACGAATCCTCCCCTGGACCAGAAATAACATAGCTAGGCGAACGTTGCAGCATGGTTACGTGTTCAGCTTTTTTAGCAATTGCAGGAACCAATGTTATGGCTGTGGCTCCGCTGCCGATAACTATAACTTTCTTATTAGTATAATCTAAGGATTCATCCCAAAATTGTGGGTGAATTAATTTACCTTGAAATTCTTCTTGGTTTGGAAATTTCGGCATAAAAGGTTTATCGTAACTATAATAACCGCCACATAAAAAAAGAAAATTACAAGTCATGGAAATCTCATCTCCATTACTGAGAACTTTTAATTCCCAAACAGATTTATCTGAGGACCAATTAGATGAGATGACTTTTTGATTAAAACTAATTTTTTCTCTTAAATTATATTCATCAACGGTTTCATTTAAATATTCAAGAATAGATGGTCCATCTGCAATAGACTTTTTGTGAATCCATGGTTTAAAACGAAATCCAAGCGTATGCATATCAGAATCAGAACGAACTCCAGGATACTTAAAAAGGTCCCAGGTACCTCCCAATGAGCTTCTGCCCTCAAGTATTGCAAAAGATTTATTTGGGCAGCTTTTTTGAAGGTTATAGCCAGCTGCAATTCCTGAAATACCTGCACCAACCACAATAATATCCTTATGCATCAATAATCCTCATTTGAATTTCGTGATAAATCTCTGATTGACCTAAATTCATTATCTTCATACCAGTTCGGCCATTGTGAACTATTTGCCAATTCATTGCTAATATTAAAAATTACATCGATTGTTTGATTTAATCCATCTAAATTCCACATCTCATTATATTCATCAGCAACACCATGATATGCATCCATTTGATATTCTTGTAAAAATAAATACCCTGCTTCTTTTCCGCCTTCGACTAGATCAAAGCCTCCTCCTGAGTAAAGCACTGGAACCCCTCTTTTGGCAAAACTGATATGATCAGACCTATAAAAAAATCCTTTTTCAGGGCTTGGATCAGGATTGATATATCTTCCAGATTTATCTAATTCTTTTTCTAAAAGATCCTCTAATTCAGATGCACCATAACCAATGACAACCATATCTTTGGTTAATCCTGTAGGCAAAACAGCATCATAATTAAAACCAGCAACAACATTTGATAATTCTATTGGTGGATATTTTGCAAAATATTCAGAGCCCAATAATCCTGACTCCTCAAGAGTAAGAGTCAAAAACATAATTGATCTGTCTGTTTCTATATCTGAAAACCTTTTGGCAAACTCCAAAACTGCTGCAACACCAGTAGCATTATCAACAGCACCATTAGCAATATTGTCAGCATCAGGCGGCAATCCATTCACTATTCCGATATGGTCCCAATGCGCCATAAATAAAACATATTCATCTGGTCTTTTAGAGCCTTTTTTAATTGCAGCAACATTATGAGATTGAAGGTACCTAACTTTATTATGCATTTCTGAGTTTAGGGTTAACCCTCTTAATGGAAAGGCAGAAAAAGTTTTCTCTAAAGCAATTTCTTTAAGAGATTGGTAATTAAAACCAGTAAAATTAAGGACTTCATCTAGAGTGGAATCTCTTATCCATCCCTCTAAAATTGTTCTATCAGCACCTAAATCTTCACGTTGCAAATCTAGCTGTGGGCCTTGCCAACTATTTTCAACTACTGACCAAGGGTAAGCAGCCGGTTCTTCTTCATGTACGATGATTGCAGCGGCGGCTCCTTGGCGGGCAGCTTCTTCAAATTTATAGGTCCATCTTCCGTAATAAGTCATTGATCTACCATTAAAAAGTCTTAATTTTCCAGTAGCAAAGCCAGGGTCATTAACAAGTATTACGACGGTTTTACCTCTTACATCAATGTCTTCATAATCATTCCAGTTATATTCAGGAGCAACGATTCCGTAACCAACAAATACAACTTCACTATCTCTGATTTTTCTATATTCTCTTGCCTGCTTTGTCCAAAAAACAACTTCTTTGCCAGTAATCATTTTTCTGTCATTACCCCGAAAAGATAATGTTAAGTATGACGAATCTTTTAAAGTTATTTCTGATGCTGGAACCTCTAGAAGATAATTACCATTTAAAGGTTCAAGATTTAGATCTTGAAAAGTTTTAGAAATAAAATTTTTGGTAAGCTTGCCGCCTTCTGTTCCTGGTGCCCTTCCCTCAAAATCATCGGATGCAAGCGTTGAAATCCAATACCTCAATCTTCCATCAGTATTATCACTCAATGAATCAGAACAACTGGATAAAATAATTAAACAAGCTAATACTAAAAATAATAAATGATTTTTATTTATTTTCATGTCCATGTGTATATTCAGATAAGTAAAGTATAAAATATTTCCTAATTTATGGGATAGATACATATGAAAACATTAATTAAAGCCATAGCTATAAGCTTTATATTCATCGTTAATACTCAGGCCTCTTTATTAGATGACTTGCCAGAAATAAAGTATGAGTCATTTACTTTAGACAATGGTCTTACTGTAGTTGTCCATGAAGATCGAAAAGTACCAATGGTTGCAGTTAACGTTTGGTATCACGTAGGCTCAAAAAATGAAAAGGTTGGTAAAACTGGATTTGCTCATCTCTTTGAGCATCTAATGTTTAATGGAACAGAAAATTATAATAGTGAATACTTTGAACCATTCGAAAAAATAGGATCAACAGATCAAAATGGAACTACTAATTCTGATAGAACTAACTATTTCCAGAATGTTCCAACTAATGCCGTAGACTTAGCTTTGTGGATGGAGTCTGATCGAATGGGTCATTTACTTGGAGTTGTTGATCAAGAAAAGCTGGATGAGCAAAGAGGTGTTGTACAAAACGAAAAGCGTCAAGGTGAAAACCGACCATATGGAAAAGCATTTACTCAAATTTCAGAAGCCGCTTTTCCAAAAGGCCATCCTTACTCATGGACAACAATAGGATCAATGGAAGATTTAGATGCTGCATCCCTTGAAGATGTTCAAGAGTGGTTCAAAACCTATTATGGTCCTAATAATGCAGTGCTAGCTCTTGCTGGAGACATAGATATGGAAACAGCAAAGGAGAAAGTTGAAAAATACTTTGGAGATATACCTGCAGGACCGCCTTTAGTAAAACCTGACATATGGATAGCAAAAAGAAATGAAGAGAAGCGCGACATCATGTATGACAATGTACCTCAGGCAAGAATATACAAAGCTTGGAATGTCCCACCCAGAGA
>CACNUQ010000020.1 GCA_902623685.1 uncultured SAR86 cluster bacterium
CAGGGATCATAGTACCCAAAAGTTTCAAAAATATAGGCACCTACTATTAATCCTACCCCAAGACCAAAGTTGATCAGTGGAGGCAAACGTAATATTTTTTTTACAACTTTCATTTTTTTAAAGCAGCATTGAATTTATGATGATCTTATATTATGCATGGCTTATATAAAAACCTAATGACATAATAAATTTTTATGAATACGCAAGCAAAAAAAATTTTTTTGATAGATGGTTCCTCATATCTATATCGAGCCTTTCATGCGATGCCTCCATTATCAACTTCAAGTGGACTGCCAACAGGAGCCGTCAAGGGCGTGGTGAATATGTTGCGTAACTTGCGAAAAGAAAATCCTGACGCATATTACTTATCAATTTTTGACGCCAAAGGAAAAAATTTTCGTCATGAAATTTATAAAGACTATAAAGCTAATCGTCCACCGATGCCCGAAGACTTAAGAGAGCAGCTTTCTCCTTTAAAAGAAATTTGTAATGCTATGGGCATGCCCGTTATTGAGATTCCAAACGTAGAAGCAGATGACGTTATAGCCTCTTTAGCAGATCTGGGTTCTAAGCAAGGCATTCCCATAATTATTTCTTCTTTAGATAAAGATCTCATGCAGCTAGTTGATGATCCTTTAATTAAAATGATGAATACAATGAACAATCAAATTTACGATGTAGCTGGAGTCCAAGAAAAGTTTGGAGTCCATCCAAATCAAATAATTGATTATTTAGCTATCGTAGGCGATTCTTCTGACAATATCCCCGGTGTGCCAAAAGTCGGTCCTAAGACTGCAGCTAAGTGGCTTAGCGAATTTAAAAATATTGAAGGTATTATTAAAAATGCAGATTCTTTGACTGGTGTAGTAGGGCAAAATTTTCGAGATTCTATTCCAGATTTGGGAAGAAATATTGAACTTGTGACCCTGAAGAAGGATGTAGATATCGGAGTGTCTTTAGAAAGTTTGCTAGAAGCTAAAGAGGATCAAGAAGAGTTAAATAAATTATTTACATCTCTTGAGTTTAAAACTTGGATCAAGTCCTCTTCAGATTCAAGTGATGAAAAGCTTAAAGTTACAAATATAAAAAAAGACTATCAATCAGTATTAAAAGAAGGAGAGTTGAAAGCATGGGCTAAGAAAATTGAAAAATGTAATGCGTTTTCTATTGATACTGAAACTTCTTCCTTGGATACAATGACTGCAGATCTCATAGGCATATCTATAGCATGTGAAGAAGGATCAGGTTGTTACATACCTATAAACCATGCATACGATGGGATGCCAAGCCAATTGTCATTGGATTTAATTCAAAAAATTTTGGGAAGTGTCATCACAAAAAATCAAAAAAAATTAGTTGGTCAAAATCTTAAATTTGATTTACCAATGCTCAATAGACATGGAATAAATGTTACTGATTTTCATGGAGATACAATGCTAATGTCATATGTCTTAAATAGCACCGGCACGAGGCATGGTCTTGATAGAATGGCTAAGCATTATTTAAATTATGAGCCAATGAAGTATGAAGAGGTTGTGGGCTCAGCTTCAAAACAAATTAACTTTGCCCAAGTTGAGATCCCAGCTGCTACATTTTATGCAGCTGAAGATGCTGATATAACCCTCAGGCTTTTTAATTATTTAAACAATAAGCTTAAAGATCAACCAAAGTTGATAAAACTTCTTGAATCTATTGAATATCCAATGCTTCATTCTCTAATAAGAGTCGAAAGAAATGGAGCAAAAATTGATGCAAAAATGTTATCAGAATACTCAGACGAACTATCAATTAAAATCCAAGAGTTATCAAAAACCGCTTTTAAGGTTGCTGGCGAAGAATTCAATATGGATTCACCAAAACAACTAGTTGAGATTCTTTATAATAAGCTTGATTTGCCAGTCCTTAAGAAAACTCCTAAAGGCCAACCTTCTACTAATGAGGACACACTTCAAAGACTGGCTGAAGAATACGAACTTCCAAAAACTATTATTGAATATCGTGGATTAGCAAAACTAAAGTCTACCTATACAGACAGCCTGATTAATATTCAACACCCAACAACTAAAAGAATTCATACCTCTTATCAACAGGCAGTTACCTCAACTGGAAGATTATCTTCAACTGAACCAAATCTTCAAAATATTCCTATTAAAACTGCTGAGGGCAGAAAGATCAGAGAAGCTTTTATAGCGGAAAAAGGTAATGTATTAATCTCAGCAGACTATTCTCAAATAGAGTTAAGAATAATGGCTCATTTATCCGGAGATAAAAATCTAACTCATGCATTTAACAATAACATTGATGTTCATTCAGCTACAGCTTCAGAAATTTTTAATGTTTCACTGGAGGATGTAACCTCAGATCATCGAAGAAATGCAAAAGCAATAAATTTTGGATTGATTTATGGGATGTCTGCTTTTGGACTGACAAGGCAATTAGGGATTGCAAGAAATGAAGCCCAAGCTTATCTAGATACTTACTTTAAAAGATATACGGGCGTTAAAGATTATATGGACTCGACTAAAGAGCTAGCCAAGAAAAATCTCTTTGTTGAAACTATTCTTGGAAGAAAGCTGCATGTTGCGGCCATCAATGATTCCAATGGTTTAAGGCGTCAAGCTGCAGAAAGAGCTGCCATTAATGCTCCATTACAAGGTTCTGCAGCAGACATCATTAAAAAAGCAATGATTGATGTTGATCAGTGGATAGGAGGTGAGAACCCAGATATTAGAATGATCATGCAAGTTCACGATGAGCTAATTTTTGAAGTAAAAAAAGAATTTGCAGATGATGCAATAAATGAGATTGTAAATTTAATGGAAAGTTCGGTCGAATTGAAAATACCATTAATAGTTGATGCAAATCAGGGAACTAACTGGAACGAAGCTCATTAATTTTTCAATGTACCAGACCAAATCAACGGCTTAACTGTTATCTCGTCTGCAGTAAATATTTTTATACCAAATTCTTCTCTTAAGTCACAAATTCGTTGATCCATTAAATAGTCCGGAGAAGTAAATGGCCATTTTTTCTTCATTTGTTTAGCTCGCTTTCTTATCTTTAATTTAATTGGGATAAGTTTAATCGTAAGCAAAGCTAGCTTTAAATAGCCTGGATCATGCCAAAATGTTTTATACAATTCTTTGATCTCTGGTAGTTTGTTATAAGCTAATAATTCTTTAAGCTTCCAGCTAGTGCCTGAAAACACCCATGAATCTAACATAGACTCTTGTTCTAAAGAGGTATCAAGACCAAAAATAACATGAGTTGTATCATGATCTCTAATAACAGTTGAGCCAGGCGAATCAATTAGCTGTTTTTTTCCATTTGCTTGCAAGTAAGATCTGTATTCTTCGAGGCCCTCATTAAGCGTTAGCTTGCAGTCTTGAGATTGAAAAGATAAATTATTCATTTTTGAATCCTAACAGAACTTTTCTAAGATTGCCAAATCCTCTTTTGTTAAGAGATGAGATTGATACAACTTCAATGGCATTAGTTACTTTAGAAACTTGTTGAATTGCTTTCACCTCAATGTTCTTTGAAACCTTATCAGATTTAGTTAGTACAGCTACATAATCTATATCAAAGCTTTCACATAATTTGATCATCTCAAGATCAATTGGTTTAAGTGAATGTCTAATGTCCATAAAGATCAAAACTCCCTTGAGAGCTTCTCTACTTTTAAAATATTTTCCCAACAATGATCCCCAATCTTTTATCCTTGATTGTCCTGATTTTGCAAAACCATATCCAGGAAGATCTAAAAGCTTGAATCCTTCCTCCACCTCAAAGAAATTAATTTCTGTAGTTCTTCCAGGTGTCTTGCTAATTCGAGCCAATTTTTTGTTATCAGCTAAAGAATTTAGAGCGCTTGATTTTCCTGCATTTGATCTGCCAGACAATAAAACCTCTATTCCATCATCGCTTGGCAGATTTTTTGCTTTTGTAACACCAAATAAAAAGGTAGTATTTTTGAAAGGATTTTTCATAAGATCATTTATCTCAGAGCACGCACGACATATAATATGCGTTCTTAACCACAACGTAAAACTTATGATAAAAACTTGTTTGATTATTGGTTTAAGTATGGCTTCAATAGTCATGACTGCTGCTGATATAAAGATCCCAGATTTACTTTCTACTGGGGATGCAAATGCTGGATCAAAGCTAGTTTCAACATGTGCATCATGTCATGGTGCCAATGGTCAAAGCATAAGCTCTGATTGGCCAAATCTTGCTGGCCAAAATCAAAGGTATTTGTCTGAACAACTTAAATATTTTCAACAAGGTGAAAGAGAAAACGTTTTAATGATGGCTGTTATTCCATACTTAAAATCACTATCAGATTCCCAGTTGCTAGACATTGCTGCTTTTTACAGCGCTCAACAACCTGTGGTAGGGCAAGCAAAAAATGACGAAGAGCTTTTGGCTTTAGGCGAAAGTTTATATAGAGCAGGCGATCTTAAACGTGGAATTCCAGCATGCACAGCTTGTCACTCAGTCAATGGCGCAGGTAATGCTCAAGCTGGCTTTCCAAAAGTTTCTGGACAACAAAAAAACTATTTAATTTCTACCCTTAAGGAATATCGATCTCTTCAAAGAAATGCTGGCGATTATTCACTGGTGATGCAATCCGCGTCTCAAAACTTGAAAGATTATGATATTGAAGCTCTAGCAAACTATATGCACGGATTATATGAAAAATGAAAAATAAAAAAATCTTACTTATATGTATTTTTGGATATGTTTTAATTGCATTTAGCTCAAATGTTCAAGCCAATTATAAATTGGGCAAAGATTTTGGTTCCCTCTCAAGACCATTGCCAGTTAAAGAAGACGGAGTGGTTGATGTAATTGAGGTCTTTTGGTACGGATGTGGACATTGTTTTAACTTAGCTCCAGTTGTATCGAGATGGGCAAAGCAAAAAGATTCAACCGTAAATTTTCAAAAGATGCCAGTTACTTGGGGCCCAGTTCATCAGCTTCATGCAAAACTTTTTTATACTATCGAGGCCTTAGATATTGGTGAAGTTGGACACACAGCAGTTTTTCAAGCAATACATAAAGAAGGTAATTTTCTATCAAGTGAAAGCGCTATTATAGATTTCTTAGAAAGACTTGGTGTAGAGAAGAGTGAAATAACTAAATATATGAATTCATTTTCAGTTAGACAAAAAGTTAAACGTGCAATTGAAATTTCAAAGCAATTTAAAGTTACAGCTACTCCAATGTTTTTTGTAGATGGTCAATATAGAGTAGAAGCAAAAGGAGGAAGCATGAGAATGCTAAAAGTTGTTGATCACGTTATTGAGCTTCAAAAACCTATCTCTTAAAAGCTTTATTAATTATAATTTTTATTTATAATACATCATATAGATATTTTATTATTAACTAGACTTAAGTACTACAAATTACTCAATTAACAACATAATGAAAATAAAAAACCATTTACCTATTTTTACAATTTTATTTACTTTCATCATATTTTTTAATGGAAAAAAATATGACGAGCTCGTCACTCAAAGGCTTACCACTAATGTAGCAATTTGCCTTGAAGGTGAACCATGTGGAGCTGCGACCTCTGCATCTTCTTCACCAAGTGCCGCCGCAAATTCAGTTGCAAAGGTTCAGTTGTCAGAAGGATCAGAGCATACTGTGAAAATGCTTAACAATGGAGCTGGCGGACAGATGATATTTGAACCAGCAGTTTTGAAAGTTTCTTTGGGAGATACCATTCATTTTAAAGCTACAGATGCTGCGCACAATTCAGCTTCAATAGATGGCATGGTTCCCAATGGAGCGGATTCGTGGGCAGGAGCACTTAGCCAAGATATTAGTGTTGTTATGAATACAGAGGGTGTATACGTCTATCAGTGTGATCCCCACGTAATGATGGCTATGGTTGGAGTAATTCAGGTTGGCGAAGCAACCAATTTGGATGACATAAAGGCTTCTGCAGCAGACAAAAAGGCTTCATTTATGCTCAATTCTGATAGATTAGATGAGTATTTAGCTCAGCTTTAAAATTTAAAAATAAGTTTTTATTTTTTTATTAACTCTTCTAGCTTTGTTATTCTCTTCTCAAGCCTAGTTGCTAAAATCCTAAGAGCTTCGTATTCTTTATTGGAGACATATCCTTGAGATTTAGCTAGATCATCAAATTTAGCTCTAAGCTCATCCTGAAAAACTTGTATGTGTGATTGATCGGTATGCTCGGAAAACTCACCTATTTTGTCCTTGATAATGCTTAAAAAGGCATCAAAAGAATCTTTAGTTGCCATAATTTTCCTCCAATAAGTTTACAAAATCACTCCACTTTTTAAATTGAATTGGAGGATTCTCATCAATATCCCAAACTAAATTATTTAGGTTAAACCACATAACATTTATCCCCAGCTCTCTAGCTCCACAAACATCATTTACTGGATGGTCCCCAACATGAAGAGTATTATGAAAATTAATTTGTGAGAGCTCTTTGGCTCTAATAAAGTGACCTTGGTCTGGTTTATTGCTTTTCACATCCATCGAAGATACTGAAAAATCAAACATGTGATCGATCCCTAATTTTTTTATATCAGCATTACCATTCGTTAGAACACCAAGCTTATAATTTAAGGATAATTTTTCTAAAACTGGAATTACATCATCGAAAAACTCTACTTTGTGCCTCTCTTCTAAAAAAAACATATACGCTTCTTCAATAAATTCATCTAAGTCTTTTTGATTCTTAAAATATTTTTGTGTGTGATAAGAAATCATCTTTTTTCTTAATAATCCAAGATCATAATCCAAGGATGGATTTTCTTTAATCAGCTCATTTCTAATTTCCAAAAAATCATCAAAAGTTCCCCACTCTATTTTTTTTTTAATTTTATCCTCAATCCATTTTCTAGAATTTATTTCTGCATTAATAATAGTACTTTTGATATCCCAAAATGTGTCATCTAAATCAAAGGTAATAAGTTTTATTTCAGGCATTTTTCTTATGAGCCCTAGGATGAGAATTCTCATACACTTTTATTAGGTGTTGATAATCAAGCCTTGTGTAAATTTGTGTAGTTGATAAAGAGCTATGACCAAGTAATTCTTGAATGCTTCGAAGATCTCCACTGGATTCAAGTAAATGGGTAGCAAAACTATGTCTGAGCATATGTGGATTTACAGGAGGCAATCCTTGCATTAAAGCAATGCTTTTCAATCTCTCTTGAATACTTCTTGCAGAAATTCTTCCGCCTCTAAGATTTACAAATAAAGCGTCATCAATTGTTAAAATATTCTTTCTTTCTTTGATCCAAATCTTTATTGCATTTTGTGCAAATCGACCAACCGGAACTAGCCTTGTTTTTGAGCCTTTGCCAATTACTCGTAAAAAATTATTATTGTCTTCAAAATCAGATAAATTTGAATTTACAGCCTCGGATACCCTTAAGCCGCTAGAATAAATCAGCTCAATAATTGCTATATCCCTTTTATCTTGTATGTTTTTAGGTTTGAAACTTAATAACTGAGATACCTCTTCAGGCGACAAAATATTTGGAAGACGGCTTGGAGATTTAGGCGAGTTAATTAATTCAAATGGAGAGCTTTGAACTAAACTGATTTTTTTCATATAACCAAAGAAACCTTTTGCTGAGGATATGTGCCTTTGAATGCTCCTTGCGCTAACGTTATTTTGAAAAAGATCCGCGACCCAAGCTGAACATATTTCTTCTGTAATATGTTCTAAGCTATTTATTGCAATGGACTCTAAAAATTTAGAAAATTTACTTAAATCTCTTTGGTATGCTTTGGCAGTATTTTCGCTCAGACCCTTTATATTCTTTAAAAAATCTAAGTAATCAAAAATTAAGGCATTAAAAAAATATTGTTTTGCACTCATGCCTCTTTTGATTCAAGAACCTTAACAATAATATCTCGAATATACTCTATGAAAGTTGTATCTCCGTCACCAAGATATTTGGTTGGATCGTTTGATCCAATCTTTAGGAGACCAAAGCTATTTTCAAACTTCATGACGCTAATTACAGCAGATTTAATTAAATTAGTTTTAAAAAAAGCGGCTATTTTTTCTTTTGATAAAGGCCCCATATGAATAGCATTTTTGTTCATATCCATGGTTGTTTCATCTTCAAGAACTTGCAATTGATCATCGGAAAGTATTTCTAGAATGCAGGAGTCAACTTTAAAGTTGTTTATGAAAAATTCTTCAACTACTTTTTTTACAGCATTAAAATCCCGAGCAGTTATAAGCGACAACGTAAGATCTTTAGATTTAAAGAAAAGTTCTTCATTCTCTTTTCCAGTAGAAACAAAACCTGTAAGCATTTCTATTAGTCTAGATTGTTCATCTCTTAGTTTTCGAATTTGCATTTCTAACAGTGATGTAGCCCCTTCACTATCATGTTTAAAGCTTAATTCGTTCACAAGAGACTCTCTTGTAAGAAAGAAATCAGTATTTTCTAATAGATAGAGCTCAATTTCTTTGGCATCTATTTTTTTAGCCATATACCCTCACAAATAAATTCAGCTGGTCCGACCATCTCAAGCTTACCATTTATTTTTCTAATGCTCAGCTCACCTCCAGCAGAGATAATTTTTAAAATAGATTTATCTTTAATATTGAAGCTTGCGCTTGCAGCAGAAGCTGAGCCACAAGACAGGGTTTCGCCGGCACCAGCTTCATTGGTTCTCAAAATCAATCCTTTTAAGGTTTCTTTATAAAGAGAAATATTTACATTTTTAAAAAAGGCACGCTTTCTTAACTTTGATGAAAGTTCATCTAAGTCAAAAGAAAATACTTTACTAGTCTTTATTATTAAATGAAGATTCCCAGCATTTATAAAGTTATATTTTTTTAAACCACATTTATTTAAAAATTTAGTTTCTGATTTTGGAATGATTTCTTGTGTGGGACAATCAAAGATGACTTTTACCTTTTTAGTATTTGTTGGTTTGATTAAAATTGGCTTTGATTTAGTTCCTAATAAAAGAGGTTTTCTTGGAGCAAGTTTGGCAGCCCAAAGAAAAGTTCCAACAGATCTTACGCCATTCATGCACATGTCTGCCTCAGATCCATCTGAATTAAAAAACTTTACATAAAAATCGTGATTCGATTTCTTTGGTGGGTTAATGGTAATAAGTTGATCAAACCCTAGGCCCTTTTTTCTATCCCCAATTTTTACTATTTGAGATTTTGATAATAAATTGGCCTTAGTTAAATTCTCAATAACTATAAAGTCATTACCATTCCCATGCATTTTTTTAAATTTGATCATCTAATCCCTCTTCAAGAGAAGTTAGACTTGAGTTATCCTCTCTTTTTCTTATTAGATAAACATTCTTTTTATCAACCAGAACTTCAGCAGCTCTTGGTCTAGAATTGTAGTTTGAGCTCATAACAGAACCATATGCACCAACTGTTTTAACTGCTAATAGATCGTTTTCAGAAGCAGCAATATTAATATCTTTTGCAAGAAAATCACCAGTTTCACAAATGGGACCTACCACATTAACATTAGATACGGGATTATCATTTTTGACGACAGGCCAAATATCATGATGTGCATCATAAAGAGCAGGACGAAGTAGGTCATTCATTGCTGCGTTTGTAATAATGAAATTATTCTTTTTGTATTCAACTTTAGCCAGCATGATGCCAGCATTAGCTGAGATTGATCGACCAGGCTCTAGTATTAATGTTTCATTTCTGCCTTCAAAAATATTCTCATAGCTTTGAATTAGTTCAAATGGCTGAGGAGTCTCTTCGCCTACATAGTTAACTCCTAAGCCTCCACCCATGTCTATAAAATCTATCTTAATATTTAGCTTATCTAGCTCAATTAATAGGTCTAACGCTTGCTTTGCGGCGTCTTCAAAACTATCCAACTCGGTTATTTGTGACCCAATGTGGCATGTTAAGCCAACAAGGTTAAGGCTAGACGAGTCATTGCATTTTTTAATAAGACTTTTCGCAGCCTTTATGCTGACGCCAAATTTATCTGATTTTCTGCCTGTTTTAGTAAATTCATGTACTCCAGCATCCACATTTGGATTAAATCTAATGGCAACTGGTGCAATTTTATTCATTTCATTAGCAACGCTGCTAAGCCGATCAAGTTCTGGCTCAGACTCTATATTGAATGAAAGAATATTATGATTGATCCCAGCTTCCATTTCAGCTTTTGATTTTCCAACACCTGAGAAAATAATCTTTTTTGGATCTGCTCCAGCTAAAATTACTCGATGTAGCTCTCCACCTGAAACAATATCAAATCCACATCCTGCTTTTTTTAGTATTTTTAAAATGGAT
Source organism: uncultured SAR86 cluster bacterium (assembly GCA_902623685.1). GTDB lineage: Bacteria > Pseudomonadota > Gammaproteobacteria > Magnimaribacterales > D2472 > D2472. The sequence goes on from CACNUQ010000020.1 coordinate 10,310, forward strand.
ATGTTCGATAAAGCTTTAACTGAAAAACAAATAAGACCATTCATTGATTGAAACGAATCTATATATGCTTTTGCATGCCTTTCAAGCGTGGCTTTGCTATATACATAAGAAGGCGTACCAAATTTATTTGCAATTTCCTCTACGGAGACTTCTTCTGCAAAAAGCTTACCTTTTTTATAATCAAAATGGTCCATGAAGGAATTTAAGTTAAAAAATTATCTCTGAGGGAATAGGCGCTTTCATTCCGCATCCTGCAATCATCAAAGAAACTAGCATTAAAAAAACTAATAGGCGTATTTGCATACGCCTATTATGATAAATTTATTTAAAAAAAACTAATTGGATCAGTATTTATACTCTTCTTCTTTAAATGGGCCATCAACAGGAACATTAATATAATCAGCTTGCTCACCAGTTAGTTTGGTTATTATTCCACCAAAGCCTTGAACCATAAGCTCAGCAACTTCCTCATCTAATTTTTTTGGAAGAACTTCAACAGTTATCATTTCATTTTGCTTGTCAGCATCATTGACGTTTGCAAAACCTTGCTTATATAAGTGCATCTGAGCTAAAACTTGATTAGCAAATGATCCATCCATAATTCTGCTTGGATGACCTGTTGCATTTCCAAGATTGACTAGCCTGCCTTCAGCTAAAAGAATGATGTAGTTCTTACTTTGTAAGTCTGGCGTGTCTGACGGAGAAGTATCTCTAAATACTCTATGCACTTGAGGCTTAATCTCTTCCCAATACCACTTGTCTCGCATGAACTGAGTATCAATTTCATTATCAAAGTGACCAATATTACATATGACAGCGGTATTTTTTACTGAGCGCAACATTGCCTCATCACAAACATTCACATTTCCAGTGGTTGTAACAATAAGGTCGGTATCTTCAAGAACCGCCATATTTATATCTTTCACGTCTCTAGTTACGACTCCATTATTATATGTAGACACCACTTCAAAACCATCCATGCAGGCTTGCATAGCACATATGGGATCAGATTCGACGACTCTAACAATCATTCCTTCTTGTGCGAGACTTAAAGCAGAACCTTTTCCAACGTCTCCATATCCAATTACTAATGCTTTTTTGGATGAAAGAAACATATCTGTGCCTCTTTTAATTGCGTCATTTAGACTATGTCTACAGCCATATTTATTGTCATTTTTTGATTTAGTGACAGAGTCATTTACATTTATGGCTGGCACTTTTAGCTCATTTTTTTCAAGCATTGCTTTTAATCTGTGAACACCAGTGGTAGTTTCTTCAGAAATTCCATGAATGTTTTCAAGCATGTCAGGAAATTTAGAATGAACCATATGCGTCAGATCGCCACCATCATCTAAAATCATGTTCGCATCCCATGGACTGCCATCTTTAACTATTGTTTGTTCAATACACCAGTCAAATTCTTCATCAGTTTGGCCTTTCCAAGCAAAAACAGGAATACCTGCAGCCGCAATAGCTGCAGCAGCATGATCTTGTGTGGAGAAAATATTGCAACCAGACCAACGCACTTCCGCACCAAGATCTACCAACGTCTCGATAAGCACAGCTGTTTGAATAGTCATATGAATGCAACCCATAACTTTTGCACCAGCAAGAGGTTGAGCATCTTTATATTTTGTTCTTAGAGCCATTAATGCAGGCATTTCATTTTCAGCAAGAGAAATCTCCCGTCTACCGAATTCAGCAAGACTCATATCTGCGACTTTATAATCGTTTTCCATTATTTACTCCAATAGATTTAAGTGGGCATTCTACATAAAATAGAGATGCAAGTGCACCCTTTAGCAGCTATATCTGTCATTATTATGAAATATCAGCTGCTTTATCTGTTTTTTCCCAAGAAAGCTCTATGTCTGATCTTCCAAAATGACCATACGCTGCCGTTGGAAGGTAGATAGGTCTTTTTAAGTCCAGCATATTAATCAGACTTTTTGGTCTGAGATCAAATTCTTCCTCAACAATTTTAACAATCGCTTCTTTGGAAATTTTTTCACTATTAAAAGTTTCTACATGTATTGAAGTAGGCTTGGCTACACCAATAGCATATGAAACTTGAATTTCACAGTAATCTGCAAGCCCTGCTGCAACTATATTTTTAGCAACATATCTTGATGCATATGCTGCAGATCTGTCTACTTTGGATGGATCTTTTCCAGAAAATGCTCCACCGCCGTGTCTGGCCATACCTCCGTAGGTATCTACAATAATTTTCCTTCCAGTGAGACCACAATCTCCCACAGGTCCACCAATAACAAATTTTCCGGTTGGATTAATAAATATATTTGTAGAATCAAGCAACCATTCCTCTGGAACTATTGGCTTGATAATTTTATCCATTACCTCAATTTTTATTTCTTCCTGGCTAACATCTTCATCGTGCTGTGTTGAGAGCACGACCGCGGACAAGCCTTCGATTGTTTTACCATCATCGGAGTAAATTACACTGACTTGACTCTTAGAGTCAGGGCGCAACCATTTTATCTCTCCGCTCTTCATTACATCTGCTTGTTTTTTTACCAATCTGTGAGAAAGATCTATTGGAAGCGGCATTAATGATTCTGTTTCTTTGCATGCATATCCAAACATTAATCCCTGATCTCCAGCTCCTTGTTCAAGGTTTTCTCCTTCACCCTCGGTGACACCTTGGGAGATGTCAGGTGATTGCTCAAAAACTAGATTTGTGAATTCACACGTATCTCCATTAAATCCATATTCATCCGAGTTATAGCCAATATCATTAATTGTTTTTCTCACAACAGGCTCTAGATCAGGACTTCCTAAGGAAGTTATTTCACCTGCTATATATACCATGTTATTTTTTATCATGGTCTCGCAAGCCACTCTGCTAT
>CACNUQ010000021.1 GCA_902623685.1 uncultured SAR86 cluster bacterium
TCTTTCCTTTATTTCTATTAGGATTTACAAAAATTTCAAAGTTATTTTCACTATCCACTATCAAGTTATTGCCTGAAATCAGACCAATGGTTTTCATATCCTCATCCCAAAGAGTGAAATGATTTTCATTGAATAATTGTTTACCCAGCTTCCCTCTGATGACATATGATTGGGAGTCACCAATTGGGATGACTCGGTAAACTGAGTCTGGGTTATCTATTCCCCATCTAGACCCAGGAATATTTTGATCATCAATTCTATGAGGCACTCTGCTTATGGTAATAACTTTTGGAAAATTTGGATCTTGATTAAGCGCCCAAATTACAGCGCCAAACATCACTTCTTCGAATGCATCTTCAAAGCAGCTCAACATGACCTCTGAGGGTTTGACTAGATCAAGCCAAAAATTTCTAACCTGATCTTTTTGTTGTTGAATCTCTTTGAGGTTAAAGATTTCAAGAGCTTCCAACTCATGCTGAATTTGCGATTCAGTATTAATTGGATTAATCATGATTTAAAAGTCATTCACCTAAGAGTATTTTTGCAGCTAACTGTGTATCCATGTACTCCTTGAGTTGGATAATTTTTCCATCTCTAATTATTAGCAAAAAGTGATACCTGTTATTATAAGGTTGCCCAGAGGCATGAATGGATTCACCGCTAACCTCAACCGCCACTCTATCGTCCTCTGCCGTCATTCCTGTAATATTGAAAGTTATTCCATTTGGAAATGCTGCAAGGATGCCTTGAGCAAATTCTATGACTTCTTCTTTAGTTCTTGTTCCTCCAATTGCATTATCTCCAGCAGTCCAAATAGTCGAATCATCTGTGTAAAAATCTAGATAATCTTCTTTACCAGAGCTTAAAGAATTAAAAAATTCAGTTGCAATTTCTTTATTATTTTTTGATGTTTCACTCATCTAACAAATTCTATACTGAATTTATATCTTCTTAGAAAAGATGTAAGACTTTTTATTAGATTTTTTAATTAAAGGATGATTTTAATCAAGTTATATAATAGCTATGTATTTTTTAAAAATAGACTTCACCGATTAGAAATCCACAAATAAAAAAGGCTGCTGACCAAACAGGATAGTTGTTACAAAAATTAATTAAGTTATTAAAATATTCAAACATTGTGACTCCATAATTACTTTCATATAAGCAATTATCGTGCCAAAAATAAAATATCGAGAATGCCTATTGATTAAGGCTTTTTAGAAGACTTCTTGCAGCGAAAGATACCAGAATTGCAAAGGGAACGCCGGTAACTATAACTGATGTTTGTAAAGCTCCAATACCGCCACCAGCTAACAGCACAATAGCGATCACTCCTAGGGATATAGCCCAAATTACTCTTAAGATCATTGGAGGCTCCTCTTTAGTATTCTCTTTCTTAGCTGCAGTTAACATAGAAGTTACTAGAGCGCCTGAATCAGAAGAAGTGACAAAAAACGTTAATATAATCACAATTGCAAGTCCCATGAGCAATTTTGATAATGGAAAGTTTTCTAGAAAGACAAATAGTGATACAGCAATATCATTATTTATTGCCGTGCTAAGTGAATTTGGATCTATAAATTCTTGATATAGAGCAGCATTACCAAAAACACCCATCCAAAGAAAAACAATTGAAGATGGAACCAAAACTGCACCAATTAAAAATTCTTGAATTGATCTGCCATAAGAAATTCTGGCAATAAACAACCCTACAAACGGCGACCATGCAAACCACCAAGAATAGTAATAAAGAGTCCAGCCATTTTGCCAAGATGAATCTAAATATCCATTAGTGTTGGTTGACAGGCTTAAGAGATTTTGAAGGTATGAGCCTAAGTTTTGAACTAATCCGTCTAATATGTAGCTTGTTGGACCGCCCAAAAATATTATCGAGAGTAGAATTGCACACAAGATAATATTTAGTTGGGACAATCTTTTAATACCGACTTTCAAACCCAAAACAACACTGATTAAACCCATAAGTGTAATGACAACAACAATTCCAATTGTGCTCATAAAGCTTTCTTCAAGAATTTGCATATAACCAAGGCCAGAGTTAATTTGATTTGCTCCTAAGCCTAGTGAGGTTGCGATACCAAATATGGTTGCGATGATTGCAATAACATCCAAAGAGACTCGTCCCCAAATATTTTGTGTGAATGAACCTGAGAAGAAAGAGCTTACCCGAAAAGGTAGATTTTTATTATAAGTGAAGTAGGCAAAACATAAGCCCACAATTCCATAGATAGCCCAGCCATGAAATCCCCAATGAAGATAGGAAAGATTCATAGCAAGGTTTGCTTTATCTGAAAAAGATGCCTCTGTTTCATGGAGAGCATCAGAGCTATAATGCAGAACAGGCTCAGCTACTCCATAAAATAATAAACCAACTCCTAATCCAGCACTAAATAGCATTGCTATCCAATTGATATTTGAAAATTCTGGTTGAGCGTCTGGCCCTCCAAGTTTAATTTTTTTATGCTTACTGAAGGCTAAATAGATTACAAATACTAGAAAACCATTTGCCAGTAAGATGATGAGCCATCCAAGGCCGTCAGACAGATGTTTTTGAATATCAGCAAACAATTTATCAGCCTCACTTAGGTTATAGAGCGTTAGGCCAATAAATCCAGCAATTAGAATAATTGAGAAAATAAACCGTCTTGGAGCAATATTTTTAAACATTTGCAGTAGAGTCTACTTAAAATGCTAAAAAAATACCTATTTTAGAAAATAAAGGGTGTTTTTTTGATATTTACTTAAAATTTCCACTTTCATTTGTTATGGTTAAAACATATCTCTTTTTGAGATTTTTTTATAATTTGATCCTTTTGGGGGGGAATCATGATAAAACTTATTAAAAAAATAACTAATAAAGCCTATGAGAGTAGGGTTTTTGAAAATTTTGGTGGAAAAATTCTTTCTGCTATATCAACTTTAGCTATTATTAATGCTTCTGCTTATAGTGGCTATATCTCTGCTCAGACTCAAGCAACCATTGAAGAGGTTGTTGTTACCTCACGAAAGAAAAGTGAGAGTTTGCAAGATGTTCCTCTTACTGTTAATGCTTTAGGTGAAGAAACACTTGAGGAAAAAGGCATTAATGTTTTTGAAGACTACTTGTTACAGTTACCTGGAGTTACTGCAGGTGGCTCAGGTCCAGGACAAAGTACCATATATATAAGAGGTCTTGCTTCTACAACCCCTAATTTAACAACAGCTGGTGTTGGAGGTTTGGCTCCAAACGTATCTTTTTATCTTGATGAGCAACCCCTAGCTTATCCAGGAAGAAACTTAGACGTCTATGCAGCTGACGTTAATCGTATTGAGGTTCTATCTGGACCACAAGGAACTTTGTTTGGTGCTAGCTCACAGGCCGGTGTTGTTAGAATGATTACAAATAAACCTGTAATAGGTGAATCAGCAAGCAGCTTAGAAGTTGAGTCAAGATACATGCCTGAAGGCGATATGGGCTCCAAAGTTGAATACATGTCAAACATACCTTTAAGTGATACTTCTGCACTAAGATTTGTTGCATATAGGGATAGAAGAGGTGGATACATTGATCAGGTTGCTGGATCAGTTAGTGTTAAAGATTCTGCTGCATGGAGACCTGCTGGAACAGTTAGATCTAATGGACTTCCAGTTGCTTCAAAAAGAAATGGTTGGAGAGCAAATGCTGATTTAACTAATGTTGTTACTCCAAGCGTAAATTCAATTGTTGAAGAAGATGTTAATTCAACAACTTATGAAGGCTTTAGAGCAAGCATTAAGTCTGAGTTAAATGATAATTGGGACGCTTTACTATCAGTTTCAACACAAACAATTGAGTCAGACGGTGTCTTTTTTGCAGATCCTACACTTGGTGATCTTGAAGTAAAAAGATTCCATGATGATCATATTGAAGATGAGTATGACAACGTTAGCTTAACACTTGAAGGTTCTATTGGTGATCTAGAAGTTGTTTATGCTGGTGCATACACTGACAGAAGCTCTGATCAAAGAATTGATTACACTGATTATCTCTTTGTTGGTCAATATATACCGTATTACATATGTGATTATTATGTAACTTATACAGCTTATGCTCCTGGAAATGTTCCAACTGGAGATTGTGGAACCGCTGACTTATATGTTGATTCATTGGTAGATTCTGAAGTTCAAACTCATGAGTTAAGAATCAACGCGCCACTAAGCGATACAATGAGTCTTACTGCTGGTGTGTTCATGAGTGATCTTGAGCTTACAGAATATAACCTATTTACTTATCCCGGAGCCCTTGTCAGTGACATAGGATATGGACCTAATTGGGCCCTAACAGATACTTCAGTAACCGGCGTGCCGCTAACAGGAAGTTCCTCTTGGGCTGGTGCGGGTTGGCATTCAGGTAGAGGGCCAGTCGAACCACCAGTAATGTTCTTTAATGATATTAGAAGAACTGATAAGCAGTTGGGATATTTTGGTGAGTTGAGTATCGATGTCACAGAGACATCAGAGTTAACGGTGGGATTACGTTATTATGATATTGAAGTAGATTTAGAGGGAAGTGCTAACTCTTCATTCTCAACAGGTTGGTTCTCTGCACCACAAACTCATAATGACCGCCAAAGATTCGGAACGAACTTATCAAATAAATATAATGGACCTGGAGGAAATTCAGGTAACCCTGCATTGGACGCAATGGATCATCCTGATAAAGCCGAAACTGATGGAACCATTGGAAAAGTAACTTACTCATGGAATCCCTCTGAGGATCTTATGTATTACGTAACAATGTCCGAAGGTTTTAGGCCAGGTCTTTTAAATCGTCCTGGCGGTGATTCTACTTCAGATGGTAGTTACACAGTTCCATTCATTACTGAATCAGATGAAGTAACCAATTATGAGTTTGGATGGAAATCTATTTCTAATGATGGCCAATTAAGGTTTAACGGTAGTATGTTTATGGTTGATATTGAAGGTCTACAGACCTCAATTCTTGACCCCAGCATAACAAATTTATTCTTCTCAGATAATGCAGCTGATGCAGAAATCACAGGATTGGAAGGAGATTTTGTTTATTATCCTAATCTAGATGGCTGGATGATTTCAGGAGCATTTTCATTATTAGATACTGAAATTACAAAAACTCTTACCTCCTCAGGAGATGTTGTTGCTGGAAAAGAGCTAGCTTTTGCTCCAGGAATGCAAGGTAATGTTGCCGCAAGGAAAGAGTGGTCTATGAGTGGCGGTAATATGGGCCATTTCCAAGGACAATTTGTGTTCTCTGATGAGAGCTATTCAGATATTATTGAACCAAATAAAGCTAAGCAAGATAGTTACAGCTACCTCAACTTAAGAGCAGGTATCAGTAATGATATGTGGCTTGCAGAGGTTTACATTGATAATGTTACAGATGAAAGAGGTGAAATCAGTAATAACTATGTCTTTGATAGGATGCGTGTTACTTATATCAGACCAACTACACTTGGTGTGAGGTTTAAGCGCAACTTTTAATTTATAAAAGTAATTGTAAAAAGGGAGCCTAGGCTCCCTTTTTATTTTTGTTAAAATAATTGTAAATGAATACAAAAGAATTTAATTCTAATGATGCTTCTCTTTCAGTAGATTTAAGTGAGGCAAGACAAGCCGTTAAAGAAAATAGGTTTAAAGATGCACTGGGGCTTTTTGAAATAATCCTAAAGGATGATCCAAATCACATAGATAGTTTATATCTGGCTTCAGTTTCATCGAGATATTTAAAAAAGTTTGATGATTCAAAAAAATTTATTGAACGACTAATGACAATTGCTCCTGATATGGGCAGAGCATATCAAGAATTAGGCCATATTTACCGAGATATGGGCGATGAGACCAAATCAGTTATCCATTACAGGCAAGCATGTGAGTTGAATCCTGCATTATTAGCTTCATGGAGCTCACTATATAAATATTTCACCAAAAAAAATAATCAACCTGCTGCTGATCATGCTCGTGAACAAATTGAAAAACTTCAATCATTACCTCCCGCCTTGCTTTATATAGATCAAATTATGAATGAGGGAAGGCTTGGCTTAGCCGAAAGACAATGTAGAGCTTTTCTAAAAAAGAATCCAACTCATACATATGCAATGTCTCTATTGTCTGAAATTGCAAATAGATTAGGCTATTTTGATGACGCAGAGTTTTTACTCCAAAAAGCTGTGGAGTTTGAACCTAATGATGGTGATCTCAGAATGAAATATGCAACCATTCTGCGCAAGAAACAAAAATTTGCTGAAACCATGGAGCAAGTAAATATTCTATGTGATCAGTTTCCAGATAATCATGCATATCAAGCTCATAAGGCCAGCGAAATTATGCAAAATGGTGATCATGAGGAGGCTATAAAGTTATTAGACAATATAATTGAAAAGAACCCCTATAACTTCAGTACGTTTACATCAAAGGGCCATGCTCAAAAGACGCTTGGGCAAACTGATCAAGCAATTCAAAGCTATCAATCAGCATATAAAATTAAACCAGATCATGGCGAAGCTTTTTTTTCACTCGCAAATTTAAAAACTTATTCCTTTAATTCTGACGAACTTAATGCTATGCGGGATCAAGTTAAAAGAATTGATTTAGCTCTAAGAGATAAAGCCTATTTTCATTTTGCTCTTGCTCAAGCATGTGAATCTATAGGTGAGTTTGACGAAGCTTTTTTCATCTTGAAAAGGGTAACAAAATTAAAAATGATCAAAGCCAATATTCCATTGATAGAATGGATGCAGAATTGCAAGCTCAAATAGAAATTTGTGATGAAGCATTTTTTAAGAAACTTGGAAGCGGAGGCCATCAAACAAAAGATCCTATATTTATCCTAGGCTTGCCAAGAGCAGGTTCTACATTAATTGAACAAATTCTAGCATCTCACTCGATGATTGATGGAACTCTTGAGCTTCCAAATATTCTATCTATTGCTCAAAGCTTAAGAGGGGATGATATTTACGGAAAATTAGGAAATTACCCAAAAAGTATGACCTCGATGTCTCAAGATCAAAGAGAGTCTCTTGGAAAGAAATATATAGATGAGACTCGAATGCATAGAAAGGATGCACCTATGTTTACTGACAAGATGCCAAATAATTTTAGACATATAGGTTTAATTCATTTGATCATGCCAAATGCGAAAATCATTGATGCAAGAAGATATCCACTTGATTGTTGTTTTAGCATGTTTAAACAATTATTTGCTCAAGGCCAAGAATTTACTTATGGTCTTGCTGAGGCAGGGAATTACTACAAAACTTATGTAAAGCTTATGAATCATTGGGATAAAGTTTTGCCTAATAAAATCTTACGAGTGAACAATGAGGATGTCATTGAAGATCTAGAAGGCCAGGTAAAAAGAATGCTTGACTTTGTTGGACTCCCTTTCGAAGAGCAATGTATTTCATTTTACGAAACTGATAGATCGGTTAGAACTGCAAGCTCCGAGCAAGTAAGACAGCCTATTAATAAATCTGGTATGGGTCGATGGAAGCCATATGCAAAAAATTTAAAACCGCTTTTAAATGCTCTTGATAAAGATTTATTATCTAAAGAAGATATTTCTCTTATTAATAACTAATTATCTAAAAAAGTTCGCTATTTGATTCCAAATCGGACCCCATTTTTAATAATTCTGCATCAGACCAAGCAGGACCAATGATTGAAATTCCAACTGGCAAGCCATTAATTGAAGCTAATGGAATGGTTAAATGGGGATATCCAGCTATAGCGGCATAAGCTCCATTGCCAAAACTCATTTGATTTGACATTGCGGCTCCATCTCCGCCTTCAATGTCAATTTTCCATGCAGGGTTTCTAGTCAAACCAATCAATCCATCGAGATTATTTTTTTCAAGCATGGTATCAAGCTCATCTCTAACTGACATTACCATTTGTAAAGCCTGCATGTATTCATCTGTCATACCAGCTGTTTCAATACTTTTCTGAAAAATTTCTTGTTCAAAATAGGGCATCATTTTTTTTGCATTAGCATTATTAAAATCAATCAAAGCTTGTAATGTTTTGATAGAGCTTGATGATTGCGATAGATAGTCCTCTAAACCAACTTTAAACTCATACAACAATAAAAAATATTCATCTTCACTAGGATAAATTCTGGGATCAACTATCTCTACAACTGTACCGCCTAACATATTAACAAGATCAGTTATTTTTTCTAAAAGCTCATTTGCAGCATCATAATCTTCTCCGGATTTCAGTAATCCCAATCTTTTTCCAGCAATGTTGTTATTTTCTAATTCACTCGTGAAGTCATAATTAAAATCTTTGGGTATTAATAAAGTTGCTATGTCTTTAATATCCGGGCCTGCTATTGCCTCTAAAACTTCAGCTACTAATTTAACTGATTTCCCCATCGGACCTGCCGTATCCTGAGTGGATGATATTGGGATAATGCCATGCCTACTAACTAATCCAACAGTAGGTTTAAACCCAACTATCCCATTTACCGAAGCCGGACATGATATTGAGCCATTTGTCTCGGTACCGATTGCTACATCCACCAAGCCTGATGCAACAGCAACGGCTGAACCTGAACTTGACCCACAAGGATTAAGGTTTTTTCCATAAGGATTTATAGTTTGGCCGCCATGACTAGACCAACCACTTATTGATTTTTCAGATCTAAAGTTTGCCCATTCACTTAAATTAGTTTTTCCACTTATATGAAAACCATTTTGTTTTAGTTTTTTTACAATAAATGCATCATTTTCTGGAACATTGTCTAACATTGCTATGGAACCAGCTGTTGTTGGATATCCTGCAAGATCAATATTATCTTTTATAGCTATATTAATTAGGTTTCCATTTGAATTTTTATCAATTGAGAGAATATACGCATTGAAAGGATCCTCAATTGCATATAAAAAACTATGAGAGTAAGCAATAAAAAATATAGTTAAAAAAAGTTTTTTGATCTTCATTTATTAATCTTATCTTGGTTTTTTGAATCAATAAATGCCAAAGAAGAAATGATTAACAAATCTAGAATCCCAGTAATATTCGCCAAAATGATTAAATTAGTGTATAAATTGCATACATTTATATGATTTTTTTATATCTTAGGGGAAAAATATGTTAAATAAAGCTATTAGAACAGCTCAAGGGCTTTTCTTTACAACAATTATTGCTGTAAGTTCTGTTTTTACAGTTGATTCATTTGCTCAAGATGCTGAATTCGTAGAGGAAGTTGTCAGTATCGGTACTCGTGGTAAGCCAAGATCGGTTTCTAGCTCACCAGTACCGGTTGATGTGCTAAGTGCTGATGATATCAGTAAGACAGGTACTGACGATCTTTTAATGCAGCTTCAAGGTAGCATTCCTTCATTGAACGTACATTTGCAGCCAATCAGTGATGCTGCAAGTATGATTCGTCCTGCAAACTTAAGAGGCTTGTCAGCTGATGCTACATTAATTTTCACAAACGGCAAGAGAAGACATCACGCTTCAGTTATTGCATTCCAAGGAGGCGGAGTAAATGATGGTTCTCAGGGCGCAGATATCTCTGTAATCCCAGCTATCGCTCTAAAAAGGGTTGAAGTATTGAGGGATGGTGCCTCAGCGCAATATGGTTCAGATGCTATTGCTGGTGTAATCAACTTCGTTCTTGATGATATTTCTGAGGGTGGAACATTGTCTTACAAAATGGGTGAATATACTGAAGGTGATGGCAATACAACTACTATTGCTGGAAAATATGGTATGCCCCTAGGCCAAGATGGTTTTGTTACAACAAGTTTTCAGATCAGACAAGCCGACGACACATCTAGAAGTTTACAAAGGCCTGACTGTGCAGATTTAACAGCAGGCGGAAATGCTGCTGTTGCAAATCCTTGTCAAATTTGGGGTGCTCCAAAAGTTGATGATGATGTGACCTTCTTTATGAATACTGGAGTTACAAATAGTGACGGCTCAGAGTCATACATGTTTGGTAATTACTCAGAAAGGGATGTAGATGGAGGATTCTACTATCGAAATCCAGACGGCAGAAGTGGTGTTTTCACAATTGGTGATTTCAGGGCTGTTGGAAATGTTGATGGAACTTGTGCATACGGAACAGGTGCTTCAGGTCAAGTCGATCCATCTGACTATGCTATGAGAGATGCAATCATGGCAGATCCAAGCTGTTTCTTAATGAATGAAATAGCACCAGGTGGATATACTCCAAGATTCTTGGGTAATATTACAGATACATCATTAACGATAGGTAGAAGGGGAGATATTACAGAGGGCTTTTTAGCCGGTCATTCATATGATCTAAGTGGATCAGTTGGTAGAAATGAAGCTGACTTTGGCTTGAACAATACCGTCAATCCATCTATGGGTCCTGATACACCTCGTAATTTTTATACTGGTTCATACATTGAACTAGAAAAAGTTTTTAACTTTGATTTAACCAGACAAGTTGACTCTATGACTGTTGCCTATGGTGCAGAGTGGAGAGAGGAAACTTTTGAAGTTATCTCAGGTGAAGAGGCTTCATGGAAGGCAGGAAAATATGCGCTTCAAGGTTTCAATGTGGGTTCTCACGGGTTTGCGGGATTTTCTCCTGATTCTCAAGGTGCTTTCACTAGAAGAAGTTATGGTTTATATGTTGATTTAGAAAATCAAGTAAGTGATGATTTCCTTCTTGGTGGTTCTTTCAGATATGAGGATTACACATCATTTGGTGACACTAACGACTTTAAACTAAATGCTAGATATCAAGTATCTGATAACTTGGCATGGCGTGCTTCAACAAGTACTGGTTTCAGAGCACCAACCCAAGGACAAGTTAATGTTGTAAATACTCAAACAACACTTGTTGATGGACAATTAACTCAAGCTCAAACACTTCCTGGCTTCAAACTTGGTGCTGGTCAGTTAAAGCCTGAAGAAGCAACTAATACATCATTTGGTATTGTTTACAATGCTGGAGAATTATCGCTAACAGCTGATTACTTCGTGATTGAGTTAGAAGATAGGGTTGCTCTAACAAGTAATGCAGCTCCTACTGCTGCTCAAGTAACTGCTATGGGCGCAGCAGGTATTCCAAATCCAGAACTAATTGGCCAAGTAAATTACTTTACCAATGACTTTGATACAGAAACCACTGGTTTTGATTTAGTTGCAACTTATAGCACGGTTTTATTTGGAGCTGATGCTGACATAAGTGCTGCTTGGAACCATACTGAAACAGAGGTTACAAACTCTGGTGCTGTAACTGGTGCTTCAAAAGTAAAAAGATTAGAAGAAGGTCTTCCTGAAGACAGGATGACAATAACGGTTGCTCAAACTTGGAGTGATAAAGTTAGCTCATTTGTTCGTGCTAATTATTACGGTGAGTATTATGCAGTGCATGCTGATTGGTTCGGTACAGACTCAGATGCTGAGTGGACTGTTGATGCGTCAGTGAGCATTGATCTAACCGATAACTTCTATGTTTCAGCGGGTGTTCAAAACTTGTTTGATACAGAAGCTTTAAAAATTGAAGGTTCAGCTGGTGCTGCAGGTGAGGGCGTTCCAGGAAATGTTCTTGGAGCAATTTATTACGAGACCTCCCCATATGGCATCGAGGGAGCTTTCTGGTATGTAAAAGCTGGATATAATTTTTAAGATTTAATCTTGGAACTAAAAAGGGTGCTTTCGCACCCTTTTTTTTAGAAATTATTTTTTAGATATTGCAGAAACGGCATAAAGACCTGCTGATACACTGGGCCCAATACCAAAGGCAAAGATCAAAGTTGCAATACCAATAGTTCCCCCTAATTGCCAACCAATTGAAATTATTGTTAATTCAATAAAGGCTCTTACCCAAGCAATTGGCAAGCCTGAGACCCTTTGAAAGCCTGTCATCAATCCATCCCTGGGTCCAGGTCCTAAATTTGCAATAAGGTAAATTCCGCTTGCAAAACCCACTAACATAGTTCCTATAATTGCTTGTAATACTTTCATCAAAAAATCTTCTGGATGAGGCAGATACGGCAAAGACCACTGTATTACAGCCGCAATGATAATTACATTCAGAATCGTCCCAATGCCTGGCATTTGTTTTAAAGGTATCCATAAAATTAATACGCATAAACTTATCAGGAAAGTCATTTCTCCTATGCTATATCCAAAAGTTTTAGAGAAACCCTCTGCTAAGACTGTCCATGGACTCATTCCAACACTTGCAGCAATAATTATTGATTCACCTAATCCAAATAACCCCAATCCCAAGCAAAGCATGAACGAGGTCAAAGGTTTAGGTGCATAATTTAGAGGTTTTTCTGAGCTCCAGCTTGTCTTTGGAACAGATTTAATTAAAAAAATTTTCATTATGACTCTAGTGTAAGTGAAGAAATAACTAATTACTTTTCATTTTAAAAAATAGATAAAGATCATGTTAATTAAAATATAATCTCATGTATGAATAACTCTGATATATCCAGAATAATTGAGATGGCGTGGGAAGACAGAACACCTTTTGATGCTATTGAATCTCAATTTGGACTAAATGAGCAGGCAGTCAAGGAATTAATGAGATCTAATTTAAAGCATTCGGCCTATAAGAATTGGAGAAAAAGAGTCTCTGGTAGAACAACTAAGCACTCAGCAAAAAGAGGTTTTGACGTTGGTCGTCATAGATCTTACGATCAAAACAAACACAAATAATCTTATTCAGCTATTTTAAATAATGTTTTTTGTTCTTATTTTA
>CACNUQ010000022.1 GCA_902623685.1 uncultured SAR86 cluster bacterium
TCAGGTCAAAGGAACATCCGACACTCATCCCTTACTCTCTCCAGATGATGAATGGGCTGATTTTGAAATCATGGATAAAAGAGTTGGTAGCAGGCCACCAACTTATAGCATGCCTCAAGGGGGCTATGTTAGAGATGCTTTTCTGAGAGGTTTAACCTTAGAGTGGGAAGGCCGAGGTAACCCATATAAATTTGGCTTAATAGGTTCTAGTGATACCCATACTGGAGCAGGTGCTTTCGATGAAAATAATTATTGGTCTAAAGTTGGTGTTCTTGATGGTACAGATATGGGAAGAGGAAGCGTACCTCTATCACAGGATCGAATTGATCAACTCACACAATATTCAATAGACTTCAATCAGCCAGTGAGCACAAAAGAAATTGAAGGCAAAACTTATGCAGATGTCGGCTTTGACCAATGGGGTGCATCAGGATTGGCGGTAGCTTGGGCAGAAGAAAATACTCGAGATTCTATTTTTCAAGCATTTAAAAGAAAAGAAACATTTGCAACAACAGGAACTAGAATAGCAGTAAGGTTCTTTGCTGGCTTTGATATGGAATCAATTGATTTGAATTCTGAAGATATGGTTAAAAATGCATATGCAAAAGGAGTTACCATGGGTGCTGATTTATTCAGTCAAGCTAATCAAACTCCTCAATTTTTAGTATGGGCTCAACGGGATAAATTAGGAGCACCTCTCCAAAGGGTTCAAATTATCAAAGGGTGGGTTGAAACTGCCTCTGGTACTCCAAAAGAAAAGATTTACGATGTTGCATGTTCAGATGGCCTAACAGCAGATCCTGTAACTAATCGCTGTCCTGACAATGGAGCAAGAGTAAACATTAATGATTGCTCTATTTCCAATGATGTAGGAGCAGGAGAGCTCAAAACTACTTGGGCAGATCCAGATTTTGATCCAGCCGTAAAGGCTTTTTACTATGTTCGAGTTCTAGAAAATCCAACATGCAGGTGGTCTACTTGGGATGCATTGAAAGCTGGAGTAAAACCCAGGCCTGATCTGCATGAAACAATTCAAGAGCGCGCGTGGTCCTCTCCAATTTGGTATATACCTGATTCGAGCGACTTAGAGATAATCCCGTTATAAATTTTAGGATTTGCAGTGAGTCTCAGGATAATTGTATTTTTTTTAATTGGCTTAATAATTTTCATACTTGATGTTGCGTTTAATTCTGAACAAGACTCAAAAGATATTTATATTTCAGACCAAGAATTAACTAGTTTGCTTTCGGCTTGGCAGTCACAAGTTGGAAGACCTCCAAATGATGAAGAAATCGTAAATATTATAAATAACTTTGTTCAAGAGGAGATTTTATATAGAGAAGCATTGCTTTTAAATTTAGACGAGGAAGATCGAATTATTAAAAGAAGATTGGCACAAAAAATTACTTTCTTAAAACAAGAAACTGTTCCAGAAGATCCATCTCAAGAAGAATTAAAAAGATTTTTTGAACAAAATAAAGCTAACTACTATGTCCCTGCAACCTATTCGTTTTCTCATCACTATTTTTCAAAAGAATCTAGCGCAAAAGTAAGAGCAAACAAAGCTTTTAACGATTATCAAACTAATGGAGTTGAATTGAAGGGCGATCCATTTTTTCTAGGAAAAAACTTTTATCAGAATAGTGCAAATGAAATTAAAAAAAATTTTGGAGAACTATTTTTCTCTACTATTAAAAATCTTTCTATAAATGAGTGGTCTGGGCCACATGAATCTATATTTGGATATCACATAATAATATTGAAAGAAGTTAAAACTGGATTTTCCCCCCCTCTTGAAAAGGTTCTAATAAAAGTTCAGCAAGATTTTCTTTCACAGGCTCAGGATAAGGCTATTGCAAAATATATTAATGAAATAAGGTCTCAATATAGGGTCATTATCAATCCAGATTATAAGTTTTAATGATTTACAAGCTTGCTAAAACATTAGTCATTCTTGTTTGTTCAACTGCATTATTCTCTCATGAGTTTAATCCGGCTCACTTAGTTGTGGATGAGCTTGCTGATAATGAATATCAAGTGAGTTGGATGTATCCAATAAAAAACATTGGTGCACGAGCAGAAGTTTTTTTTCCAGATAATTGTAAAAGAGAGAGTCAATTGCCTAGTCAAAAGGGAAAATATTTGGTCGAAAGAATATCCCTCGATTGTGAAAGCTCTCTAAAAGGCCAAATAATTTCTGTAAACAATTTAAGTGTGCTTACAGATGCCTTGATAACAATTACCCATTCTAACGGAGAAGTGTTTGAGGGCCTTATGAACCTTAAAAAATCATCGATAGAGATCCCTTTTCAAAAGCAAGTTTATCCAATGGGATATTTCACTCTAGGCATTGATCATCTAATGAGTGGAAATGATCATATCCTTTTCATCTTAGGACTACTTTTTTTAATTTCTGGTTTTTTCAATGCAGTAAAAACAATCACTGCATTTACCCTTGCTCATAGCATTACCCTAGGTTTATCAGTATTTGAACTAGTCTCGCTACCGCAAGCAACTGTAGAGGCAATAATTGCACTTACTATCATTTACCTTGGTTTAGAGGTCAGTGAAAGTAAAAAATATAAATCTACGCCTTGGGTTGTTGCATTTGGCTTTGGATTGTTGCATGGGCTAGGGTTTGCTAATGCCCTAACGGGTATTGGTATCGGCAATGAACAGCTGCTACTTTCTTTGCTATTCTTTAACCTGGGCATTGAAGCAGGTCAGCTTTTGTTGGTCCCTATATTTGGATCGGTTATCTGGCTTTCGCAAAAATTTAACTTTTATAAACAATCAGCTGCTTTTACATCCTTAATTTTAGGTGGCATGGGCTTTTTTTGGTTAATCGACAGAGTAAGTGGGATATTAATATAAGATCGGAATTTAAGAATTAAAAATTACTTAATCTCCTTTCAATAATACTGTCAGCCTCACTCATGATGCCATCGATTAGTTCTTGAACTGTTGGTATATCATTTACCAAGCCCGCAACCATTCCACAAGACCAAGCACCAGCCTCCATAGTTCCTTCATGCATAATCTTTGGATAAACTCCGGCAACCTCATCAGCAATATCTTGGAAAGTAAGTTGATCCCCTAAGGCATTTTCCTTTTCCATAAGACGCTCTACTGCTTCATTGTTAAGAACTCTTTCGGTATTTCTTAATGAGCGCATAATTAATCTAGTATCCAATTCAGAAGCATTAACAATTGAATCTTTAACATTTTGATGCACTGGCGCTTCTTGAGTTGCGATAAATCTAGTACCCATATTCATGCCTTCTGCTCCAAGAGCCATGGCCGCAACTAAACTTCTTGCATCAGCCATACCACCTGAGGCAACAAAAGGAATTTCAAGTTCATCAGCTGCTCTTGGTAAAAGAATAAAATTAGGAATATCATCTTCACCAGGATGACCGCCGCATTCAAAACCATCAACCGAGACGGCATCGCATCCAATTGATTGCGCTTTTAATGAATGTCTTACCGAGGTGCACTTATGAATAACTTTTATTCCTGCATCCTTTAAAGCAGGCAAATATTCAGCAGGATTTCTTCCAGCTGTCTCAACGATGGGAACACCTCCACCAATAATTACATCGACCAATCCCGGATAATCTGGAGGCGTTAATGAAGGTAAAAATGTAAGATTAACTGCAAAGGGTTTGTCGGTCATCTCCTTGCATCGAGCTATCTCATTTGCAAGCTTTTCAGGCGTTCCTTGTGTAAGGCCCGTTATAGTTCCAAGGCCGCCTGCATTTGATACTGCTGCAGCTAACTCAGCAAATCCTACATGATGCATTCCGCCCTGAATAATAGGATGCTCTATACCAAATAGTTCTGTAATTTTTGTTTTCATGTTTTCTCCTTATTTACTTCATATCAACTGGGGTTAAAAAATCTTCATATTGCTTTTGCAGTCTCTGCATTCCGGAAATCCATCTATCCCTGTCATTACCCTTTCTAGAAACATACTCAGCTACTTCTGTATGAGGTAATACTAAAAATTTTTCCTGTTCAATGCATTTTAAAACTTCTTGTGCAACCACATCTGGCTCCATCATTCCATCTACACCAGCAACACCAGGACCTTGAGCAGTCATTGCTGTTCTTACTGCTTGAGGACAAAGACAAGAAACACCAATCCCCTTTTCTCCATAAGTAATCTTGACCCATTCTGCAAAACTTACTGCAGCTGCTTTGGTAACTGAATAACCTGCTGCTCCTAACTGAGTCAAAAGTCCGGCTGCTGATGATGTATTAACTAGATAGCCTTCTCCTCTTTCAATCATCTGAGGTAAAACATGTTTAGCTGCGAAGATATGAGATTGAACATTCACATCCCAAATATTCTGCCAATCTGATGCTTCAACTTCAAAAAACCCTGGCACGCCACCAATCCCTGCGTTAGAACAAAAAATGTCTGTGCCATCAACATGCTCATCTGCTTTTTTGATCACATTGATAATGTCTTTTTCATTCCCAACATTCGCCTGAATGGCAATACCATTTACTGAATCAGCTGTTTCTTGCGCACCATCGAGATTCATATCTACAGCAATAACTGATTGAGCTTCTGCTTGATAAAAAGCTTCACATAGAGCCTTACCAATACCGCTAGCTGCACCAGTGACAACAACTCTTTTATTTTTTACATCCATTAATTTATCTCAGTAATTATTATTTCATCTGAGTCTAATGGTAAAACAACCATAGTGCCATCTTTTGTAGAGCTCCATTCTTTCCTGATGTCATTAACTCCTCGAAAAAACATTCTTTCTGTTAAATTATTTCTTGGTGCTGGAGTTAAATGATAAAAAAATAAATGATCTACATTTGCCAAATTTGCTACCTTAGCAGCTTCTACAGGTGTTGTATGGTATGTCTCAATGTCATTTAGAATTGTGACTAGCCCCTCATTATTTGCTAAAGCTTTTCTCATAATATCTAATTGATGATTTGCTTGTGCTTCATGAAATAAGACATCGGCATCTTTTGCATGTTTGATTAAATTCTCGTCGTAAATGGTATCTCCACTGATAACAATTGATCTGCCTTTATAGTCAAAACGAAATCCTAAAGCGGGATCAATTGGATCATGAGTAACCTTAAAGGCTGTCACCTTCAAGCCATCTTCATCAATAATGACTGGGTTAGATAAATCTATCGGAAAAGGATTAAACCCAGCAATATCTTTTGGCGCTATTTCATCACCATGATGCTCATGTCTATATTGATAGTCCAACTGATACGCGTCCTCAAAACCTTGAGTTACTAACTCAACTCCTGCAGGACCATAAACATCCATAGGCTTTGAGTGTGAGGTATTAATCCAAGTCATTAAATGCAAATCTGCAAGGTCTGAAATATGATCTGAGTGAAGATGAGTTAACAAAGTTGCACGAATCTTATTTGCGTCTATTCTCCAATTATTAAGATTTACTGCGCTACCGTCTCCAATATCCACAACGTAATAATTACCGCCTGCATTTACTAAGACACACGTTTGCGCCCTTCCTGGAGATGGAAGTGGAGATCTAGATCCACATACAACAGCTGATAATGAATTGTCATTTAGATCAGCAGTAGAGCTGGCAAGAGTTTGAACAAATCTCAACATAAGCCGATCTTGAACAGCAGGAACCCTTGTCAAAACCGACACTAAGATAATGCCAATTACAGCAACAATTAAGATATATTTTAGCAGTTTCATCATTTTAATCCTTGGTCGAGATCCTTGATCCAGCAAATATTAAAAAGAGGCCTATGCTAATTTCAACAACAATCGCAGACATTACAAATGGAGCACCATATAAAATAGTTGAAAGGGTTCTATACAAAGCTGCAACTAACAAAAGCATAGATGGTGCATAAAACCAATGACGTGTTGTTGTAATCGCTCCAATTAATGTCATAGCACCTACAGTGATAAAGAAACTTCCAAGATCCCCTATCTGAGTGCTAAGCCCCACTCCCTCTAACAAGGGCATACCCAATGAGTCAGCAACACTTGCAGGGTTTATAATCCATTGCAATCCGTTTAAAAAAAATAAAGTTCCGGCAAGACCTGCTATGACTCTTAATACATTTTTCATTTTATTCTCCATTTAATTTGACCAATAGATATACTCATCTGCATCTTCTATGACTTGGCCATCATACTTATCTATTAAAACTGGTAACTCGGTACTTGAGGGATATAAAGGGTCTGCTTGTTCGGAATTAAATGTTACTAAAAGGTTTTCGATTTGCGAGGTTTTTTTTGGATTGATGTTAATTAAATTGTTTCTTTCTAATGGATCTAGCTCAGTATTGAATAACCATTTCGTGCCTTCTTTTTTGCTTACTAAATATTTCCAATTCTCATGCAAAACTGCTTGATGATTTCCTGATCGCCAAAAAAGAGTTTGATGAGGATTAGCAATTTTCTCTCCCTTTATATAAGGCATTAAATCCACTCCATCGATTTTTCTGTCCATTGGTATCTTTACATTTGCAGCAGAAGCAATAGTTGAGAAGATATCAAAATGATGAACTGGTTTATCAAATTTTAATCCGGGGTCAATTTGATCTGGCCAACTTAAAATAAATGGAACCCTAATTCCGCCCTCAAAGAAACTGATTTTCCAACCACGAAATGGTTTATTGATATCTTGTAACTCAATGTAATTGGCCCCTCCATTATCACTGGTGAAAAAAATTAAAGTCCTGCCATAAATATTTAATTCTTTTAATGTCTTAATTATCTCTCCTACACTTCTATCAAGCGCCCTTATCATTCCAGAATAAACTTTTAAATTGTGGCCTGACATATGACTCATTTGGTCTACATCACTTCTGATAGCTTGGAGAGGATTGTGAATTGCCCAATGACTCAAATATAGAAAAAAAGGTCTATTTTTATTTTTTTCAATAACTTTAATTGCCTCATCAGTGTAGTAATCTGTAACATATTTATCTGGAGCAAAATAATCACCGCCATTAAATCGCGCTGCATACTGACTTCCAGACCAAACCATCTTATCTATACTTGTTTCAAATTTTGCATTTACAACATCTGGATGATCCTTTGGAAGATAATAAGCACCTGCTAATGACAATGAATCATCAAAACCCTGATCAAGAGGTGACATTCCAGCTGAATGTCCTAGATGCCACTTTCCAATATGAGCTGTATAGTAGCCTTGTGATTTTAATATTTCTGCAATAGTTATCTGATCTGAGGGCATGCCCTGATCCATAAATGAGGGCAGATTTCTTGCTATCTCATTATCTATTCTTGCTCTTAAATCGTCATCATCTTCTTCAGCAAGCCAGCGAACAACCAATTGACCTAAATCAGGTACTGGCGTGAACTCAAATCCAAATCTTGTTGCATATCTGCCAGTCATAATAGAAGCTCGAGATGGAGCGCAAGTAGCATTTGCCGCATAACCCTTATTGAACCAAACACCATTTTTGGCTAACGAATCTATATGGGGAGTTTTTAAGGTTCCGTCTGCTGCGCCACCATTATGCAAAGAGATATCGTTATAACCCATGTCATCTGCCAAAATCAAAATAATATTTGGCCTCGAATCATTTTGATCTAGTCTCTCTAAAGGTCCCTCTGGCCAATTTGTTGGAATGTTATCTTGAACAGGATTTATAAAATTAACGACTGTGGGTAAAGCCCAAATGATTATATTGACCTTAAATTGCCAAAGCAAAAATCCAGCGATTAAAATTGTTAAAAAAAAATAAGATGCTTTTTTAATCATTGTTAAGACTTACAATAATTCCCTCTTTTGGATTAATTTTTCCTGAAACAACATCTTGATAAATTGAAGTAAAATTCTCTAACCCAACTATTTCTTTTACCTCCATCCAATCTTTACTTTGCTGCGCTCTTATGGTCATAAATAAATTTGTTTTTTTAGCATAACCATCGTGCCCCCAATCTCCAATTCGTTTTTGAATATGGGCTGGAGCAAAAAAGAATTCAGTTCTATCTCTGAGCATTGCTTGACCTAAAGCATCTTCTGCGGTGATCTCATTATCCCAATGGGTCATGCCGACAGTGAGACATTTCAGCATATTATCTCCAAGCTCACCATGAAGAGTACCTAAAATTTCACGATTACCTGCCATATCAACCATTACAGAGCCTGCTGAGTAATCTACTTTATCAAGATCTTCATAAGAAATTACCTCATCATAACAACCTAGATTTTCAACAAACTCAGAATTAGCTTGTGACGTTAATCCAACTACTTTTGGTGAATGCTCTATGTCGGATAAACCTTGCGCTAAACCTATAGCCGTTTTGCTTGAAGCACTTACAATAATTATTTGAGACGCTTCATGATACGAATCCTCAGCTAAAGAGTCACATAAACAGAAGGCTGTAATATGAAGTGGAAATAAAAGAGCTCTTTCTGCATCCATGGATGAGTCATAATTTAGCTCTCCTGCAAGTCTGACATAATTATTGTAAACAGGCGGAAGCTCTCTGCGATGCTCCTTACCATCAACAAAACTTTGATCAGAAACTTTAATCGGACTCAGGATTAATGAATCAGCTGCTGGAAAATAACCAAAAAGTCGCTCTCCAATTTTTAAATCTTTGTTTTCTGAGTGAATAATTTTTGCAAACCCCCACATGGGTATACAGCCCCACTCATTATTTTGATTATTAGCTGCAGGGAAAAAATTCCAATAGCCAATGGTGTCACCTGCTACTCCATAGGTTACGTTGTTTGCTGTAAAAGCATAACTCTCCACCTTAACTTGTATTTCACCATCAGCGATAGAAAGAGAATCAATGTCAATAATTCGTGATTGAGACAAATCTGATTTTAAAGTTTGAAATTGATTCATGGTAATGTCCTAGTAATTTTGATTAAGAAAGAGAGAGCTTAAAAAATTATTGAAAAGTAAATTCACTTTCTATCACCTCAATATTCAATTGTCCGGCAAGACCTGCTTTGCGATGTTTCTCACTTTCAATGTAGTCCTTGCTTGTTGCCATATCAATCATGGCTTTTCTACTCGGATACCATGCAACAGCAACTACGTCCCAAAGCTCTTCGACCTCTCCGAGGATGAGTCTGTTGACTTCCCCGCCTAAAATTACTTTTGCACCAACTTTAGCTAAATGATTTTGCACTTCATTTGCATAAATAGAATATGCTTCTTGTCCTGAAAGAGTAGTCAATCTTCCATCTTCATATTCTGCTTTTTCTTTAAATTTCAGAAGATTTACTGCTAGGAATGGACCATCATCTCCCAAAGCAAATCCTATAAGATTTGTAGGAGTTGGAGAAACTGCATTTTTAAAAACTTTGTATTCATTTTCATTGAAACTAAAATATCTTAATAGCAAAAAAGCTATTGCAATTATGGTCAAACATAGCAATAAATATTTTTTCAAAGGCCCGCCTCAATGGTTTCAATATTCAGTTGGCCCTCAAGACCAGCCGATCGATGTTTTGCACTCTCTTGATAATCTTTATCCATCATCATTTGAAGCATGGCTTTTCTGCTTGGATATCTAGCAATAGCAACACTATCCCAGAGATCTTCAACCTCTCCAAGCATCAATCGACTAACCTCTCCACCAAAAATTATTTCAGCTCCTACTTTATTTAAATGATTGACCACTTCGATTGCATAAATTGAGTAAGCTTGTTTGCCCGTAAGATCTGTTTCCCTTCCATCCTCATACTCTGCTTTATCTTTAAACTTAAGAAGATTGACCATTGATATTGGCGCATCTGTAGCTTCCTCAAGAAATTCATCCATTTGTGTTTGATTAGGTACAAGCATATTTTTGACTTCCATTTTACTCTCCCATAGTAATTGCTTTTTGAAATGCTGGCCTGTCAGCAATCCTCGCAACATAATCTTTTATATTTGACATTTCATCATTTACACACCCCAGTCTATTAGCCATAAAGCATGAATGTCCAAGCATCATATCTGCGGCCGAAAAATCTCCGATCAGATAATCTTGATCAGCTAGAATCTCATTCACTGGAGCTAAAGATTTTGTAAGAAGATTTTTTGCTTGATTTAAGACAGTCTCATCTCTTCTATCGGGGGGTAATAAGATTGTTTGAACAACAATCTGATTCATTGGGGGCATTACCATGCCCTCACAGTAGTGATACCACTGAAGATAAAACGGGAACTCGGGAGCATCTGAACTAGGCTTCAACCCTCCATTTTTATGTCTCTCAAGAACATAATCAATTATGGCACCAGATTCAAAAATTGAAATATCTCCGTCTTCCAATACTGGAACTCTTCCTAATGCA
Organism: uncultured SAR86 cluster bacterium; assembly: GCA_902623685.1. Lineage (GTDB taxonomy): Bacteria > Pseudomonadota > Gammaproteobacteria > Magnimaribacterales > D2472 > D2472. The sequence continues at coordinate 10,299 of CACNUQ010000022.1, forward strand.
TGTCTTGCTCTGTGCTCTGGAGATTTAAGACCCTCTTTAGTAAAAGGCATAACATTTACTTCATACTCCAATCCCAACTCTTCTAAAAGCCAAACAACTCGACCTGCCCTAGTGCCGGCAACAAAATGAACTTTCAACATAATTAATCCTCTTTATTTTTTAACCATTTTTTCTGCATTTTTTGCAAATTCTTTAGCCTTTTTATCATCATCTAACAAACGTTCCATTTTTATAGGAACTTCGAGACCTTTACTCATACCTGGTTGATCATACATAGCCTTCATCCACCTCTCTAAGTTATTAAGGCCCTCAATAGAGATCCCTGACCATTTATAAGTCCTTACCCAACACCAATTAGCAATATCTGCTATCTAGTAATCCTTTGCTAGCCAATCTTGTTTAGCCAAGTGAGTGTCCAAAACCTCAAACAGTCTTCTACCTTCATTTTGATATCGATCTATTGCCGGTTGAATTTTTTCTGGGAAATATCTAAAAAAAACATTGGCTTGTCCCATCATTGGGCCAACTCCTCCCATTTGGAACATCACCCATTCAAGTACTTTAGCTTTTTCATTAAGATCTTTCGGCATAAGTTTGCCTGTTTTTTCAGCGAGATAAATCATAATTGCGCCTGACTCAAAAATTGGAAGATTGTTTGCATCTCTATCTACGATGGCAGGGATTCTTCCATTTGGGCTGATCGCTAAAAACTCTGGTTTTTTTTGCTCATTTTCCATTAAATTAACAACGTGCGTCTCATATTCTAATTCCATTGCCTCTAAAGTGCATGACACTTTATGACCATTTGGTGTTGGTGCAGTATAAAAATCAATCATTTTTTCCTCCCTAAAATTAAGTCGCTACATCCAGTATTTCTTAAAAAGTTTAGGATATCCTTCTGATCATCATTACTCAAAACTTCAAACTCATTATTTATCCATTGCAAGCATTTTGCTTGATATGGAAAACTCCATCAATGAGAGCTGTCCAAGTTTTTTCTTTTTGATTAATAGCTTTTAAATTTGCTAATAATGCAGGTATGTAAACTTTGCCAATTTCTTCAAAAATATTGCAAAGATTTTTTTCTGCTTGGTCAAAAGTTATCCAATCTTCTTCATTAACGTCCAGTCCACTTAAGTCCTCCATTTGGTCTATCCAAGATATAGCTCGAGGAGAAATCTTGTGTGCGATAGCACTAGATGTGGGATCAAAACCAATTAATTGAGTCAGCTGACCATAAATTGCATAGTCGGAGGAAGATGGACGCTTTCCAAATAAAAAAGGATTTATAGATAGACAAGTCTCAAGTTGGTGAAGAAATCTTTTGTAACTTTCTTCAATGATAGGAGCAGTTTTATTATTTGAGCCAACAACCCATAAGCGGCTTGTCTGTAATTCAGAAAAATATTTTTTAAATTCTAAATGGCTCTCATCTTCAAGACTTACATCGTGCATTAGAGGTAAAACAGTGCCAGCCTTTTCAATATCATCTTCAAAATGCCATCTATAATGAAACATATATTTAGTTACCCATTCATCACCAAAATCTTCAA
>CACNUQ010000023.1 GCA_902623685.1 uncultured SAR86 cluster bacterium
AAGACAACAAAGGGAAGTTTCCATCTAAGTCTAAGAAAGCCCTGGCTGTAATTTTTAGAGCAGTAATTTTAAAATCTTATGCTGAGAGTGAATCTAATTTAACTCATGGTGAAGTACAGGATTTTTTGAGCGGCAAAAAGGTTTGTCCCTCATATTTAATTGACATGATTAAAATTGATCCAAATCAATCAACTATAAGAGAAGTGAAACAAACTTCTAAAGAGAACAATCCAGAGCAACAAATCAATCAAACTAACCCTATTGTTGATTTAATGATTAAAGATATAGATAAACTTAATGAGGATTAATTAAATACAATGCCAAGAATAATTCCAGGAATAGATGTAGTTAATACATTTGAGAATCAGAAAACAGAAATTCAATTTGCATTAGGTGAATATATAGATAACTCAATTGATAGTTACTTAAAAAATAAGCTCGAATTGCAAAGAATCGATAATGATTTTAGACCCTTCATTGATATAACTTTTGATGCTTTCGAGAATATGATAGTTATTGAAGATAATTGTGCTGGCATTCATGAAGATGATGAGGCTAGAGCCTTCTCCATAGGAAGCACAAATCCAAATGATGATGATTTGGGAACTTATGGCATGGGTATGAAGGTATCTTCTTTCTGGTTTTGCCCAAACTGGGTGGTTGAAACAAAACATATTGATGAAAATTATAAAAAAATCTTTAAAGTAAATCTTGAGGATGTGCTAGAAACTGGTCAAACAGAAGATTCAAGAGCAGAAAGTGATGCAGACCCATACACTAAAATTACTCTTAAAAATGTATATCCTGGGAAAGTTCCATCAGATCCTAGAAAATTAGCAAATATACAAAAATATTTATCAGAAATGTATAGATTTATGCTGCTAGATGAAAGCATCACAATAAGATTTAATGGAAGACCTCTTTCCTATGAGCCTCCTGAGTACTTTTTAAAAAGGTATATCGACGAAAAAGATGGCGATGAAAAGCATTGGGTAGCTCAGATTCCGGAATTTGATCTAGGGAGTATTGATAGAGGTGGAAAAAAGGTTAAATTAAAGACTCTGGGTGGCCTTGTGTACATTAAAAATCAAGGAAACAACAAAGGGCAAAAAGGATTCAGTATGTTTTGGAAAAAGCGTTTGGTTGATGGGCACCCTCAGCGACCATGGATGCCGGGAACTGAAAATTATGATGAAAAGAATTTACAAATTTACGGAGCTAAAAATCAATATGTAGCCCAAAGACTTGAGGGATATATTCACCTCAGCCCAAAATTTCAGGTTCCTTCAACAAAAGATGGTGTTCGTTGGGAGGGAGTAGAAGAAAAATTAATAATTGAGCTTAAGAAATACCTAGAAAATGCAACTCTATATGGGGATGAATCGGGCAAAAAATACAATTTTATAAAACAATGCCAAAAAATTAATCTAATAAAAGATGATCCAGAACCGCCGATTGAACCTGATGATATTATAGATGGCATTACTCCAACTGATCCAGATGATGTAATTATTATTCCTCCAGGTATTGATGATGACGATGATCCAGAGCCAGATTATTTTGATAGTAGCAATAAAATTTATCCTGTTAAATATGAAGATACGACCTGGGAGGTTGAAATCCAGATAATCAAAAAAACAGATGAAAAATTATACAAAATTATTAAAGGACCATTAGGGCAGGAAGGCGATCCTAAAAGAAAAGTTGGATTAAAGATTAATTTTGGACATGACTTTCATCGTTATCATTTTCCTCAAAATGATCTCAAGGAACAGGCCGAAGGAATAATAAAATTTTGTATTGCATTAGCTTTAGCTGAGTCAATTGCAGTGACGAGTAGAGGGAATCAGGCACAAAAAGTTAGAATGATATTTAATCAAATCATAAATTCATTCTCTGATAATTATTAATGGCTGGAATAGTTGCTCCAATTTTGCCTGCAAGAGACAAAACCTCTAAGTGGACTCCTAAGGTTGGAAGGAGAACCAGATCTTTTATTGATTCATTAGCATCTGACGATTTCCCACGTAAAACCAAAGATACGTTGATTGATGAGACTTACAGAATTCTATCAAGTTGTCATGATCCAAACAATGAGGGTAGTAATAGAACTACAGGCTTGATAGTTGGAAGGGTTCAGAGTGGAAAAACAACATCATTTAAAGCTTTATCTATGATGGCCTTTGATAATAATTTTGAATTAATAATACTTTTAGCAGGTCGAACTAATAACTTAATTGAGCAAAATATAAATGCATTTATTGAGCTAAAAGATTCTATTTCAGATAAATTTAATATTGGATATGTCTCAAAACCCAAAGAATGGGAAGCAATTATTAGCACCAATATTCAAAGAATAAGAGGCTTTGGCTCAATGCGTGCAATGCCCTTAATTCTAATTACAAACAAACATGCTGGTCATATTAGTAAAATTTCTCAAGAGCTTAGAAAATCAAACCTTAACCTAGAGGATATTAATGCTTTAATCATTGATGATGAAGCTGACAACGCGAGTTTAAATACAGCCAAAGACAAAGATAGTGATTTTTCTGCAAGTGCAATTTATAAATCAATTAAATCTCTGAGAAATAATCTTGAGCGTCATACCGTTGCTCAATATACTGCTACACCTCAAGCAGTACTACTTATTTCAAAAAAAGATCACTATAGTCCTGAATGGGCAAGAGTTATTTCCCCAGGAGATCAATATATAGGAGCAAAAGACCTATTTTTTAGTAACTCTCCATTCTGTTGTACTGTACCACCAAATGAGATAACTTCTGCAAGACATATTAATGATCTTGCTCTTCCTAAAAGCTTTGTTTCTGCCTTATGCTCATATTTACTTTCGTCTGCTCAAAGATTACATACTCCAAAATTATTTCACAAAAAAAATTCAACCTTTATGGTTCACCCAGACATTTATAACGTTACTCATGATCATTGGTATAAAATCATAAGCGAAAAAATTGATCTTTGGCTACAGGAAATTGAAAGCAATATTGATAATTTTTTTCAGGAAAATTTAAATGATTTTTTAAAAGAGTACAAAAACTTAAAAAAGTCATGCATGAAGACAAATATTCAAATTGCAAGTTTTGACAAGTTATTTTATGTTTATGTTCCTCGAATTATTCAAGAGCTTCAAATTATTAAAGTAAACAAGGATTCTAAAAAGATTAATTGGAAAATACCTCACAATATTCTTATCGGTGGATACATGCTTGACCGAGGATATGTCGTTGAAGGATTGGTAACAACTTATATGCCTAGAGGCAAGGGTGGAGGGATGATAGATTCTCTTCAGCAAAGAGGACGATTTTACGGATATAAAAAAAAATATCTTGGCTTTTTAAAAACTTGGATGAGTAAAGAAACTATTAAGGCTTATAAAAGTTATGCAAAACATGAAGCGCATTTGTATGGAACCCTTGATAAGTTATCCAAGGAAGGAAAAGATTTAAGAGAATGGGAAAGAATTCTATTACTTGATAAGGGGCTTATCCCATGTCGAAAGAATGTAATGGGAATAGGTCTTAAAAAGGATTATACACATGGTGGTGGATGGTATTATCCAACACATCCAATTGCAGGAAATGAAAAAAATAAAATATTATTTGAGTCGATCATTACTCACTATAAAAATGAATTTAAACCTTTTTTTATTAAAGATGTCGATACAACATTATGGACAGATGCTAGAAGTGCACTTGAGGTTAGAAATAAAAATCTAGGATCTATTTTAGAAGTCTTAAGAAGGTATGATCCAGGAGAATTTGATGAAGGTAGATTTGCTACAAGCAAAATGATTCTTGGACTTCTTCACGATAGAGGCTTTAAAGCCTCTATTATTTTAACGGGAACACGAGTGCCTGATCTCAATGCTTACACTAAAAGAACTCGTCCATCTCTTGTTCGCCCTATGACTACAAGCAGCTACTTTCAAGGTCCAGATAAAAATGGTACTTATCCTGGTGAGAGATATCTTATAAGTTCGGCAAAAAAATCAGTATCAATTCACTTATCAAAATTATTTATTGGTCCTGATAAAAGAGCAAGCTATGTTTTAGCGATAAAATTTCCAAATGAAAACTATTTAGTTGAAGATAGCGAATATTGATTTATGTTGCCGATATTATCTTTAAAAGAACGTTTTAAGCAGCTTGTTGAACAAAGAGAAATTCAAGAGGATGTTTATACTATTGAACGCGGAATTGGCGATAATATTTTTGTTGGTATTTCTCCGGATGGACACGCATCTATTTTGATTATGTTATCTAAAGAAAGTAATGAAAAATATAACTCAATTAGTTTGAACGGAATTAAAACAGAATTTTCAATTAAGTGTAACTATCAAATTGATTCAAGCGAGTTAAAACAGTCTGTCTTTAATATAGTAACTTGCACTGATTCAAGCCGCTCTTTACAAGATTTTTTCTTTGATTTTTTCAATCGTTTTTTTATTCGAGAGGAGAGTATTTCAACAAAGCAGCTTAAAGATGAAATTGATTTTATTAGAGAATTGTTTGCAAATCAAAAAGTGCCTAGTAGAGAGACGATCATGGGTCTATGGTCGGAATTATTTATAATTTATGTGTCCCATGATAAAGAGAAATGGGCAGATAAATGGTCTTCTAAAACAAGGTCCACATTTGATTTTGAATTTACCCACATTGGTTTGGATGTTAAATCTTTTGGAGGTAATGAAAGAACCCATAGATTTCAATTGAAACAACTAGTTAATAAGAGTGTTGAACAAACCTTAATTTTATCAACTTGTTGTGTCGAGGATGATCTAGGTCTATCAGTTTACGATTTACTCGATGAGATTTCAGAAAAAATTGAGGATAATAAATTACTTCAAAAAATAGAAAAAAAGGTTTTTAAATTATCAGGCCCTAACATATTAGATTCTCTAACATTTAACCTCAACGTAGCTATTGAAGAATTGAGAGTGCTTGAGGGTAAACAGATACCAAGAATTCATGAGGGTTCAGTTCCCTCAACTGTTACTGAAGTTTCATTTAAATCAGACTGTTCAGATGTTCCCATGTTGCCTTTTTCAGAGGAAAACCAAGCTCAACTTCTACAAGGAGTATTAGTTTTTCCTGATCAGTAATCTCAATGTCATACATTAGAAAATGTAATGTGTGCGGAGCAAGAATCAGCATGCGGGAAATGTCGCAGGGTCAGTGGGTGGCTTTTGATGTTGGTTCTGATGAACCTCATGAGCATGGTGTTGCTGGACGGAAAAGTGGCAGAGCAGTCGTAAAGAAAAATAAAACTAATAAAGTCAAAATAACCCAGAGTGTAAAAGCAAATCAAATCATTGATCGCTCAGGAGAGGTTCATAGCATCCAAGATTTACCTAAAGACTGGCTGGATTTAACTGAATCAAATCTTAAAAAACTATTAATGCAGCTAATTGGAAGAAATTTTAGTGTGCAAATTGAATATCAAGATAGGAATGGCGATATAACTAATAGAGAAATATATCCACTTAGCTTAATTCAAGGGCGCTCAACATCCAGAAGCACCTCAAGCAGCTTGAAAGTTGTAAGTTATTGCAAGCTTCGTCAAGACTATAGAACATTTTTACTTGGCAGCATTGAAGAAATTAAGATTGAAGGACACATTCCTAAATCTTTTATGGGCAAGTTTAATTCGATGACCAGTACTGCAAAGCAAAATATTCTTAGCGGAGCAAATTTTTATGGTAGTTATTATCATGAACCGATTAAAACACTTAATGATTCTCTTGAGCAATCTAGTCCAGCAAAGCAAAAAAATATACTTAAATCAAAACCTAAATCCATGACTAAGATCAAATCTAGGGCCAAGACACAGTCTGGGTCACATTTTAGCCCTCGACCTGAGGATAAGCGTCCAATGATAGATTATGCCCATAAAAAAGACTCTCCAATAGAAGATGATAATATTGGTAAATGGATATTTTGGGGATTAGTTATCATTGTTATATATAATTTAATTTAATCCTTTTAAAGAATTAGTAGCTAACAAAAATGACTAAACTTATTAAAATATTAAAAAAAATTTCATTAGAGGTTTACAAAGAATTAGGTGGTCTAAATTTTGACGAAAAAGAGTTTCAAATTGCTCTTGGTCATGAACTAGGTCTGAAAAAAATTGATTATTTAAGAGAAACTCACATAGAGCTTTACTATAAAGATATTCCAATAAAGCTTGGAGCTCCTGACTTCTTTCTAAGTGGAATTAAGCCACCTACAATTATTGAATTAAAACTTGGGTCGTCCTTATCAAATACTCATAGGCAACAGTTAAAATTATATCTTTTATCGATCAGGAGAAATCCAAAAAGTGTTTTAAAAAATGTAAAAAATGGTATCTTAATTAATTTTTTGAAAGATGATCCATCTACTTTTGAATTGGAAGAATCTAATAGAAAAAAAACAGTTTATAAAGTTGAGATAGAGCACTTTCTGTTAGATTCTAACGAAAATTTGAAGTTGCTTCATAATCAAAAAATAGGGGAGATATCTTGAATATTCCATGAAGAGATTGATGGAAAAAGAAATTCAAGATTATTATTTTTAATGAAAAGGAGTTATTTCTCTTCAAAGATAATAGAATTTATCTCTACTGATGAGCATGAGATATTAGGAAAGCTTACATCTTCAGAGAATATTTATAGTATCACTCCAAAAACAACCTATGCCTGGCAGGGTGAAATCTCTGTAATTAAAAACTCGTTGGCGGACATTGATGGCCACATTCACTTTGAATATGTGATTCCAAGAATGGGTAAAAGAGTGGATGTTCTTTTAGTTATTCAAAACGTAATTTTTATTATTGAATTCAAAGTAGGCTCAGATACTTATGACGCCTCTTCAATTACTCAGCTAATTGACTACACCCTCGATTTAAAGAACTTTCATGAAGGCAGCCATGATCAAATTATCTGTCCCATCTTGATTGCAACTGAGGCACATGAAACTGACTTTGATATTGCTCTTTCAGAAGATAATATCTTTGAGCCAATCCTTTCTGATGGCAAGAATCTCATTCAAATTATTCAAAAGGTACTTGGGAGTGCTATCAATAAAACTCCGCAAATTAATCATGAGGATTGGTTGGTTTCCAGTTACAAGCCTACTCCTAATATTATTGAGGCTGCACAAGCTCTCTATGAAGGCCATGCAGTAGATGAGATATCAAGATCTGATGCAGGAGCAACCAACCTCACTGTTACATCAGATGAAATCGGTAATATTATTTTGAGATCAAAGGAGAAAAATGAAAAAGCTATCTGTTTTGTTACAGGAGTTCCAGGTGCAGGCAAGACTTTAGTTGGCCTTAATATAGCAACAGATAAATCAGAAGCCATTGGCGTTGGCAAGGAAACAGTTTTTCTATCTGGAAATGAACCGCTTGTTACGGTTTTATCAGAGGCTCTAACAAGAGATAAAGCAGCTAATTTAAAAGCAAAGGGAGAAACCTACAAAATATCTGACATTAGACGTGAAGTTAAAAAGTTTATTCAAAATATTCATCATTTCAGGGATGACAATTTAAATATAGAAGATGCGCCCTATGAAAGGGTGGTGGTTTTTGATGAGTCTCAAAGAGCATGGGATCAAAAAAAACTTCAAACTAAAATGAAGGAGAAGGGACATAACATTGAAATGTCTGAACCTGATTTATTAATATCTGTTATGGATAGGCATAAAGATTGGTGCGTAATTATTTGCTTAGTAGGAGGAGGTCAGGAAATTAATTTAGGCGAAGCGGGAATCTCCACTTGGATTGAAAGTATGGATATTAAGTACAAAGATTGGATGGTGTATGTCTCAGATCAAATCAAGAATCCGGAGTATTCATGGGGTTATAGCTTTGATCAAATTCTTGCCTCAAAGAGAACTACTATCTCTAAAAATTTACATTTAGCAGTTTCCTTGCGATCTTTCAGGTCAGAGAACCTCTCTAATTATATTAATGAGATTATTGCCGGGAACATCATTAAGGCTAGGGAGCTAAGAGAGACGATCCATGATTATCCTGTGTGTGTGACCAGATCATTATTTAGCGCTAAAATTTGGCTCAAAGAGCACGCCAGAGGCTCTGAAAGATACGGGTTGGTTGCAGAAGCTAATGCAATCAGATTAAAGCCTGAAGGAGTCTTTGTGAAATCAGAGATTGATCCAGCTAATTGGTTTTTGGCTGATAAAGATGATGTCAGGTCATCTTTTTATTTAGAAGATGTTGCAACAGAGTATAAGATTCAGGGCTTAGAGCTTGACTGGGTTTGTGCTTGTTGGGATGCTAGCCTGAGACGTGTCAATGACGAATGGGAACTATACAAATTTACTGGCACTTCATTTCAGAAACGATCCAAGGAACATCAAAAAAAGTATTTATTGAATGCTTATAGAGTCCTTCTGACCAGAGCTAGACAAGGATTGATTGTCTTTGTTCCTGAAGGTAACTCAGAAGACAAAACAAGAGATCCTTCTTTCTATGATGGAACCTATCAATATTTACTGAATTGTGGTTTTTCAGAAATTTAAATAATTGAAGAGAATTGGAGGTCTATCATTCTTTTTGGATAGCCCTAGGAACGAATGAGATTGTGGTTTGTTACAAAATATATTAACTTTATTTTAAATTTAACTCTTCCCTTTGTGTTAAAAAATTAGGTAGTATTAATTCAAGACATGGAAGCGACCAATTCACTAAATATATTCACACCAACACAGGCTCGTGTTGAGGAAGTCGCAACACCGCCAAAAGTAAATCCACCATCTCTTAAAGAAGCTTTACACATTGTCAGTCCAAAACTTTTGCCTTTTGCTTTAAGTCTTAGTGGCAATATAGCTGATGCAGAAGATTTATGTCAGGCAACCTTACTTAAACTTATTGAGAACAAAGATAAATTCTTGTCAGCTGAATATCCTCTTGCTTATGCAAAAACAATTTTACGCAATGCCTTCATAGATAAATGTAGAAAAGATTCCAAGATTGATTCTTTTTATGAGTTGAATCTCGAACCGGTGATTAATGAGAATAAATTTAAATCTTATGAGCATAAAGAACTCATGTGTTGCATGAGCAAGCTAGATGAAACCGATAGAACCATCTTAGCTATGAAAGGAGCAGGGCATGATTATGATGTTATTCAAAAGTTCATTGGTAATATCTCTATGGGAAATTTAAGAATAAGAGCCAAGAGAGCTAGAGCTTTACTGGCAGATTGTTTGGGGAGGAAGAAGAAATGAACGAGAGCCTCAAATTCCAATTGGCAGAATACATGGATGATGGCATGAATTATTCCAATTCAGCAGAAGTAAGAAGCATTGTTGACTCATCCGATGTAGCCAAAGATTTTTACGAGTCTTTGCTCTTTGCCAACAAACGACTTGAGGGTTTCTTTCAATCCAAAGAGATGCACAAGACCAACAAGAAACTGCATAAGTTCATTGATGAAACCTTGGAGCCTAGGGATACCTTCTGGACTCGTTGGGTTCCTGCATCATGTTTTATGATGGCTGCCGTTGCTGTACTAATAACCTTCGGTCCTTTCATGAGTCCAATTACTGAAGCACCTGCCATGTCTGCTGTGCAGTTAAACATCTCAACTAAACTACCAATGCCACAAACTATTAAAAGCTATGAAGTGAATACCGTTTGGTCCTTGGCTTCAGCCATGACAGAGGAAATGGATGCCACCATCTATCAGGTCATGTATGGCATGTTTGCAGCCAATGCCGATGCTTTCATTGGAGCTGATATGTCTTCAATCAGAGCTGACATGGACTTGGTAAAACCTGACAAGGTCATTGTACAAATGACAGATCCCATCACTGCTCAGAAGATGGTTGAAAGTTTTTTAAACTAAGTAATGGCAAAGAAATTCTCCAAAAAACAAATTCAGGCAATTGCGTTTAGAATTTCTCGAACTTGTAAGGGCTGTCCTGAAA
>CACNUQ010000024.1 GCA_902623685.1 uncultured SAR86 cluster bacterium
TTTGTTTTTTGCAATAAGCTGGCCATTCATATCAAAAACTATAGCCCGAACACTCTGAGTTCCGTTATCAATACTCAAAAAATACTTTTCTTTCAAGATAACCTCATTTTAAGTATTGCTTGGAAGACTGTAATACTGTCTCCAAATTTTTTCATAACGAGTTACCTCTTTTTGCCACCGTTCGTCGTCCCAGCTATGATTGGATAAAAATAATTCTTTTAAAGCTGGAAAAAGAGTACTGCCACCATTTGGAAGACACATGCCTAAACGAGTTCTTCGCAGCATTAAATCATCTAAATGTTCTACTGCCTCATACTTTATCGCCCACCTACATTCAGCTAATGAAAATTCAGTTGCATCAAGATTGTCATGTTCCTCCTTAGAACTTTCATTTAAAAGTTCAATTGCTTTTTCGCCATATCTTCCAAGTAAACGTTGAGCCCAGCTAATATTTTTTGGTAATAGGGTCTCGGCAGAAACTTTTGGAGTCAAAAATACACGATCATCTGTAATTTCTTTGGCTGCAGGAAGATTATCCTTAGCCGCAGCCAGCGCATCTAGCGCGATCAACCGAAAAGTTGTAAGTTTGCCACCGCTTACAGTGATTAATCCATTATCAGACCAAACAGCATGATCTCGTCGTTCCTTTGAAGGATCTTTACTTTTTTCTGCACCAATAACAGGCCGAACACCGGCCCAAGTAGATAGCACATCACTTCGTTTAAGTGCATTACTTGGAAATTGACTATTAAAAGCTTTTAGCAAGTAATCCACTTCTTGATCGGAGATGCCAGCCTCAATATCTATGTCTTCATTATGATCTATATCTGTGGTTCCAATAACTGTTGTGCCCTCCCATGGGTAAACAAAAACACCTCGCTTGTCATCAACGTGCAAAAAAGTCATAACATCGGATATTGGAAATAAAGATTTAGCAATAATAATGTGACTGCCACGCAACGGTCTAATTCGAGTTTCATTATTCACAACATTTCGAAGTCTATCTGCCCAAGCTCCGGTAGCGTTAATAACAACTGGAGCATTTAAATGAATTAAGCCAGAATGACCTCTATCTTGAATGCTTACTCCAGAAACACGACCATCTGTTAACAAGAGATCTTCTACTTTAGTATAATTTACCGCATATCCGCCATCATCAATGCTGTCTTGCAATACACGGAGAACTAATCTCGAATCATCCACCATAGCATCTGTATAACAGCTTGCTCCCTGAAGTTTGTTATCATCCAGGCCTTTAAAACGCTCTAGTAATTCCTCATTATTACAGAATCTATTATCTTGAGCCCCAGCAAAAAAATCATAGATAGTTAAAATAATCTTCATAGCTATGCGGCCTGGAAATTTACCCTTTCTAAAAGTGAAATAAAAAGAAATTGGATCGACTAATCCAGGAGCCTCCTTCAATAGGCGCTGTCTTTCTTGCACCGACTCTTTGGTAAGTTTGATATCGCCTGAAGCAAGATATCTCAAACCTCCATGAACCATTTTTGATGAGCGACTAGAGGTACCCCATGAGAAGTCTTGTTGCTCTAGTAACAACGCCTTGTAACCTTGACGTCGTGCTTCACGAAGAACACCTGCCCCTGTGATACCCCCACCTATAACAATAATATCCCAATCTAAATGCTCACCATTGCGCATTTTAGATAGAAGTTGCGAACGATTAGTAAATCCATTCATGATAGCTTACTGCTCATTATCAGGGAGTAATTTCCCAGGATTCATTTGTCCATAGGGGTCAAATTGCTTGCATAAGCTATGAATTGCAGCGATGCCAAACTCACCCTTTTCTTCAGCAAGATAGTTCTTGTGATCGCTACCAACACCATGCTGATGACTAATGGTGCCACCATGGGCGACAATCTGATCGGCACCAGCTTTTTTTAATTTCATCCATCTATTCTTTCCTAATTCATAACTTTCACCTATGCGAAACAAATAAGTAGTGTAAATACTCGATCCCTGACCATAGACATGAGATAAATGCGTATAAGCATGAACTCGTTCACCCTCGTCATCTAATGCAGTTCGAATTGCTTCTTCTATATTGTCTGCAGCTTCAGAAACTTTTGACCAATCAACTGCCGTCTCCATCGTATCTACTATATATCCCTCTGCACCAAGAGGGTCACGAAGATATGGAGCACGAAATCGACCATGAGCCCAGTTCTCTCCAAGACCAGACTGATCTACAAAACCACCGAGTGCAGCACAATGATCAATTGCAAGTTGATATGCAGTTTCGCAATGACGAGCTGAACCAGTAACTCCAAACGTCATCATTACTTTTCCTTCACCAATACCCTTTTCAGATAAAGATTTCTCCAGTGCAACCACCCCACTGCTATCACTTCCTGCACCCATATATAATAGACTTGTTGTCTCAAGTGGGTTACTTAATCGAACCATAGACAATGCAACTCGCTGTTGAATTAATTCTCTTGCAGCATTAATACCAATTTGCCAAGAAGGAAAAAAGATCACTTGGAATTTTTCTTCCTCAGGCACAGGTGTTATCCGAACAGTAACTTCAGTAATAATACCAATACGACCCTCAGAGCCAAGAATCATCTCACGAATATCAGGACCAGCTGAAGATGCTGGGATGGTAGGAATTTTCATGGTGCCATTCATAGTTTCGATAATCCCCCCAGCAAACATGTTTTCTATGCGGCCATAATGAAGAGATTGTTGACCACTTGATCGACTTGCCACCCATCCCCCTAAGGTAGATAGCTCCCAGGATTGAGGAAAATGGCCTAACGTGTAACCATGTTCTTTCAATGTTTCTTCCACTACAGGACCTGGAGTTCCAGCTCCAAAAGTTGCCAATTGACTTTCAGTATCAATGCTCAATAAAGAACTCATTTTTCCCATATCTATGGTTAATATTGGTCTGCTGCTCTTCACAGGATTTATATGACCAACAACTGATGTTCCTCCACCATAAGGAATCACAACTAAGTTATTCTCTCTAGCATAAGCAAGAAGTTCTCTTACCTGTTCAGTAGATTCTGGAAATGCAACGCCATCAGGAAATGTATCAACATTGCCGCTATGCATATCTAACCAATCTGGCAAACTCTGCCCCCGTGCATGTCGAACTCGTGTTTCCGGATCAGTTTTAATTAAAGGATGGTCTTCAAGACGAGAAGTTGGTACGTTAGAAATTACCTCTTTTAAGGTTGCTTGATTAAGTGAAGTTCCTGGCCCTACTAAAGCTTCTAATAACGCTCGCAGACCATCATTAAGCTCCATAGTAAGCTCACTATTTTCATTTCCCCATCCATTCCACAAACGCATTGATTTTACCAAGTCATAATTTAAATTTAATAACGCATAGCGATGTACTTATAAACATAAGTATAGCCTTTTTCGCAATCAAAAAATCAATGATAAATTGAGGTTTATAAAGTAATTATGTAAATTATTTGCCTAGTAATCCTTTCTTCCGAGCCCACTCATGAGTCATTTTCATGCCCTCCTCAAATGAAATTTCAGGCCTCCATCCAAGGACGCGTTCTGCTTTTTTAATTGAAAACCAACTCTTAGTTGAAAGTTGTTTAACTGTTGATGGCGAGGCTTCGTTTAGATTACCCATTAAGTTGGCTAATTTTGATGCTAAGGCTGAGATTTTTAAAGCTAGGTTGGTAGAAACTACCATGGGTCGCTTTTTACCTAACCATTGGTAGTGAGGGGTGAAATAGTCTTTGGTAAACATATAACCCTCGCAAGATAAATTAAAAATTTCGCCATCAGCATCTGGATGCTTTGATGCCATTGCGATACCTCTAACTAAATCATCAATATATATGGGCCTAAAAAATCCCTCTCCTTTTTCAGGCAACATAAACTGATTTTTAGCAATTGCTTCTAATGGAGCAATAATCCAAGGACGGCTACCAGGACCATATGCATCTCCTGGCCGAATGATCACTACTTCTATATCATCATTAGCCTGCTCGCTTAAGACAACATGCTCTGAGGCTAGTTTTGTCAGTACATAGCTTCCACCATCGGCATGCACAGGATGAGTTTCATCTAACTCACCCTCTGCAGAATTTCCGTAAGCAACAATTGATGAAATTTGAACGAAACGTCTAACTTTATGCTCTTTTGCTGCTTGAATTAAATTACGAGTTGCTAAGACATTAACTTGCCACATATCGGAATCTTGCATTGCATTAGAGACCAAAGCAGCTGTATGAATAATTACATCGCATTCTTGTAACTGCTGACTGATTGTATTTGGTTGAGATACATCACCCTCTACAATATCGTTACCATTACCAATAAGATCAACGCCAACAACATCTTGACCATGATTTTGGTAATAACGCATCAATGATCCACCAATGAATCCATTGGCTCCAGTTATAAGTATTTTTTTAATCGCTTGTTCGCTCATATGAAAACCTTAGCAAAATAATTCTAACTTTTCAGTCCATGTTCTTGCGGTAGAAAGAACCAAAAATCTTTATTAATAATGATTTTGAAAAGAGACGAATGATTATGGTAGTGAACTTATTAGCAAGACCTGGAACTACGATATCTTTCCCTGCAAAACATGCTTTTATGCCAATCTCAGCAACATCTTTAGCGGACATCATCATGCTTGACGGAATGCGAAGAGTGGCACCTTGATCAGGATTGTCCATCATTTTTGTAGCTGTATAACCAGGGCATAATGCTGTCACCTGAACCCCGCTATTTGCAGCAATCATTTCATTTGATAATGCTTGAGAAAACGACACAACATATGCCTTTGATGCAGCATAAACATTCTGGTTTGGAATGCCCATCCACCCAGCCAATGAAGCGACATTCAGGATATGTCCACTACCTTGCAATGCCATCTTGTTTGCAAAAAGATGTGTCAAGCTAGTGAGAGCCATGACATTCACTGAAATCATTGCCTCCTGCTTTTTTAGACTAAGTTTAGTAAAAAATCCATTTTGCAAAAGCCCTGCATTATTAATTAAGAAATCAACTTTTGCTCCAATTTCTTCAACATTTTGAAAAAGATCTTGTGCTGCATTTGCCTTAGATAAATCTGCAACAATTACAGCTGAATTCACCTCAAATTCACTCCTTAACCTGTCAGCTAATTGATTAAGTTTATCTTCACTCCGTGCAACAAGAATAAGATCATAGCCAAGGTTAGCTAAAATCTTTGCAAATTCGGCACCGATTCCTTCTGAAGCGCCTGTAACTAATGCTGTTTTTGACATGTCGTAATCCCTACTTAATTTTTTTTAGCCAAATTGGTGATGACCAAGCTCTCTCTTGGATTGTGACTGGTATATCTGATCTAGGTTTCTCACCAGCTCTGATGGAATCCCACGTTGACCACCTGCATACAGGATTTTCAAGAACTCGAGAATAATAAAATGCATCTTGATTATCCTTAAATTCTGGATCTTTCCAAAAGACCTTCATTTCTCTCTCTCCTGAATCTGCATTAATCGAGCAATTACTTAAATCAACCCATGCTTTATTTTCTGGGCAACGATGAGTATCTTGATCAACACTCAATCCATCTGAACATGCAACATCAAAAACTTTTTCTTTATGCTCTCCGTCTTCTAACCATCCTTTTATAATTTGAGTTCTTTGTAATGGTGCCCCTAAAGTGTCAGCTAGAGCCCATACTAAAAAAGTTGGATTTTTATTTTGATCAATATAGAGGGTACCGCCCATGGGAATATTGTTTGCATATGCATCTTGAATAAGAGAAAGATCATTAAGTGATGAATTCTCTAAATCATAACCCGCAAAGAATCTCACTTTTATTCTTGGTCCACTTGTCGCAAATGTTTCTTTCCGTCGAAAAGCGTCATAAATAGCTTCACGAGTGTTTTCTTCTGCCCAAACACCAGCAAGACCAGATGCAGAAAAATGAATGAGTCTCTCACTTGCAGCAAGATAGTTTTTTCCATCAACCTCCGCGATTGTATTTGGTCTCAACAATTTTAAAAAAGTTCCATAAAATCGATTAAACGGAATTGAGCCTCTTAACTCAGCAGTGCCATCTAAAAGACCAACCTTTGAGAAAAAGACCTCTTCGCTATCTGAGGGTCCTCCAACATGTGAGTCACTTGATCCTATTAAACCAAACTTGTAAGGATTAGTTAGGCCTCTTTCCTCCAACATTAAACCTTTAAGATATGCATCTCTTACGTAACTACCCCTTAAATTAGAAATATTTTTCTCTTGGTCCACGCCAGTTTTTACTTCGAAAGCTGCCCATTCATCATTTTTTGACAACAATGGATGAGTTTCCGAGGTTCCTTTAACTTGAGTAATTTCAACCAGTGGCTCATTTAATGAACGATTTTTAGAATAAGACTCGTCGATTGGACCTCCATTGTAGTTATCCAGTGAGAACGCAACTCCACCTGAAATATTTGTATTATGAGGAATGGCTAGGCTCTCAACTCCATCAGATCTAATAAGATTCATCCAATCCCATAATTTCTCTGGATTTGGGCTATCGGCTCTTGTAAAGATTTTTTGGGGGAGATTTCTTGTATCTTTAAATATAACGTTTCGATGTAAGTACTTGTTATAAAGGTCTAATCCAGGAGTATATTCATATGCAGCAAATGTAGTGAATGTTCCAGGAATATAAGCATTGTCTGCAGCTTCGATGGTTTGTTGCCATACTGATCTTTCGATTTTTTCTATTAGCGAGCCATCAATTGATCCATCTTCTAGACCCTCGGTAACTTTTCTATAAAAGGGTCTGAATATATTTCCTCTTTTAATCAAGGAAATAATGCCGCTATCCACGGATTCATTCAGATTGTGTAAGGGTTTGGTAAATTCATATTTTGAGAACTCAGAAGTCGTATCTGCTGCAACTTTCATTAATCCCATAAAAATTCCATGATCAGTTACAGCATAGAAATCCAAAGGTCTGCTAAGTTGAATCAAATATCCACTTGGATGGACTATTGCATTGCCACGAGCATATTTGTAAGCATCTTTTGGACTATTGATGGTTCCAAAAGTATAAGCATCAAATGAATTTCCAGTGTGAACATGTAGATCACCAAAATAAGCATTTTTATTTGGATTAGGTAAAGGCCTAACGATATTGAGTTTTTCCACTGTGGACTTAACTTCTAAAGGTTTAATTACATTTTTTGAGTTACTTGAATCAGAACATGCTGCTATTAGAAAAAAAGACAGAATAAAGTAAATTTCTTTGATTTTCATAATAGGTTTATGACAAACGCCTTGCAATCTCTTCTTTTAATAACCAAATTCTATCCTGACCCCAAACGTAAAATGGATCAGTGCCATCTTCATTAGTAATTTTAAAACTTGGAACACCCCAGCAATTTCCTGAGTACATATCCTTAACATTATCATTGAGTATTTTTTTCCAGTGTTTTGAATTTAGATCTTTGCTGATCATTGTCCAATCAAGTCCTAAATCAATAACTAGTTCTTCTAAAAAATTATCATCGCCAATATTAATTCCATCTTGAAAGGAAGCTTTAAGCAAAGCTTCAATATATTCAAAGCCCTTTCCAGCCTTATCAATTGCTGGAAATAACGAATATGACTTTCTTGCTGGTTTTCCAATTGGAGAATGAATGGTTTTCATCTCATGTGCATATTTTCTTCCCTCTCTTGCAGCATCAGAGAGAATATATTTTGCTTTATTAGTTGGTATATTCATCATCCTCATAAGCATAGGTAAAACTGGTTTCATATGTAAATTAATAGGATAATCATCTCGAATCTCTCTTATTCTTTTTGTGCTTATGAAAGTGTAAGGACTATTTAATGAGGGATAATAGTAAAGATTAACTTTTTTTTCAGAAAGTAATGTTTTGGGAGCTTTTAGTTTCAGAGGGTAGATTTCATTATTTTCAGATATCTTTCTTGCACCAAGCTCAGTCAGTCTTTCTTCTAAATATGGTAGTCGATCTAAACCCCAATATAGTTCTTTTTCATAATAAAAAGCTGAACCAAAATAATAACCTTTTCCATTTCTAATTTCGTTGCCATTGTTTAACTTTTCCTTAATTTGGCCTGATGTCGCAAAGTAGGTGGAAGAAATAGCATCAAGTTTTTCAGAATCTCCACTCCACAGAGCAAAACTTACTTGGGTAGCTATATCCACAAAATTTTGTTCGTCAACTGCGGACAGAATTGAGTTAGCTATAATGACGAGTTCTCTAGCTGGATAGGATTCTGCTGGAAATTCAATGTCATAAAATGGGGCAATTCGTTGGACATCTTGAAGACAATAATAATTGTATAAAGTTGGTTCATGCAGTGCCTCCAAACTTTCTTCACCTACCAATACTGGCTTCAACTCAATATCAAATGATGCTTGAAGCTTATTAATCGATTGAATCGTTAGATGCGAATAAGGATCATCAACTTTATGAAAATATAAAACTTCATGAGGCCTTTGATCCTTTTGTCTCGAAGCTTCTACTTTTGCTCGAGTATCTTTAAAAATTTCATAACTGGAAAATGTATTCATTATTTTATTTCGTAGGTTTGCACCTAACGTTCGCCTTGCCATAAAATTTCTGAAATATTTAATCATTTTAAGATTTTTCTCTACATTTTTTAAAACCTAGTATAAGCATTCTTGCATTTTTAGTCCTACAATTGACATAATTGGGCTTCATAAACTTTAGGGGTTGAAAAAATGAAACTAAGCAAATCTTTTATTGGATTGATTATTGTCTCCCTTGTATTTTATTTATATGCAACTAACTCCTTCAGTATATTCCAGAGAGATTCGGCTTTAGAGATAGTTGATTTCTCAATCGAAAATTCTCCAGTCAATAATGATATTCCGTCCAATCCTTACAGAAATCCTTACTATGGTGATTTGCACGTTCATACAAAGTATTCATTTGATGCCTATATTTTTGGTGTAACTGCAACTCCATATGACGCATACAGGTTTGCTACTGGTGAGGCAATTAAACATCCATTGGGTTTTGATATGCAATTGAAAGAGCCATTGGATTTTTATGCAGTGACTGATCACGGTTTTTATATGGGGATGATAGAAAACTATGCTGATACTTCATCAAAGATGTCTAAGAATGAGTGGACAAAACCTATTCACAACATAAATAGACCTGAGAATGTAACTGTTGCTTCAACTGGAGAGCGAGCTGATTTATTTAGTTCTGTGTTAAGTCGAGAAATTATAAATAAACCCTATCCTTGGTGGCATCCAAACTATTTAGGAGCATGGCTAACAAATAATATTCAACTTGCTTTAACCTCATTTGATTATGATGTTCACAAGTCTGCATGGGCAGATGTAGCGAAAGCCGCTGAAGAATTCAATGATCCAGGAAATTTCACAACCTTCATTGGTTATGAGTATACGACCTCAACAGAAGTAGAAGGCGGTAATTTGCATCGAAATGTTATTTTCAATTCTTCCAATGCTCCAATTAGGCCTTGGACA
>CACNUQ010000025.1 GCA_902623685.1 uncultured SAR86 cluster bacterium
GGTATAAAGAATTAGTTCTAAAAAATGGAACTAAAGCTTTTAATGAGATAAACGAAGAATTAAATCTTCCTAAAGTTAAATCATTTAAAGTAAAAAAATCAGAAATTAATAAAGCCGAGAATTCAATTGCAGATGATTTAAAACAAGCAATATTAAATTCTGCCAACAACATCAAAATAATTTGTGAAAATGAAAAAAAGAGTTTGGTTTCATCATCTATAGAAACTACGAAAGGAATATCTATTTGGAAAGAATTTAGACCAATAGAATCAGTTGGAATATACGTTCCAGGAGGAACAGCTCCATTAATTTCATCATTCTTAATGCAGCTAATTCCAGCTTCCATTGCTGGGTGTAAAAATATAATAGTTTGTACTCCCCCATCTTCATCAGGATCGATAGCTCCAGAAATATTATGGATAGCAAAAATATTTGGCATTTCTTCTATATATAAGGTTGGTGGTTCTCAAGCTATATTTGCAATGGCATATGGAACAACAATCATTCCAAAGGTAGATAAGATATTTGGACCTGGAAATGCCTATGTAAACGCTGCAAAAAAAATGTGTTCTGAGGATGTGGCTATTGATTTACCTGCTGGACCAAGCGAGGTCATGGTTGTATCAAATGATATTTCTAAGGTTAATTTGATAGCAGCTGATGTTCTGTCTCAACTTGAACATGATTCAGCAGCTAGGGCTTTTGTTCTTTCAAAAAATTTAAACTTATTAAGTAATGTAAAAAAAGAAATCAAAAAACAACTTGCCTCGCTCTCTAGACAAAATATTCTCAAAGAAAGTTTATCTAACTTAATGCTTGTTAAATATAAATCATTTAATGACTGTATTAATTTAATAAATGAATGTGCTCCTGAACACTTAATTTTATTGGATGATGATTACGCCCTTCCATTAGCAAGAATTAATAATGCTGGATCTATTTTTTGTGGTTCCTTGAGTCCTGAATCTTTTGGTGATTATTCCTCTGGAACAAATCACGTTCTACCAACCAATGGTATGGCAAAAGTTTATTCAGGTTTAGGTATTAGAGACTTTGGTAAACAGATAAGTGTTCAAACTGCTTCATCTGAAGGATTTTTAAATATCAAAGATACTGTAATTTCTATGGCAAACGCTGAAAATCTTGATGGTCATGCAAAAGCTGTAAAAATTCGAGAAAATCTTGCAAACCAAAACACTCGTTCAAGAATATCCACAGAAATCAGAAAAACAAATGAGACATCCATATACATAAATTTAAATCTAGATGGGACAGGAAAATATAGTATTAATACTGGTATTAACTATCTCGATCATTTACTTGAGCAATTTTCTAAACATGGTTCTATAGATTTAAATATTACTTGTCTTGGAGATCTAGAAATTGATGAACATCATTCAATTGAAGATGTTGCTATTACTTTGGGATCAGCAATAAATAAAGCTCTTCAAGATAGAAATGGAATTTCTAGATATGCATCCAATGAAACTTTGGTAATGGATGAGGTGAAATGTAATGTCAGTATTGATTTATGCACCAGAAGATTTCTTAAGTTTAAGTGCTCTGAGTTAAGGGAGATGGTTGGAGATTTTCCAACCGAAATGTTTGAACATTTTTTTGTCTCACTCATAAATGCTGCTGCCTTTACATGTCATATTGAAACCGATGGAAAAAACTCTCATCACCTACTTGAAGCAACATTCAAAACATTTGCTAGATGTCTCAGATCTGCGATTGTTGTTGAATCAAATGAGGTTGTATCAACTAAAGGTTTAATGTGACTGTTGCAATCATTGACAGCGGAGGT
The DNA here is from genome assembly GCA_902623685.1 of uncultured SAR86 cluster bacterium. Classification (GTDB taxonomy): domain Bacteria; phylum Pseudomonadota; class Gammaproteobacteria; order Magnimaribacterales; family D2472; genus D2472. The sequence continues at coordinate 1,808 of CACNUQ010000025.1, forward strand.
TCGAATCTTCGCTCTGTAGCCAAAGCCATTGATAGATTGAATAAATCTTATGTTATTACTGATATTGCGGATGAGATTATAAAAGCTTCATTTGTAATTTTGCCAGGTGTTGGATCTGCTGAAATTGTAATGAATGAACTCAGAAAAAAGAATCTTGTGGATGTTATAAATAATTTAAAGCAACCAGTATTAGGTATCTGTATTGGAATGCAGATTTTATTCGAATATTCTGCAGAAGGTAATACAAAATGTTTAGGATTGATTGAAGGAGACATTCAAAAATTTGATGAATCAGCAGATTTAAAAGTTCCTCAAATGGGATGGAATAAAGTAACGTTTTCAGATCAAAAACTAAAAAAATTTAATAACTATTATTACTTTGCAAACAGTTACTATTCCAGCATCCAAAAACATACAACCGCAACATCAGAGTATGGAGATATATTTACTTCAGTTGTAGAAAAAAATAATTTCTTAGGGTGTCAATTTCATCCTGAAAAATCATCAGAAGCTGGTGAATATTTTTTGCAATATTTTTTTCAAAAATCATGAAGATTTTTCCAGCGATTGATTTAAAGAACGGATCTTGTGTACGTCTACTAAAGGGAGATTTCAATAATCTGACTGAGTACAATAAAGATCCGATTGATCAAGCAAAAATTTTCTTAAAAAATAATTTTGACTATCTTCATGTGGTTGATCTAGATGGAGCTCAAACAGGTAATCAGTCAAATATTTCTATTATCAAAGAATTAGTAAAAATTCCTAATCTTAAGATACAAGTAGGAGGCGGCATAAGAACAATCGATGATGCTGTAAATTTAATAGATATGGGAGTCTCGAGAATCATTATTGGAACATCAATATTTGCAAAAGGTTTTTTAACGGAAATTAAAAATACATTAAATCCGGAACAAATTATTTTAGCAATAGATTTCATGGAGACTGAGGGAATTCCATATATCTATACTCATGGATGGCAAGATAATAGTCATATCAATTTATTTGACTTTATGTCTGATAATTCTCACTTTAAAAACTATCTTGCTACTGATATTTCTCTAGACGGAGTTATGCAGGGTCCAAGCTTCAAAACATATGAGAAAATTTTAGCAATGAATCCTTCAATTAATCTAATAGCATCAGGAGGTATCACTTCAATTAATGATTTATCTAAATTAAAACGCATCAAAATTAAGGAATCAATAGTTGGTAAAGCTATCTATGAAAAACAAATATCTTTGTCTGAGTTAAATAATGATTACTAAAAGAATAATACCCTGCTTAGATGTAAGAGATGGCAAGGTCGTTAAAGGAGTTCGGTTTAAAAACCATAAAATTGTTGGCTCTATAGTTGATTTAGCAAAAAAATATTCAACAGAAGGTGCGGATGAATTGGTGTTTTATGATATTAGTGCAAGCACAGTTGGAGCAACAGTGAAGAAAGAATGGGTTTCTAAAATTTCTGATGTAATTAATATTCCTTTTTGTGTTGCTGGAGGAATTAAATCAATTGATGATGCAAAATCAATTTTAAATTTAGGTGCAGATAAAATATCAATTAACACCCCTGCCCTGGAAAATCCAAAATTGATTAATCAACTTAGTAAAGAATTTGGATCTCAGTGTGTGGTTATAGGTATGGATATAAAAACTGTTGATAATAAAGACTATCTTTTTGCTAAGACTGGCAACGAGACTACCGCTCATTCAACAGGCATCAATGCAATGGAATGGATTAAAGAGGTTCAAGACCTTGGCGCTGGTGAGGTTGTAATAAATTCAATGAATAAAGACGGCATGAGAAATGGATATGACATTAAGCTACTTAAAAAACTTAGCAGCGTTTGTAATTTACCGATGATTGCATCAGGAGGTGCTGGCTGTAAGGAAGATTTTATTAGTGTTTTTAAAGAAACAAATGTAGACGGCGCATTAGCAGCAAGCATATTTCATAGTGGTGAATATTCAATTTCTCAAATCAAATCTTCTTTAGTAGATAAAAAAATTAATATGAGGATCTAAATATGATTAAACTCGATTGGAAAAAGGTGAATGGTCTTATCCCTGCGATTATCCAGGATCATCAATCGCTTCAGGTTTTAATGCTTGGATATATGAATGAAGAAGCGTTAAAAATTAGTCAATCCTCGGGATTGGCAACATTCTTTAGTAGAACAAGACAATGTATTTGGACAAAAGGAGAAACCTCAGGGAACAAATTAGTAATCAAGAAAATTTTACATGACTGCGATAATGATACGCTCTTAATTCTTGCAGAAAATAAAGGACCAACATGTCATCTTGGAAGGAATTCTTGTTTTCTTGATGCTCCATCATCAATAAATATAATTAATAATCTTGAGAAGACCATAGATCAACGAATTGAAGAAGCAGATATGTCATCTTACACATATCAGCTATATAAGGATGGAATTAAAGAAATAGCAAAAAAAATAACTGAAGAAGCAGGTGAGGTATCAATTGCTGCGGTAACTAAAGATGGAAGGGTTATCAGCGAATCTGCTGATTTAATGTATCACTTGTTAGTCATGCTGAGAGCACAAAATCTCAATTATAGTGATGTGCTAAATGAGCTTGAGCTAAGATCTAAATAATATTACTTTTCGACTACGTAATTATCTACTTGCTCTCTCATTTCTTTTCTTAATAAAAACATGGCAAATAAATTTGGAATTGTAACAAGTGCAACCACTACATAAGCTATATTCCATATTACAGTAGTATCAATAATTGCAGCAGCTATAAAACAAATAACATAAAGCATTCGATACCAAGGAACTGCAGTTTCTCCAAAAATATATGCAGTTGACCTATCTCCATAGTAGGACCATGCAATAGCAGTTGAAAATGCAAATAAAAGCAGTCCGATAGCTACTATATATTCTCCATATAGCCCCAAAATACCTGAGCCAAAGGCTTTAGAGGTAAGTTCTGCAGAATGAATCAGAGATTTTCCTTTAACCTGAATTGAATTATCAGAAATAACGCCATCATTAATTTCAATAGTTCCATCGTATAAAATATTTTGTTTATAAAATCTAACATCCTCAGCAATAGAATTGTTGTGAAAGATTGTTATGCCATCTTGTTCTAATTCACCACTAATAATATTTAAATCTCCAGAGAAATTTTCAACGGCCGAAGTATTATTTGTAAACTTTCTTGCATCAAGAATATATTTACCAAGCTCTTCAACATCATTCTCATTAGACTCATTATATTCACCAACAAAAATTGCCATCGAAGATCTTTCAAATGTATTTTCATATTTTTGAGTCCAAGCTCCACTAGATAAGATAACTAGAGCTGTAACGCTGCAGACTACAATAGTGTCTATAAACGGTTCTAGAATTGACACCATTCCTTGCTCTATTGAGTGCTCAGTTTTAGCAGAAGCATGGGCAATTGGCGAAGAGCCTTGTCCAGCTTCGTTTGAATAGAGTCCTCTTGCAACGCCCAGCTTTAAACTCATAGCAAAACTAGCACCGAGAAAACCTCCAACTGCTGCTGATCCTGAAAAGACTTGCGAGAATATAGAGTTAAATGAAGGAATAATATTATGATAATTTTCTATTACAACAACTAAAGCTCCTCCAAAATAGATTACTGCCATTACTGGAACTAGCCTACTAGCAATTTTTGCTATTCTTTTAATGCCGCCTGAAATAATAAGCCACAACATAATTCCTAAAATTAAACCTGTTGCTAATTTTGGGATGCTGAACGCTGAATCGAGAACACCTGCTATGTTATTGATTTGAGGCATATTTCCCGAGCCAATTGCACAAATCATCATTAAAGCTGCAAAAAGAACTCCCGCTGATCTCATATTAAAGCTTTTTTCTATGTAATACATTGGTCCGCCTGATATAGAACCATCAGATAATGTAGTTCTGTATTTATGAGCTAATGTAACCTCAACAAATTTTGTAGTCATTCCAAAAATAGCAGTGATCCACATCCAAAAAATAGCTGCTGGACCTCCAATCCAAATTGCAAGAGCAACTCCTCCAATATTACCGGTACCAACAGCGCCTGACATTGCTGTTGTAAGAGCTTCGAATGGTGAAGTTTCTCCTTTGGTATCCTCTTTTTCGTATTTACCAGTAACTATTCTCCACCCATGAGCAAAGAATCTAAATTGAGGGAATCCTAGGTAACCTGTAAAAAAAATCCCTATGCCTATTAAAAAAGCTGGAAACCACCAAGATCCACTCAAATAACCATCTAATAGGAGTAAAAACTCATTAAATGCAACCATTTTATTTCCTTATTTTTCTAACCATTCAATCATATCCGTATAACCACCAATTAGTTCATCATCAACAAATATTTGAGGCATTGTTCTAGCATTGGGATTTCTTGTTATGAGAGCATCAAAGACTTCTGGGATTTCTACATTGTATTCTTTATATGGAACATTATTTTGCTTGAAGTAATTTTTTGCTTTATCACAAAAGACACAATTTGATTTAGAATATATTTCTACGTTTTTTAACATCATAGGATTATAAGCTAAATGTCATTATTTAATTTAAAAAATAAATCATTTTTAATTACAGGCTCTTCAAAGGGAATAGGAAAATCAATTGCATTTCATGCTGCATCTCATGGAGCAAAAGTTATCATATCTAGTAGAAAAATTGATGCTTGCAAAGAAGTAGCTAATGAAATAAACAAACATGTTGGCTCAGAGTCAGCATTTCCAATCGCGGGGAATATTGCTGTTGAATCAGATCTTGAAAATCTTGTAAATGAATCAAATAAAATAATGGGAAAAATAGATGTTCTGATATGTAATGCTGCGACAAATCCTTTTATGGGTTCAATGGCAGATATTCCCTCAGAAGCTTTTGATAAGGTAATGAACAATAATATTAAAGCAAATCATATCTTAGCGAATCTTGTTACACCTCAAATGATTGAACGTAATGATGGAGTTATTATTATTATTTCCAGTATTGGTGGGACTCGAGGGAGCAATCTTCTTGGAACCTATAGTATAAGTAAGGCTGCTGATATACAGATGGTAAAAAATTTAGCTGTTGAATATGGTCAGTATAATATTCGAGCTAATAGTATCGCACCGGGTCTAATTAGAACTGATTTCGCCAGGGGTTTATGGGAAAATCCAACTCTTCATGATCACTACACAAGTACGCATCCTATGAAAAGAATTGGTGAGCCTGATGAGGTTGCAGGAGCAGCAATCATGTTAGCTTCTGATGCTGGAAAATATATTAATGGTCAAACAATAATAGTTGATGGCGGAGCTACAGCCTAAGTAAATAAATTTTTTATTTTTTGAAAAAAGTTATTAAGTCCAATTTGCTCATTCAATGAAGGGACTTTCGTGAGTTGATATTTATACTCAATTAACTGCTCGATTAAATCTGACGTCATAACTGAGTCAAGTTTTGTATTTTTAAGAGATGTTATCGCTGGATGTGCTTTATAAAAGCCTTTTTCAATACCTAAACATGTTTTAAGAAATAAAATAATAGAATCAATTTTTTCGTCAAATGAAATATTAATTTCTTTATAAAATTTTATTAAATCAGGTGTAGCTAATTCACCAAGGCAATAAGAGTTAAGATTTTGAGATATTTGTTTATATTGTCCAACCATATCGTTACTTATGAGCCTCTCAATTTCCAATGGTGTTGAGTCTGGAGCAAAATCTAATGTTGAATAATCTATATAGCCTTTATCAGATATCCATTTATCTAAAACTTCTGATTTAGGATTATTGATTGAAATTATACTTGAGCGACTATATATGGTTGGTAAGAAAAACTTACGTTTATTAGAAACTAAAAATATATGCTTGTTCTCTGGTAATTCCTCTAATGTTTTTAGAAGTGCATTTTGCGAATTAATATTCATATCATGAGCATCAAATATTATTGCCACTCTATGACTTGAAACTGAGTGAGTCATACCAACAAATTCATTCAAAGCTCTTACTCCTTCAATTTTTTTTGAATTCATAGAGTCTTTTTTCGCTTTTGAATATGTGTGTAACATGCTTGAGCATGAATCAGCTGATAGAAAACAAAAATCTGGATGTGAACCAGCTAAAAAATAATTACAAGAATTACACTTACTACAAGGCGAAGAATCATCTGAGCATAATAATTTCTGTGCAAAAAAATTAGCAAGGTGATTCTTAGCAAGGCCAGATTCACCCTCAATAATTATAGATGATGGGAAATTAAGATTTTTATATGTTGATACTACTTCAGTTAACCAAGGAAATTTTTCTAAATTCATTTTAAATTAAGGGCTCGATCAGATCTTTAGTTTGCTGATTGAGAATTTCTATAGGCTGTGATGCGTCTAATATTACAACTTCCTCTCTTTCATTAGCTATTTGCTGATAGCCTTTTCTAACATCTTCAAAGAAATTTTTTCCGGAGGATTCAATTCTATCAATATCATCTTTTGCCTTTCGTTTAAAACCAAGATTCACATCAAGATCATATATTATTGTTAAATTAGGAATTGGGCAGTTGATATTTTTTATAAGACTGTCTATCAGATCAAGAGGAAGTTTTCTTCCATAGCCCTGATATGCAATTGAAGCATGATAGTATCTATCACAAAGAACAATATCCTCGTTTGCTTTAGCCAAATGCTCCTTTATCATTTCTGCTCTTGCAGCAAACATTAACAATAATTCGGTGTGTGCTGATATGTTGTAATCTTTTGATAAAAGTAGCTCTCTTATCTTTTCTCCAAATTCTGTAGACCCTGGCTCTCTTACAAGTTTTGAGCTCAAACCTTTACTTGTTAGCCACTCAAGAATTAAATTTATTTGAGTTGACTTACCGACTCCTTCAATTCCTTCAAATGATATTAATTTCATAATTTAATTGAGTTGATATCTATAAACAGCATCAAGATGCTCTTTGTAAGTTTTAGAGAATTTGTGAGTCCCATCACCTTTTGCGACAAAGTATAAATAATCATTTTTCATACCCAATATTACTGCCTCTAATGAGGATTTGCTAATAGTAGATATAGGAGTTGGAGGTAAGCCAGGTATTTGATAAGTATTATATGGATTGTTTTTATCTCTTAGATTTGCTTTTGTAATATCACCATTAAAATTTGGCAATAATCCATAAATTATTGTTGGATCTGCCTGCAATTTCATACCAATAGACATTCTGTGTAAAAATACTCCGGCTATAATTGGCTTCTCATTTTCATTACCAGCTTCCTTTTCAACTATTGAGGCAAGTATTATTGCATCAGACAAATTTTTTATTGGTAGCTGCGGATTTTTATTTACCCACAAATTTGTAGCTAATTCTAAAAAATCGCTTTGAGATTTTTTTAAAATCTTAGCTAATGATGATGAATGCTTAT
>CACNUQ010000026.1 GCA_902623685.1 uncultured SAR86 cluster bacterium
TAGTCCTTCTTGTGTCCAAAGGATTTTAGCTCTTATATTTATTGCTTCATTTGCAATGCTTGGAATATGCTCTATAGCTCGAAATACATCCACCATATCAATCCTCTCTTTTATAGCTGAAAGATCCGGATAACATTTCTGTCCCAAAATTTTAGTATTATTTTTTGGATTCACTGGAAAAATTTTATAACCGAAATCTTGAAGAAATTTCATTACTCTATAACTATCTCTATCCGATTTAGAACTTGCTCCAACAACGGCAATAGTTTTAACATTGTTTAATATTAATCTTAAATTATCCTTGTTATTTTCCATAAAAGATCAAGGGTCTAGTTCGGAAGTCTTGTTATGTCTGCACCGAGATAAGAAAGCTTCTCTTCAATTCTTTCATATCCTCTATCTATATGATAAATACGATCTACAACTGTTTCTCCATTAGCGCATAATCCTGCCAATATTAGGCTGGCAGATGCACGAAGGTCTGTTGCCATTACTGGGGCGCCATTTAATGAATCTACTCCTTTAACAAATGCATTGCTGCCTTTAACAGTGATGTCACATCCCATTCTGTTAAGCTCTTGCACATGCATAAACCGATTTTCAAAAACATTCTCTGTTACAACAGAAGAGCCATTAGATAATGCATTTAAGACGGTAAATTGTGCTTGCATATCCGTTGGAAAGCCAGGAAATGGGGCCGTAGAAATATCTACTGGTAAGATAAAGTCTTCATTCATGGAAAGTTGAATACTATCGTTGCCAATATTAATTGTCGCTCCACTTAATTTTAATTTATCTAAAATGTTATTCATTCTTGGTGCATGCACATTTGATATAGTGACATCACCCCCAGTTATTGCTGCAGCAACTAGATAGGTTCCAGCCTCTATCCTGTCTGCAGGAATGCTATATTTTGTACCATTCAAATTTTCAACACCATTGATAATAATTTCATCGCTTCCAGCTCCTATAATTTGTGCTCCCATAGAATTAAGAAAATTTGCTAAATCTTCAACCTCGGGTTCTTTGGCAACATTTCTTAAAATAGTTTGGCCTCGAGCAAGCACAGCTGCCATCATAATATTTTCAGTACCGGTAACAGAAACTCCAGGAAAATTAATATCACATCCAATTAATTTTTTTGCAGTAGCTTCAATGTAACCATTTTTTAATTCAATTTTGGCACCAAGTTTTGCCAATGCATCTAAATGAAAATCAACTGGTCTAGTGCCTATCGCACATCCACCTGGAAGAGCAATTCTTGCAAAACCATGACGAGCGACAAGAGAACCCAATACTAAAATTGAAGCACGCATTGTCTTAACTAACTCATACCTAGCTTCAAAGTCATGGAGTTTAGATGTTGAAATTATGAAGTCCATGCCCTCATTTAATGTAATTTCAGCTCCCATTGAACCCAAGATTTCAAACATGGTTGTAATATCTTGAAGGTAAGGTAAATTTTTAAAAGTAATCTGCTGATCAGTTAATATTGTTGCCGCCAACATAGGCAAAGCTGCATTTTTTGCTCCAGAACAAGAAATGGATCCAGATAGTTTATTTCCTCCAATAATTTTAAGTTTTTCCATGCTCAACTCATTTCTGAAGGAGATTTTGTTCTCAAGCTTAGCGCATGCAATTCACCTGATTTAAAATGATCTTTTAGAGCACCTAAAACTAATTTATGCCGTTGAAGTGAATTTAAGCCTTCAAATTTTTCGCTGACTATAAGAACCTTTGAGCTGCAATCCTCTCCATCAAGGGAGATCTCTGCTTCAGGAAATTGTGATTTAAGAAATTGAGTAATGTCCATATAACAATTTTTAAAAAGAATTAATTAAGATCTGCATCAGAAGTCCAATGTTTTATTATCTCATCAATGTTTTCATCATGCTCTTTTGCTAAAGCTTGGAACTGATTCCTAAAAGTAAGACCCAAGTTCACTCCATTTACAATAATGTTGATAATTAACCAATCTCCATTTTTATTTTTTCTAACTTTATAGGTAATTGGATAAACATTACTTGCGGTAATTAAATTTTGATCTACATCTTCAGTTTTTTTAAATTCAGAAACTTCTGGAAAAACCGTTACAATTTTTTGATCTCCCCACTGAGCTAATGTAGATGTATATGTATCAAGCAATGAATTCTTGAATGCTTGAATAAACTCAAGTCTTTGTGATTTTGATGACAAAAGATAATACTTTTTACCCATAACACTTGCTCCAACCCTTCTAAAATCTACCATTGGCTCAAATACCATACTAATTTTATCCTTAAATAATTCAGGATCTTCTTCAAAAAGGTCCTGATTATTAATAATAATAGAGACCATCTCTTGAGCCTGAGAATCAATAAATTTATGAGGATTGACTTCTCCCTCAAGGTTTACATGAATAAAGAAAAACGCAAGAAAAACTTTGAGAGATTTAAAAGAGGGAGTCATATAGGTATTATAACATTAGTGAAAATTTTGAATAAGATATGAAAGAAAACAACTATATTAATACAGCCATTCGGGTTATCAAAACTGAGGCAGATGCAGTTATGAGTTTAACTGAGCAAATAAGTCCTGATTTTGAGAATTTATGTGAGAGTATTCTTGATACTAAGGGAAAATTGATATTAATGGGTATTGGAAAATCTGGTCATATAGCTCAAAAAATTTCAGCTACATTATCAAGCACTGGAACTTCGTCATTCTTTATCCACCCCACTGAAGCTGCGCATGGGGATTTAGGAATGATCAGCAAGAATGATTCAATTTTGATTTTATCAAATTCAGGAGAAACAAAAGAAATTATTGAGATTATGCCTTCATTAAAACGATCAACTCCTAACATCTTTACCCTGACAAATAATAACAAATCAACGATTGCTAAGGCGGGTAAAATTAATTTAACAATCAATGCAGATGAAGAAGCATGCTCATTAGATCTGGCGCCAACTTCGTCAACAACAATTGCCCTAGTATTTGGTGATGCGCTTGCCATTGCTTTGCTAGATGCGCGTGGATTCAGTAAGGATGATTTTGCAAGATCGCATCCCGCCGGCCAATTAGGCAAAAAACTTACAACCTTGGTTAAAGATCTAGCAGTAATGGATAAAAAAGTGCCTTTGGTAGATCACAACACATCCCTTAAAGATGCATTAATAGAGATTACTGAAAAAAAACTTGGTGTGACATTGGTAGCAGACAATAGGAAAGTTGTTGGAATTTTTACAGATGGTGATTTAAGAAGATGTCTAAATAACGAACTAGAGCTAAATAAAACTCTTATTAAAGATGTAATGACTTCTGATTTTAAGGGCATTGAAAGCGATGCATTGGCTATTGATGCAGCTGAAATTATGGAAAAGAATAAAATATTTAGCTTGGTAGTCCATTCATCAGCAAGTGAGAATGGTAGCTCAGGAATAATCACTATGCATCAGTTGCTTGAAGCGGGGATCGTTTAAATATGCTTATGCTAAAAAGAAAAAAAATTTTTTTAATTTTTTTTGGATATTTATACTCAACAATAATAATTGCTGACGAAGATCTTAATTTACAAAATATTTCAATACAATCAGACAAGGTTACTATAGATGAAAAAGATCGCCGTTTAGCTTTCAAAGATAACATAAAAATAAAAATTGAAAATTATACTATTCTAGGTTCACATGCATCCCTCAGCAAAGATAATGAAAAGCTCGAAATATTTGGAAATCCCACATCTATACATTCAATAGACATGAATGGTGAAGCAGAGGTTTTAGTAATTTATCCGAATAAATCGATTGATTTAATCGGCAATGCAAAACTTAAAAAAGATGATAATTTAATTACATCTAATCTTATTACTTACCAAATTAATTCAAATGAATAAAAGTTGTTTAAGCCTAACAAATATAGATAAGACAATTGGTTCAAAAAAGATTCTCTATGGTATAAGCTTTTCAGTTGGAAAAAATGAAATTGTAGGATTGCTCGGCCCAAATGGAGCAGGAAAGACAACTGCTTTTTATATTGCTTCTGGTTTAATGTTTCCAAATCGAGGGAAAGTTCTAATCAGCAATAAAGATGTAACGAATGAGCCTATGCATAAACGAGCTAATTTAGGATTAGGTTATCTACCTCAAGAATCCTCATTATTTCCAGACCTTAGCGTTAAAAATAATCTTTTTGGAATAGCAGAGTTACTGAAACTAGATGAAGAAAATAAAATTAAAAAGGTAACAAAAATTATAGATGAATTTAATTTAACTAAAATTCTACAAATCAAAGGAAGAATGCTATCAGGCGGCCAAAGAAGGAAAGTTGAGATAGCAAGAACATTGATTAGTGAACCTAAGATAATACTTTTAGATGAGCCATTTGCAGGCATTGATCCAATTGCTGTAGAGGAAATAAAGGAGCTTCTTCTAGAAATTGCTAAAAAAAATATTTCAATTTTGGTAACTGATCATAATGTAAGAGAAACATTAAGTTTATGTAATAAAGCTATTATTCTTAGTGATGGTATGATTATTGCCGAAGGAAATGAGGAATCCTTAAAACAAAATGCTCATGTAAAGAAGAAGTATTTTGGCAAAATGTTTTCCTAATAATGGCCATTAAGCTTGTAAGAGAACTTAAGCAGAATCAGCAATTATCAATCACGCCTCAATTAAAGAAATCAATAGATCTTCTGCAACTTTCAAGATTAGAAATTATTAATAAGATTAATAATGAGATAGAAGAAAATCCATTTTTAAAAAAAGATTATGAGAATCAACCATCAGGAATGTTTGATGATATGAGTATCCTTGAAAATCTATCACATGAACTAACTTTACAAAATCACCTTGAGAGTCAATTAGATGATCTCAAGCTAACCACAAGTGAGAAAAAAATTGCATTATTTATCATTCAATCACTAGAAGAAAATGGTTTACTTAAAATTGACCTTGACGAAATTGAGGAGCAAATGGCGTTTATTTATTCGGTCAAAGAAATAAAAATTGTCTTGAGTAATATCATTCAGGATTTAGAGCCTGCTGGAATTGGAGCAAGAGATTTCAAAGAAACAATTTTCATTCAGCTCAAAAGACAAGAAATTCCATCTAAGGAGCTAGAAATTGCCAATAAAATTTTATTTGATCCTCTATATTCTAATTTTGAGGATGCTAAACATAAATTAGAAGACAATTATTCTAGTAGTGAAATTGAGAATGTGATCAAGAGAATCAAACAATGCGATTTATCGCCTGGATTGGGATTTGAATCTACAAAATTGATTCAACCCGACTTAGAAATAATTCCACAAGATAACGGAAAATTTAATGTGCAATTTAAAAAAGAAAATTTTCCTATGATATGTCTTGATCAAGATTTAGAGAATTTAGTCAAAGATAAGAAAAATAAAGCAAACAAAGAACTGAAAGAAAAAATGGTTGAAGCAAAATGGTTAATTAGAGCAATTAATAAGAGGAATGAGACTGTTCAAAATGTTGGTACATTAATTTGTCAAAAACAAGCTGATTTTTTATCTGAAAAATCTGCAGAGTTAAAGCCACTTTCAAATTTAGAGCTCGCAAAAGAATTAAAGATAAATCCATCCACTGTTTCGAGAATTTTACGCTCAAAGTATATACAAACACCAAAAGGTGCTCTTTCCATGAAATCACTTTTAGCTAGCTCTGTTTCTAAAACAAGAAAAGTTACTCCTATGCAATTAATGGAAGAAATACAAAAGATCATTAATGAGGAAAAAAATAAATTAAGTGATCAAAAAATATCAGATTTACTTAACAAGCGTGGCTTCAACCTAGCTCGTCGAACAATTACTAAGTATAGAAAGAAAATCAATCTGCCAAGCTCTCGAAATAGATAAATCATAATCTAGTGAGTTAAAATTGGGCTTATGACAGATAAATCACCTCGCCACTTTTCATCCGAGGAACTGCTAAAAACTATCCAGGGTCAAAATGTTGAGCCCTCAATTAATCAGATTAAGAGAATCTTATCTAGGATGCATCCCTCTGAAGTAGCGCATAGCTTAGAGTCGCTTCCTCCTTCAGAAAGAAAATTCTTATGGTCTCTCATAGATACTCAGGATGAGGGAGAGATTATTGCAGAGTTACACGATGAAATTCAACAAGAGCTAATCTCGGAAATCTCATCTGAAGAATTGATCACTATTATTGGTGACTTAGAGCTTGATGAAATTGTAGATATTCTTCAAGCTCTCCCTGAACAAAAAACTGAAAATATTTTATCGGCAATGTCTCAAAGAGACAGGCAGAGAATAGAGGAAGTCTTAGAATATCCAGAAGACACTGCAGGCGGATTGATGAATACCGATATTATAAGTGTAAGGCCAAAGCATAGTCTTGAGGTAGTAATGAGATATCTGCGTGCTCAAAGAGAATTACCCAAAAATACTGATCAAATATTTGTTGTTTCAAGAGAAAATAAATATCTTGGATCCTTACCAATCTCTTCAATTCTTATTTCAGATCCCAGTCTTAATGTAAGAGAGTTAATGGAAACTGAAATACAGCCATTAGAAGCAAATTTAGATGATAAAGATGTATCGAGGCTCTTTGAACAAAATGATTGGGTGTCTGCACCAGTAATAGATGATAAATCAAGACTCATAGGACGAATTACAATTGATGATGTTGTGGATGTCATAATGGAGGATGCAGATCAAAATTTTCTTGGTATGGCTGGAGTAGCTGAAGATACTTTTGCTGCACCAGCTCGAGCTGCTAGAAGCAGAATTTTGTGGCTATCAATAAATCTTCTTACTGCTTTTATTGCATCAATGACAATCAGCCTTTTTCAAACAACAATTGATAAAATAGTATATTTGGCGATACTTATGCCCATTGTTGCCAGCATGGGTGGTGTGGCTGGAACGCAAACTTTGACGATAATGATAAGAGGCTTAACTTTGCAGCAAGTTAATAAATCAAATTTAATGTGGCTCTATAAAAGAGAGGTCGCTGTATCGATTGTAAATGGGATCTTGCTATCAATAATGGTTGGTGGAATAACATTTTTTTGGTTTGGAGATGCAATAATCGCAACTCTTATCTGTGTTGCTATGGTGGTAAACCTAATTTCTTCTGCAATTGCTGGTATTTTTATACCAATAATTTTACGTAAATTTAATCAAGATCCTGCCATTGCTGGAAGCGTTGTTGTAACTACAGTTACTGACGTTATAGGTTTCTTTTCTTTTCTTGGTCTTGCCACTTACTTTCTTATTTAACTCTTTTCAATTTAGGTTCTGAAATTGTGCCAAGAACTTCATATTGGAAATTAGTAAGATCATTTATATCTTCAGCAAACATTTCATTTATTACCGCTGAACCAGCAACGGCTGGAAGTCCTCCAAGAATTGCTGCATACCAAGGCAGATTTTCGCCAAACCTGATTCTTAAATCTAGATTAAGATCAAGACCATGCAAATTATTTTGAGAGTTTTTATTAATTTGACCTACCCACTTCATTTTAGCTGCATTTGTTTCTATAAATAACGGGCTTGTGAGTCTCATCTTTGATTTGCTAAATAACAAATCTCCTTCAACTCTACTTAATTTCGTGGAAGTAAACTCATCAATTGAAAGATCTAAATTAGCCAACTTCCCAAGGATGTTTTTTAAATTCAGAACACCTAATAAATTCATGGCACGAGAATCAGAAATAGAATCTTTAATTAAAAGATCTTTTAAAATAAATTTACTTTCTCCCTCTATATTACTCAATGAAGAAAGCTCTTTCCATTGCAAATTAACAGACCCGTTAAAGTAGGAGAAATCTGCAAGGTCTCCTAAATAAGGAATCTTATTGGAGTCCTTGATTAAAAAATTCCCTCTTACTTTATATAGAGGTTGAAGCTTATTAATTGAGAAATATGCTTTAGAAGAATTTTTAACAGGCTTGATTGAAATTAAATTTGAATTAAGCTTCAGGTTATTGGCTGTAAAATTATTTTTATTATTTAAAATATAGGCATCAAAATCTTTAATCTGTATTTTGCCAAAGGAAGAATCTCTTACAATCAGTCTAGAATTAATACTAAATTTAGAGGCTGATTTAGCTGAATTTAAAAATGACGTGTTAGAAATTGTTGAATCATTTATTTCGATTCTCATAAATTTAGTTTTGTCTATCCTTAAATTTAAGTTAAATTTATCTGCTGTTAAATAACCTTTTACTTCAGAATTAATAAGATCAAACATTCCCTCGACATTAGAAAAATTATTTTTATAAAATTGAAAATTTTTAACATTGAAGGCTAATTTATTTAGCTCAATAGCTGAAAAACCTGTGTCTTCAGCAAATACTAAATCTAAGAAATTTTGATTTATAGAATCTAAATTTAGATATAGGTTGAGTCCAGGCTCTCTATTAAAACCAATAAACTTTTCAGGTAGTTTTTTGCCAATTGAAATATATCCCTCATATTTACTTAAATCTCTTATATGTAAATCAATTAATTGGTTGCTAAGTCTCAGAGAGGGATTTAACAAATTAGTTATGATAATTTCTGTTGGCAAAGTTTTTGTTTTATCTTTTGTGAGAGAACTTATTGGTGATACAAATCCAGTATTTTTTAATTCTGAATACATCCTTAATAATGGAGAAGAATTTTTTTGAATGCTAAGATCTAATTCAAAATCATCTTCTCCATTCACGTTGAGAAATGTCGATTCAGGAATATATTTTTTTATATCTAAATTGACCTTTGTTGAAAAAATTAAATCATATTCACTACTTAAGCCCCCTCCCGAGAGATGGATTAAAGGCTTCTGCTTTAAATAGGTTGATGGTAATATTCCGAAAATTTTATCTAGATCAACAATAAAAATACTTGCTTGATCAAAATTTATTTTATGTAAATCAAAAAATGATAAATTAAATTTTTTTGTTTTAGCTGAAATGGTATTTTTTATTTTGAAGGTAGATAAATTTATTTCTCCCTTATGCTCTGCATATATATCAGGTAAATTGAAACTTTCCTCTTGCAAAGCCATTGCATTTCTCAATTCAAATGATTCCATATCATGAATTGAGAAAAGTCGAAGTTTTTGACTCTGAAAATTTAATA
>CACNUQ010000027.1 GCA_902623685.1 uncultured SAR86 cluster bacterium
ACAGACAAAATTAGATGAAATTAATAAGAAATATAAAATTAATACCACAACGATACCTTTCAATATAAGAGATGGGATATTTAGTTGTTTTAACGCATCAGCAAGATCATTTGTAGACGAAAATGGCAGTTTTGTTCATCTCAATCTCGATGAATTTTTGAGCTCAGAAATTGTAATCGAAAAAAATAGTATGCAAATTAACGATTCACTTATCAAAAATTTTGAAAATCCATTTCTTGATAATGAACTGGTAATACACGTTGATTATGGTATTGGAATTTATGAAGGTCTAGAAGTTTTAAAAACAAATACCAGTGAGGAGGAATACATAAAAATTACATATCATGAAAATGAAATTTTATATGTTCCAATCAGGCAAGCGTACTTAGTTTCAAAATTTCAAACAACCCAAACTCAAGGGATATCCCTTGATTCTTTATCATCAAATAAGTGGAAGATAAGAAAAGAAAAAGCGAGATTAAAAGCTCTTGATCATGCTGCAGAGCTTCTAGATATTGAATCAAGACGTTCCGTTGCATCCTCCAGCCAGCTAATCTGTGATAAAAATTCTTATAACAAGTTTGATAGTGACTTCCCTTACGTTTTAACTAAGGATCAAATCAATTGTATTAATGATGTCATAAAAGATATTTCGTTGATCAAACCAATGAATAGAGTGATATGCGGTGATGTTGGTTTTGGAAAAACTGAAATTGCAATGCGAGGAGCCTTTGTGGCTGTGCATGCTAAAAAACAGGTGATGCTTTTAGCTCCTAGTACTATTTTAGCCAAACAACACTTAGAAAGTTTTGCAAAAAGATTTATTAACTTTCCAATTAATATAGAACTTCTTACAAGACATACGTCCCAAAAAAATAAACTAAAGATTTATGAGGATTTTAAAAATAAAAAAATTGATATTTTAATTGGAACACATACATTGCTTAATAGTGAAATTCATCTTGATAATCTTGGCCTACTTGTAATCGATGAGGAGCATCGATTTGGAACAAAACAAAAAGAGATTATCAAATCAAGACAATCAACAACTCATATCCTTTATATGTCTGCAACGCCTATACCCAGAACATTGAATCTTGTGTATTCTGGATTAAAAGATTTTTCTTATCTATATACCCCTCCCCTAGAAAGAATAAGTGTAAAAACTTTTTTAAATTTACAAAATCAACAAATAATTAAAAATGCTATCGATAGAGAAATATCTAGAGGTGGACAGGTTTTCATAGTTCAAAATGATATTTCAAAAATGGAGCAATTGAGAAATCAAATTTCAAATCTTATACCAGAAGCGATTGTTGGCATTGCTCATGGGAAATTATCAAAAAAATTAATTACTAAAACAATGAATGGCTTTAACGCAAATTCAATAGATATTCTTATTTGCACAACAATTGTTGAAATGGGTTTAGATATTCCAAATGCAAATACTATGATTGTTATTGATGCTCATAAATTTGGTCTGTCGCAATTACATCAATTAAGAGGTCGTGTTGGAAGATCATTACGGCAAGCCTATTGTTACTTACTAATTCCAAATATGGACTTAAAAAAAGTAGCTAAAGCAAAATTAGATTCATTGGTTAAATATTCTAATTTAGGATCGGGATACTTTATTGCTCAAGAGGATCTTGAAATCAGAGGTGCTGGTGATTTTTTAGGAGTTAAACAAAGCGGTCACATAGAAGCTATTGGACTAAGTATGTATTTATCAATGTTGAAGAATGCAGTTAATGACATCAAAGGTCATCAACAAGAGCCTATACTTGATACAGAAATTAATTTTAATGATCGAGCTTTAATTCCCGATACGTATCTCCCAGTTGCCAATGAAAGATTGAAAGTTTATAGATCATTGAATGATGCTGAAACATGTGAACAAATTGATCAAATACTAATTGATCTTAAAGATCGATGTGGAAAACCAGATGGTGAGATATTGAATCTTATTGAAAATTCAAAGCTAAGGATTATTGCTGCAAATGTAGGCGTAAAAAAAATCTACACTAATCATCAAAATGCAATGTTTGCTTTTAATGATAATTTAACCGATCAAGTATATAAAAAATTAATTGGATTGATTCAATCAGGATCAGCTAAGATAAAACTTATAAACGAAAGCAAGATTACCCTAGATGTTACTGAGAATACTGATAAGCGGACTGCCGTAGCAAAATTATTAAATGAACTTCTATAAATTTTTTACATTCTCTCTAATTGTTTTTTCGAGCTTTTTCTCTAGTGCTAAAGAAAATAATAATGAAACATATAATGTTGAGATTATTGTATTTGAGCAACTAGAAATAATTGGAAATGAGAAGTTTGAATTACAAAAACTAAATATTGAAGGTATTAATACTATTACCTTACAAGATAGAATAGAAATCTCACTCAATGAATCATCAATTATCAACTCGTTCGACTTTAAAGGAAATGAATTCTCAGTTGATATGATGCCTGCCAATGAATCAAATACTAGTAACAACAAATCCTCTGAAATAACCAACATAAAGAGCTATTCTCAAATAGACGAAAGTAAGTGGTTTGAAAAAAAATCTATACTTGATCAACTTAATAATATCTATAGCAGACTTGATCGCAGAAAAGAGTATAAAATTCTTCACAAAGAGTCATGGATTCAACCAGCTTTATCAAAAGAGAATGCGCCTTTCATACATGAAATTTTTGATAATAATGGACTTTTAATCAAACTTTACAAAAGTAGATATCTGCATCTTGATGTAATTGCATATCTTGAAGGCAATTTAAGCTCTAATACAAATAAAAAAATTATAAATAAAATTAAATTTGATGCTTTGAAAGACTCAATTCCTGACGAGATAAAAGACTATGATATTAAAATAGATCCAAAATTATTGAAAAAAGGTGAAATTGTAAAGCCTAAAATCAATTTGGAGGAAGCCTTTACTGAGCCGTTAATAAAATCAGATGAAGTTAAATATTTGTTAAGAGAGGAGAGAAGGATTTTTAAAAATGAAGTGCACTATTTTGATCATCCAAAGATTGGAATAATAATCTCAGTCTATTCTTCTCTGTAAAATGCGTTTTCATCCAGGGAGTGATCTGTCATATCCCTAACACCAGCTAACTCTGGTAACTGCTCTAAAAGTGTTTTCTCGATTCCATCTTTAAGAGTTACATCAACCATGCCGCAACCTTGACATCCTCCTCCGAATTGAAGGATTGCAAACTTATCATCGGTTATTTCTAATAAACTAACTAAACCTCCATGAGACTCTAACATAGGATTAATTTCGTTATAAATAACGTAATTCACTCTATCTTCTAGGGGACTATCAGGAGAAATGTTTGGTAATCGAGCATTAGGAGCTTTAATAGTTAGTTGGCCTCCAAAATTATCAACATCGTAATTCACCTCTGCGTCTAAAAGAAAAGGGATGCTGCGCTCTTCGACATAAACTGAGAGTGTTGGAAGAGATATAAGAGTATCAGAAGGAACAAGCTCATCTGGTTTGCAATAAGCCAAACATGTTTCGGCATTTGCTGTCCCTGGATCAGAGATAAAAACTCTTACAGCAGTTCCAGGTTCGTTTTTCTCTGCTATCAGCTTAGCTAAGTAGTCTTCGGCAGTTTTAGTAATTGTGATAATCTTGCTTGTCATAATATGTGGTTTAAAAGGATCCTAGCATCGATAATGGGTGTTCGCACCTCAAAAGATCTTGAAAGTGATCTTAACAATTTAACAGTTTCAAAATTTATAATGCTATTTTTGACTCTAAACATTGTATTTATTGGTTTTATTATACTCGTAATAAATTTGATATGAATAAGTTCTCTAAATTTTGTGATGAGCTATCATCGTTCTCAGACATTAAACCTTCAATATTTTTGTCACCTGCTAGTGGTTACAGGGCTAGATGTGAGTTCGGTATAAGTAATAGCTCATACACAATGATTGAAGATGGAAAAAAATATTTATGGAAGTATCTAAGATACCTCATCACAGCATTCAATTAATAATGCCGAAATTGTTAAGACATATTAATAAATCCAGCATTTTAAAATCAAAATTATTTCAAATTAATTTTAGATCTTCAGGAGCAAATGTTTTAGCTACCATGATTTATCACAAAGAACTTTTGGATGAATGGATTGTTGAAGCTAAAGTTATCCAAGCTAAATATAAAAATCTTTCAATCATTGGAAGAAGCAAAAATCAAAAAATTGTTAATGATAAAGAAAATTTAAAAATAAAATGTAAATACAAAAATTCCAGCTTTGAAATATTACAAAATGATGTGGTTTTTTTTCAGCCTAATTTCTACCTTTATTCAATGATGATCTCCTTTATTGCAAATTATATAAAAGACACAAAAGATCTACTTGAACTTTATTGTGGCTGTGGAGGCTTCACTCTTCCCCTTGCTTCAAAATTCAATAAAGTTTTTGCAACAGAAAATAATCGTCATGCGGTTAAACTATTATTAAAGTCCATTGAATTAAATGGTATTACAAATATTGAAACTGCTAGGCTTTCTGATAATGAGACAGCATTAGCATTAAGTAATAAGCGTATATTTAGAAGATTAAAGAATATTGATTTAACTTCATATAACTTTAGCCATATATTGGTCGATCCCCCTAGAGCTGGTTTAAGTAAAGAAGCTGTAAATTTATCTAATCAATTCAAAAATATGGTTTATATATCATGCAATCCAGAAACTTTTTTCCGTGATTTAAAAATTATGAAAAGAGAAATTGAATCAATTGGATTGTTTGATCAGTTTTCAAATACTGATCACTTAGAAGTTATTGCAGTATTAAAATAAGCTATGCTGTCGAATTTGAATCTCGAAGATCAAGCGCCTTTAAACCCTCTGTTTTTCTATATCGCCTTGCTTCAGCTAGCATTAAATTAACAATCCTATCTTCTTGATCTTTTGTTCTTGCTTGGAGTAGTTTTTTATGGAGTATTTCCATCGTTTTTGTGTAACTTTCCATAAAATAATAATACACGAAGATATTGCCTTGAGAAATGAAGATGAGATACTAATAGTCAAATGTTAATACAATTAAATTCACAACAAGCTAAATTAAAAGATGAGCTGCGAGAATACTTTAAAGGATTAATTACACCTGAATTAAAGACAGAGCTTAATAATCCAGAACATTTTGAGGGTGGCGGTCCAGAATTTAAAAAAGCTATGCTCACCATGGGAGCGGATGGATGGATAGGCCTTAGTTGGAAAAAAGAATTTGGTGGTAAGGAGCTTAGTCCAATTGAGCAATACATATTCGTTGAGACTGTAATGCGAACTGGCTTCCCGTTCCCATTTCTGACAACGGAATCGGTGGGACCAATGATAGCAGAGTATGGATCTGATTGGGCTAAAGAAGAAATAGCAACAAAAATTTTACAAGGAAAATTAATATTTGGTATTGGTTATTCTGAACCAAATTCTGGGACTGACTTGGCCTCCCTTCAAACAAAAGCTATCAAAGAAAAAGATGGATATCTTATAAATGGTCAAAAAATGTGGACTAGTTTAGCGAACTTTTCAGACTATATATGGCTTGCAGCAAGAACTGATTTTGAAGCTAAGAATCATAAAGGAATTTCAATGTTCATTGTTCCAACAAATGATCCCGGTTTTTCTTTAACAGCAATTAACACATTAGGCGATGTAAGAACTAATGCTACATTCTATGAAAATATCAAAGTCCCAGATTCACACCTAGTTGGAGAAATCAATCAAGGATGGTCACTCATAACTAGTCAATTAAATTTAGAACGACTTGCATTGGTTAATCATGGTCCTGTTGAAGAACTTTATAAGAACGTTTTAGAGTTAGCTCAAAATACTAAAATTGGTAATGATCAATCTTTAACTGATTTGTCATGGGTGAAACAAAATTTTGCTCAAATACACTCCGGAATTGAAGCATTAAAACTAATTTGCTGGAAACAAACATGGATTATGGAATCTGATCAGCTCAATATGGCAGAGGCCTCGGTGGCTAAAGTTTACGGATCTGAGTTTTTTATTGAGGCTTACAGACTTTTGATGGAAATTATGGGTGAGCTAAGTATTTTAAAAAATGATTCAGAATTAAAAATTCTAAATGCGCGCCTTGAAAGAATGTATCGAACAGCATCTATATTAACTTTTGGAGGTGGCACTAATGAAGTTCAAAGAGACATTATTGCTATGGCAGGTTTATTCATGCCAAGGAGCCGCTAGTGGACTTTTCAGAATTAAGTCACCAACAAGAGATAAGAGAATCTCTGAACAAAATATTCTCAGAAAAATGCTCTCCAGAAAAGCTTAAGAATTTTGATAATGAGTTTAAACATGACGAAAACCTTTATGAGTTTCTTGCAACTAATGGATATTTAGGGCTTGGCATTAATGAAAAATTAAGTGGTAGTGGCGAAGATTTGTACGATCTAGGTATTCTTTTTGAATGTCTTGGCTTTCATGCTGCTCCATTGTGCTTAACTGGATGTTTAGTTGATGTTGCTCAAACACTTCAAAAATTTAGTAAAAATGATAACCATCAATCTATTGTTTCATCTATAACTAAAGGTGAGATATATACCTCAGCTATTTTAGAACCACTAAATCATGATCCAGAAAATCCAACTACTACAGCAGTTTTTGACGATGATAAAATAATTATTAGTGGTACAAAATATCTCTCAGAAATATCCTCTTTAGCTAAGGGTATTTTGATTTCTGCATCTTCAAATAAAGGTGTAATCCTAGCCCTTGTAAAAACTGATAATGTTAAATTAACTCAATTAACCTCTACTGCTAATTCCCCTTTATTTAAAGTAGAGCTTAAAAATGTATCAATCGAAGAATCTGATGTAGTTCATGAAGAAGGTCGTGGACTGGAAGCTTTAAAATACTTGTTGCAAATAAATATGGTGATGAGAAGTTATATTGCTCTTGGAGTAACTAACAAAATGACATCTTTAATTGCTTCTTATACTTCTGAACGAGAGCAATTTGGAAGAGTTATAGGAACTTTTCAAGCTGTTTCTCACAGGGCTGCAGACTGTTTTATTGAACTTGAATGCTTAAGATTAGTTAATCAACAAGCGTCAACAAATCTGAATACAAATCTTGATTGCGAAAATGATGCATTAGTGTCAAAAATTTGGGCTGGAAATGCTTGTCATAAAATAAGTTATTCTGCTCAGCACCTACATGGAGGTGCGGGAGTGGATAGAGATTACGTTTTATGGAGATACTGCCTGCTTGCAAAAGAATGTGAGCTAATAAATGGGTCAGCCAGTCAAAATATTGAAAGGCTTGGACTAAATATTACAGCAAATCAATAAGTTAGAGCTGTTCTGAAAGTTCTGGTAAAGCATTAAATAGATCTGCTACCAAGCCATAGTCAGCAACCTGAAAAATTGGCGCATCTTCATCTTTATTTATAGCAACAATTACCTTTGAATCTTTCATTCCGGCCAAATGCTGAATGGCACCGCTAATACCAACGGCGATGTATAAATCTGGTGCAACAATTTTACCCGTTTGACCAACCTGGTAATCATTTGGAACAAAACCTGCATCTACTGCCGCCCGAGAAGCACCAACAGCTGCACCAAGCTTATCTGCAATTGCCTCCAAGAGATGAAAATTATCACCAGATTGCATACCTCTTCCACCAGAGATCACAATACTAGCAGCTGTTAACTCTGGCCTATCACTCTGAGCAATCTCTTCTCCAACAAAGGATGTTAAATCAGAAATGTTATCAGCATCAATATTTTCAACAGATGCAGAACCACCAGATGAATTCACAGGATCAAAGGCAGTTGCTCTGACTGTAATGACTTTAATAGAATCATTTGATTTAACCGTAGCAATACAACTTCCTGCATATATAGGTCTTTTAAACGTATCTTCAGAAACAACTTCTGTTATTTCTGATATTTGTTGAACATCTAGCAATGCGCTAAGTCTAGGTAGAACATTTTTTCCAAATGTCGTTGCTGGTGCAAGTATATGAGAATAATTTGCAGCAACTGATTTAATCAGATTAGCGGTACTTTCAGCTAAATGATTTTCATAAGCTATATTGTCAGACATCAGAATCTTGGAAACACCCTCAACTCCAATTGCTTCATCAGCAACACTTTGACAGGAATTGCCAGCAATAAGAAGGTGTATTTCACCGTTCAATTCTTTAGCCGCAGCAACAGTATTTAATGTTGCAGGTTTTAAATTTAAATTATCGTGTTCTGCTATAACCAACGTACTCATGAAATCACCTTCGCTTCTTCTTTTAATTTACCAACTAGTTCTTCAACTGACTCAACTTTGATGCCTTCTTGTCTAGATGCAGGAAGTTCAACGGATAACAATTCCATTCGATTATTAATATCGACTCCCATTTCCGCAACTGGTTTAACATCCAATTCTTTCTTCTTAGCTTTCATAATATTTGGAAGAGATGCATATCTCGGCTCATTAAGTCTTAAATCAGTTGTAATAACAGCAGGAAGAGTAACCTTAATTGTTTGAAGGCCACCATCAATTTCTCGAGTAACGGATGCAGAATCTCCATCAATTACGACTTCAGATGCAAATGTTGCTTGGGAGTAATTCAACATAGCAGCAAGCATTTGACCAGTTTGATTATTATCTCCGTCAATCGCCTGTTTGCCTAAAATTACTAGCTGTGGAGATTCTTCTTCAATAACTTTTGAAAGTACTTTCGCAATGGCTAACGGCTCTAAAAGTGAGTCTGATTCAGCTAATATCGCTCTATCAGCTCCCAGAGCTAGAGCGGTCCTAAGTTGTTCTTGTGAGTCTGATTTACCAACAGTTACAGCAACAACTTCGGATGCAGTTCCCGCCTCTTTAAGTCTCACAGCCTCTTCAACAGCAATTTCGCAAAATGGATT
>CACNUQ010000028.1 GCA_902623685.1 uncultured SAR86 cluster bacterium
ACAAACAAACGCTCACAGAGAGAGGTTTTTAAAGCTCGGAATTAAAAAGGATAGAATTAAAATAGCTGGTTCAGTCAAATTTGATGTTGTTAGAAAAGATATTCAGCCTATAAATGTTGGTAAATTTATTTTGGCAGCAAGCACTCATCCTGGTGAGGAGGAAAAATTATTAAAAGCTTATGAAAATTTTTCAGCAAAAAAAGATTTTAAACTTTTTATCTGTCCAAGGCATGAAGAGAGGGCTGAAGTAATATCTCAAAAAGCAATTTCAATGGGTTTCAAAGCCATCCTATTTTCAGAGTTAAGAGACGATCCTTATGAAGTCTGCATCATTAACAGTACTGGATTCTTATCAGATTTTTATGCTTCTGCTTCTATGGCTTTTGTTGGAGGTAGTTTAGTTGCGAGAGGTGGACATAATTTAATAGAGCCTGCAGTTCTTGGAACTCCAATTATTATAGGCCCACATACATTTAATTTTGAAGATATTGTTCAAGAATTTCTTAACAATCAAGCATGTATAAGAGTTTCTAATCAAACGCAGCTTCTTGATGCTATTGAGTTTTTTGCAAGTGACAGAGAGGTCGCTGATAAATATGCCCACAGAGCCAAAGAGGTTGTTGAAAAGAATAAAGGCTCAACAGAAGTTCAAGCATCTTATATAATTAGTCAGTTGGGAGAAGAGCATTGAAGCTAATAACAGCAATTATCAAACCTTTTAAACTCGAGGAAGTGCGCGCATCACTTGATATGCTTGGAATAAGTGGAATGACAATTACTGAGGTAAAAGGATTTGGTAGACAAAAAGGCCATACTGAATTGTATCGAGGGGCAGAATATGTCATTGATTTTTTGCCTAAAATTAAAGTAGAAATTGCTGTATCTGCAGATCAGTTAAATGATGCAGTTGATGCAATCACAAAAAGTGCTAATACAGGAAAGATAGGAGATGGAAAAATATTTGTTTCATCACTTGATAAAGTAATTAGGATTAGAACTGGTGAAACTGATCAAGATGCAATATAGAAGCAATTGAAACAAAGCAAAAAACCTATAATATTTCTATTAGGTCCAACGGCAGCAGGCAAAACTGATTGGGCTATAAACTGGCAAAACCAATTTGAATTTTTAGAAATTATTAGTGTAGACTCTGTGATGGTTTACAAGGAATGTAATATTGGGTCCGCGAAACCTTCAAAAGAAGTTTTAGAGAAATATCCTCATCG
Organism: uncultured SAR86 cluster bacterium; assembly: GCA_902623685.1. GTDB lineage: Bacteria > Pseudomonadota > Gammaproteobacteria > Magnimaribacterales > D2472 > D2472. Next base: position 1,227 of record CACNUQ010000028.1, read on the forward strand.
TTTAATAAATCATGTTTCCGTGGAGAATATTTTTTCAGTTGCAGACTTTTACGATGAAGCCCTTCAAATAATTAAAGATATTCATCTTCAGAATAAGATACCCTTATTGGTGGGAGGAAGCATGATGTATTTCAACTTACTTAAAAATGGAATTAGCTCACTTCCCTCTGCTGACAAAAATTTGCGTAAGAAACTTAAAGAAAAAATTGTTAATGAGGGAGTAGAAAGTTTACATGAAGATCTTTTGAAGCTTGATCCTGAAGCAGCGAAGCAAATAAAGTCAAAAGACTCTCAAAGAATAATTAGGGCGATTGAAATTATTACTTCTACTGGAAAAAGTATTGATGTCAGTATGAATAATTCAACGCATGAGCCTCTTAAAGAAAAATATCATTTGTTAGAGTACGGAATTTATCCAAAAGAACGAGGAGAACTTCACCAAAGAATTGCAGAGAGACAAGATAGCCTTGTTGGAGACAAGTTACTCAATGAAATAGAAAGTATTCATCGTGTATTTAATATTTCTGATGAACATCCTGCGATGAAAGCTATCAATTATCGACAAGGATTGCAGGTGATAAATGATCAAATTAAAAAATCAGAGTTATTTGATAGATCGCTCTTTGCTACTCGTCAATTAGCAAAAAGACAGTGTACCTGGATGAAGAAGTGGGAGGGTCTTAAATGCTTTGACCTTCATGCAATGGACATAGCTTCTGATCAATTAAAAAAGCACCTTAATTTACGTTAAATCATTTAATTCTAAGGATTTAACCCCAAATTATCTTTATAATAAAAATTTATATATAGGTGTAAATGTGAATTGGGATAATCAAAACAATCAAGACCCATGGGGAAGAAAAGATCAAGACGAAGTTTCTTTTGACGATTTAGTTAAAAAATTTTCCGGTATGTTTGGTAAGCAAGGATCAAGTTCGAATGGTTCCTCGAATGGTGATGGAAACGGATTTAATTTTTCCACTAAAAAAGCGTTTTTATATGGATTTTTTGGACTTTTAGTTATTTACGCAAGTATGTCAATCTATCAGCTTGATTCTCCGGAGAGGGCAGTGGTCTTGAGATTTGGAGAATATCATGCTGAGACTGGTGAGGGTCTCAATTTTATGTTTGCTGGAATTGATGAGAGGTATGTAGAAAATGTTGCATTGACAAGGCGTTATTCGCAAACAGCTAATATGCTTACAAAAGATGAGAATTTAGTAGATGTTACAATCTCTGTTCAATATAGGATTAAAAATTTAAAAGATTTTGTACTTAATGTTCGTGATCCTGAAAGCAGTCTAAGAGAAGCTACGGAAAGTTCTCTTCGACATGTTGTTGGAGATAATACTCTTGAAGAGACACTTACAACTGGGCGTGAAAAAATCGCTCAAGATGTTAATTCCAGACTTCAAAGTTACTTAGATTTATATGCAACTGGACTTGTTGTACAACAGGTAAATATAGAAAAAACAGATCCACCTTCTGCTGTAAAAGCATCCTTCGATGATGTAGTTGCAGCAAGAGAGGATAAAGAGAAATTGCAAAATGAAGCTGATAGATATGGGCTGTCTATTGTCCCAGAGGCTAGGGGTCAAGCATATGCAAGAATCCAAGCAGCAGAAGCATATAGGGAGGAGGTTGTTGCAAACGCAGAGGGTGAAGCCGTTCGATTTGATAAATTATTAGCAGAATATCAAAAAGCACCAAAAGTAACTCGTGACAGATTGTATCTTGATGCTTTGCAAGGTCTTTATAGCAACTCAACCAAAGTATTGATGGATGTTGAAGGTGGTAACAACTTAATGTATTTGCCTTTGGACAAAATTCTTGAACAAAACAAACCACAGGAGGAAGACTAATGCCTAAAGGAATGAATCTCATAATTCTTGCAGGGCTTATCCTTGCATTGATTTTAAACAGTCTTTTTGTGATCGATGAGAAAGAAGATGGAATTGTTTTTCAGTTTGGTGAGGCTATAAGATCTGATCTACCAACTGGCCTAAATTTTAAGTTACCTATAATCCAAAATGTAAAAAAATATGATTCTAGACTTCAAACATTAGATGAAGAGCCTAATAGAATTTTAACGGTTGAAAGTAAATATTTGATAGTTGATTCTTTTGTTAAATATAGAATTACTAATGTTAGAACTTTCTATGATGCGACCAGCGGGAGTTTTATTAATTTAAATAATTTATTAGGTCAAAGAACTGCATTTGAATTAAAAAATCAATTTGGTCGAAGAACAGTAACCGAGCTTGTTTCAGGTGAAAGAGATCAATTAATGAGTGACATGCGAGAGAATTTAGGTAATTCCGTTTCCGATCTTGGCATAGAGATTATTGATTTTAGAGTAAAAAGAATCGATTTACCTCCCGAACTTAGTAACTCTGTGTATGAAAGAATGCGTTCAGAAAGAAATAGGCTGGCTGAAGAGTTAAGAGCAGAGGGAAACGAACTGTCTAATGAAATACGATCTACAGCAGATAAGGAAAAAGTTATTATTTTGGCTGAAGCATACAAAACAGCAGAGCAAATTAGAGGTGATGGTGACGCAAAAGCAGCTGCTATTTATGCCGAATCTTTCTCAAAAGATCCCGAATTCTATGAATTCACCCGAAGTATGAGAGCTTATGATGCTACCTTTAATAACAAGTCTGATGTTTTATTAATTGATCCAAAATCAGATTTCTTTAAATATCTAAATAAGTCTAAAGGCGATAACTAACTGTCTATGAGCAATATCACCCTGATCTTAGGCTTACAGTGGGGTGATGAAGGTAAAGGAAAGATTGTAGATGCTCTTGCAGAGAAAGCAGGAGCTGTTTGTCGTTTTCAAGGTGGCCACAATGCTGGCCATACTCTTAGGGTCGATGGTGTTCAAAAAGTACTACATTTGGTTCCATCTGGAATCCTCCATCCTAATGTTCACTGCGTCTTGGGTAATGGTATCGTTTTATCCCTTTCTGCTCTCGCTAAAGAAATTAAGGAATTGCAAGAGAGTAATATAAATTTTAAAGATCGTTTTTATGTCAGTGAAGATTGCTCATTAATCCTTCCTACACATATTGCAATTGATAAAGTTCGAGACCAGTCGGAGGGCATTGGAACTACAGGTAGAGGGATTGGTCCGGCATATGAAGATAAGATCGCTAGACGCGCTTTGCGGTTTGGGGATTTAAAAAATCTTGACGAACTTAAAGTGAAATTAACTAAATTAGTAAATTATCATAACCAAATTTTAGAGCATTTATATAATGCTGAACCTGTTGAGTTTGAGAATGTTTTAGAGGAGTTGACTGGCAACATAGATCTCTATAATCAATATCACTGCAAAACCCAAGATCTTTTAAAGGTATGGGTAAAAGAGGGAAAGAATATCCTTTTTGAAGGTGCGCAGGGGTCTATGTTAGACATTGATCACGGAACCTATCCATATGTTACTTCCTCTAGCACAACAGCAGGAGGATTATCCACAGGCTTGGGAGTGGGCCCACGTTATCTTGATACTATTTTGGGAATTACTAAGGCATACACCACACGAGTTGGCGAGGGGCCTTTTGCTACAGAATTATTTGATTCTAATGCAGAACAATTGGCAAAGGTTGGCCATGAATTTGGTGCAACAACTGGTCGCCCAAGAAGATGCGGATGGCTAGATCTCAAAGCTTTAGAAATTGTTGTTTTTATAAATTCCGTTACCAATCTTTGTCTAACAAAATTAGACGTTTTGGATAGCTTTGATGAAATCAAGGTATGCGTTGACTATGATGAAAATGAACAGCCGATTTATAAAACTTTTTCTGGATGGAAACAAGACACCTCTAAAGCTAAATCTTTTGAAGATTTACCTGAAGCTGCACAGGACTATATACTATTTATTGAACAGGCTTTGGATTGCCCAATTGACATAGTCTCAGTGGGGCCATCCCGAGAGCAAACAATTTATATAAATTAGAATTATTAATTCTGGAGATATATGAAAAATATTTTTATTTCAATCATCCTGTTGTTCATTTTTAGTGTTGCTATCTATTTTGGAGGTGCGGTATTAAAACTCTTTGGAACTTTAGATGGACCTGGAGTCATAGAAGGAAAAGTTCTTCCCCAAAAAGTAGTTGAAGATAGAGCCTCAAGGATCAATGTTGTGAAAGCAGAATTAGAGGTTTTAGATGAAAAGCAAATTCTATTTGGTGATCTGCATGTCCATACAACATATTCAACAGATGCCTTTATGTGGTCTCTACCATTTATGAATGGTAAGGGGGCATCGCCATTAGCTGATGCATGTGATTATGCAAGATTTTGTTCAGCTTTAGATTTTTGGTCTATCAACGATCATGCTGAAGCTAGCACTCCAAGAAAATGGTTGGACACTAAACAAAGCATTCAGCAATGTAATAATTTGTCAGAAGGAACGGATGACTTAGTAAGTTTTTTGGGATGGGAGTGGACTCAAGTTGATCCTAATCCAGAGAATCATTATGGACATAAAAATGTTATTTTTTTAGAAACAGAGGATTCTTTAGTGCCTCCAAGAGCTATTGGCTCAGGCGGTGTTGCTCCATTTGTGATGAGATTAGGCCTTCCATGGACTATGTCAGCTTTGCCAGCAACTTTAGATTTTAAAAATCGAGATAGATTTTTTGCATTTGATAAATTTTTTGATGAAATTCAGGCAACACCCATATGCCCTGAGGGTGTCAATACAAGAGATTTACCAGTTGATTGTTATGAAGAGGCAACAAATCCAAATATTTTGTTTGAGAAACTGAAAGAATGGGATTCTCCCTACATGGTCATTCCTCATGGAACTACATGGGGATTTTATACGCCTCCAACTTCAGACTGGAAAAAACAATTAAAAGAATTCAAAGATGATGAGTCTCAATTTTTATTTGAGATATATTCTGGTCACGGTAACTCAGAAGAATATAGAACCTGGAATGATGCAGACATAGATATGAATGTTGACCTTTTTTGTCCCGAGGAGACCAAAGATTTTTTACCAACCTGTCAGCAAGCTGGAAATATTATGGCTGAGAGATGTGAAATCTCTGGTATGGATGATCAAACCTGCAAATATCTTGTTGATCAAACAAAATTATTTGCTGCTCAAATGGGTTCGACAGGATATGCTGCAGTGAATGAGACACATCCGGATGATTTCTTAAACGCGGGACAATGCAATGATTGTTTTTTACCTTCGTTTAATTATCGCCCTCTTGGCTCTGCACAATATGTTTTAGCATTAAGCGATTTCACCGATAAGGATAATCCTCAACGTTTTAAGTTTGGATTTATTGGTTCAAGCGACAATCACGGTGCTCGACCAGGAACAGGTTACAAAGAGATTGACCGACTATTTAATACTGAAGCCAATGGTTTTAATGATCCCTTGTATGAAAAAATGAGTGATTTAAGGCGCCCCAAAGGTGAGTTAGAGCCCTCTTTTGTTAATTTAGGCAATACTAATTTGACTAGTATCATGGATTTAAATATAGCTACAGATGCTGAAAGACAAAGTGCATACTTTATGTCAGGAGGTTTAGTGGCAGCTCATTCAACATCTCGGAAGAGAGAATCAATTTGGGACGCTTTAGAAAGAAAGGAAGTTTACGCAACATCAGGGCCAAGAATTCTATTATGGTTTGATGCAGAAACGCAATCTCAATCACTATCGATGGGTTCTGAAGTTGATAGCACTCAATCACCAGTTTTTACTGTCAAAGCGGCAGGCTCTTTGAAACAAAAACCTGGTTGTCCAGACTATAGCAATAATGGATTAACTAGAGAACGACTGGAGAAAATATGTAATTCTGAGTGTTATAACCCTAGCAATGAAAGAAGGCTGATAACAAGAATTGAGGTAATTAAGATTCTGCCACAGCAATATGAAAATGAACCAATTGAAGGGCTTGTAGATGATGTTTGGAAGACATTCCCTTGTAATAGTACAAGTTGTCAGGTGTCATTTCAGGATGAACAATTTTCAATTGGTCAAAGAGATGCAGTTTATTACGTTAGAGCTATTGAAGAGCCCTCTCTAAAACTTTCAGCCGATCCACTGGGGTGTGAATTTGATGAAAATGGAAAATGTATTAAAACTGAGATCTGCAGAACAGGAGTTCATGAGAATAGGGGAGATTGTTTAGCACCAGCAGAGAATAGAGCGTGGTCTAGCCCAATTTATGTTAACTATTCATCTTAAATCTATTTATTGCGTTTTTAACCACTCATCAAGTTTTGCATTAACAAATTTATAAGAATTAGGATTAGAGAATTTCTTTGCTAATCTGATACATTCATCAATTACAATGGGATGATCAAGTTCATTGGCACGAATCTCAACAATTCCAAGCCAAATAATAGCTTCATCAATTTTTTCAAGATTTTCAGTTTTCTTATTTTTTTGGATGCGAGTAATACTTTTTAAATCATCTGAATGTTCGAAAATATTTTCTAGTCTTTTTTTAAAATAGTTAAAGCTAATTTTTTTTGGAGTATTTTCTTTTAAGAACTGATCTATTAAAGAGTTTAAGTTTGATTCTTGAAATATATATTGATAGATAGCCTGGACTAGGCATTCTCGTGTTTTAAGCTCTTGTTTATATTTACCAAGATTTTTAGACATGATCTTAGCCTAGCATTTCAACAAGTGATTGAGCGATCTCTCTGCCTTTGTTCAATTTAGATGGACTGACTCTGTCTTTAGCTTGTTGAAGATTTTCTGTGGCAATGAGTCCAAAGGCGATTGGCTTAGCTGCATCAATACCTATTTGCATCAAGCCTTGTGCAACTGATTCAGATATCAGCTCATAATGAGTTGTCTCTCCTCTGATTACTACTCCATAGGCAATAACACCATCTGCATGAGCTAATTCTTTCTGAGTTGCATGCACTAACTCCCATGCTCCTGGAACATAAACAGTTTTGAAGTTCGTGATACCCAGCATCTCCAAATGCGCAATTCCTGATTTTACTAACTCCTGTACAAGCTCGGAATTCCATTTGGAGGCAACTATTGTAATTTTTTTATCCACACTCATTTTATCTTTTGAAAATGGAAAACCCTCTTGACTCATTGTTCAAACCCTATAACTTCAAGATCAAATCCTGACAAAGAGGGATATTTTACTGGAGTAGCTAGAAGTTTAATCTCAGTCAAGCCAAGTTCTTTTAAAATTTGGGAACCAATTCCGACAGTTTTTGTTTCAGGTTTTATTGTTGATTTTGTTCCCATCAGATCATTTATAATCCCATCAGCATTTTGATAGATACCAATTAAAAGCAATACACCACATTGCTCTAAACCAATTCTTTTAAAAGCTTTTTCAAGATTAAGTCTCTCACCAAATTCTTCAATGCCAATCAAATCATGCAGTGTGTTAGGAACATGAACACGTACTAGTGGTGATTTTGATGTTTTTAGGTCTCCTTTTACAAAAGCTAAATGTAGATTGTCAAAAATACTGTCT
>CACNUQ010000029.1 GCA_902623685.1 uncultured SAR86 cluster bacterium
TTGCTAAAAATCGGAGCTTGATTTGTTTGATCTAAAAGCTTTTCTTGATCTGGTTGATCCCAGTCAAAATATAATAGTGGCTTTCAGTGGAGGCGGTGATTCCTCTGCACTTTTGCATTTTTGTCATGAATTAAGTCTAGAGGAGCATTTGCGTGCCAGCCTCTCTGCAATTCATGTGAATCACTCATTAAATAAAAATTCTGACTTATGGGAAGATCACTGTCGAAAATTCTGCAAAGATAGAAATATTCCGTTTCAAAGCTATGTTGTAAATATAAATATAAAAAAATCTGGTCTTGAATCAGCTGCACGAAATGCAAGATATAATATTTTTAAAAAAACTCTTCAAAAAAATGATCAGTTGTTAATGGCTCATCATGCAGACGATGTTGCTGAAACAGTTTTGTATCGACTCTTTCGAGGAACTGGAATTGATGGCCTGCAAGGCCCAGTCAAAAAACGAGCGTTAGGAGAAGGTGTGATTATAAGGCCATGGCTTGACTATACTAAAGCTGAACTATCTGAATATTTATCAGATCATAATATTGACTTTGTGCATGATGATACTAACTTTGAGGATAATCAAGATCGCAACTTTATTCGTAATGAAGTTCTTAAGACAACTTTTAACCGATGGCCCAATGCCAGTAAGCAAATTCAAAAAACAGCTGATTTAGTTTTTAGACATAAACATGTGCATGATTTTTTAATCGAGAAACAATTCGGAGAAAACATTAAAGGCTCTAAATTACAAAGAAAATTCTTGCTAGATCTTGACGAAGAAACTTGCTCAGAGATTATTAGGTTTTGGATTAAAGCTAATAATTTTGCGATGCCAAACAAAAAGATAATTGGAGAAATTTTAAAAGCATTTATTTTTTCAAATCCAAGTCCTAAGACACAAGTTAATTGGTCCAGGGCAGATAATGATCAAAAGAGCGCATTTTTAACTTTTTCTAATGGTGATTTGATCTTAAATGATAAATAATTAATTAAAAAGTCTGGAGAAAAATATGAGTTACGAAACTTTAAGTTTAGATGTTGAAAATAGAGTTGCAACAATCACGATTAATCGATCAAAAATGATGAATGCATTTAATGAACAGCTTATTTGGGATATGGGAGATGCAACTGAAAAGGTAAAAAATGACTCTCAAATTAGAGTTTTAGTCATTACTGGAGAGGGCAGAGGTTTTTCTGCTGGTGCCGATTTAACTGAAAGAGATGCATCTTGGTCTGATACTAAGGACGCTTTATTAAGGGGCTATTATCCATTTTTAAAAAATATTATTGAAATGCCAAAACCAGTAATTGGTTCAATTAATGGCCCTGCAGCAGGTATTGGAGCCGCTTTAGCTATGGCATGTGACTTAAGAATTATGGCAAAAGATTCGTATATCATGTCTGTATTTAGCAATATTGCATTAGTTCCAGATGGCGGTCTTAGCTTTCTATTAACAAGAGCCATTGGATATGCGAGAGCTTTAGAATATGCAATTGAAGCAAAAAAAATATCTTCAGCTGATTGTTTGAGCATGGGCATAGCAAATAAAGTAGTTGAATTAGATGCATTATCCTCCGAAACAAAGAAATGGGCTGAACATTTATCTAAACGATCACCTCAGGCATTATCACTTACAAAAAAACTCATGAATGATTCAATAACTAAATCTTATGATGAGATTTTTAAAGCTGAGGCTGAAGCGCAAAATAGTATTTTTGGATCTGACGAAAATATTGAGGGTGTTAAAGCTTTTCTTGAAAAGCGTGAACCTAATTTTAAGTAATTAGCTTGTTCAGACCAGAGACAATTGCTTGAAAAGAAGCCTTTGTTGTATTCCCATCAATACCTGCACCCCATTCATTTTTTCCATCCATTGTAAGCTCAATAAATGCTGCAGCTTTTGCGTCAGCGCCAGAAGTAACTGATTGCTGGTGATAGTCTGAAACAGTGATGGATGTTGAAAAATAATTATTTATTGAAGATACAAAAGCCTCAATGGGGCCTCCACCGATACCATTTAGACTAACCTTATTATTCTTATCTTCTAAAGATATCTCAATCTGATCTGAAGTATTACCAGAAGAGTCTTCAGTTGATGATAACGCATAATTAATTAGCTTGAGTCTACCAGAAACAGAAATATAGTTTTCTTCAAATACTTTCCATATGTCTCTAGACATAACTTCCTTGCCAGTGTCATCAGCTACTTTTTGTACTTTTTGACTTAGATTGATTTGCAATCTTCGTGGAAGAGACACTCCATGATCCTTTTCAAGGATAAAAGAGACTCCACCTTTTCCTGATTGTGAATTTATTCTTACAACAGCTTCATATGATCTCCCAAGATCAGCAGGATCAATAGGGAGATAAGGTACTTCCCATTCTGGTTGATTTGACTTTTCTAGAGCACTAAGACCTTTTTTAATAGCATCTTGATGCGATCCCGAAAAGGCAGTAAAAACTAAGTCACCAGCATATGGATGTCTTGGATGAACAGGCAGTTGATTGCAATACTCAACTTCCCTAATCACAGAATTAATGTCTGAAAAATCAAGCTCTGGATCAATTCCTTGGGTAAGTAGGTTGAGAGCAATGGTAACAATATCAACGTTGCCAGTTCTTTCACCATTACCAAACAATGTACCTTCAACTCTGTCAGCACCAGCCATCAATCCAAATTCAGATGCTGCAACTGCAGTTCCACGATCATTATGCGGATGTAACGAGAGACAAATACTTTCACGATTTTCTAAATTTTCATTCATCCATTCGATTTGGTCACCGTATACATTTGGTGTTGCCATTTCAACTGTTGCTGGGAGATTGATAATGATTTTTTCAGATGAAGCATCTTTTAATATATTCACCACAGCATCACAAACTTCTGCAGCGTAATCAAGCTCAGTACCTGAAAAGCTTTCTGGAGAGTATTCAAAAGTCCATTTTGTCTCGCATTGAGCTAAGGCAAGTTTTTTTACTAGCTTTGCACCATCGGTTGCTATTTTTTTTATTCCAGATTTATCTTGATCAAAAACTACTTTTCTTTGCAGTGTGGATGTTGAATTATAAAAATGAACTATGGCCTGTGACGCTCCAACAAGTGATTCGAAGGTTCTTTCAATAATATGATCTCTTGCTTGAGTTAAAACTTGTATTGTTACATCCGATGGAATTTGTTTTTCTTCAATTAACCATCTTACAAATTCAAAATCAGTTTCAGATGCAGCTGGAAAACCTACTTCAATTTCTTTAAACCCAAGATCACAAAGAAGTTTAAACATCCTTTTTTTTCTTTCATGACCCATGGGTTCAATAAGGGCTTGATTTCCATCACGAAGATCAACAGAACACCAACGAGGCGCTGCTTTAATTACCTTATTCGGCCAATGTCTTCCTTTTAATGGAATAGGCTCAAAAGGTTTGTATTTTTTAATTAAATCTTTCATGATTGCTTTTGTGATGCTATCAAATAAATCTCAATATATTTTATCTAAAATTGGCATTCCTCTTTTCAGAGATGCAAATAAACCCCATGTTAATGATGAAACAAGAATCTTCTTCTTTCAAAAGGACAATATTCTAACACTACATGCTAATTCTGTAGATGATTACTCTGAAAAAGAAATGAAGTTACTTGAAGCTATAATTGAGTCTATTCATGGGCCAAATAGTTCACCAACTATGGGTTCTTTATTTGCCTCCAATACTCAACCTATAGAAATTCATCAGTTTTCTGAGGGCGAAAAGCTAAAAGCAATTATAATATTTTCCAGTTTAATAGAATCCTGCATAAAAATTAATGCAATATCTTCTCCATCCTTAGAAGAGATGCTTAGCGACAAAAGTTTAAAAAAAACGCTTTGGCAAAAACTTAAATCTTTGCACACAATTTAATGCGAACCAAAATAAGACCTGCTAGTTCAGGGGATATTGATTCTATAATAGAGATTGAAAATTCTACTAACCTTATGCCTTGGACTAAAGCTCAATTCATATCATCCATGGAGGTTGGGCATTATTCAACAGTGCTTGAGTATGATGAGGCAATAATAGGATTTGCTATCTATTCACCGGTCATCCCAGAATCTCATTTATTGAATATTGCTATTGATCCCGCTTATCATCGAAAAGGTCTAGGAGACAAACTTTTAAAACATGTAATTCTTCAAAACAAAGCTGTTGGAGTAAAAGTTATTACCCTTGAAGTAAGAGTTTCCAATTTAATTGCTATAAATTTGTATGAAAAAAATGGATTTTATAAAGATGCTATTCGCCAAAACTACTATAGCAGACCTGAGAAGGAGGACGCTCTTTTGATGAGTTTAAAGATTTAACTTATAAGATTTTTTGTAACTCAGGTTCAATTTCAGATTCGCCATCTTTGGGCGCGAATCTCTTAACTACCTTACCATCACTGTTGACAAGAAATTTAGTAAAATTCCATTTAACTGCCTCGGTACCCATGATTCCGGGAGATTCGTGTTTGAGATATTTAAATAAAGGACTAGCATTTGAACCATTTACATCAATTTTATCGAACATCCTAAATGAAACATTGTATTTAAGATCACAAAATGATTTAACTTCTTCATTCGTACCAGGTTCTTGAGCACCAAATTGATTGCAAGGGAAACCTAAGACCTCTAATCCTTGATCTTGATATTTTTCATAAAGGTTTTGAAGGTCTTTATATTGCGGAGTAAAGCCGCACTTGCTAGCTACATTAACTATTAGTAATGTTTTGCCTTCATAAGTACGTAAATCAACTGAATTCATGTCTATGTCTTTGACACTTATGTTGTATAACTCACTCATATTAATCTCCTAGTTCGAGTTTAGATTATACGCAATAAAACCAATATAATCACAGCATGGAATTTAAATGGAAATCATTTTCTGCTCTTACAAAACAAGAGCTCTACGAACTATTAAATCTTCGCCAAGAAGTTTTTGTTGTTGAACAAGATTGTCCTTTTATTGATGCAGATTTCAAAGATCAAGATTGTGATCATTTACTTGCATACCAAGATTCTCAATTAGTTGGCTATTTAAGGGTTGGAAAGCCAGGCCAAAGATATGAAGGTCCAGAAATTGGTAGGGTGCTAACTAAAGAAAGTATAAGAAGAGAGGGAATTGGAAAAATTCTTACAAAAAAAGCTATTGATTTTTGTGCAAATAAATATCCTAACTTCGACATAAGTCTTTCTGCACAACATAGATTATTAAACTTTTATAAAGAATTTGGATTTGAACCAGTTGGAGAAGTCTATTTAGAGGATGACATAGATCACATAAAGATGACTTTGGAGCCAGCAGAAAAAACTAAACATTCTTTTCAGTGGAAATTTGATATTCATCCCCTGATCATTCTTGGTGGAATTATTTCTATCTTGATAATTGGATCGAGCTTCATTAAAGAGATTGATGTTTCTCAATTAAATTGGGTAGCTAAGATTGATGAGAGGGCAATTTCAAAAGATAGGTATGAGACATATCTAGAATCAATAGCACAATCAAGAAAAACCGGTTTGATAGATTCTGATCCTGAAAATATCCTTGAGAGAATGATAGACGAGGAGCTTCTTATTCAAAGGGGTATTGATCTTGGGTTGATTGAGAATGATTCGGAAATTCGAAGCATCATTATTCAGAAGATGATCACTTCAATTATTTCTGACACGAATGATTTAACAGTTTCTCAGATTGATTTAGAAAAATTTTATTCATTAAACAAAGATCTTTTCACTCCAAGTCCCAAGCTTCACCTTATAAAGTTAAGTTTTGATGCGAATAATAAGGATCATGCAATCAAGGCAAGAGATTTTTTGATTAAAGGAGATTTAGTAAAAGCAAGGTCTCTTGCTGAGAATGAAGTGATCAGTCTTCCAAACACTTTATTGCCTGCTATGAAAATTAGAGAATATATAGGACCTTTTCTAACGCAGGCTGCTTTAGGTCTTGAAGAGGGCGAAGTCAGTGAATTAATCGAGCTTGATAGACAATTTCATATTTTGATATCTATCAGAAAGATGATTTCAAGTGCTCCTCCACTAAGTGAAGTATCTAGGGAGGTTGAATCTGAATATATTCGATTCAAGGGCGAAGAAATGCTAGATGAGTACTTAGAAGATTTAAGAAATTGGTATGACGTTGTTAAGGCAAATGAATTTTAAAAAAATATTAGTTGTTTTTTCTCTTTTTTTGCTAATTCCGCTTGATGCGCACAATCGAAGTGAGTCATATTCTAAGTTTCACTTTCTTAATGTTGAAGATGGGGTTGAAGTAAAAGTTACTGGAACAATTAAGCAAGGTATTTTTAGGCTTTTAAAACCCGAAACAAAATATAGATCTTATCCAGAATTTATAAATTATCTTCAAAATTCAATTGATTTGGGAGATCAGTGCAAGATTCAAGAGTCAGTAACATTCAATGAAAACAATGCGGCAGGAGTTTTAAAATTTTTTTGGAATTTTAAATGTCTTGAAATGCCAAGCCAGGCATCCATTTCACTCTTTCAAGATTTAGGTTCAACTCATACACATATCGCAAGAGGCTCAATTGATAATGACAATATTCCTGAATTTATGTTTGCCAGTCCATCTGACGTATGGCTTATTAATTCTTTAACAGAACCAAATAGGAATCAAAGTTCATATTTGAGCTATTTATTTTCTGGAATCGAACATATTTTGGGTGGCTGGGATCACTTAGTTTTTTTGCTGGGACTACTTTTATTATTTCAAGGCAAATTCTTAATTATTGCAATTACTGGATTTACTATTGGGCACAGTTTGACTCTGGGATTTGGCGCCATGAATGTTTTAAGAGTTGATTCAATATTGGTGGAAATATTAATTGGATTTTCAATTTTACTTTTAGCCTTAGAAAAGTTTTTTAAACATAATTATGAATTTGATATGTTCTTGAAAAACTTAATTTTTGCAGTTTTGGCGTTTTCTCTTTTAGGAATTTTTGGAATTTTAGAGCCTATATTAATTTTTGGCTTATCTTTATTTTTAACTATCTATCTCAGCATTACCCTGCATTACATTTCCTCATGGATACCATTGTTAATCACAGTATTTTTTGGATTAATTCACGGCTTAGGATTCGCATCATCTATATCTGAGGTCGGATTGCCTCAAGATAAATTATTGCCAATTATCTTAAGTTTCAATTTAGGAGTTGAGATCGGTCAACTTGCAGTTGCATTTGGGATCTTGGCCATATTAGCACTGGCAAAAAGGTATCTTTCATACGTGTATTATAATTCTATTCATAATTTTGCTGGTGTTGTAGTATTCTCTATGGGAACTTTTTGGTTTGTAACTAGGGCAATAGGAATATGAAATTTGCGATACCATTATCAATGCTACCAACGGATGAGATTAAGCCATTAGCTATTGCTGCAGATGAAATTGGCTATGATTTTCTTGCTGTTTCAGATCATTTGATCCATCCAGAAACCTTTTCTGTTCCTTATCCTTACACTGATGATGGAAGTGTTAGATGGGAGCAAGGCACTGATTGGCCTGATCCTATTAACGCTTTATCTTTTCTGGCTGGAGCAACAAAAAAAATAAGGTTTTATACCAGCGTGTATGTCCTTCCTGCAAGGAATCCACTAAGAGTTGCAAAAGAGATCTCAACTCTTGATGTAGTATCTAATGGCAGATTTGATTTGGGTATCGGAATGGGCTGGATGCCTGAAGAGTTTGAGGCAGGCGGACAAGAATTTAAGCGGAGAGGTGCTAGGGCAGATGAAATGCTTGAGATCATGAAATTATTATGGTCTGGAAAAATGGTTGATTTCGATGGACAATTTTTCAATTTTAAAAAATTAGAGATGCTTCCTGCTCCAAAAAATAATATACCTATTTATGTAGGTGGTTTTTCAGAGCCTGCATTAAAAAGAGCGGCCAAACATGACGGCTGGATATCAGATATGCATAGCTTGGAAGAGCTAGAGGCATTAATTAAAAAAGTAAATTTAAAAAGGTTAGATTTTCCTGAGAAAGAAAATTATGAATATATATGTTTTACCTGCTGGGATGCCTTTAGCATGGAAGGTTTTAAGAAAATGAAAGGTATAGGCGTTACAATTATGACTACTTA
>CACNUQ010000030.1 GCA_902623685.1 uncultured SAR86 cluster bacterium
AGCAATGGTAGGTTTTTTGAGTACCTAGTCTCAGATTATGTACAAAAGAATTCTAAAGTTATCATCTCCTCAAGAGCTCTTGCCGATCAAAAAAGAGATCAACAAAAACTTTTAGATGTAAGCAATAATAATCTAAAGATTATGAAAGCCTCTTTACCATTTGTATTTCAGTGGATTGAACAAAAAATTCAACTTGATGAAAAAACAACTTATGACAGACTTCCTGATAAAGATATTAAAATATCGGGCTCAGGTCACAGTGATATTGAACTTCAAAGAGGACGGGAAATACTTGGCATTTCATTAAAATTTAATCATTCTGCTGTATTCCATGGGCGACCATACACCCTTCCCGTTTCCTGTGGTTTTGATAAAAGCAGTAAAACGCAAATTGAATTTAATAAATTGCAATTAAAAGAATGTGAAAAAATAAGACAGGTAATTAAGCCTGGAGTTCAATTTGCAGATGGAGGAATTATGCTGGCCTATAGAAGACCTTGGAAAAAATTTATGGAAAACATAGTATTAAATCAAGCTAATTTTTTAAATAAATATTCAAAAAATCGAAAAATAAATTCAATCTTTTTTAATTCTATTATTGGGAATGGCTCTCAAAAATATAGATTGATATTAAATGCTCCAAAAAAACAACTGCACCTTGAAGATCTCTCAATGTTAAGTCCGCCATCTTCATTTCAGGCTGAAGTAATACAAAAAGGTGTAGAGTATCAATATTTTTTAAAGATTAGTTTTAATAATGGCTTAATTTTAAAATCTAGGCATAAGCATGATGAGAGAATTATGGGAAATTATGGAACTCAAATAAAGATTAAACCAGATTGGCAAGTGGCTGATTGGGGTGATTCAGGGATGAAAAGAAAAATTATTAAACTTAATCTCTAACTAGGTTTCTTTAAAGTACCCTTTTTCTTGAAATCGATTGGCATATTTCCCAATCTTTTTAGATCATCTCTAATCTTGGCTGCTATCTTGGCTGCAAAATCAACAGCAACTGCATTGCCAATCATCTTATAACCATCAGGAACACTATCGTAATGAAAGATATGAGAATCTGGGAATGTTTGAATTCTTGCACACTCTCTAACACTTAATCTTCGATAGAGCTTTGTTGAACCATGCTTAAACTTCATTTTATCTTTTCTAACTTTTACCATTTTAGGGGCTTGGGGGTGACAAGGCGCATGACGTCCGCCAGCCTGAATGGTAAATGAAGGCTCATTCCAGGAACGCACCCTGTTTCTTGACATGTACATGGTTGAGAAACCACCGATCATATATTCATGATTAGGAATTTTTAGTTTTGAATTAGCTTTATTCTTTTTCAACGCCGGTTTACCATTTTTCCTCAGGTCCCAAATTGCATCTTTTAAAGTTGGCTTATACTCATCTGGCTCAGGTGGAATAAAATGCTCGCCGTAACTGACTGGATAGCCAACAATAATAACCCTTTTTCTATCCTGAGGTACTCCATAGTCATTTGAATTAAGTAAATGATAAGAAACGTTATAACCAACCTTAAGAAATTCTTTGAAGATATTATCCAGGGCGTCAGAATGTTTGCTAAACAGAAGTCCCTGAACATTCTCAGCTAAGAAAAATCTTGGTTTTTTGGCTTTAATAAATTTCACATAGTCATTAAACAATTGCCCTCTTGGATCATTAATTCCTCTTGCAGCACCGGCTTCACTCCAGCTCTGACAAGGCGGACCTCCAATAATTCCATCACATTCAGGAGCCTCATCAGGATCAATATCAATTATGCTGCGTTTATCAAGAGTGGTATGGGGGAAATTTTTTTCGAAAGTAGACCAAATAGATTTATCGTATTCATTAGCCCATATAACTTTAAAGCCTTCGTTTTCAAACCCTCTATCAAGACCACCAGTACCCGAAAACAAGCTAACTATTTTCATTAATTAACATCTATTGCATATTCTTTTAGAATTTTTAATGGAACTAACTCTAATGTTTTTTCATGTGTTTTAGTTAGATAAATCTTTGGTGCGCAGTTTGCTTCATAGGCTTCAACCCATCTTGGTGCGCATAAACACCAGTCATCACCCTCCTTCAAACCAGGAAATCCATATTCAGGCATAGGAGTTGATAGATCATTACCTTGAGCTTTAGAAAAAGCCAAGAATTCATCGGTCATATGAGCACACACTGTATGGATGCCATGATCTTGGTCCATGGTTTCACAAGAGCCTGAGCGGGTGAACCCTGTCATAGGATCTTCGCAGCAAATCGGTAATGGCTCGCCAAATACATTTAATTGTTCCATAGGATAATTATAAAACTTATTTAGTTAATTGGAGAATCTCTCCAGGCTTAGGCGATATAAAGAAATTAGGTGCTAAGTTTTGGTCTTTTAGGGCTTGTTTCAATCTTACAGGAGGTTCTAACACAGGCTCATCGGTTAGTGTAAAAGTCCCCCAGTGCATGCCGAAGGAATGAGGGCTGTTAAGATCTAGTGCAATTTGTACAGCCTCTTCTGGGTTAACATGAGAATCTTTCATAAACCATCTTGGATCATAAGCCCCGATGGGTATGAATGAATAATCTGGAGCCCCTAAGCGCTCATAGGTTGTCTTGAAATCACTAGAATACCCTGTATCGCCAGCATGGTATAAGGCCAAGTCCTTTGTTTGCATAAACCAACCGCCCCAAAGACTTTTATTGCGATCAAAAAGACCACGCTTTGACCAATGCTGAACAGGCGTAAAGCTAAGGGTTGTCTCACTATGACTGAATTCATCCCACCAATTCATCTCATAAACGTTTTTAATGCCAGATCGGGTAAGCTTTTTACCATCACCAATAGGTACTAAAAAAATAGTTTTAGGATTGAGCTTATTGAGTTTCCTAAGAGACCAGATATCCAAATGATCATAATGATTATGACTCACAACTACTAAATCTATTTTAGGTAGATCGCCCAGACTCATAACTGCAGGAATCATTCTTTTTGGTCCAGCAAAGCCAATCGGTGATGCTCGTTTTGAGAAGATCGGATCAGTTAAAATATTAATATCACCATTATTAATAAGATAGGTTGCATGTCCTATCCAAACGGCATAGTTGGTTTGATCAGGAGCCAATTCTTGCCACTGAGTAGAAGTTTCAATTTCTACCCTTTCTGGCCCTTTTTCACCATCAAAAACCCATGTCATTAATTGACCAAAAGTTTTACCATTTTGTTGATCATTTGTATTTTTATAATTTTGTGCAGCAACAAAACTTGCATATAGAAAAGTAATAACAACGAATGTTAAGGAGTATTTCATAGGTACTAAATATTACGGAATGTAATGAATGGGTGATGACCAAACTCGCTCTTGAATGGTCTTAGGCATATCAGATCTAGGCTGAACGTTATTTCTAACAGCATCCCATGTGCTCCATCTACAAGTTGGATTTTCTAATGCTCGAACATAATAAAAAGCTCTTTCCTCAGGCTTAAATGTAGGATCATTCCAAAAAGTTTTTAATTCTGCAGCTCCGATATCTTGAGAAAATGCACAAGTTGAAATATCAACTTTTGCATTATTATCCGGGCATCGATATGTATTTGGGTCTGGAGTTCCTCCATCAGAACATGCAACATCAAAAACCTTTTCTTGTGGATTACCGTTTTCATCTACATAACCTTTAATGATTTGTACTCTTTGTAAAGGTGCTGTAAAAGTGTCTCGCACAGCCCAAACAAAAAAACTAGGTATTTGCCTACCAATACCATCAAGATCTGCTCCCATAGTTTTAGCATTTGAATATAAATACTCAACTAAATCATTATCATTGATTTTTGAAGTATCCAAATCATAACCTGCAAAAAATCTTACTGTCATTCTAGGTCCTGAAGTGGCAAATGATTCTTTGCGCCTAAAGGCATCGTAAATACTATTTCTTGTATTTTCTTCAGCCCATACACCAGCAAGCCCTGCTGCACCCCATGTTATGGCTGACGAATTCATATATTTATTACCATCAACTTCTTCAAAGGATTGATCTGATGCAAGCATAGCTGGATCGGTAACTGGAATAGAGCCCCTTAGGGCAGCGCTAGAATCTAGTAAGCCTATTTTAGAAAAGAAATTATCTTCTTCTTGGGAAGAAGCAGCTGTATGAGTATCACTAGAGCCAATTAATCCAAATTTGTATGGATTAAAGCCATCTTTTTGCTCCATTTTAATACCTTCTAACAAGGCATCTCGAACATAGCTTCCTTTGGGCTCTGAAAAACTTTGGGTTGCAACTTTATATGGCATGATCTCAAAATCTGCCCACTCATCATTTTTGGAAAGTGCTGGATGAGTATCAGAGGTTCCCTTAACTTGAGTTATTTCAACTATCGGTTCATTTCTCATTCTTAATTCAGCATATTCTTTGGTGAATGGTTTTCCAAAAGAGTCTTTTAAGGCAAACATAAAACCATCAGATCCATTTGAATTATGTGGAATCGCTAAACTCTCAATGCCGTCTTCTCTTAATCTATCCATCCATTGCCATAATCCTTCAGGATCATTCGAATTGGCTCTACTATAAGGCACTGAAGGAATACGATTACCATCTCCTCTAAAAATCACATTTCTATGAAGATTCCCCATATCAGGCGTTGATGCGGTATATTCATAACCAATAAAAGTTGTAAAATTTCCAGGATCGTTATGCCTTTGTGCAGCACCAACTGTATCTGCCCATGCCCTTCGGCTAATACTATCTACGTATCTAATATCAAGCTTTTGCTCTCTTAAAGCAGTCACAGTATTTATTAAAAAACCTCCAAAAGCCTCTGTTCTTCTGGGGATGGTTGAGATATTTAAATTTTCTGGGCTGTTAATGTCATTAACTGGAGCGCTTGATGGCGCAGCATAATATACTGTTCCCGGGGTTGCTGCCTCCTCAACGTGTCCTAAAAAAGTACCGTGATCCGTTACGCCATAAAAATCAAGAGGTCTATCCAAACTTACATCAAAACCAGCAGGATGTTTTATAGATTTTCCTTTAGCAAATTCATAAGCATCATCAGGCGTAGCTAAGGTTCCAAAAATATAAGCATCAAATGAATAAGTCGTATGAACGTGCAGGTCACCAAATAATGGCACTCTGCTAGCACTTAGAGCTGGGTCCATATTCATGTATGGATCTAAAGCTTGAAAATCCCAATCTATAGGTTGCTGACTAGCAAGGCCAACTCTTGCGCCGGCAATATTGAGAAAACTATCAGACTCTATTTCCTCAACTGGCTCTGAGCAACTAAAAATGAATACGGAGATAAATATTAAGCTTATATTTTTGTACATATTGTGTCCCCAAATATTTACACTTACCTATTATGTTTAACTTAAATTAAATGCTCAATACTATTAGAAAAATTTTAAAAAACTTATTAAGGTAATATGAGATTTAGAAATATGTTTTTAAATTTCAATTATAATCTGAGTATAAAAA
Source organism: uncultured SAR86 cluster bacterium (assembly GCA_902623685.1). Classification (GTDB taxonomy): domain Bacteria; phylum Pseudomonadota; class Gammaproteobacteria; order Magnimaribacterales; family D2472; genus D2472. Next base: position 5,470 of record CACNUQ010000030.1, read on the forward strand.
TGCGCCCGTAGCTCAGCTGGATAGAGTACTTGGCTTCGAACCAAGGGGTCGGGAGTTCGAATCTCTCCGGGCGTGCCAATGAAATATATTATGATAAAAATACTAAGCCTTATACTAATATTAATTATGTCTAACTCTGGATATGGATACGATCGAATCACGGGTGAAAAGTTTGCTAGTAGATCGGAAGTTATAGGACAAAATGGCATGATTGCTACCAGCCACCCTCTTGCAACTCAAATTGGCTTAGACATTTTAAAGCAAGGTGGTACCGCTATAGATGCTGCAATAGCAGCGAATATCGCATTAGGTCTTATGGAACCTACTGGTAACGGGATTGGAGGAGATTTATTTGCAATTGTTTGGGACGCTAAAACAAAAAAACTTCATGGATTAAATGCAAGTGGACCTGCTCCTAAAAATCTATCTATTGAATACTTTGTTGAAAATGGACTTAATAAAATACCTCCCTATGGTCCTCTTCCAGTAACTGTTCCCGGAGCTGTGGATGGTTGGGTAAAGTTGCATGAAAGATTTGGTAAATTGGAATTTAAATCTTTATTTGAGCCTGCAATTGAATATGCAAAAAAAGGTTTTCCCGTTACAGAACTAATTGCATATTATTTGGATCGATCCAAAGAGCGTTTTGAAGATTATCCTAACTTTAAAGAAGTATGGATGAAAGATGGAAAAATGCCTGCCAAAGGTGAAATCTTTAAAAATCCTCAGCTAGCAAAAACATTAGAAATTATTGCAGAAAAAGGGAGAAATGGTTTTTATGAAGGTCATGTTGCCAAAGCCATGGCAGATTTTATCCAGTCTCAAGGTGGATTCTTAACTTATGAAGATCTATCCTCTTTTCATTCAGAATGGACTCCTCCAGTTTCTTCAAATTATCGTGGATATGATGTTTGGGAACTTCCGCCTAACGGCCAAGGCATTGCTGCTTTACAAATTTTGAACATTTTAGAAAACTATGACATTAAAAAAATGGGACTTTTTAGCTCGGAATATATTCACTTATTTACTGAAGCAAAAAAGCTAGCATTTGCAGATAGAGCTAAATATTATGCCGATCCTAACTTTTCTAACATTCCTGTAAATCAACTAATTTCAAAATCTTATACCAAGGAAAGACTAAAGCTAATCAATCTAAAAAAAGCTTCAAAATCAGACCAAGCTGGTGTTCTTGAATCAGGAGATACGATTTATCTAACTGTAGCAGATCAATATGGAAATATGATCTCTTTGATACAAAGCAACTATCGAGGCATGGGTTCTGGGATGGTGCCACCGGGACTCGGTTTTATGCTGCAAGATAGAGGTGAACTATTTAGCCTTGATAAAAATCATAAAAATGCACTTGAGGGAGGTAAAAGACCTTTTCATACAATTATCCCAGCTTTTGTTACGAAGGATGGTAAGCCTTTTATGAGTTTTGGTGTGATGGGTGGAGCTACTCAGCCTCAAGCTCATGCGCAAATAATTGTTAACATGATAGATTTTGGTCTTAATCTTCAAGAGGCTGGGGATGCACCAAGGATTGTTCACAGTGGTTCATCTCAACCAACTGATGAGATAATGAAAAATGGCGGTACTCTTAGCCTTGAGACAGGTTTTGGCAAAGAAATTGAAAAAGATTTATCCTCAATGGGACACACCATTAAATACCAAAAAGGTATATTTGGTGGATATCAAGCTATCATGTTTAAAGATGGAGTCTATTACGGAGCATCTGAAACTAGAA
>CACNUQ010000031.1 GCA_902623685.1 uncultured SAR86 cluster bacterium
GCTGGACTGCACTTCATGCTGATGATTTAACTTTTACAGTATTAGGGAACATTCCAACTACTGGGGTACATGTTGGACCGGAGGCAGTAATTAAAAATGTTTTTGAGCCCATTGCTGTTCATTGGCCAAATTTTAAAATCGAACACAAAGCAATCTACTCAGATGGAAACATGGTATTTGTTCACTCAGATATGACTGCAGATGGTTTAAGCACTGAAACATTACATATGTTTAGAGTTGAGGATGGAGTCATACAGAGTTTTACTGCTTTTGACGATACTGGATCAATGGCCGCTGCAGTAGTGAATTAATTTAATGCCCTCCATGAAATGAAATCTTCAAATGCGTTTGTAATTTTTTCATTGCCTATTTTATTTTTTTTAACTGGATGCCAGGTCAAGGAAGTCAGTCCCTATGCACAAGCAAAAAATCCATACTCTCACCTTGGTGTTGAAGGCTACTCAGGCGTAGCTTTAACATCTTGCTTGGCAGTATCTGGTCCGCCATCTGGTAGACCTATAAAAGCTAGAAAATTGAAAGATGGAAATGTAGTTGAAGCTGGCGCACCAGTTTCCCAGCCAGATTATTTTGATTGTGTGGACCAAGAACTGCATAAACTTGGTAGAGACAAGCATGATAAAGATAAAGATTAAAAACTAAATCTTTTTTAATCTAAAGCTTTCTTTACAGCATCAAGTAAATCTTCAGTATCCTCAAGGCCTGCTGATATTCTTATAAGATTCTCTTTAATACCAATGTCTTTTTTTTGCTCAGCGCTTAGCGCTGCATGAGTCATAGTGTATGGATGGCCGACAAGACTCTCAAATCCTCCAAGGGATCCTGCGAGTGAAAGGATATTTAGATTATCAATAAAATTTTTGACTTCTGATAAATCATTCTTAATTTCAAAGCTTAGCATTCCGCCAAAACCACTTTGTTGTTTTTTTGCGATCTCATGAGATGGATGGTGCTTAAGACCTGGGTAATAAACATGCGATACTTTGGGATGGTTCGATATTAACTCAACCAATGCAGAAGCATTTTGTTCATGCTGTTTCATCCTTAGGCTCAATGTTCTAAGACCTCTTAAGGCTAAGTAACTATCAAAAGGAGATCCAGTTATACCTAAATTATTAGCCCAAAACTTTAATTTAGATAAAATCTCAGAATCGTTTGTAATTACAGCCCCCCCAATGACATCTGAATGACCATTTATATATTTTGTTGTTGAGTGCATCACAATATCTGCTCCTAACTTCAATGGATTTTGGAGGGATGGAGATAAAAATGTGTTATCTACTGCCACTAAAGAGTGATTTTTTTTAGCCTTATTTGCTATTTTTTCAATATCTACAACCTGCAATAATGGATTGGATGGAGATTCAATCCATATTAAATCTGGATTTATCTCATCAATAGATTGCTCCAAAAACGATTTACTGCCTTGATTCATAAAATAAACTTCAAGAATTCCCTTTGCTGCAAGAGATGAAAATAATCTAAAGGTCCCTCCATAACAATCATGGGGAAGAATTACCTTGCTTTTAAGCTCTAAAATATTTGCTACTAAAGAAATTGCTGCCATGCCTGAGCTCAATATTTCTCCACCTAAACCGTCTTCAAGGTCTGATAAAGCTTGGATTAAGTGATCTCTTGTTGGATTTCCTTGTCTTGAATATTCATAAGGTGGTTCCTTACCAATTTCCTCATACTCAAAGTTTGTTCCAAGATAAAGCGGCGGGACAATAGCTCCATGTTGACTATCTGTTCCAATACCTGCTTTTGAAGCAATAGTCTCTTTCTTAAATTTTTTACCCATCCCTTTATTGAATCATTATTCATGCGCCCATGAAAGTAAATTATGTTATGGTTTTTTAATGCCTTTAGTAAATCCAATAGATATCACAGATGAAAAAGTTAAAGAGCTCGTTAACTTTTTTAATGAGACATTAGGCTTTTGCCCTAATTCAGTTTTAACTATGCAAAGAAGACCTGCGATTGCAAAAGCATTTGTGGAGTTAAATATGGCAGTTATGGAAAATCATGGTGAATTGACTCCAGAATTTAAACGCTTAATAGCATTTGTTAGTAGCAACACAGCAGGCTGCAGGTATTGTCAGGCTCATACAATTAGAGCAGCAGAACGGTATGGCGCAGGTAAAGAAAGATTAGAAAAAGTTTGGGATTTTGAAAATCAAGAATGTTTTACTCAAAAAGAAAAGTCAGCATTGAAGTTTGCGCAAGAAGCTAGCATGGTTCCTGTGAATGTCAGTGACATTACTGAAAAAGAATTGCATGACCATTGGTCTGATGATGATATTGTAGAGATAATGGGCGTAATAGCATTATTTGGCTATTTAAATCGATGGAATGATGTGATGGCAACTTCACTAGAGAGAGAAGCAGAGATTTCAGGAAAAGATCTTCTAAAAGGTATCTCTTGGAGTATTGGCAAGCACACTTAAAAGGATAATCATTAATTGCTTAATTTTACATTTACATTTTTTGTTTTAATTTCTCTTTTTGTGGGAAATGCAGCCCTTTCTATATTTCTTGGAATTTTCTTTGCGTACTATTTCAAGATATCTAAAATTTTTTTTAGCAGACAAGTTGGTACCATTCCATTACAAATAGGCATAGTGATATTAGGCGCAACTATTAGCGTACCTTATGCATTAGATGTAAGTTCTGAATATTTGCCTTGGATTTCATTGTTTGTGATAGTTTCTTTTTTTGCAGGATTAATTTTAGGAAGAATTCTTGGCGTTCATCATAGAGTAGCATTTTTAATATCATCTGGAGCTGCAATTTGTGGTGGAACAGCTATGGCTGCAGTAGCTCCAATAATCAAGGCAAAACCTCAAGAGCTCTTGATAGCAATGACAATAGTTTTTTTATTAAATGCTGTTGCTATTATTTTGTTTCCAATAATTGGAGGCTACTTAGAGATGAGTAATTTTGAGTTTGGAGCTTGGTCTGCACTAGTTGTTCATGATACTAGCTCAGTAATTGGTTCTGCATTGATCTACAGCAATGAGTCTGCTCAAGTCGCTGCCACTTTAAAGCTAGGTAGAACAATATGGTTAATACCGCTAATATTTATTGCAAATTTGATTTTTAACAGACAAACCAAGGCAACTAGGTTTCCAATATTTATTTTATTTTTTATAGCAGCAATTTTTACTAATACGATTTTAAATTTAAATGACGAAATTATTTATTTTCTGCAAATGCTAAGCCAAGCCTTCCTTATCTTTGGATTATTTTGCATTGGCAGTCAATTTGATACTAATGAGATCAAATCGATAACCAGCAAGCCACTTATAATGGCTGTAAGCATTTGGGTATTGGTAATTCCGTCTGCATACATTCTTGTCAAATATTTTTAAGTTTAATTGAGTTAAGATAATATTAAAAAATTTAATTTTATGAGAGATAAATGAAAAATTTCGAAAATAAGGTGGCAGTGATTACTGGTGCTGGTAGTGGAATTGGCAGAGGTATAGCTGAGGTGTCAGCAAATAAAAAGATGCGTCTTGTTTTGGCAGATGTAGATCAAGATGGACTAAATGAAACTCTTGAACTGGTTAAAAGCATTGGAGTCGAGGCAATTGCAAGGGTTGTAGATGTAAGCAATTTAAATGAGGTTGAAAATCTTGCAAGCCAAACTTTTGAAACTTTTAAAAATTGCCATCTTCTTTTTAACAATGCTGGAGTTCTAGGCCCTGCACCTTTAAGTCAAGTTAACAGAGATATGTATGATTGGTTAATTAATATAAACCTAGGAGGCTGCTTTAATGGAGTGCATGCTTTCTTGCCTCAAATGCAATCTTCTGGAGAGGAATCACATATTGTCGCAACATGCTCTACTTCTGGGTTTATAGCTTATCCAATGTTAGGACTTTATTCAGCTTCTAAATTTGGGATTAGAGGTCTTATGACATCCTTGAGAGCAGAATTGGCTGGCTCAAATGTTGGTACTAGCATTGTATGCCCAGGAGAGGTTACAACAAATATTGTTAACAGCACATTTGGGAGCTCGCAAAAAAAAGATGTTGAAAAAAAAGTAGAAAAGAAAGATGTTGATCCAAAAGCGATGCTTGAGGTTGCAGCTGAAGACGCACAAAACACTTATCCAATATCTCCTTTAGAAGCCGCTCAAGCTATATTTAAAGGCATAGAAAATAGTGATTTTTATATTTTTACTCACAAAGGTTATAAGCGACAATTAGAAGAAATCTCAACCGAATACCTTCAGGCCTTTGATAAAGCTATGTTTCAATAAAAAATACTATGTTAAACAAAATATTATTTTTGGTTGCTTTAATTAGCTTCATAGCCGCGCTCATTTATGCTCCAAAGCTTTTAAGGGTCTACAAAATGATAAATTTGTATGAACAAGACAAAATTGCATATAACTTTATTAACATGGATAAAGTTTTTCAAATTGGTCCAGTGATTCCCGCATCCAAGGAATCATTTGCGTTTAATACACAAGAGTTTGAATTGCCACAGACATATTTTTTTGATGGCCAAGTTCGAAATTTAATAGATGCCTTAGATTATTACGAAACAGATGGCTTAATTGTTTTAAATAACGATACGATTTTGTATGAAAATTATTGGCATAATAATGATCGATCGTCTCAGCATATTTCATGGTCAGTAGCAAAATCTTTTCTTTCCGCTTTAATTGGAATAGCAATTGAGAGAGGTCAAATTGAAAGTATCAATGATCCAATTACAAAGTATCTTAAAGACTTTTCAAATTCAGGTTACAACAATGTTTCAGTCAAGAATTTGCTTCAAATGTCGTCAGGGATCAAATTTAATGAAGATTATTCAGACTATAACTCAGACATTAACAGATTTGGAAGAACTATTTCTTTTGGAACTTCAATGAGAGATTTTGCTAAATCTTTAGAAAATGAAAAACCACAAGGTACATATAATCATTATGTAAGCATAGACACTCAAATGCTTGCCATGCTTTTAGAAGAAGTGACAGGAAAGTCAATTACAGATAATCTCAAAGAGGATATTTGGCATAAAATCGGAATGGAGCATGATGCATATTACATGATTGATAATACAGGCATGGAAGTAGCATTAGGCGGCCTAAATGCTTCGTTGAGAGATTATGCTAAGTTCGGATTGCTTTATTTAAATAGAGGTTTTTGGGAAGGAGAATCAATTGTTCCGGCTGAATGGGTTGATGCTTCCCATGCCATTGACGAAGATCATCTCAAGCCTGGGGAAAATTCTAATTCATCAAGCACATGGGGATATGGCTATCAATGGTGGATCCCTGGTTTTCCAGATGATGAATATATGGCATCAGGCATTTATAACCAACATGTTTTTATTGATCCAACAAACAATGTAGTAATAGCTAAAACATCTTCAAATTATAAGTTTCCTGAAGAAAAAGACCGTTCCAAAGATGAGCATGTTGCTATTTTCCGAGCAATATCTAGCGCTATAGCTGAAAAAAAATAATTATGCATTCAGTAAAAAAATTTATATTTTTTTGTGGATTCTTTTTTTCTCTTAATACACCTGCATGGTGGGAAACTGGTCATAAAATGGTTTGCGATAAAGCATATGAATTATTAACACCTTCAACAATTCAAATCATTGATCCACTTATTAAAGATATTGGTTCTTTTGGAGAAGCATGTCTTTGGGCTGATTGGGTAAAAGCTGACGAAAGAAAAGAAACTAGGTCATGGCATTATATAAATCTACCTGATTCTGAGCAAAATATTTATAAAGCACAATGCCCAGAAAATGGTTGTCTGCTTTTTTCAACGCACGAACAAATAGCAATTTTAAAAGATTCATCAACTTCAACACAAAACAAAAAAGAAGCTTTGTGGTTTATTGGCCATTTTATTGGAGATATTCATCAGCCTATGCATATTGGTTATCCACATGATAGAGGAGGCAATGATCACTTATTAGAATTTGCTGATGGACGTAAGACAAATATGCACAGTTTGTGGGATGGGCAAATCATTGAACATATGGAGTTGATTCATAGTAAGAATTATTTTTCAGAAAAAGTTGATCAAAAGATCGATCAATTCTTGAACGTATTTCATTCAAATGAAATTGAATCTTGGGCTCAGGAGAGCAGAAATCTTGCAATGCAAGAATCTGTCGGTTACAGAGGCAATAAATTAAAAGTTGTTACTAGTGAATATATGGAAAATCACTTTGATATCATTCATGAAAGAATTGCATTGGGAGCAATTCGACTTAGTAAGCTATTAAATAAAATTTTTCATGAGGAGAATTAAGCCTTCAAATGCGTAGATTATTAAAATATTTTGATCCTCCAAAAAAACCAAAACTTATTTTATCTCTTGATGGAGGGGGTGTAAGAGCTATTGCTGAAGTCGTTTTTCTAAAGCAGCTAGAAATAGAATCCGGAAAGAAAATTTTTGATTTATTTGATTTCTTTATTGGAACAAGTGCTGGAGGGATAAATGTACTTCATTTGGCAGGTCGAGGATCAGACTGCTTTGAGCTGGAAGAATTTTGGTCAAAAGAAAATTTAGCAAAAACAATGTCTAAATCATTTTGGGAAAATGCTTCTTTTCTACAAACAAAACCTAAATACGATGGTAGGGGCAAACGAAATGTACTTTTAAAATATTTTCAGGATCAATCGCTTGGAGAGGCTAAAAAATCTGTTGCAGTTCTAGCTTACGACGTTGAGAGTAGAAAACCTCGTTTGTTAAGCTCTTATGATTCTCCAGGTATAAAAATGGTCAGTGCAGCAAGTGCAACCAGTGCAGCTCCCATTTACTACTCAACTCACGAAATTGATGATGGAACTTGGCTTATAGATGGAGGGATAGTTGCAAATAATCCATCTTTGCTTGGGTACTCAGAGGCTAAGAAACTTTTTCCGGATCATGAGATAAAAGTTTTGAGTATCGGTACTGGCATTAATAGAAGAAAAATTAACGGCAAGAACTCTGTTAAGTGGGGAGCTTTAAATTGGCTTAATCATGATATTTTAGGAATTATGCTCGAG
>CACNUQ010000032.1 GCA_902623685.1 uncultured SAR86 cluster bacterium
GACTCTGCTGATTGCCTAAGAATTAATCCAGGAAATATAGGCAAAGAAAATAAAGTTAAAGAAATTATCCAGGCTGCTAATGACAATAATATTCCTATAAGAATTGGGGTTAATGCTGGTTCCCTTGAAAAAGATCTTCAAAAAAAGTACGGAGAGCCAAACTCTGATGCGTTAGTTGAATCTGCGCTGCGACATGTAGATATTTTAGATAGACATAATTTTTCTAATTTTAAGCTAAGTCTTAAGGCTTCAAATATTCAAATGACCGTTGAAAGCTATAGAAAGATTTCAGATTTGCTTGATCAGCCATTGCATCTAGGAATCACAGAATCTGGCAGTTATAGAGCTGGCTCAGTTAAATCATCAATTGGTTTGGGTATGCTTTTATCAGAAGGCATAGGAGATACAGTCAGAGTATCTTTAGCTTCTGATCCAGTAGATGAGGTTAAAGTTGGTTGGGATATCTTAAAAAGCCTTAATTTAAGAAGCCGCGGAATAAGAATAGTTGCATGCCCAAGTTGTTCAAGACAAAACTTCAATGTTATTGAGGTTGTCAATGAACTTGAGACAAGGTTTGAAGGAATTTCTGAGGATCTTGAAGTTGCAATAATTGGTTGTTATGTAAACGGACCCGGGGAGTCCAAAGCAGCAGATGTTGGGCTAACTGGTGGGCCTAGTAATTTATTATATGTTGATGGCTCACCTTCAAAGAAAATATCAAATGAAAAACTAGTTGATACAATAGAGGAGCAAGTTAAAGAACAACTCCATAAGAAAAAAGCTGTTGATATAATTGTTAAAGGTTAAAAATTGAAAATTCAATCATTGAGAGGTATGCCAGATCTATTTCCTGAGGATTTAGAGAGATGGCATTACTTTGAATCAAAGCTCACATACATTTTTAATTCTTTCAACACTCTCGAAATAAGAACTCCATTGTTAGAATCTACAGAACTTTTTTCAAGATCAGTTGGTAACTCATCTGACATCGTAAACAAAGAACTTTATTCTTTTTTAGATCGTAATAAAGAAAGCATTAGCCTCAGACCAGAAGGTTCTGCTAGTGTAATAAGGGCAATTATTCAAAAAAAACAAGAGCATGAAAAACATAAATTGTGGTATCAAGGCCCCATGTTTAGATATGAAAGGCCTCAAAAAGGCAGATTTAGACAATTTCATCAGATAGGAGTTGAGTATCTTGGTTTTGAAGAGGGAGTTTCAGAGTATGAGTTAATATCTATGGTTTTGCAGATCAATCAATCACTAGGCATAAGTGATTATACGCTTAAAATTAATCACCTTGGAGATGCTCATGCCAAGGAGAGTTTTTGTAATTCTCTAGTTAGTTTTCTTGAGCCACATGCGAATGAATTGCATGAAAAAGACCAAATAAGATTGAGGTCTAATCCATTAAGAGTCTTAGATTCAAAAGAAAAGTCTACGATTGAATTATTGAAAAATGCTCCTAAATTCCAAGATTTTATCTCAGAGGAGTCTAAATTATTTTTAGAAGGTCTTGTGAATTCATTTAAAGATCAATGCGATATTCAAATCGACCAATCATTAGTAAGAGGGTTAGATTATTATACAGGCGTTGTCTTTGAAACAGTTTCTAGTGAACTTGGAGCTCAAGATGCCTTCCTTGGTGGTGGCAGATATGACAATTTATCAAAACAACTTGAAGGGAAAGATATGTACTCTATTGGTTTTGCAATAGGTGTTGAAAGAATCATTGAGCTAATAAATATCGATGATTCAGGAAAAAAAATAAAAGTTGGATTTATTGTTAACGAGCAGCAGATTAGTCAAAAAACATATAAAATAGCTGATGATTTAAGATCAGCTAATAGCTGCATTATTCTTGATACTTTTTTGAGTGGTGGAAGCATTAAATCTCAGCTTAGAAGAGCGAATAAATCTGGATGTAGTTTCGCCATAATTATTGGAGAAGAAGAATTTAAAAATAATCAAGCTATATGGAAAGACCTTCGCGAGGATGGAGAGCAAGAAGTATTAAGCTTGCAAGAGTTGATCAATCAATATATTAATCTATAGGAGAGGTCATGGCAGAGTATAGTTCAGACGAAGAGAGATTTTCCGCTGTTGTTAATTTTTTTAAGGATTACAAAGTAATCATTTTGTCATCAATTGGATTAATCTTCATTTCTCTAGTATCAATAACTGGTTATCAATCATACAAAGAAAACAGAAGTTCAGAAGCTGCAATAATCTATGACTCATGGCTAGCTGAGCTTGAATCTAACAATGAAAATTCCTCAGAGACTTTTAAAAAATTACAAGTTAAATTTTCAGGTACTGGCTATGCTCAACTGGCTAGAATGATTAATGGTTCTAATTTAGCAAGGCAAGGAAATTTTGAGGATGCGATAGAAAATTTTGAGCAACTATCAGATGATACCTCAGGCTATTTTGGAAATGAGGTGCTTAATTCGATTGCTAAAATCAATATTGCAAGAATTGAATTGAGCAACAAGAACTATACCAAAGTATTGAAAGTTCTGGATTCTTTTGCCTCAAATTCAGAACATTCAATGGTTTATGAGATAAAAGGCGATGCACTAATTGGTTTAAAAAAAGCAGAACTAGCAAAAGAGCAATATCAATTAGCCATAGATAATGCACGTGATGAGTCACAAAAATCTATCCTTAACATCAAAATTAATTCTATACAGCTATAAAAAATGAGAACAAATATAGTTTTTGCAATTACGCTTTTTTTTATTTCATCTTGCTCAACTCTTGCGTTTTGGTCTGATGATTCAGAAGAAGAGACCTCTGAACCTGTTAAGCTCACAAAGATACAAAATCAATATCCTATAGATATTGAATGGAGAAGATCTTTTGATGGGGCTAATGATTTAGGTTCATTTGTGCCATCTTTTTATTCTGGCGAGATGATTGTTGCTGACCCTGGAGGCAACCTTTTATCAATAAATCCAAATAATGGCAAAACTAATTGGGATATGAATCTCAAGAGAGACTTGTCTGCCGGCACTGCATCTGGTTTTGGCAAGATCATCGTTTCTGATACTAATGGTTTTGTTATTGCCATTGATTCAGTTACAAAAGAAACTTTGTGGGAAAAAAATATTGGAGGAGAAGTTTTATCTAATGGAGTAATTTCTGCTTCATTGGTACTACTGAAAAATTCTGTAGGAGAATTAGTTGCATTAGATAGTGCAACGGGTGAACAAAAATGGTCATTTAGGTCTCAATTACCAGCTCTTACAGTTCGAGGCACTGGCGAACCCATTATTGAAAATGGGACTGTTTTCTCTACATTTGACAATGGAAGAATGGGAGCTTTTCAACTAGATACTGGATACTTTCTTTGGGATGGTCCAATTTCTTTTGTTGAGGGCACCTCTGAATTGGAGAATTTAATAGATGCTGATTCAGCTCCAGTTATTGCTCAACAATTAATATTTGCTACAAATTATCAAGGTAGATTAACCGCTTTTGATATTGCTCAAAAAAGGCCTGTTTGGAATGCAGAAGCATCCTCATTCCATTCTCCTATTATTGGTAACAATATGCTCATGGTCATCCAAGATGATGGCTCTATATTATCTTTTTCAATGACAAACCTGTCACCATCTTGGAGTTCAGAAGAATATCTGCGTAGAGAGCTTTCAAATGGATCTATGCTAAATAATTTAATGCTTGTTGGAGATTTAGAAGGCTACGTCCATATTATCAACCCTTTGACTGGAATAACCTTAGGAAGAAAAAAGGTTTCAGGCAATCCAATTATGAGGATAGTGTCTTTTAGAAATCTTGCATATGCTATTGATCAAGAATCTAATATAGTTGCAGTCTCCTTTTAAGATGTGTTTGAACAATGTTAAATTCTATAGCAATTCTTGGCCGACCAAATGTTGGCAAATCGTCTCTATTTAATAGGTTAACAAAAACACGAAACGCAATTGTTTCAGATTTTTCTGGTCTGACAAAAGATAGAAATTTCGGATATTTATCTATCAAAAATCATCGTTTTTTAATCATAGATACAGGGGGTATAGGCTCTGAGATTACCGAATTCAGTGATGCGATTACTCAACAGGCAATATTTGCAGCAGCAGATTCTAATTTAATATTGCTGGTCATAGATTCATCTGAAGAGCTAACACATGACGACATTAATCTGCTTGAAGTGATTAGAAAAATGAATAAAAAATTCTTTGTTGTATTAAATAAAATTGATATCAAAAAACAATCGAGCACAAAAGATGACCTAATGCAAAAAGGAGTAAGGTATCTCATTGAAATTAGTGCAGAGCATTCTAAAGGTATAAAAGATTTACAAATTCAAATTACAAATCAATTTGATCCACTTGTTGAAGATGATGATGAGATACAAGGAACAAAAATAGCAGTTATTGGAAGGCCAAACGCTGGTAAATCAACTTTCATTAATCAATTTACCAAACAAAATCGGTTAATTGTCTCTAATATTCCTGGCACAACCATAGATTCTATTCATGTACCGTTTTCATTTAATGAAAAAGATTATGTTTTTATTGATACTGCAGGAATTAGAAAAAAATACAAACAAAGTCATCCCGTAGAGTATTTTTCTTATGTAAGAGCCATGCATTCAGTAGACGAATCAGATATTGTGCTGATGTTAATTGACGCAACCAATGGAGTTGTGGATCAAGATCTAAGAATCTTAAATTTAGTTAGGGGTTATGGTAAACCTGTTATTGTGGCTTTGAATAAAATCGACGAGTTATCTAGAAAAAATATTCTTCAGTTAATGGAGACTAAGAAATTCCAAAATTCCGCTTTAAATAATTTACATGTAATAAAAATTTCTGCACTACATAAACATGGTTTCAAAAAACTATTTAATACAATTTTAAGGGTTAATAGACTGGCGAAAACTAATTTTTCAACTGGACGCTTAAATAAATTGCTTAAAAAATTTATGTCCTCTATTAATCCTCCAAGCGTATCTGGAAGACAGGTAAAAATGCGATATGTTCATTTTGGAGGCATTCATCCAACAAAATTAATCATTCATTCCAATGTTTCCTCTAAAATTCCTTCAAATTTTAAACAATACTTGATCAATTCTTTCAGAGATGAACTCAATCTTAAAAGCATTGAATTAAAAATTAATTTTAAGAAGGGTGAAAATCCTTATGATGGTAAAAAAAATAAATTAACTTCAAGGCAAATTAAAAAGAAAAAAAGACTTATTAAATATACTAAAAAAAGTAAGTAATATTTAAAATCTGTAGTAATACTACTTAATTAATGCTCAGAAAATGTTATTAATTAAGTATTTATATTTATATTGACAATTATTAAGATATATTTTCAAATCACACTACAAAATTATTTAGAATATATCTCAAATAGTTGTTACAATGTTAAATATACCACATCAGAAAGGAACATTTGTCTAATAAAAATAACAAAATTATACCTGTATACAGGCCTGTGTATATTAATTTAATGCAGATTAAATTACCCGTGTCTGCACTAATTTCAATTACTCATAGATTATCTGGCATATATAATTTTTTTATTACACTTCCTATCGCCCTTTATCTTCTATATTTTTCAACAAAAAGTTATAATGATTTTATTTTAATCCAAGACACATTGAGCAATCCTAATATAATATCAACATTTGTTACTTTTAGCTTTCTTGTTTATGCCTATCATATTCTTACGGGTATTAGACATTTACTACAAGACATTCATATTGGTGAATCATTGAGTGCATCTAGGAAATCTGCGTATTTAGTTTTAATTGTTTGGTTCTTATTGTTTTTTCTTTTAATGATGAGGCTATATTTATGAAGGGCTCATCATTATTCTATTGGGTTCGCTTATCAGCTCTTTTTATGCTGGGATATACCATCTGGATACTAAGTTTTATCCTTGTTAATAAGCCTGTTGAATACAATTCTTGGATTTCATTTACTAATCAAACATTGTTTCAACTATCAACAACCTTTGCAGCTTTTTTTGTTTTAATTCATTCATTTATAGGCTTGTGGACGGTTGGTACAGATTACTTTACATCAAGAACTCTTGGTTTTGTTCATCCATCTTTAGCCAAATATGCAGACCATATAAGAAGTGTATATACATTTTTGTTTGTAGCTTTAGGCGGATTAATTGTTAC
>CACNUQ010000033.1 GCA_902623685.1 uncultured SAR86 cluster bacterium
ACCTTAGATCCATCTGAAGCAAATCTTTGATTAAAAAAACCTCTTGCAACATAAACTTTAGTAAAAGCTTTATTATTAATTTCCTTGTATGTTCTTCTTAATTTGAGAAGCCCCCCTGTATGATCGCTGTGGTAATGACTTAAAATCACTTTCTCAACTTTTGATAAATCTTTTCCAAGTATCTCAGCATTATGTAAAACAGTATCTTCATGAAATCCTGTATCAAAAAGTACAGATTCTCTATCACTTTCATATAGAGCTGAGAAACTCCATTCTCCAAATCCACCATAATTAGATATGTTTGTAGCTAACACTGTTACTTCATACGATGCATTTAAATTAATACAAAACAACGCAAAGAAAAGACTTATTTGCCTCATGAAATTATAAGGTTGAAGGACCGATAGCAACCGGTCTAATCGATGATGCTGAACTTCCTTTTACCATTAAAGGTAATATCATCACACAAGATAAATCCACCGCATCATCTGATAATTTTTTAAGATTAAAATTTTCAAGTGTATGAACGCCAGCCTGAGTTAAGAAATAATGATGTACAGGAAAAGCCATATTTTCAGGAGTTCCCTCTGGAGCAGGTATAGGATTTTTTGGATCAGATAAAGCATCTACGAAAGGAGTATCTAAACCAACAGCAACAACTTTTTTCGATGCAAGATATTCAGCTAATGAGTATGAAATACCTGGAGCCATGGAATAATATAGTTTTAGTTCATCTGGATCCTGATAGTTTTCACTCCAACCTGTATAAATTAATACAACGTCTCCTGGCAATATGCCTCTAGATTTTAGACTAGAAGATTCAATTGATTTTTTAATATCGTTTATTGAAACATATTCACCAGCTGACATGGACTCTCCATCATATGCATATTTTTTAACATTAATTAATATTGCAGTTGTAATGATAGGTGGAACAGTTTCCATACCAAGTTTTAGTAATGGCGAATCATTTGATGGCTTAACCTCATCACCTTTTAAACCACCAAAAAAAGTTACTTTTGATATGTCTAATTCACTTTTCCCATCCCAAGGTTCGTCTAGATGACCAAAATGCCCCAATGCATCCATCTGAGTGCCTTGATTCCCATCATTAACATTTTCATTCAATACATCCATAGTAAAAATTTGAACAGTGTTAGGCATTGCAGATGCTGGTAAGAATTTCGGTTCATACTCTCCTGCAAATGGTGATAAAGGCATAGATTTGGTTCTTAAGTAAGATAATTCATAACTCTCTGATTTAGGGTTAGATATTAGATCCGAGCATCTTGACCATGTTTCAGGACCTAAGATATTTGTCATTCCTCTTTGTGAAGATAGTTCTGATGAATAAAGACTAGATGAATAAAGAAAGATTAGGAATAAATAAAATTTTGACATGACTAATAAATTATAGATGATTTAAGTTCAATATCTGACATCTGCCAAATTTCTTGATGTTTCATTAATGCCTCATTAGATAATTCAACCTGATTTAAAGCTTTATAGGCTTTATAGAGTCCAAAATATGACCAACCATTCCTAGGATAATCTTTTAAATCTTGGTTAAAAACACTTACTGCTTCTTTAAAATCTTTGTTTAGTAATAAAGCATGCCCTAATGACTGTCTCGTTGGATAGTACCAAAATTCTGGCTCTCTATATGGAAGAGCGTCTTGCGTTTCTACAGCCATCTTAAAATGCATTATTGATGAGTCTAAATTCATATTGGCTAATTCAATTTGACCCATCGCAAGATGATTTGCAATTTCAAGCAACTTATCCGATGGTTGCCCAGCTCTTATGATAACTTTAATCTCTGGAGCATCCTTAAGTGGCAAGATTTTTTCTTGTTCTATAATAGCTTGTTTAATATTACCTGTTGATGCAAAGGCAATACTTCGTGCATAGTGGTATAAACCCAAAGAAAATTTGAATTCCTCTATCGGTTTTTCATATGCGAGAATTTCATCCCATTTAGCAAATCTTACATAAGAAAGAAGAGGGATAGTATGAAAGAATTCTAAAAATGGAATTTGTTTAATTTGTTCTATGCGAACATATTTAGAAACCTTCAATGCTGATTCTATTGAAAGCTCACTTCGACCTTCCATAGTGGATGCAGCCCATAAAAAATGAACATTATGAGGATAGTACAAGGCAGGATAGAAACCTTGAGCATTACATTGCGCTATATAATCCTCATCAACTTTTGCTGCTTCAATATTTACAAGTGATGCATCATGATATCTTCCTATACGCCAATAAATATGAGCAGGCATATGAACAAGATGCCCTGCTCCAGGAACTAGTTTTCCTAGACGATCAGCAGGACCCTCAGCCCTACCAGGATTTGAAGAAGCTTCCACCGCATGAATATATAAATGTATGGCAAGAGGATGATTTGGATTTTTTGCTAATACGTTTTCAAGACTATCAATGACTTTAATCGTATCTGGTTTTGGGTCACCATCCTCAGCCCAATAATTCCAAGGCATTGTATTCATTAATGCTTCAGCAAATAATGATTTTGCATCGTTATCATCTGGAAAGTTCTTTGACAACTTTTCCATTGCATTCGCATATGCGATATCTAAGGGATCTCGGTTTGATTCTGGATTTCCGTCATATCTGGATGATAGAGCTGATATGTATGCCTGCTCTTTTTCAGAGACTGTGTCAGATAATGCAATAGCTTTGTTAATTGCCTTGAACGCTGCAATTCTGTTTTCAGGAGCCATAATAACTTTTCCATCACTATTTACATTGATATTCGGACCCAATGCTAATGCCTCTCCCCAGTAGCACATTGCACAATTTGGATCTAAATTTTGTGCTGCTTTGAAGCTTCTAATAGATTCAGCATGATTGAATGCAAAAGCCATAATCATTCCTTGATCAAAATATTTTTGCACTCCATCAACATTCGATGAAATTGGATGAGTATGATCTCCCAATCCTTTTAAAAGAGGAGCGCCAGCTTTTCCTATTAACAGATGATCAGCATTATTGCTACACGCTGAAACAATAAGCATTAAAAAAATTAAAAATATAGACTTAATATTATTCACTCTAGCAACCTCTTAAAATAAATTTATATAGTTCATTGTTGCATTAATTTGCATTATTGAGAATTATTCTCAATACATGAATATTAGTATATTATTTATACATATCTTAATTAAAGGGTATAAATTCGGAGAAAAATAATGAATACGGAATATGAAATATGGAATTTAATGTATTTGGGCTTTATATCAAATGCAATGTTTGTGGTTGCTATGGTATTGCTTTCATGGCTAGGTTTTAGATTCGCAGCAGCAATCGCAGCTGATCCAGAAACACCAATCATGGCAAAAATCTTTTCAACTGCGTTTTATCTTATTGTTGGAATAATGTTCTATAACACGTCTCAGATAGGCGGAGCAATAATAAGTGGTGCTGCGGAAGGCATGGCAGCTTTACCAGAAGTATCATCAAGAGGAGCAGACTTGATAGCAAGAGTTGAATCTGGGTTTATTCCAGGCGGATTTATATCAACAGCATTAAATGTAGTTATAGTTCTTTTTCAATTAGCAATTACATGGATTAAAAGATAAACGTCAATAATCGAAAAGCCTGCAATATGCAGGCTTTTTTTTGCCTTTAGATTCTTATCAGAAATATGTATTATTTATAAATGTATTTTAATTATGAAATATATTATTTTGGAGAAAAAAAATGACAGAATTAGATTTGTGGAATCATCTATGGATGGCAGCTGGTGGTCAGGGAGCATGGTTTTTTGGCCTAGGATTTCTTTCTTGGGTTGGGATGAGAATTGGGCAGAATATTTACAATAATCCAGATACACCTCTTTTGATGAAAATTTCTGGAACTGTTTTTTGTTTATTTGTTGCTAATGGTTGGATGTATAACTTTGCATTTTCAGAGTGGAATGCAAATGGTGTCGCTAGCGCTATGGCTTCAATTCAAGAAGGTGGTGCAGTTTTATCAACCTATGCAACAGAATTAATTAATGCAACAGAACCTGGAGCTGGATTTAGTCTTATGCCTGATGTTATTCAGGGATTATTTATTCTTTCCGTACTTATTATGTCTGTAGGGCCTATGTGGATTAAAAAATAATTTGTTTTGAATATAAAGCCTACTTAAAGTAGGCTTTTTTTTATAAATTAAATAACTTTATCAAACTTGAAGTATCTAGATTTCCAAAATCATTACGAGATAATTTCTGATAATTTTTCAACACTTCTTTTGTAGTTTTTAGATTTAGGTCGTTTAAATTTGCCTGTTTTAGTGCTATTCGAAGATCTTTAATCATAAGATCTACAGCAAAGCCAAAGTCAAAGCTATCATCAACCATAGTTTTAAATCGATTATCCATCTGCCATGACTGGGCAGCGCCACCAGAGATTGCATCAAAAACTTTATTCATGTTTAGATTTGATGATTTACCGAGAGTTATAGCTTCAGCTAAACCCTGAAGTAAACCTGCAATACATAGTTGATTAACCATTTTTGTAAGTTGACCATGACCGCTAGGCCCAATCTTAGTAATAGAGCTTGAATATGAATTCATTATTTTCTTTATTACATTACTCTTACTGTTTGGGCCTCCATACATTATTGCAAGAGTGCCATTTATTGCTCCCATCTCTCCCCCACTTACTGGCGCGTCAAAAAATGAAAGATTTTTTGAAATAAATTTATCATTGAGTGCAACCTCATTAATAAGCTCCAGCGATGTAGTGGAATGATCTAAAATAAAACCGCTTGATTTGATCAACTGAATAAAATTTTGTTTAAATAAAATATCAAGAATTGATGCATCATCCTTTAAACATAAAATAAGGCCATTAAACTTTATTTCAGAAAACTTATCTTTTATAAATTCTTGTCCTTTAAAATTAGATAGCCATTTTTTTGAGACACGTTTCGATCTATTAAAAATAAATAAATCTATGTCTTTCAGCTTTGACAGATGCCCAGCCATCGAGTAACCCATAGTACCTAATCCAATAAATAAGTATTTTGGTTTTGATCTAGACATTATCAAATTATTTTATCTTATTTCATAAAATAAAAATAAATTTAATGTTTTGTTGTTTTAACATGCTAAAACATATAGAATCAGCTCATGAAATTATCAACAGCATTAAAAAAGTTAGATTCTGATAAAGATATAGAAAATTTTTTAAAGGATTTATGCACACCAACAGAAATCGAAGCTATGCAGGAAAGATGGGAGGTTGCACAACTTCTATATGAGGGAAATTCAACTTATAGAGATATCGCATCAAAACTTAATACCTCAACTGCTACGGTTACTAGAGTTGCTAGATTTTTATTCAAAGAATCTAACAAA
The DNA here is from genome assembly GCA_902623685.1 of uncultured SAR86 cluster bacterium. Taxonomy (GTDB): domain Bacteria; phylum Pseudomonadota; class Gammaproteobacteria; order Magnimaribacterales; family D2472; genus D2472. The sequence continues at coordinate 5,369 of CACNUQ010000033.1, forward strand.
GGTTATTTAAGTCTACTAAAGAAGGATTGATCAATGATAAATAAAATTACTATTGCTATTCAGCGCAAAGGTAGGCTTTTTGATAGCAGCAAAGATTTATTAATTAAATCTGGGATAAATTTTTCTACTAGCGGTGATAAATTATTAGCTCGGTCCTCAAATATGAATATAGATATATTACTAGTAAGGGATGACGATATACCCTCTCTAGTATCTAAAGGGGTAGCTGATCTGGGGATTGTAGGTCAGAATGTATTGGCTGAACAAGTCGCTTCAAATAAAAAAATTACAGCTAAATCAGTTTTAAATTTGGGATTTTCCAAATGTAGACTAGCTTTTGCTAAACCAGTGAATTCTAAGCTGAGATCATTAAAGAATAAAATCATTGCTACTTCTTATCCAGGTTTAGTAAAGAAATTCCTGAAAGCTAAAAATATTAGTGCTGAAGTAATTAAAATTAATGGTTCTGTTGAACTTACTCCATATATAGGAATTGCTGATTGTATTTGCGACCTTGTTTCATCAGGGGCAACACTTGAAGCAAATAATTTAACCGAGTTTAAAACTCTACTAAACTCGGAAGCAGTACTTATTGCGTCAAGCTCATATGTAAAGATAAAAGATAAAAACATTCTTGATTTAATCAAAAGATTTGAGGGTGTAATTAATGCTGCAGAAAGCAAATATGTAATGCTAAATGCGGAAACAAAATCAATCGATAAAATATGTAAATTACTTCCAGGCGCAGACTCGCCAACCATTATTCCCTTACAGCAGGAAAATAAGGTTGC
>CACNUQ010000034.1 GCA_902623685.1 uncultured SAR86 cluster bacterium
TACATCAATTGACTCTTCCTGGTATCTTTCTTCTACAAAACTCATATGTGAAAGCAATACTTGATCAATTTTGTTTGATTTTATTAGACTAAAATCAGGAAAAAAATCTATTAGATTTGAATTACCTGTTTGAATTAGCGGATTATATATTTCATATCCTTCAGGATATTTACCATTTACTAAAGTTTGAAATATTTCACAATGTCTTTCATCATGTGTTTGAAAATAGTTTCTCCAGTTTGATTTAAATTTTTTAATAGATTCATCATTTAATCCAATCTCTGAACCACTAAATAATTTAAAATTAGATAATTTATCAATCATATGTTGTGATGAGGGATCAAATTGTCTTATTTCATCAATCTGATCTCCAAAAAAATCAACTCTTAGGGGTTGTTTATGAAATCCAGAGTAAAAATCAACGACGCCGCCCCTTACAGTATACTCATTGATTGATGTGACTTTATCAACTCTTTGATAACTCATATCTTCTAAAATAGCTGTTAAATCTTTAATAGAGAGTGAATCTCCAAGCTTAAATTGCTTTTTTGCTAGAAAATCTTTTTTCGAGGGTAATTTTTCAAATAAGTTTAAACCACTTGTCACTACAATTTTTAAATTTCTTTTATCTGAATTTAATAGCTTTAGTCTGTCTTGAATAATTGAATCTGCGGTTGAGAATCTGTCGTATGGCAGAATTTCTCTTTCTGGATAATATCCAATCATTGAATTATCAAGCAATATCAGCAATTCATTTTTTAATAATCTAGCCTCTTTATCTGATTCGCAGAAATACAGAATTTGTTTCTCATCTAGTTTTGAACTCTGGATAAGTTCGAAAGCTATAGATTGATGCTGTTTTTCTAACATAGGGTGAAGTATAATTTGCGCCTAAATTTTAATCTAAAAAAATAGGAACACTAACATGGATATAGGTTTTTCAGAACAAGATCTTCAGTTTCAAGAAGAAATAAGAGCTGGTTTAAATGGAGCAGAGTATCCTGCTCATGTTAAAGAAAAGCAAGAAAAGGGAACTGCTTTAACTAAGCAAGATTTAATTGATTTTCATAAATTTCTTTATAGCAAAGGCTGGATGGGATATAACTGGCCAGAAGAATATGGAGGCACTGGCTGGTCTCCAGTTCAAATATATCTATTTTTGAATGAATTGGCTGCTGCTCAATGCCCAACAATCCTTCCCTTTGGTTTAAATATGGTTGGTCCTGTAATTTATACTTTTGGTACTCAAGAACAAAAAGATAGATTCCTTCCAGATATACTTGAATTTAATACTTGGTGGTGCCAGGGATATTCAGAACCCGGATCAGGTTCAGATTTAGCATCGTTGAAAACAAAGGCTGTTTTAGAGGGTGATCATTATATCGTTAATGGTTCAAAAACTTGGACGACACTTGCTCAAAATGCAGACTGGATTTTCTGTCTTGTTAGAACAGAAACTACGCAAAAAAAACAAGAGGGAATATCATTTCTGTTAATTGATATGAATTCTCCAGGCATTGAAGTTAAACCAATTATTACTATTGACGGTGACCACGAAGTAAATTCTGTGTTCTTTACTGACGTCAAGGTACCAGCTGATCAGTTAATTGGTGAAGAGGGTAAAGGTTGGACTTACGCTAAATTCTTACTAGCGCATGAGAGATTTGGTATTGCAGGCGTTCCTGTGGTTAAAGTACAGATCGACAAACTTAAAAAGTTAACAGCTGATTATAATGATGCAGATTTAAATAAAAAAATAGCTGAGTTAGAGATTGACTTAGAGGCTTTAGAGTTTACTGAGCTTAGAACATTGGCTGCAATAGCAGAGGGTGGCCATCCTGGTGCAGAATCCTCAATTTTAAAAATTCGTGGTACTGAAATTCAGCAAAGACTAACTGAACTTTATGTTGAGGCTGCTGGTCAATATATATTGCCATACGAAGGTCCAGAAGGATTTGATTCAAACAGGACTCCGTCAGGACCCGAATATGCTAGTCCATCTGTTGCCCAATATCTAAATTATAGAAAGACATCAATCTATGGTGGTAGTAATGAGATTCAAAAAAATATCATTGCGAAAGCAATTTTAGGAGTTTAAGTATGAACTTAAATTATTCTGATGAGCAAAATATGCTCAGAGAGCAAGTCTTAAAGTTTTGTGAAACAAACTATGATTTTATTGATAGGGAGAAGATCTTAGAAACTGAGGCTGGTTATAGTCAGGATAATTGGAAGCAATTTGCCGAATTGGGTTGGCTTGCTGTTCCCTTTAAAGAAGAGAATGGTGGTTTCAATTTTGGGCCCATTGAATTAACTGTATTGTTTGAAGAATTTGGTAAGGCATTAGTAGTTGAACCATATCTGAGTTCTGTTGTTATGAGTGGAACAATTCTGGAGAACTCAAATCATTCAAATAAATCTTCTATTATTGAAAAAATTATTGCTGGCGAGCATCAAATATCAGTTGCATATGCTGAACCTAATATTGGATATAATTTTTTTGATTGTTTAACTTCATTGTCTACTGGTGGAGATAAACTATTATTGAATGGAACTAAATCTTTAGTTTTGAATGGAGGTAATGCTGATCAATTTATTGTCCTTGCCAATCAAGACGGCTCATCAGTTCTTATATTAGTTGATTTTGATGTAGATGGTTTATCGGTACAAAGTTTTAAAACTATCGATGGTCAAACATGTGCTGAATTATCATTTGAGAATGTTTCAATTGATTCTGAGTCAATACTCGCCTCTGGTGATGAGGCAGAAGCTATATTTAATAAAATGATAAATGTATCTATTTTATGTATAAGCGCAGAGGCTGTAGGAGCAATGAATGCCTCTTATATGAAAACTGTCCAGTACACAAAAGAACGTGAACAATTTTCTCAGCCAATAAGTAACTTTCAAGTACTTCAACACAGAATGGTGGATATGTTTATTGAAACTGAACTTACAAAATCATTACTTATAAAAGCCACTTTACAACTTGATTCAAATGATCCTGAAGCAGGAAATACTATTTCTGCATTGAAAGTTCAAGTTGGAAAAGCTGGCAGATTAGTTGGCCAGCATGCGGTTCAACTTCACGGCGGAATGGGTGTAAGTAATGAAATGTCAATTGGTCATTACTTAAAAAGATTTACAGCAATTGACTCAATGTTTGGTAACACTCAACACCACATAAATAAGTATCAAGCAAAATAGAATGTATGACTGATCTTACTAAGAATCCTGATTTACGGTCTCGAGAAAAAATTGATGATTACTTCGGCGATTGGAAATGGAGAGAAGGCCTAGCTGAACTTATGGTCCCGATCGTGGGAAGATTATATAGGCATGGGGTTCATGTCATGATTTATGGTCAGTCTCTTGTTAATAAATCTCCTATCGATATCATGCATGCTCATAGGTTTGTCAGGCAGATAGAGGCAAATGAGTTAAGCGAACTTGAAACATATCCGCTACTTGAAAGGTTAAGTAAAATGGACTTGCCTGATTGCGAGATCGATTTAGGCGAACTTGCAATGAGGTGTTCATTTTTCAAAGATCTTCCATCAAATCCCGATTCAATAGATGATTTTTTAAATGAACAAATCTCAGTTAATGATTTAACCATCAATAGGCCAGAAAATCCTCAAAACATAGTACTTTATGGTTTTGGAAGAATCGGTAGATTGATGGCCAGAATGTTAGCTCAAACTACTGGACCAGGAAATTATTTCAGACTTAAGGGAGTTGTCGTCAGAAAAACAGGAGATAATGATCTTGTAAAAAGAGCTAGTCTACTAAGAAGAGACTCTGTCCATGGTCGATTCGAAGGAACTATCAGAGTAGATCTAGAAAATGAGTTATTAGTTATAAACGGCAACCCAGTAAAATTTATTTATTCTAATTCTCCAAAAGAGGTTGACTATTCTGAGCTAGGTATAAACGCTCCTATTGTAATTGATAACACTGGGATATGGAGAAATGAAGAAGATTTATCACAGCATTTAGATAGCGGCGCGTCAAAAGTTATTTTAACTGCTCCGGCAAAAGGTGATATAAGAAATATTGTATTTGGAGTTAATGATAGTGCATTAAAAGATTCTGATAAAATTATCTCTGCTGCGTCATGTACAACCAATGCCATAGTCCCTGTTTTAAAAATTATTAGTGATAATTATGGAATCGATAGCGGTCACATTGAAACAGTCCATTCATACACTAATGATCAAAATTTAATTGATAATTTTCATAAGGGTGACAGGAGAGGAAGAAGTGCTCCATTAAATATGGTCATAACTTCTACTGGGGCAGTTAAAGCAGTTGCAAAGGCCATTCCTGAACTAAAAGATAAACTAACTGGCAATGCTATTAGAGTTCCAACACCAAATGTGAGTTTGGCGGTCTTAGTTTTGAATATTAATAAATCCGTTACAAGAGATGAATTAAACGATTTTCTTAAAACGTCTGCTTTTGCTAGTAAGTATAGAGAAATTATTGGCTATACAAACTCTCCAGAAGCTGTATCAACAGATTTTTACTCAAGCCCATATGCTACAACCATCGATTCTCAAGCTACTATTGCCGATGATAATCAGATTACTCTATATTGCTGGTATGACAATGAATATGGCTATACAAAACAAGTTCTTAATCTAATGAAAAAAGTTGCTTCAATTGATTTAATGAGATTTCCAAAGCCAATTGAGTAAGCAATATAATGTTACTAATTTTTTAATTTTTTTATATAAACAATAGTAATAATTAATTATAATTAACACAGATTTTACTGAAGGGTACTGTGATAAAAACCAACAAAGGCTTAGATTTACCAATCTCTGGAAGTCCATCATTGGACTTGGATTCGTCGACTGCGGTAAATTCTGTAGCAATTCTGGGTGCAGATTATGTTGGCCTTAAGCCTACAATGATGGTTGATGAGGATGATATTGTTCAATCTGGACAAAAATTATTTGAAAATAAAAAAAATCCTGGAACATTTGTTACATCTCATTTATCGGGAGTTGTAACTTCAATTAATAGAGGTGAAAAAAGAAGATTTATTTCACTAGTCATTGATGAAGATTCTTCAATCGATCCTTTAAATTTTAATTTTGATGATTACAACAACCAAATTGATTTCTTGGTTGATACTGGGGCTTTAGCATACTTTAGAACGCGTCCATATAATAGAATGCCTGATCCAAACATATTACCATCTGCTATATTCATAAATGCTTGTGATACAAATCCTTTATCAGTTGATCCATTTGAATTAATAAAAATTAACGATGATCAAGAGCTTTTTAATGATGGGTTAAAATTCATAGCCTCAATTGATAACAACATTAAGGTTTTTTGCTCTTATCAAAATGAAAACTTTGATCAATCAGTCTTAAATATAATTTACAAACAATTTAAAGGTCCTCATCCAGCTGGATTAGTAGGATCTCACATACATTTTTTACATCCTGTTGGTCAAAATCGATCTGTTTGGAATATTTCCTGGCAAGAGGTAATTTCGATTGGATATCTTCTCAAAAATAAAATTTTACGTTCTGAAAAATTGATTTCCTTTGGTGGCCCTAATGTACATGATCCAAAAATTCTTAAATTGAAATATGGCTCAAATTTATCTGAAGTCTCAGCTGGTAAAGTTTTAGACAATTCTCGAATTATTTCAGGATCTATTCTAAATGGTCACACTGCTGAAAATGTAATGAATTATTTAAGTGCCTTTGATAATCAGGTCTCTGTTTTACCTGACGAATCTAACGATATTTTATTTAATTGGGCTATGCCTGGATCAAAGTTACACTCAATGTTACCAGCTTTTATATCAAGCTGGATTAAACCCAAAGAATTTAAATTTAATGTATCAATGAATGGAGGTAACAGGGCAATTGTTCCCATCTCTTCTTATCAAGAAATAATGCCATTAAACATACTAACTACACAATTGCTGAAATGTTTAGTTACGTTTGATATAGAGCTTGGTGAAAAACTTGGTGTTTTAGAGCTTGCACCAGAGGATCTAGCCTTGGCAAGCTATGTATGC
>CACNUQ010000035.1 GCA_902623685.1 uncultured SAR86 cluster bacterium
TAATACTATTGCAATTAGAGTAAGTAATCACAAACCGATTATTAATTTGCTTTCTATTTTTAACAATCTAATGGTTTCTACATCTGCAAACATCAGCAATCTTCCCACCCCTAAAAAGTTAGAAGATATTGCTGAAATTTTTGCAGATCCAGATGTTGCTTTTTATTATTTTGAAAATGGAAAATCAAAAAAACCATCCTCTATAATTGATTTAAATTCAATGGAATATATACGTGAATAAGCTCACAAAGAAAGAATTAAAAAAACTAGAATCTGTTTTTACAAAGATTCAAAGGAATATTGAGAGTGGCCTCAATACTCTTTTTTTAACCAATCCAATAAGGGTTGCTAAAGTATGGAAAAGAGATCAAGGAGGTGGGGGAAAGTCTATTTCAATTACTGGCGATACAATTGAAAAAGCTGCGGTAAATTTTTCATCGATCTCAGGCGAACAATTACCTCAATCATCTATTGCTGAGGAATTAAATACTAATTCAAATAAATTTCACGCCATGGGAGTTTCTGTTATTGCTCACCCAATGAATCCTTTTTGTGCAACAAGCCACATGAACGTAAGGATCTTTTTAGAGCTAAGCAAAAACAATCTTATAGAAAACTGGTGGATTGGAGGAGGCTTTGACCTGACTCCTTTTTTTCCTACTAAAGATGAGTCATCAACTTGGCATTTAAAGGCAAAAATGTGTTTGGATAATTTTGATCTTAAGTATCATAAGAATTTTGCTAAAAATTGCGATGATTATTTTTACTTGCCCCACAGGAAGGAAAAAAGGGGCATTGGAGGCATATTTTTTGACCAGCTAAAGCATAAAAACATAGAAGATAGCCTAGATTTATTAAATGCAGTTGCTAATTGCTACATTGAGAGTTATTTGGATATCGTCAACCTGAATAAGGATAAAAAATTTACAGCTGAAGATAGAGAGTTTCAGTTATACAGAAGAGGAAGATATGTTGAGTTTAATTTGTTATTTGACAGAGGTACAAAATTTGGAATAGAGTCAAATGGGAGAACTGATTCAATACTTGCATCAATGCCTCCAGCTGTAAATTGGCCATTTCGACTTTCTAAAAATATTATTAGAAATGAAAAGAAGCTTTTAAGATTTATTAATAAAAGTTGGAACCAACATATATAGACTATGCATTATAAGTTAGGAGTTATTGGCGATCCGATTAAGCATTCACTGTCTCCTAAAATACATAACATTTTTTCAAAGCAAACAAATATAGATATTGACTATCAGGCTTATCATGTCTTGGAAGATAATCTCGATAGGTTTTTAAAAGATTTCTTTAGAGAGGGAGGAGATGGCATTAACATTACTTTGCCACATAAGATTAATTGTCTTCGTTTTACTAATAATTATTCATCTCTTGTGAGTCTGATTGGAGCGGCTAATACTTTGCATAAAGATAGCTCAGGCAGAATTTTTGCAGAATCAACAGATGGTATTGGTTTGGTAAAGGATCTAAAAAATAAATGCCCAATTTCTTTAAAAAATATATTAATTTTAGGTGCAGGAGGTTCTGCTTTAAGTATTATTCCATCTATTGACGCATGTAAACCAAGAAACATCATTTTGGATAATAGATCCAAAAATAATCTTGAAAACGCAATTAAAAGGTTCTCTGAATCAAAAGAAATTTATTCAAGGATAATCAATTTAGATGATTTTAATGAAGAAATAGACCTAGTTATCAACGCAACATCAATTGGATTTTCAAGCCCATTTTCTTGGAATAGAGAATTAAAAATAAGCAATGAAACAGTTCTTTATGACCTAAGTTATAGCAAAGATGACACCCAAACCCCTTTTTTAAAATGGGCTAGCCAATACTCTGAAAAATATTTCGATGGTTTTGGAATGTTAATACAACAAGCAGCTGCCTCGTTTGAATTATGGACTGGCGTATTACCTCAAACAAAAATAACTAAATCGGATCTGCTCAATGACTAAGGGATTCATTCGTTTCATTGCTGGAGCAGTTTGTCCATCGTGCAAGGCGCAAGATAAAATTGCCATAACCCCTGATGACAAAACTATTTATTGCTTAAACTGTGATTTTAAGGAAAAAAAGCCTGTAGATATTGAAAATAAACCTTTAAATTCTAACGAGCCAAAAGTTTTTAATATCGATGACTTTAGAGCTAAAAAAACCTAGAATTTAAAGCCATTAAAAGCTATTATAGCGCCACAAAAAATTAGTTTAAAAAATCAAAAAAAAGCTCAAAAAACTGTTCATGAACATAATTTTTAATTATAATGCTTTATATCAATTTTTTATTTTTGAGATATTCTCAGTTAGGGAAAAAATTAATGTTTAAAAAAGCTGCCACAAGTATTTCTAATAAATTTTTTGCGGGATTAATAATTCTCCTCTCAAGCAATTCATTCGCTGCTTGGGACGACCTCAACATGACAGAGGGAGTCACAGCAATAAGTAAAGAGGTCTTTGAGCTACATATGTTAATTTTCTGGATATGCGTTGCTATTGGCTTGGTCGTTTTTAGTGTTATGTTTTATTCAATGTTTGCATATAGTAAAAAAAGAAATCCTAATCCCTCTTCATTCCATGAGAATACCAAACTTGAGCTTGCTTGGACGGTTGTACCTTTCTTAATTTTAGTATTTATGGCTATCCCAGCTTCAAATACACTCACAAAGATTTACGATGACACTGAAGGTGATATAAATATTCAAGTAGTTGGATATCAGTGGAAATGGCAATACAAGTACCTAGAAGATGACATAGATTTTTTTCAAAATCTAACTACTGATTGGGATGAAATTTATAATAAGACCCCTAAGGGCGAATTCTATCTTGAAGAAGTCGACGAAGCAGTGGTAATACCAGTTGGAAAAAAGATAAGGTTTTTAATAACTGCAAACGATGTTATTCATTCTTGGTGGATGCCTGATTTCGCAATTAAGCAAGATGCTATCCCTGGATTCATAAATACAGCATGGACCGTTGTGGATGAACCAGGAATTTACAGAGGAAAATGTACTGAGCTTTGTGGCAAAAATCATGGCTTTATGCCTGTGGTAGTTAAGGTTGTTACTCAAGATGAATACGATGTCTGGGTTCAAGAAAAAAAAGAGGCTGCTTTTAGGATGGCAGAGCTTACAGAAAAAAACTGGACTACGGCTGAGCTTACTGAGAGAGGAGAGGGAGTATATTTAAAAAATTGTGTTGCATGTCATCAAGTAAATGGTCAAGGCATCCAAGGAATTTTTCCAAATCTTGCTGGAAGCGATATTGTACTTAATGACAAAGAAAGAAATGTAGAGATTTTAATGGAGGGTGTTCAAGGCGCAGCCATGCAGTCATTCGCAAATCAGCTTTCAGAAGTGGATATGGCGGCAGTCATCACTTATACAAGACAGGCTTGGGGGAATGCTGAAAATGGAGACGGTAAAATTGTTATACCTAAAGATATTGTTGAATACAACAAACCTAATATTTAAAAAGAAGGAAGTAATATGAGCGCAGTAATTGAATCACATGGTCATGATGATCATCATCACGGCCCAGCAAAAGGACTGACTAGGTGGCTTTATACAACTAATCACAAAGATATAGGAAGTTTATATTTATGGTTTAGCTTTGCTATGTTCCTTATTGGCGGAGCAATGGCTATGGTTATAAGAGCAGAGCTATTTCAACCAGGCATGCAAATTGTAGAACCTGAGTTTTACAATCAGATGCTTACACTTCATGGATTGATAATGGTATTCGGCGCTGTTATGCCTGCATTTGTTGGTTTAGCAAACTGGCTTGTACCAATGATGGTAGGAGCGCCTGATATGGCCCTTCCTAGAATGAATAACCTTAGTTTTTGGATCCTCCCTTTTGCCTTTTTTATTCTATTATCTTCATTATTCATGGAAGGTGGAGCACCTAATTTTGGATGGACATTTTATGCTCCACTATCTACAACTTATGCGCCTCCAAGCGTGACCTTCTTTATATTTGCAGTTCATATTATGGGCGCATCATCAATCATGGGATCTATTAATGTGATTGTTACTATTATGAATATGAGAGCACCTGGCATGACATTAATGAAAATGCCTCTTTTTGTTTGGTCTTGGTTAATAACAGCATATCTTTTAATAGCAGTCATGCCCGTTCTTGCAGGAGCAGTAACAATGATGCTAATGGATATTCATTTTGGAACAAGTTTCTTTAATGCTGCGGGTGGCGGGGATCCTGTTTTATTTCAACACATCTTTTGGTTTTTTGGCCATCCCGAAGTTTATATTATGATCCTTCCTGCTTTTGGTATTGCTTCTCACATTATTGAAACATTTTCTAGAAAACAGTTATTTGGCTATGCTTCTATGGTTTGGGCTATGGCATCCATTGCTATTTTATCATTTGTTGTTTGGGCGCATCATATGTTTACTGTAGGGCTCCCACTCGCTGCAGAATTGTTTTTTATGTGGGCAACTATGTTAATTGCTGTCCCAACTGGAGTCAAAGTTTTTAATTGGGTAACAACAATGTTCAAGGGTTCAATCTCTTATGAAACACCAATGCTATTTGCAATTGCCTTTGTGGTTTTATTTACCATTGGCGGTTTCTCTGGTTTAATGCTTGCAATTACCCCAGCTGATTTTCAATATCACGATACATATTTTGTTGTTGCTCATTTCCATTATGTTTTAGTCCCAGGATCAATTTTTTCAATTATGGCTGCAGTATATTATTGGATTCCAAAATGGACAGGAAATATGTATGACGAAAGACTAGGCAAACTTCATTTTTGGCTATCTTTTATTGGAGTTAACGTAACATTTTTTCCTCAGCATTGGATAGGCTTAGCTGGAATGCCAAGACGGGTTCCAGATTATGCACTTCAATTTGCTGATTGGAATATGATTTCTTCAGTTGGAGCATTTTTATTTGGAGCCTCACAAATATTATTCATGTTCATTGTTCTGAAAACAGTAATGGGTGGAAAAAAGGCAACTCCTCAGGTTTGGGAGGGCTCAAGAGGTCTTGAGTGGACAGTAGAATCACCAGCTCCCTATCATACATTCACAACTCCACCGAAAGTTAATTAATGAACGAAGGATCAAAAAAAACAATTAAAACTCTATGCTTTGCTGTTTTAGGGATGTTCACATTTTCGTTTGCCCTGGTCCCTCTCTATAATGTTTTTTGTGAAGTAACTGGTCTAAATGGAAAAATTGAACTGAGAGCAACTAGCAATAATAATA
>CACNUQ010000036.1 GCA_902623685.1 uncultured SAR86 cluster bacterium
TAAGAATTTTATCTATATCTTTCATGCAAGCTGATAAATGCTCTTCATTAATTGAATTAGATAGACGATTATTATTTTTTGAAATGAATGGAGCTGAGCGACTAAATATATTTGAAAATTTTCCAACTAAATCAGAGTTTATTTTTTGAGCTAGATCTTCTAGATTTAAATCGAGATCCTCAATTTTTGAATTAAGCTTACTTGCAAAATAATATCTGAGTATTTCTGGATCGCATACATCCGCGAATTGGTCTGCTGTAATGAATGTTCCCTTTGATTTAGACATTTTCTCACCATTTACACTTACAAAGCCATGAACATGAATGCTATCAGGAAGTTTGTAGTTAGAATTATTCAAAAGGGCTGGCCAAAACAAACCATGAAAATAGATAATATCCTTGCCTATAAAATGATGTACCTCATATTCAGAACTTTTACCCCATAGATGATCAATATTTAAATTATTTTTTTCGGCCCAATTTTTTGCTGATGCTATATATCCAATTGGAGCGTCAACCCATACATAAAAATACTTATCTACTTCATTGGGTATTTTAAAACCAAAATAGGGCGCATCACGAGAAATATCCCAACTTCTTAAATCACCCTCTAGCCACTCAGAAAGTTTACCTACCACTGAATCCTGAATAGATGCAGTTTTTAAAAATTTTTTAAGATTAGATTTGGACTTTTTGAGATCAAAGAAAATATGTTCAGATATTTTTGTGATTGGCTTAGTTCCAGATAACGATGATTTTGGATTAATTATCTCTGTAGCAGAATATGTTGCTCCACAAGAATCACACCCATCCCCATATTGATTCTCTGCACCACATTTTGGACAATCACCAGTAACATATCGATCTGCAAGGAACATTTTCTTTTCTTCATCAAAGCATTGCTCAACATCTTCTTTATATATATGACCCGAATTTTTTGCATCAAGGAATATTTCCGATACCAATTTTTCATTTTCGTTTGAATGAGTTGAGTGGTAATTTGTATATTCAATTCCAAATTTTTTTAGTGAATCTTGATGATCTTTTTTCATTTGATCAATAAAATCTGTTGGCTTTATTTTTAGCTCATCTGCTTTCATCATAATTGGAGCGCCGTGAGCATCATCTGCACAAAAGCTAAGGACCTCGTGATTTGATTTACGCATGAATCTGACCCAAATATCAGTTTGGATATGCTCTAAAATGTGACCGATGTGAATATCGCCATTTGCATACGGCAATGCATTTGTGACGATAATTTTTCTTTTTTTATTTATTTTTAAGACCTAATTTTTTTTAATCGAGTATTATAAGTCAAAATATTATATCAATGGGCATCAAACAAATAATTGCTATTGCATCTGCAAAAGGTGGTGTTGGAAAGTCAACCATATGTGCAAATCTTGCTTTGCAATTTTCTGCGCATCATAAAGTTGGGATATTAGATGCAGATATCTATGGCCCAAATCAACATATAATTTTTAATGTTACAAATCAAAAACCCAAAGTAAAAACTATAGATGGAAAAAAAATATTTGTTCCTATTGAAGTTGATAATATCTTACTAAATAGCATGGGATTTGTTATTGATGCAGACAAAGCAGCAATGTGGAGAGGGCCGATGTTAAGCGGAGCTATTAAACAGCTAAAGAATTTAACTCAATGGGGATATTTAGATTATTTATTTGTCGATATGCCTCCAGGCACTGGAGATGCTTATCTAACTGTTGCCTCCGATATCAAGCCTGATCACGCTTTACTTATAACAACAATGAGTAAACTTGCTGTTCACGATACTCTAAAATCTAAAGCTATGTTTGATCGATTAAATATTCCAATCATAGGAATTATTGATAACATGTCGCACTCCATTTGTTCAAAAACTAAAAATCAAGTACATGAATTTAGCCAAATAAATCTTGAGCAAGAAATTGGTTGTGATCTTTTAGGATCCATTCCTCGGCATGAAGGTTTAGCAGATTTTGACATTACTAAAAAAAATAATTTACTTGAAACAATTTATAATAAATTGAAAGCAAAATTATGAATTATCTGAGATATTTTTATACATGCCTCACGGTAATGTTCATCAGTATGAGTGTTGAGGCAACTCAAGATCCGTTTGAGGAAATTAATAGGAAGATTTGGACTTTCAATGAATATTTAGATGATAATATTGCAAAACCTACTGCAGAAATTTATACAAGTATCACGCCTGATTTTATTGAAATCGGAATAACAAATTTCTTTAGAAATATTAATGAGCTTGATAATACTGCAAATCAGTTACTACAAGGTAAGCCTGTATATGCAATGAATGATTTTGCACGTTTTATGATAAACACATCTGTGGGCATATTAGGTTTTATTGATATTGCATCAAAACTTGGACTAGAAAGACATGATGAAGATTTTGGCCAAACCTTGGGAGCCTGGGGAGTGAGTAAAGGACCTTTTTTGATGATACCGCTTTATGGGCCGTCTACACCAAGAAGTCTTGCAGGTAGAAGCGTTAGCTCAGTTTTGTCAGGTACTTTTGCTATTGAGGAAACAGATGTAAGAATTGGTATTACGGCTCTTGATGCTTTGGAAACTAGAGCAAGGTATTTAGAAGTAGAAACTTTAATCGTTGGAGACAGATATTCATTTATTCGAGATTCTTACATGCAATATTTAGACTTTGAATCCAGTGATGGACAAGATCAATCAGATGACTTTGTAGATGACATGGATGACTTTTTATTAGATTAAATTCACACCATAGAAATTAATTCATCTTTTGTAATTTCTAAATTTTTCTCTTGTATTGTTTTAAGAATTAACTTTCTAAAGGATTTAGCATTTTTTAGGCCTCTGTTTAAACCAAATACATGTTTTAATGTTCTTGAATAAGGCTGCCCCTCATGAGCTTTTTCAATGCAATAATCTATGTATTGTTTTAGAACTGTTTTTCTATCATTTCCAATATCGGATTCATTAAAAATTTTAGAATCAACATTGCTAACAATCATAGGATTATCATATGGGCTTCTGCCAAGCATAACGCCATGTACTTTTTCTAAATGCTTAATAGATTCATCGATATCTCGTATTCCACCATTTAAAATGATTTGAAGATCAGGAAATTCATTTACTAGTTGGTAAACATTTTCATATTTTAAAGGAGGAATTTGTCTGTTTTGCCTTGGCGTTAAGCCTGTTAAAATTGCAACTCTTGCGTGCACAATTAGGGTTCTAAGTTTTGGATTAATAATTTTTGATACAAAATTATTTAAAAAATCTACATCATCTCTTTCATTGATTCCAATCCTGCATTTAACAGTTATTGGAATTGAGACAACTTCTTGCATGGCCATTATGCAATCATTAACAAGCTCTGGTTCTTCCATAAGGCATGCTCCAAAAGAACCTTTTTGGACTCTTTCGGATGGACATCCAACATTCAAATTAATTTCATCATATCCAAGTTCCGCGCAAATTTTTGCACATTCAGATAAATCATTTGGATCTGATCCTCCCAGTTGAATAGCAACAGGATGTTCTATCTCATTATTAAAATTTAACTGGTTAAAACATTTTCCATGAATAATTGCCCCAGTTGTAACCATTTCTGTGTAAAGAAATGCTTTTTTTGTAATTAATCTAAATAAATATCTATCATGTATATCAGTGCATTGCATCATTGGAGCAATGCAAAATTTATGACTTAGAGACATTAATTTACAAAAAATTTACCACTGATATAAATCCAACAATGCTTAGAACAATGGTGTATGGCAAAGCCATGATAACCATTCTCATATATGAGAGATTTATTAGTGGTGCTAATGAAGATGTCAATAAGAAAAGAAAAGCAGCTTGGCCATTTGGAGTGGCAATACTGGGTATATTCGTACCAGTATTAATTGCTATCGCTAATTTATCAAACTGATCTCTAGAAATAACATTCATATCTAAAGCATCTTTGATTTCATTGATATAAATTGTTGCAACAAATACATTATCACTTATTGCTGAAAGCACTCCATTAGCAACAAAGAATATTGGCGCTTGGCTATTAGCATCTTGAGCTAGAACATAAGAAATTATCGGAGTAAATAATTCTTGATCAGCGATAACGCTTACAACACCAAAAAAAACAACTAATAATGCTGTGAAAGGGAGCGCCTCTTTAAAAGCATCACCTAAATCATGTTCATGAGTAATACCTTTAAATGATGTTAAAAGTATTATCACTCCCAATCCAATAATTCCAACAGCAGCCAAATGAAGAGCTAGAGCTATGATCAAAAATACACCGACTAACATTTCGACATACAATTCCATTTTAGTAATATCAGTTCTTTGAGAAATTTCATAATTATTATAATCATGGAAAATATTTTTAATTCGTTCTGGCAATTGATTGCCAAAACCACATATATGTATCTTTTCAATTCCGAAACAGGTTATCATTCCAGCGATAAATACTGGGATTGTTATTGGTGACATTTTGACCATAAATTCAATAAACTCCCAACCTGCCACATTAGCAATTAATAAATTTTGCGGTTCGCCAACAATAGTACAAACTCCTCCCAAAGCAGTTCCGACCACTCCATGCATGATTAGGTCTCTCATAAAAGCTTTAAAATTTTCCAAATCTTCTATTCCAGCCTCAGATAGTGACGAGTCGTTGTAATAATCATGATCATTAGATGAAAACTCTAGCCCTGAATTTGCAAGATGAAAAATTCTATAAAAACCTACAGCGACAGCTATTAAAACTGCTGTTACAGTTAGAGCATCCAAAAAAGCTGATAAAAAGGCCGAGACAAAACAAAACATTAAAGATAGAGTTACCTT
>CACNUQ010000037.1 GCA_902623685.1 uncultured SAR86 cluster bacterium
TTGTCATCGTAGGTGGAGGCCCATCAGGCCTTAGCGCCGCCATAAAACTTGCTCAACTTGCAAGAGATAATGATAAATCTCTAGAAATATGTCTCCTTGAAAAAGGTTCTGAAATAGGTGCACATATACTTTCGGGAAATGTATTTCAACCTACTGCTTTAAATGAACTTATTCCAGATTGGAAAGAGAAAAACTGTCCTCTAAATGTTCCGGTTAAAAAAGATAAGCTAATGTTTATGTTTGAAAAATTTAGCCTGCCTATTCCTTCCTTTGTAATGCCTCCTATGAACAATCATGGAAATTATGTAGCAAGCCTTGCAAATCTTTGTCGTTGGCTTGCAACTCAAGCAGAAGATTTGGGAGTAGAAATATTTCCTGGTTTTCCTGCTAGTGAAATTCTTTACGAAGGAGATAGAGTTGTTGGTGTTAGAACCGGAGATATGGGTGTTGGATTGGACGGTGAGCAGAAAGCAGGATATGAAGCTGGAATAGATATTAAAGCAAAATATACAATATTTGGTGAAGGCTGTAGAGGCCATTTAGGAAAACAATTAATATCAAAATTTGAACTAGATAAGGATAAAGATCCTCAACATTATGGAATTGGGTTTAAGGAAATCTGGAAAATTAAAGACGAGATGCATGAAGAGGGTCTTGTAATCCACACGAATGGTTGGCCTAGTGCTAAAAATACTCCTGCTGGTTCTTACCTTTACCATGCTGATAATAACGAGATATATTTAGGATACGTTGTTCCTCTTGATTACGAAAATCCCTATCTTAGTCCTTACGATGAATTTCAAACTTGGAAAACTCATCCCTCAATTCGACGTTATCTAGAAGGTGGCGAAAGAATTACTTATGGAGCAAGAGCTCTTATCAAAGGCGGTCTCCAGTCTCTTCCGAGTATGGAATTTCCGGGCGGAGTTTTAGTAGGCGACAACGCTGGAACACTGGTTTTTTCAAAAATCAAAGGATCTCATACAGCTATGAAGTCAGGAATGCTGGCAGCAGAGGCTATCTTTAAAAACATTGATAATGAAAGTGATCTTGAATTCAATGATTTGGTCAAATCAAGCTGGATCCATACCGAGCTTTATAAATCAAGAAATTTTGGACCCATGTTCCATAAGTTTGGTTCATTGATTGGAGCCGCTTTCAACGCAATGGATCAATTAATATTTAGAGGCAAACTCCCGTTTACTCTTCGACATACAACTCCAGACTATGCTTGCATGAAGCCTGCTGCTGATATGCCAAAAATAGAATACCCAAAACCAGACGGAAAGATCAGCTTTGATAAATTAAGCTCAGTATTTCTATCTAATACCTATCATGAAGAAGATCAGCCGTGTCACTTGAAACTTAAGGATTCAACTATTCCAATACTGCAAAACTTGCCTATGTATGATGAACCCGCTCAAAGATATTGCCCAGCTGGGGTTTATGAGGTTGTTGAAAAAGACAACGAACCTAAATTTGTTATTAATGGTCAAAATTGTGTTCATTGCAAAACATGTGATATCAAAGATCCATCTCAAAATATTACTTGGGTAACCCCAGAAGGTACTGGCGGTCCTAATTACCCAAATATGTAATGAGAAATATAGCACTCTATATTTTATTAATATTATTATTAGGGTGTTCATCAGAAAATCACCAGGCACAGTTCAATTCACTGCTTGATACTGAGTGGGAAAGAATGATAAATGATAATCCCGTTTACGCTTCAAGCATGGGAGATCTAACTAATAATACAGAATGGTCGGATACATCGATAGATAAAATTTACCAAAATCATCAGATCGAATTACAAATATTAAGTCAATTAGAAGAATTCGACATAAAAAATTTTACTGAAGAGAATCAAGTAAATTATTTTCTTTTTAGAAAACAATATGAAAACTCTGTAGAGGCCTATACATTTAAAAAATTTTTAATGCCATTTAGTCACAGGGGTGGCATTCAATTAGAGCATGAAACAACTAGCATAGTTCCTTTAAGGAATAAGCAAAATTTTTTAGATTGGATAGAACGACTCTCAAAAATAAATACATTAATTGACGATGCAATTGAAAAAGCAAAAATTGGGATTGATCAAGGAATTGTTCCACCACGATATCTTATGGAAAAAGTTTATAAACAAATTGCATTGCAAGTTTTTGTCGAGCCAAAAGATAGCCCCTTCTATAGGGTCTTTAAAGATATAAATAAAGGGATAGATTCTTCTGAGGAAATTCAACAAAAAGCTCTAAATGTTATAAAAACAATAGTTATTCCTGCTTATGCTCGCCTTCACACATTTTTTAAAGAAGATTATTTGCCTGCTTGCAGAACATCCATAGGTATAAAAGAAATTAAAAACGGAAAAGAATATTATGAATTCTTGGCAAGAAAATTTACTACAACCAATCTTACTCCATTGGAGATTCATGAAATTGGATTAGCAGAAGTTGATAGGATTAGAGAGGAAATGGAAGCTGTAATAGAAGAAGTTAATTGGGATGGTTCATTTAAAGCTTTTCTAGACGATTTACGCACTAATCCAAAGTTTTACTATGATACTTCAGAGGATTTATTTGAAGCATACCTAGCAACATCTAAAAGAATTGATCCAGAGTTAGTAAAACTATTTAAAGTTCTTCCATCAATGCCATATGGACTTAAGCCTATTCCAATGGAAAGTGCTCCAGATACGACTACTGCTTATTACCAACGTCCAGCTGCCGATGGTTCTCGTGCAGGTTATTACTTTGTAAATCTTTATCGACCTGAAGTAAGACCTAAATATGAAATTGAAGTTCTCAGTGTGCATGAAGCGATGCCTGGACATCATTTACAAATTGCGTTAGCAATGGAATTAGATTTACCAAATTTCCGAAAATATGGAGGAATCACTGCATATGTTGAGGGTTGGGGACTTTACAGTGAGAAGCTTGGCTATGATTTAGGTCTATATCAAGATCCATATTCAAAATTTGGTCAACTTACCTACGATATGTGGAGAGCAATAAGACTTGTAGTTGATACAGGAATGCACTACTTTGATTGGAGCAGACAAGATGCTATAAATTATTTTCTTAATAATTCAGCTAAAACAAAACAAGATGTTTTGAATGAAGTTGATAGATACATAAATTGGCCTGGTCAAGCTCTTGCATATAAGATTGGTCAATTAAAAATATTGGAACTAAAAGCTGATGCAGAGTTAGCATTTGGAGATAACTTTAATATTAAAGACTTTCATCATGAGATACTAAAAAGAGGAGCCCTGCCCCTTGACACTCTTGAAAAATATATCAATGAATGGATAACTGATGGCACAAATTAATATGCATTAAACTACGTCGCCTAAACTGAACATACAATTGAAGCTTTTTAATATTAGTTCACCAGAAGAATCATTTTCTTGACTGATTGCAATATCTACCAAAGAGTAATAGACAG
>CACNUQ010000038.1 GCA_902623685.1 uncultured SAR86 cluster bacterium
TTTGCAATTTCATGGCGATGAGACTGAAGACTTTTGTAAACAATTTAATCTACCTTTTTGGAAAACAATTCGAGTTCAAAATTCTCAATCTCTTAAGTTGTTAAAAGACTATGCATCTGCAGATGCATTTCTGTTTGAAACATATGTAGATGATTCCTATGGTGGAACTGGTAAAGTATTTGATTGGAATTTGTTAAAAAATACATCTCTGGATAAAAACTATGTACTGGCAGGGGGAATTAGCTCTAAGAATATAAAGGAAGCAATCTCTTTAAATCCATGGTGTATTGATGTTAACTCTGGGGTAGAATCATCACTCGCAATTAAAGATAAAGCTTTAATGGCTCAGATTAAAAATAATTTTAAAAATGAATAAATTAATTGATTTACCAAATTCTGATGGTTTCTTCGGAGAGTATGGAGGAAAGTTTGTTCCTGAAACACTAATGCATGCCCTCAACGAACTTGATGAAACATATTCAACCCTTAAAAGTAATCCAAATTTTATCGAAGAAATTGATCAAGATTTGGTCCAATTTGTTGGTAGACCCTCTCCGTTATATTTTGCAAAAAGATTAACTGATCATTACTCCGGACCAAAAATATGGCTTAAAAGAGAGGATTTAAATCATACAGGAGCTCATAAGATTAATAATACTGTTGGACAGATATTGCTTGCAAAAGCTATGGGCAAAAAAAGGATAATTGCTGAAACAGGAGCAGGACAGCACGGAGTCGCAACTGCAACAGTTGCAGCAAGGCTTGGTCTTGAGTGCCATATCTATATGGGAGCCAAAGATGTAGAGAGGCAATCACTTAACGTTTATAGAATCAAGTTATTGGGAGCAGAAGTTCATGCTGTTGATTCTGGTACTGCCACACTCAAGGATGCCTTAAATGAAGCCATGAGAGATTGGGTGACTAATATTGAGAATACTTATTACATCATTGGCAGTGTTACGGGACCACATCCATATCCGATGATAGTAAGAGATTTCAATGCCATTGTTGGAAGAGAACTCAGAAAACAGTCTATTGAACAATTTTCTCAATACCCAGATGCAATTATTGCTTGCGTTGGCGGTGGATCAAATGCAATGGGAATTTTCTATCCTTTTCTAGAGGAATCTAATGTCGAACTTATAGGTGTTGAGGCTGCTGGAAGTGGTTTAAAGAGTGGAAAACATGCAGCCCCATTAAATGATGGAGAGCCGGGCATTCTCCATGGAGCAAAGAGTTATTTGATGCAAGATGAGAATGGCCAGGTAATTGATACTCACTCTGTTTCAGCTGGTTTGGATTATCCTGGAGTTGGACCCGAGCATTCAAATATGAAAGATTCTGGAAGGGCTAATTATATTGCAGTAGATGATAAAGAGGTCCTAGATTCATTCCACTTAGTAACAAAGCTTGAGGGGATAATGCCAGCTTTGGAGACCGCTCATGCATTTGCTGCTCTTGATCACATCGCAAAAAATTATCAATCTAATCAACATTTAGTAATTAATGTTTCGGGAAGAGGGGATAAAGATATTAATACAGTAGCTACTATAGATGGAATATCCCTTGACTAGATTAGATGAAAAAATTCTTTCTTTAAAAAATGCCTCTAAAAAAGCACTCGTAGCATATTTAGTTGCTGGAGATCCCGATCTAGATTCAACTCTAGAACTTATGCATGGGTTCGTTGATGCCGGAGTAGATATTCTTGAAGTTGGAGTTCCCTTTACAGATCCAATTGCCGAAGGCCCAATTATTCAAGCTGCACACGACAGAGCTTTAAAAAATAATACATCTTTGACTGATATTTTTATGCTCATCAAAAAATTTAGAGAAAAAGATAGTGATACACCTATTATTTTAATGGGATACATAAATACCTTTTTAGCAAGTATAAAAGCTTTGCAGGAATCTCATACTTTTGGAAGCGATGCAGTTTTAATTGTTGATATTCCAGGCGAAAGTGATCTTAAAAATATTGGGATTAAAAATACAAATCTTGCATCTATATCCTTAATAGCTCCAACTACTTCAAAAGATAGAATCTCTAAAATATGCAACAACAGCTCAGGCTTTATATATTACGTCACTCTTAGAGGAGTTACTGGCTCATCTCATCTAAATATCAGCGAGGCAGAAAGCAATATTAATTATATTAGGTCGCAGACTTCTCTCCCAATTTTTGCAGGTTTTGGAATTAAAACGCCTGATGATGCGTCAAATTTAAGCAAAATATCAGATGGAGTTGTTATTGGATCAAGTTTAGTGGAGATGATACATAATCAATCTAGCCAAAAAGAATTTAAAAAAATATATAATTATTTAAATGAGATTTCTGAAGCAATAAGTTTATGAATTGGCTTACAAGATTAATCCCATCCATTGGATTAAAACGTGATTCAGGTTTATCTAAAAGTAAAATACCTGATGGACTATGGAATAATTGTCCAGCATGTGAAGCCATCCTATATCAACCTGAGTTAGAAAAATCACTTTATGTATGTCCAAAGTGCGATCATCACCTTCGTATAGGAGCTCGCACAAGAATGTCTATTTTCTTTGATGGTGGGAGCTTT
>CACNUQ010000039.1 GCA_902623685.1 uncultured SAR86 cluster bacterium
CATTTGCAATAGCTGATAGTAAATCATCAGATGGGTTTTTTCGTTTAGAGTTTAAAATATCTCTGCCATATTCAAACATTTCATCCACCATTGCATTAAACATATCAATCATGTCGGTATTTACTGGTTCATTTGTAACTTCTCCCTCCATTTCTTTTTTTAATTGCTCAACTTGAATATATTGAGCCAATTCTAAGAATTCCATCCAAGTTATAAGCTTTTGTCTATCAGCTTCAGGAATGCCTAAAATTTCAGACAAAGTAAATATTGGCAGTTGTTGGGAAAAGGCAGTCACAAAATTACATTCTTCTTCAGTATTAATAGCATCCAATAAGGAGCAAACTTTTGCTTTTACTTTGACACGAAGATTTGCAACATAATTAGGCTTAAAAAAGGGCATATGCTCTCGTCTAAGATTAATATGTAAGTCACCATCAAGATTAAGCATGTGATCAATTGCAGAGCGCCATAGTTTGGGGTGTCTACGATCCTCACTTCCTAGAGTAATCATGGTTCCTGTGCCCGCTTGAGATGAAAAGGTTTTAGGATCAGAGGAAACCTTGAGTATGTCCTCATGACGGGTCAATGACCAGAATCCAGGTTCTGGATCATTTATAAAAGGTGGATGTAGGAATATTGGCGCCTGTTCACGTAATTCTTTAAATTGACTAAATGGCTGCCCTTTTGTAAAAACTTCTAAATCAGTAAAGTTTATGTCAGAGGCAATATCATAGATAGGAGGATGAGCATTTGAATTAAATGTTTTCTTAGCAAGATTCTTGCTAATAGATATTGGTTCACCCATTAATCCAATATCTCCACTTCGCCTAAATTCAACTTTCTTACTGGTTCTTCAATTTTTTCTAGATCGCCAACAATTAACCACGTCCATTGAGTGGGCTTAATATATTTCTGTGCCATCTCTTTTACATCCTCCAGTGAAGGTTGATTGTAAAGTGTAGGCAATTGATTGAGATAATCTAAGTCTCGATCGTAAGTTACGATATTAGAAACTCCTGCTCTTAAAGAGCCAAGTGTTTCAAATAAACCAGGAAGACGCAGTATCTTTGATGCTTTAGCTTTAGCTAATTCGTCCTCAGTAGTAGGAGATGATGATAAATATGCATCATACTCATTCACTATCTCAGTGATTGATTCAGAAGTTTTATCAGTTTGAACAGGTGCAGTAACGAGCAATGATCTTTGGCCTTTAGCATCACCCAATCGAGTTCTAACTCCATATGACCAGCTTTTATCTTCTCTTAGATTCATATTAAGCCTTGAAGTAAAGCTTCCACCAATTGCATAGTTCATATAATCAATTTTAAATTCTTCCGACGTAGCAGATGGAGGTAATAGTTGACCTGCAACAATATAAGATTGCTCGGCATTAGGTTTATTTATTAAATAAACTTTCCTTCTTTCTGGTAAAGCAACATTTGGGATATTTTTTAAATCAGTATTTGATCCACTCGTCCATTTACCAAATTTAGATTCAAGCAGGCTAACAATTTCATCTAAAGTAATATCACCTGCAACAGTAAAAGTTACATGATTTGGATTTAAAGCTAGCTTATGAATATTAGATAATTTTTTATTATCAATGCTTTCAATTGCTTGGGTTGCTCCTGTTCCGATTCTAAGCTTTCCATAAGGATGATCTTCGCCATATAAAAGATTGCCAATATTTCTAAAGGCAACGGAGCTTGGCTGAAACTCAGCTCTTCTTAGAGCAGCAAGTGTTTGATTCTTAATTCTTGCAATCTCGGTTTTAGGAAATGTAGGAAACATAATTGCCTCTTTTGCAAGATCTAGAGTTTCATCAAGATTTGATTTAAGCGAAGAGATGGATACATAAGATGTATCTAGATCCGATCCAAATCCCATATTTGCACCCAATGAATCTAAAACTTCATCAAACTCTAATGAGGAATATTTCTTTGTACCCTCATTAAGCATATCCATCATAAAGTTGGTGTATCCAATTTGATCAGCATCTTCTTGGGCATATCCAAAATCAAATTGAATATTCATTTCCACTAAGGGAATATTCTTTCGTTCAGCCAAGACAACCTTTGCACCATTAGATAGTTCTGCGGTTTGCAAAGTTGGAAATTTAAACGAAATTTTTTCAGTAGGATAGGGAATACCCTCAGACCTATCAACTGTTGATTCATTGGTTGTTAATTTATCACTAGGTAAAATAGTAAGAACATAGGGGGTATTATCGATCCACTCTGAGAAAGTTGATTTAATTTTTGCAGGAGTGCTCTCATCAATATATTTTGCATTATTAATGTAGCAACCTGGATTTCCTGTATAGGTTTGACAAGTAGCAAGAAGATCAGATTTTCCACCAAAACCACCGATTCGTTGTGCACCTCTTATAAAACTAGCCAATGCTTTAGTTTTTTCGGCATTAAGTAGCTTCCTATTAGGGCCCTTTTGTATAAATGTTTGCAGAACATTATCCATTT
>CACNUQ010000040.1 GCA_902623685.1 uncultured SAR86 cluster bacterium
ATTATTCTCTAAATCTATATCAATATTTGTAATGCCTGATATTCCATTTGTGCAAGATTTCCACGCCTCATCTAAAGTATTACCTATAGGGGATAATATACCTAAACCAGTAACTACAACTCTTCTGTGTAGTTGCTTCATTGAAGGAAGTTTTAACTATTTGAGTTTATGTAATTAACTGCTTCTTCAACAGTTGAAATTTTCTCTGCTTCTTCGTCAGCTATTTCAAGTTCAAACTCTTCTTCAAGAGCCATAACTAACTCGACTGTATCTAATGAATCAGCTCCTAAATCATCAACAAATGAAGAGTCATTATTAACTTCATCGTCTCCGACACCAAGCTGCTCGCAAACAATTTTTCTTACTCTTTCTTCGATACTCACAAGGCATCCTCCATAAAATGAAATCTATTCTACAACAATTTTAACAAAAACATATAAAATCATTAACTCATATAAAGGCCGCCATCCACAGAAATAGTTTGACCAGTAATGTAATCACCCTTAGAAGAGGCTAAGAATAAAGCTAAATCTGCTATTTGTTGTGAATTACCCATTTTGTTTGCAGGAATCTGATTTAAAATATTCTCTAATTCTTCATCTTTAAAATGATCTGTCATATCGGTTTCGATAAATCCAGGAGCTATGCAGTTAACTGTTATATTTCTAGCAGCCACCTCTTTTGCTAAAGCTCTTGTAAAACCTCCAAGACCAGCCTTGCTCGCGGAATAATTAACCTGCCCAGGATTACCCATAAGTCCAGCAACACTGGATATATTGATTATTCTTCCATAACGATCTTTAACCATTGATTTAATAAATAATTTAGTAATATTGAATGCACTCGTAAGATTAGAATTAATGACATCATCCCAGTCATCCTCTTTCATTCTTAAGAAGAGTTGATCTTTGGTTATTCCAGCATTGTTAATTAAGACATTTGGAATCTTGTTAATTTTTTTCAGCTCGTCTAAACATGATGAAATTTTGTTTCTGTCTGTCACATCAATTGGAAAATGTATGCAATTTTCAGAATTTAATTCCTCATTAATACTAAATGGTGATCTAGATGTTCCAATAACATAGTAACCATCGCTAACAAAGCATTTAGCTATCTCTAGTCCGATACCTCTTGAAATTCCAGTTATAAAGACTATTTTTTTATTCATAACTACTAATCTTCTCATAAAATTCTTCATCGGTTACAGAAAAGTAATTTTCAAGTTTGTTTCCCTTAAATAAGCTTGACAACACTTTCCCTGGACCGCATTCAATGATTGGCAAATTCAATGTAGAAATAAAATTACATGTTTCAACCCATCTAACTGGTGAGTGCAACTGCGATACCAGTAGAGATGGAATATCTCTGGATGACGTTGATGAATTGACTGATACATTATGGATAATATTAGTGTCCGGTATATTGAATTTTACTGCTTCAAGAGTCTTTTGAAATTCATCTGCCACCGATAACATAAGCTTGCTATGAGATGCGATGCTCACATTAAGTTTTACAGCACGTTTTGCACCTTTTGCAGTGCAAAGATCTTGAGCTCTTAACACCGCATCATCATGACCAGAAATGACTGTTTGATTCGGAGAGTTTAAATTTGCACATTGAACATGAGAATGTTCACCCTGAGATGCAATTGAGCATATCTCATCGATAATATTATAATCGAGACCCATTATTGCTGACATGGAACCTTTTGGTGCCGCTTCCATCAACTCTCCTCTCTTTCTCACCAATTTTAAAGCTTCAGTAATTGATAATGAATTAGCAGCAACCAAAGCGGAATATTCTCCTAAAGAATGACCGGCCAAATATGAAGAAGCAATATCAATTGTATTAACTAACTTATGGTAATGAAGATATGAACAAAGGACTAAAATAGGTTGCGTGATAGAGGTTCTATTTATTAATTCTTCAGGCCCTTCTTCAATTAATTTTATAACGTCATGGGCTATTAAATCACTACAGCACTCAAGAGCATGAGAATGTTCACTTGAATTAGCAAGGTCAGAAATACCACCTCTGGATAGCATAGATAAATGTTGCGAACCTTGACCTGGAAACGCTAAAAAGGCTGAAAAAGACATTCTTAGTCTTGTGTTGAGTTATCCTCTTCTTCTTTAACTGGCTTCCTCAAATCTTTAATAAGTCTGCCCTTATAAAAACCATCTGCAGTCATTTGATGGCGAAGATGTCTTTCTCCAGACACAGGATCGGTCGATAAGGTAAGATCTTTAAGATGATCATGAGAACGGATCATCCCACGTTTTGATCTTGTTTTTTTACTTTTTTGTACTGCCATAATATTTTAAAAA
>CACNUQ010000041.1 GCA_902623685.1 uncultured SAR86 cluster bacterium
TTGATTCAGAGATTTTTGACAATAAATTGGGCCGAATTAATACCGTTCCTTTGATGCAAGAAAATCTTGAAAAATTCGATGAAAGTAAGTGGGTGATTCCAATTATTGCAAACGCAAATTCAGTAGCCCCGTCATGGACAACAGAATTAGGACTTCTCTTTATTGATGGAAGTCATACTGAGATCTCAGCAATGAATGATTATGATAATTGGAAAACAAAAATTCATTCTCAAGGAGCTTTAGTTATTCATGATATATATGAAAAACCTTCTGAAGGCGGTCAAGCACCATATTTAGTCTATCAAAAAGCCCTGCAGGAAGATTTTAAGCTTTATGATCGAGTAGATACTATTGTTTGCTTAGTTAAGATTTAAATTGCTGTTTCAAAAATAATTCTGATGCATCAGTAAGTTGGTAATTTGCATCTGCAGCAAGGATGCATGCTCCTGAAGTCCATGAGGGAGTTTCTTCAGGCCAATAAATATTTTCAATATATTGCCACCCCATATAGGGGATACTTCTTCTATCAACTATTGCAATTGCATTATGCAAAAGTTCTAATGCGATTTCGTCCTCTCCCATTTTTTTGAATGCTATTGAGCACTCGCTTGTTTCAGCCACAGTTATCCATGGCTCATCAGAAACACATTTAATACCCAGTCCTTTAATCCAAAAGGATGTCTTGATATTGCTGATCAAAGAGGAAATGATATTTTTTGAACTTATACCACCTATGATTGGATAATATGAATCCATTGAGAATCTACTACGATCTTTTTTCAGATCAAAGATACCAGTTGGATTTTCAATCGCTCTAATGAGCTTAGCGTGAGCAATTCTCCATTCTTTTTCAATACTCTTATGACCTAGGATTTGACAGATAGCAATTGCACATTCAAGGCTTTTTGCAATTGAGCTACAGCCAGTTAAAAGATAATCATCATCGATATGGCCTTTATCATCTATATTCCATGCTATTGCCCCATTGTCATTTTGCAGAGTTAGAGAAAATAATATTCCTTCCTTAACATACTCCCAATGATTTTTGAGAAAATTTATATCATTATATAACAGATAAAAATGCCAAATAGCTACCGCAAGGTATGATGAATAATTTGTCTGCTTATTAAGTTCTAACGGCTTTTGATCATCATATAAATTGTACCAGCTACCATCTGTATTTTGATTAGCAATCATCCAATTAAGGCCATTGATAGCCTCAGTTTGGTATCCTAAGGTTGCTAAACCCATAACGGCTTCTAGATGATCCCATGGATCATGTGTGCCATTTTTATTGGTGGGAATAGCTCCAGAAAAAAGTTGTGTGTCCTTTAAAAATTTTCCTAAATGATCTAACCCAGATAGAGAATCTGGTTCAATATGAGAGAGATTGGGGGGTTGATTCATTTTTTTTCAAAATAAAATGCAATACTTTTCCCAAAAATTGGATTAATAATTCTTTCGAATCCATTCAGCCAAGCAGGATTTTTAAGAATATGATATTCAAGAAATTTTTTATAGATATTAACTAAAAAATTTGAATCCTGATTTTTCCAAAACATACACCTAAGCCACCAATATGAACTATGTAGACCATGAAATCTCTCTGAATGATCATAATGAAAACCATAGCTTGATATTTCATTGATAACTTGATTTTTCTTAAAAATTCTTACATGGCCGCCTGGCATGTTTTGATACTCTTTAGAGAGAAGCCAACATATTTTTTCTGGCCAATATGAAGGAACGCTTGGCAAAAACATACCCGCAGGTTTCAAAACTCTGTAAATCTCCTTTATTGCAGCGTGATAATCATCCAAGTGCTCTAAAACTTCTGAGCAAATAATAAGATCAAAAAAATTGTCTTCAAAAGGTAATTGGTAAACTGAACCTTGCTGAAAAATAGTCTCATTTGAGTCAAGCTCTTTAAAAAACTCTAATCCTTCTTTGCATTTCTCTAGGGATGGAATATCTTGATCTAAACCATAACAATGCACGTCTTCAAATTTATTCAAGATACCAAAAATATGTCGTCCCTCGCCGCATCCAACATCAAGAACCTTTGAACCAGGCGATAAATTAATTTTTTTAAAATCAAAAGTTAGCATTTAAATTTTTCAATTGTTTGGTGAATTAAATTCTCATATTGCCGTGCAATTTTTTGCCAATCAAAGTTCTCTATTATATGCATTCTGCCTGCATCTGCTCTAATTTGATACTTTGAAGGATTTAAAAAAATTTTTCTAATTGCATGCT